>CAVPMM010000003.1:0-208396 GCA_963706525.1 uncultured beta proteobacterium | reverse complement strand
ATCCGATCAATGCATGGAGCGGCTTGAGCTGCTAGGCTTAAAATCATCTGACTTTATTCCGCTTTTTAGCCATGAAACCCATCGCTCCCGGCACCGTCATTTTCCATCGCCATCGCGGCTATGGCGTGATCACTTCGGTCAACCTGCTGACCGGCTGGATCTCGGCGCGCTTCGGCAGCGAGCCGCGCACGCTCGACCTGAACCTGTCCACCGACGAAGTGCAGCACGCCGACGGCGAGCCGATCCTGTTCCGCCGCGCGCCGCCGGACCGCATGCCGCATGCGCGCCTGATGGCGATGGTGCGCGAACTGCACCGCGCCGGCTATCAGCGGCTGTACCTGTACTCCTGGCCCAAGCCGTCCGGCCTGCACTGGCGCTGGCACTCTGTTCTCCGGCCAGCGCAACTGGATGCAGCGGCCGTGGCGCGAAGGCTGGTACGGCTCCGGCGCCGACTACAACGTCAATCCGGTGCTGGGCTGGGGCGATGCGCCGGGCGCCACGCGCGGAGGAACTGGTCCAGCGCGCTGGCGCAGTTCGATCCGCAAGGCCTGGCGCAGGCGCTGGGACGCGACGAGGACCACACCGCCTGGTTCGAAACGGTGTGCGAGGCGCTGCTGCCGGACTATGCCTATAGCCTGGGCTGGGAGCGCGGCGCTGGCTGCCGATGAGCATGCCGCCGGCGCTGCCGGTGATCCCGGTGCGCGCGCCTGCCCGACTACGCCGGCCCGCCGCATGCCGTGGCCGCCGGGCTGGGCCGGCCTGTGGACGAGTGCATTGCCAGCGCCATTGCCGCGAGCCGGAACGCAGCAGCCGTCCGGATTGAGGATGCCGGTCGGCGTGCCGTTGGCGAAGTCCACCACGTTCTGAAACGCGGCGCGGAAATACAGCTCGTAGCTGTCCTGCTCGACATAGCCCAGATGCGGCGTCGCCAGCACGTTGTCCATCCGCAGCAGCGGCGCATCCGGCGCCAGCGGTTCGCTGTTCGAACACGTCGAGCGCCGCGTAGCCCGGCCGGCCCTGTCTCAGCGCCGCCTCCAGCGCCCCTGGCGCGACCAGTTCGGCGCGGCTGGTATTGACGAACAAGGCGCTCGGCTTCATGCGCGCCAGGTCGGCCGCTGTCGACGATGCCGCGCGTCGCGTCGTTCAGGCGCAGATGCAGAGTCAGCACGTCGGATTCGCGCGAAAAAGCCTCCTTGTGAAGCAGCGGCCGCGATAGCCGTCGCGCTGCGCCGCCTGCGCGGCTGGCCTCGCGGCCCCAGACCAGCACCTGCATGCCGAACGCCTTGCCGTAGCCGGCCACCAGGCGGCCGATCTTGCCGTAGCCCCAGATGCCCAGCGTGCGGCCCTTCAGCGCGCGTGCCCAGCCCGTTGTAGCTGCGGGCATGGCGGACGCGGTCTGCCACAGCCCTGCCTTCAGGTTGGCCGCGTATGCGGCAGATCGTGCGGCTGGCCGCCATGATCAGCGCCCAGGTCAGCTCGGCCGGCGCGATCGGGTCGCCGACGCCTTCGGCGATCGCGATGCCGTTGGCGGTGGCGGCGGCGACGTCGACATGGCCGCTGACCTTGCCGGTCTGCGAAATCAGCTTCAGCTTCGGCAGCTTGTCGAGCAAGGCCTTGCGGAAGGCGGTGCGCTCGCGGATCAGCACCAGCGCATCGAACTGGCGCCAGGCGGATCGCCAGCTGGCCGACGCCGCGCGCGCTGCTGGTGAACACTTTGACCTCGTGGCCGTCCAGCAATTGGAAGCAGTCGAGCTGGCGGACCGCATCCTGATAGTCGTCGAGAATGGCAATTTTCATGGTAGTTAGCGATTCCAAAGAAAGGGCTGGTGGCCAAAATTGGGCTGAAATCGCACGCAGCGTGCTACATTATCAACGAGTTTCGTAGCATTTTTGAACCGGCGGCCTGCGCATCACAATTGCGCGGTGTACAATCAGGGTCACTGTGCGGAATACACTTCCGCGCATGCAATCATATCCGACAGAACCGCCGTGCCGCTCGTCCGACCGCCGCTTGCCAGCCGAGGATGGACGCTAGGCGATCCCAGACGACGACTGCTGCCGTGCCGGACTACAAGATTTTTTATTGGCATTGGAGGTTTTACCGTGAATCAACCCGTTATGGGCGGCGTCGCCGCCGTCAACGCGCCAGCTTACGTCAAGCAGCAGAAACTGATCAACTGGGTCGGCGAGATCGCCGCCCTGACCAAGCCGGACACGCATCTACTGGTGCGACGGCTCGCAAGAAGAATACGACCGCCTGTGCGCCGAGATGGTCGCCGCCGGCACCATGAAGAAGCTGAACCAGGCCAAGCGCCCGAACAGCTACCTGGCCTGCTCCGACCCGTCCGACGTCGCGCGCGTCGAAGACCGCACCTTCATCTGCTCCGCCAACAAGGAAGACGCCGGCCCGACCAACAACTGGATGGCGCCGGCCGAGATGCGCGCCACGCTGCACGGCCTGTTCGACGGCTGCATGCGCGGCCGCACCATGTACGTGGTGCCGTTCTCGATGGGCCCGCTCGGTTCGCCGATCGCGCACATCGGCGTCGAACTGTCCGACTCGCCGTATGTCGCCGTCAACATGCGCATCATGACGCGCATGGGCACGCGCCGTGTACGACGTGCTGGGCAGCGACGGCGAATTCGTGCCGTGCGTGCACACCGTCGGCGCGCCGCTGCAGCCGGGCCAGAAGGACGTGGCGTGGCCGTGCAACCCGACCAAGTACATCGTGCATTACCCGGAAACCCGCGAAATCTGGTCCTTCGGCTCCGGCTACGGCGGCAACGCGCTGCTGGGCAAGAAGTGCTTCGCGCTGCGCATCGCCTCCACCATGGGCCGCGACCAGGGCTGGCTGGCCGAGCACATGCTGATCCTCGGCGTCGAATCGCCGCAAGGCGAGAAGCACTATGTCGCGGCGGCCTTCCCCTCGGCCTGCGGCAAGACCAACTTCGCCATGCTGATCCCGCCCGACAGGCTTCGAAGGCTGGAAAGTCACCACCATCGGCGACGACATCGCCTGGATCAAGCCGGGCGCGGACGGCCGCCTGTACGCGATCAACCCGGAAGCCGGCTACTTCGGCGTGGCGCCGGGCACCAACGACAAGACCAACCACAACTGCATGGCCTCGCTGGCCGAAAACACGATCTTCACCAACGTCGCGCTGACCGACGACGGCGACGTCTGGTGGGAAGGCATGACCAAGGAAGCGCCGGCGCACCTGATCGACTGGCAGGGCAAGGACTGGACGCCGGCGATCGCCAAGGAAACCGGGCGCAAGGCCGCGCATCCGAACGCGCGCTTCACCGTCGCCGCCACCCAGAACCCGGTGATCGACCCGGCCTGGGACGATCCGGCCGGCGTGCCGATCTCGGCCTTCATCTTCGGCGGCCGCCGCTCGACCACGGTGCCGCTGGTGACCGAGGCGCGCGACTGGGTCGAGGGCGTCTACATGGCCGCGACCATGGGTTCGGAAACCACCGCCGCCGCCGCCGGCCAGATGGGCGTGGTGCGCCGCGATCCGTTCGCGATGCTGCCGTTCATCGGCTACAACATGAGCGACTACTTCCAGCACTGGCTGGACATGGGCAAGAAGATCGCCGCCTCCGGCGCCGCGCTGCCGAAGATCTTCTGCGTCAACTGGTTCCGCACCGACGACAACGGCAAGTTCGTCTGGCCCGGCTTCGGCGACAACATGCGCGTGCTGAAGTGGATGCTCGACCGCATCGACGGCAAGCGCCGGCGGCGTCGAGAACATGTTCGGCATCACGCCCGCAGTTCGGCGACCTGAACTGGGACGGCCTCGACTTCATCGCAAGCAGCAGTTCGAGCAGATCACCTCGATCGACAAGGCCGCATGGCAGGCGGAGCTGAAGCTGCACACCGAACTGTTCGACAAGCTGGAGTACCACCTGCCGCAGGACCTGGAGGAGACCAAGGCGCAGCTGGAAAAACGGCTGGCGGCGTAGCGCCATATCGGCCGTCCGTCTTGAACTAGGCGGCGGCGCATCAAAAAAAGCGCGGCAGGGCAACCTGACCGCGCTTTTTTAGTGCCCGCGCCACCGATAGCCAGCTACGGCAGGCCGGCTCAAGCGCATGGCAGTCGGCACGTGGCGGCGCTGGGGACGAAATTATTTGCCCGCACGACCCGCTGGGTGAAGCGGACTGTTGCCGATAAGCACGCGGCAAGCAGGAGTATGTCCTTGCTGGAAGAACTGGAGCAGATTCATGAGGGCGTGCTGGCGGCGACCGAAGCGCTCGAAGCTCTCGAAGCTCAGATCCGGCTTAGCATGGCGGGACAAGGTTGCCGAAGACCGCTGCCTGTCGTTCGCCGGCCAGTCATCGCGCTTTCAGCGCGACGGACAGGCCTGCACGATCGAGCCGGCGGGCGCGCTGTTCAGCAACAGTGCCCATGTGCTGCTCCACGCGGCGGCAATCGGTCTGGGCGTGATCCATATACCCGCTTACCACATGGCGGAGGCTTGCCGCACGCACGGATTGGTGCCGGTGTTCGGCGAATGGCGCACCACCGATTCGGTCGTGTTCAACATCGTGTATGCCCGCAACCGCTTCATGCCGTCGCGGGTGCGATTGTTGATCGACTATTTGCTGTCCTGTAGTTTTCTCAAGGAAGACAAGGGGCTTGCGGTGCCGCCCCTGCCTCCGTATCAGGCGCTCCCGCAAAAATCCATGCAGGAACCGAGTTCGGGCTGACGCGGCGCGGCTGGGCGGCATCCCCACCATTTTGCAGCAAAGTCGGGCGGCATAAAAAAACCCCGCCTGGCTTGCACCGGACGGGGACAATCCTTCCTTGGGAGGGAGGAGGAGACATTCTTTGCCGCGTTCAGCGGCGGATCGGATCGCCGTGCGGTTTGCGGCGCGGCTGCAGGAGATTGGCGCGCGTGGCGCGCTCCGAGGCGACCGCGATATCGCCCAAGCCGAGGCCGCGCGTGACGCCGTTCGGCAGCGACTGCTGCGTCAGCCGGGCCGCTTCGTGCGGACTGAGTTTCGGCGCGACGCAGCCCAGCGCAACGGCGATGGGCGGGGTATAGGCGTTCAGCATAATTAGATACTCCTGCGCAAAATAGTTCAGTCGCGCGCGGCCAGAGCGCGCAGTTCGGCGGCCTGGTTGGGCTGCGATTCGTCGAAATGCCGCGCCAGGCGGTCCACCAGCAACATGTCGTGCAGTTTCTGGCGCGCGCTGCGCTGGGCCAGGGTAAGGCGCGGGCGGATCACCAGTAGCCCCGCCTGCAGGATGCCGATCAGCAAGGGCCGGAACAGCATCAGCAGGCCGGCGGTGGCGCCGAGTCCCAGCAGCGGCCGGGCGGCCCGGGCGATGTTCAGGGCGAGCGTTTCCACCAGCGGAATCGCGGCTTCTGCGGGGAACCCAACGGCCCAAATCGACATGGTGTTTTCCTGATTGATAGCTGTTTATGTTGCGATGCCACATCGGCGTCCATCGCGTTTTGATGCCTAGTTGCGGCGCTTCAGCCGCGGGCCGCCAGATAGCGCAATTCGGCCGACAGGTTGGGCATGGTGTTTTCCAGTTCCTGTGCCATGCCGTTCAGCATTATTACTGCCTCGAGCTTCTGGCGCCGGCTTTCGCGGCGTTCGATCTGGGCTGGCTTGCGTGCCAGCAATGCTCCCCAGAGCAGGCGGGCGGCATGTGTTACGTTACGGGTATAGCCCTGCAACGTGTTGGCGCGGGTGGCGGAATACGTTAAGGTGGACATGATTTTTCCTTTCGAAAAATACTGTTTTGCTGCACTGCAGTATAGTCGGACTGTGTTATATATCCAATTTTGTTATTCCATACCAACTATTATTTCCGTGAATATCGCTTTTGCCGATAAGCACCTGACGCCATGAGCTTTCTCAACCTCGATTTGAACCTGCTGCGCGTGTTCGATGCGGTCATGACCGAACAGAACCTGACGCGGGCCGCCGGCCTGCTGGCGATGACGCAGCCGGCGGTATCGAATGCATTGAAGCGCCTGCGCGATGCGCTCGGCGACGAATTGCTGATCCGCACCGCGCACGGCATGCGGCCGACCGCGCGCGCCGAAGAACTGTGGCCGACGGTGCGCCGCGCGCTGTCCGAACTGGAAGCGGCGATCACGCCGGAGACCTTCGACGTCTCCAAGACCCAGGCGATTTTCCGCATGGCGATGGCCGACTCGACCGCGGCGCTGTGGCTGCCGTCGCTGGTGCGCTCGATCGAGCGCGAAGCGCCGCACATGAGCGTGCGCATGGTGACGCTGATGACGCGCGATCCACGGCCGATGCTGCTGGGCGGCGACATCGACCTGGCGATCGGCTTTTTCCCGGGCGTGGCGGCGCAGCTGGCCGCCGCGCAGAATACGCCGATCCGCCATGAGCGCCTTTACAGCGGCCAGTACGTGTGCGTGATGCGCCGCCATCATCCGCTGGCATCGGTCGAGCTGAATCTGGACAACTATTGCGCTGCCAATCACCTGATGGTGAGTTCCTCGGGGCGCGCCCAGAGCCTGGTGGACAAGGCCTTGCTGGAGCTCAACCGCGAACGCCGGGTGTTGCTTATCGTCAACCAGTTCATCACCGCCGGCCGCGTGGTAGCCAACTCCGATCTGATCACCGTCCTGCCGCGCCACCTGATTGCCTCGACCGGCATGACCGACGCCCTGGTCTCGAAGGAGCTGCCGTTTCCGATGCCGGAGGTCCACGTCGACATGCTGTGGCACGAACGCGATGCCCGCAGTCCGGCCCACAGATGGCTGCGGGAGCACATGTCGGCCATGCAGAGCAGCCCCTACGGCCACGCCAGGCCGCGGCCCTGAGCGGGGGCGCGGCGCCAGGCCGCCGCGCTTCCTTCTCCCTTCCTTCTCCCTTCGTTCTCCCTTCCTTCTCCCTTCGTTCTCCCTTCGTTCTCCCTTCGTTCTCCCTTCGTTCTCCCTTCGTCATCCGTTCGTCATCGTACCGTCACGCTGCCGTCATATCCGGCCGCTACTGTTCGCGCTGGAAGTACGCCGGACACGTAAGCACGCCAGTCCTGCCGCATGGCGGCGCTGACGGCATTGCTTCTCTGGCGGTTTCCAAGCGCGCCGCCGGCTTTCAACTGCAGCGTGCGCACCCCGCTGCGCCGCGGACAGCCTGCGTGCCGCCGCCCGTTTCCTTTTGCCAGCCTAAAGAAAGATTTCGACGATGACCCAAGCCCTTGATACCTCCCGCCGCCGCGCGCTGAAATTCCTGTCCGGCGTGCCGCTGCTGCCGATCGCCACCACCCTCGGCGGCACCTCGCTGCTGGCCGCCTGCGGCGGCGGCAGCGATGCCGCTCCCGCAGCGGCGGCCGGCTTCGTGTCCGCCAAGTTCACCTCGATGGCGGCGCCTAGCCTGGCCAATACGGCGGCCATGGCCACCACCACGGTCGGCTCGACGCTCGACATCCTGCTGTCCGACGGCAAGACGCAGAGCTACAAGCTGGCCTACCAGCCGTTCTTCATCACCGGCGACATGGTGGCCGACGGCAAGGGCGGCAAGGTCCTGGCGGGCGGCTATTACGACATCAACAACAAGCCGATCATGGACAACACCGTGGCCGGCAAGGAGCGCCATTACTTCAGCGATTCGCCCGACGGCTCCTCGCTGCTGAAAATCGACGGCGCCAAGGTGGATGGCGTCAAGGGCAACACCGTGTTCGCGGTGGTGCAGTTCGAATACGCCACCTGGGCGCAAGACGGCAAGACCGACATGTACGGCAAGCTGCCATCGCCGATCGCCGTGCTGACGCTCGATCAGGATCCGGACAGCGGCAAGCTGTCGCTGGTGAAGTACCACAACGTCGACACCAGCGGCGTCAACGGCCTGTGGATCACCTGCGGCGCCAGCCTGTCGCCGTGGAATACGCACCTGTCTTCCGAAGAGTACGAGCCGGATGCGTTCAACGCCAACAACGCCCAGCTCAAGGCCTTCAGCCAGAACCTGTACGGCGACGCCAGCCGTGCCAATCCCTACCACTACGGTCACATGCCGGAAGTGATCGTCAACGCCGACGGCAGCGCCAGCATCAAGAAGCACTACTGCATGGGCCGCATCTCGCACGAGCTGGTGCAGGTGATGCCGGACAACCGCACCGCATTCATGGGCGACGACGCCACCAACTCCGGCTATTTCGTGTTCGTCGCCGACCGCGAAAAGGACCTGTCCTCGGGCACGCTGTACGTCGCCAAGGTCGGTGCCGGCTTCTCCATCGATCCGGCCGCCGCCGCCGCGCCGCTGACCTGGATCAAGCTCGGCTCGGCCACCAGCGCCGAAATCCGCGCGCTGGTCGACGGCGGCATCAAGCCGACCGACATCCTGGACGTGCAGGCCTACAAGGACGACGTCACCACGCCGCAACCAAGCCCCGAGCATCGCAAGGTGGTCGCCAACGGCAAGACCGAGTGGATCAAGGTCATCAATGAAAAAGCCGCCGCCTTCCTCGAAACCCACCGCTACGCCGCCTATGTCGGCGCCAGCATGGGCTTCTCGAAGATGGAAGGCACCACCGTCAACGTCAAGGACAAGGTGGCCTATTCGGCGCTGCAGAACGTCCAGGCTTCCATGGTCGCCGGCGACAAGGCCAACGTGCCCGGCAACGGCATCTCGGTGCCCAAGGCGCTGGTCGCCGGCGCCGTGATGGCGCTCAATCTCAAGGGCGGCCAGAAGGACGACAAGGGCGCGGCCATCAACAGCGAATGGATGCCGGTCGACACCAAGGCGCTGATCACCGGCGAAGACATCGCCGCCGATGCGCTGGGCAACACGGCCAACCCGGACAAGATCGCCAATCCGGACAACCTGAAATTCTCCGAGAAGATGCGCACCCTGTTCATCGGCGAGGACAGCGGCCAGCACGTCAACAACTTCCTGTGGGCCTACAACATCGACACCAAGCAGCTCTCGCGCGTGATGTCGATCCCCGCCGGCGGCGAATCGACCGGCCTGCACGCGGTCGATGAAATCAACGGCTGGACCTACATCATGAACAACTTCCAGCACGCCGGCGACTGGGGCGGCATCCATGGCAAGGTCAAGGACCAGCTCGATCCGCTGATCCGGGCCAACTACAAGGACAAGTTCGGCGCCGCGGTCGGTTATCTGACGGCCGACCTCAAAGGCATCAAGATGTAAGTGGTCAAGGCCACACGGCTGGCGCGGCGGATGCCGTGCCGCCGGCTGGAGACGACGGCCCGCCATTGGCGGGCCGTTGGTTTTGGCGGCGGCGTTCGGCGTCAATAAAGCGACACCGGGCCCAGAGATTTTCCCGACGCTTTATCGCGAAAATTGCTCTGCTTCAGCTTTGACGGCATCGGGGTAGGGACTGCAGGCGATGCGTAGTCAAAGATTCACGGTCGCCCGTGCAAGCCGGGTCCGAGGCCTTTTACCAAAGGCGGCGCAAAACAGCGGCAGCGGCTTTGTTCGCGCGAGCGACGGCGCCGATGCCAAACAACTGCCCCGCCCACCATACATTGGGGTATGTTTCCAAATCTTCCATAATACGCCCGGGATAAAGGCGCATCATTGGGAGTATGTGTTCAATCGCCTAGCGGATCACGAGCTTGGTGGTGCTCTTGACCTCTTCCATCACCGCATAGGTGTGGGTTTCGCGCACGCCCTTCAACTGCAGCAGCGACTTGCCGAGGAATTCGCGGTAGGCGTTCATGTCCTTGACGCGCGCCTTGACCAGGTAATCGAAGCCGCCCGCGACCAGGTGGCATTCGAGCACTTCGGGAATCGTCTGCACGCTGTGCTTGAAGGCGTCGAACACTTCCGGCGTGGTGCGCTCCAGCACCACTTCGATGAACACCAAGCAGCGAGACGTCGAGCAGCTGCGGATTCAGCTGCGCGGTATAGCCGAGGATGTAGCCGGCTTCGTGCAGCTTGCGCACGCGTTCGAGACAGGCGGCCGGCGACAGGTTGACGCGCGCCGACAGGTCGACATTGCTGATGCGGCCGTCGTTTTGCAGTTCTTCCAGAATCCTCTTGCTGATCTTGTCGAGCATCGCCATCCTCGGGAAAACTTTATTTGGTGAAATTTTCTCACCTATAAGAAAATTTGGATAGTGCGCGGTAATACCAGAATAAATCCATGGGCTTCGTCGATACAATCGGCATATGTCACTTAGATGATTTTCCGCCGATTTCCGCTCAGGCTCAATCTTTGCAGCCGTGCTTTTTGAGATCACTGCCATGCCCGACCCGCACCGCCAGATCGCCGAGCCGGATTCCGGCTTCTCACCCGCCTTCGTCCCTTTTGCCGCCTTCGACCGCGAAGTGGCGCCCGCGCCGGACGCGCTGCGCGCCGCCATCACCGCCGCCTACCGCCGCGACGAAGGCGACGCCGTGCAATGGCTGCTCGGCCAGATCCAGCGCGACGCCGCGCTGGCCGGCGGCACGCAGGCGCTGGCGCAGAAGCTGGTGCAGGCGGTGCGCGCCAAGCGCAGCCGCGCCTCCGGCGTCGACGCGCTGATGCACGAGTTTTCGCTGTCGTCGGAAGAGGGCGTGGCGCTGATGTGCCTGGCCGAGGCGCTGCTGCGGATTCCCGACCACCAGACCGCCGACCGCCTGATCGCCGACAAGATCAGCCGCGGCGACTGGCGCCGCCATCTGGGCGAATCGCCGTCGCTGTTCGTCAACGCCGCCACCTGGGGCCTGCTTGATCACCGGCAAGCTGGTCGGCACCAGCAGCGAGCAGGGACTGGGCTCCGCCTTGAACAAGCTGATCGCCAAGGGCGGCGAGCCGCTGATCCGCAAGGGCGTCGACCTGGCGATGCGCATGCTGGGCAACCAGTTCGTCACCGGCCAGACCATCGAAGAGGCGCTGGCCAACAGCCGCGCCAACGAGGCGCGCGGCTACCGCTATTCCTACGACATGCTGGGCGAGGCGGCGCTGACCGCGCACGACGCGGCGCGCTACTACGCCGCTTACGAACACGCGATCCACGCCATCGGCCGCGCCGCCAACGGCCGCGGCATCAAGGACGGCCCCGGCATTTCGGTCAAGCTGTCGGCGCTGCACCCGCGCTACAGCCGCGCCCAGCGCGCGCGCGTGATGGACGAACTGCTGCCGCGCCTGAAGCGCGCTGCTGCTGCTGGCCAAGCAGTACGACATCGGCCTCAACATCGACGCCGAGGAAGCCGACCGCCTGGAACTGTCGCTGGACCTGATGGAAGCGCTGGCCTTCGATCCCGAACTCGCCGGCTTCGACGGCATCGGCTTCGTGGTCCAGGCCTACCAGAAGCGCTGCCCGTTCGTGATCGACTACCTGGTCGACCTGGCGCAGCGCAGCGGCCGCAAGTTCATGGTGCGGCTGGTGAAGGGCGCCTACTGGGACAGCGAAATCAAGCGCGCCCAGGTCGACGGCATGCCGGGCTACCCGGTCTATACGCGCAAGGTCGCACACCGACGTGTCCTACCTGGCCTGCGCGCAAAAGCTGCTCGGCCGCGACCGACGTGCATCTATCCGCAATTCGCCACCCACAACGCGCACATCGCTGGCGGTGATCTACACCGAGGCGCAGGCGCGACGGCATCACCGACTACGAATTCCAGTGCCTGCACGGCATGGGCGAGACGCTGTACGACCAGGTGGTCGGTCCGGCCAACCTCGACCGGCCGTGCCGCATCTACGCCCCGGTCGGCTCGCACGAGACGCTGCTGGCCTACCTGGTGCGGCGGCTGCTGGAAAACGGCGCCAATTCCTCGTTCGTCAACCAGATCGTCGACGAACAGGTGCCGATCGAAGCGCTGATCGCCGATCCGGTCGAGCTGGTGCGCGCGCCAGGGCGGCAGCCCGCATCCGCAGATCCCGCTGGCGGCCGAGCTGTACGGCGCCGAACGGAAAAACTCGGCCGGCCTCGATTTCAGCAACGAAGATGCCTTGCGCCTGTTGAACGCCGAATTCGCCGCCTTCGGCCGGCGCCGCTGGCAGGCCGCGCCGCTGATCGCGGGGCCGGCGTCGACCCCGGCCGGTGAAGCGCAGCCGCTGCACAACCCGGCCGACCGCCGCGATGTGGTCGGCAGCGTGCGCGAAGCCGGCGACGAAGAAGTGGAAGCCGCGCTGGAGGCCGCGCAGCAGGCGGCGGCCGGCTGGCAGCAACAGCCGGCCGCCGAGCGCGCCGCCATCCTGCAGCGCGCGGCCGACCTGTTCGAGGCGCATCGCGCCGAACTGATGGCGCTGGCGGTGCGCGAAGCCGGCAAGTCGCTGCCGAACGCGATCGCCGAAGTGCGCGAGGCGGTCGATTTCCTGCGCTACTACGCGGCGCAGATCCTGCCGGACGCCAACGCGCCGGCGCTGGGCGCGGTGGTCTGCATCAGCCCCTGGAACTTCCCGCTGGCGATCTTCACCGGCCAGCTCAGCGCCGCGCTGGCGGCCGGTAACGTGGTGCTGGCCAAGCCGGCCGAACAGACGCCGCTGATCGCCCACCGCGCGGTGCAATTGCTGCACGAAGCCGGCGTGCCGCGCGCGGCGCTGCAGCTGCTGCCGGGGCGCGGCGAAACGGTCGGCGCCGCGCTGACCGCCGATCCACGCGTGGCCGGCGTGATCTTCACCGGCTCGACCGAAGTGGCGCAGCTCATCAACCGCACGCTGGCGCGCCGCGCCGCACAGTCCGGCGCCGCCGGCGAACTGCCGTTCATCGCCGAGACCGGCGGCCAGAACGCCTTGATCGTCGACTCCTCGGCGCTGCCGGAACAGGTGGTGCAGGACGCGCTGTCCTCGGCCTTCGACAGCGCCGGCCAGCGCTGCTCGGCCTTGCGCGTGCTGTGCCTGCAGGAAGATATCGCCGAGCGCACGCTGGCGATGCTGAAAGGCGCGATGCAGGAATTGAGAGTCGGCAACCCGGACCGGCTGGCGACCGACATCGGCCCGGTGATCGACGCCGAGGCGCAGCAGAAATTGCAGGAGCACATCGACCGCATGCGCGCCGCCCAGCAAGCCAAGGACGACGCCGTCTACCAGCTGCCGTTGGCGGACGGCGCCGATGTTGGGCATGGCACCTTCGTCGCCCCGACCGTGATCGAAATCGGCGCGCTGTCGGAATTGCAGCACGAAGTGTTCGGCCCGGTGCTGCACGTGCTGCGCTACCGCCGCGAGCAGCTGCCGCAACTGGTCGAGGCGATCAATGCCAGCGGCTACGGGCTGACGCTGGGCATCCATTCGCGCATCGACGAAACCATCGACTTCATCAGCAGCCGCGCGCACGTCGGCAACATCTACGTCAACCGCAACATCGTCGGCGCCGTGGTCGGCGTGCAGCCGTTCGGCGGCGAGGGCAAGTCCGGCACCGGCCCCAAGGCCGGCGGTCCGCTGTACCTGAAGCGGCTGCAGCGCCAGGCCGCGGTCAGCTTCGGCGCCCACACCATCCACGCCGCGCCGCGCCCGCATGCCGACGCCGATTCGCCGACGCCGGCGCTCGACACCCTGCTGGCCTGGGCCAAGACCCACGGCCACGAACGCTTCGCCGCCCTGGCCGAGCAGTATGCACACAGCACACCGCTCGGCACCACGCTGGTGCTGCCCGGTCCCACCGGTGAGCGCAACACCCTGTCGTTCGCGCCGCGCGGGGCAGTGCTGTGCGCGGCCGCCAGCGTCAACGCCTTGCTCAACCAGCTGGCGGCGGTGCTGGCCACCGGCAACCGCGCCGTGGTCAGCGGCAGCACCGCGACCCTGCTTCCGGCCGGGACGCCGGCGCCGGTGCGTCAGCGGATACAGATCGTCGACGCCGCCGGCCTGGCCGCCGCCTCGCTGGCGATCGCGCTGATCGAGCACGGCAGCCACGCGGAACTGCGCAGCGCCCTGGCTGAACGCCCAGGCGCGCTGGTGCCGATCATGGAAACCGCCGCCGACGTCCCGATCGCCTTGTGGCGGCTGGTGGCCGAGCGCGCGCTATGCGTCAACACCACCGCGGCCGGCGGCAATGCCAGCCTGATGACGATCGGCAACTGAGTCTTCCCGAGAGTAGCGGCAGCGGCGTAGAGCTTCCGTTTTTCACCGAGCGGTCGGGGGCCGCCCGTGTGCCGCGCCTGCTCCTTGCGACGCCTCCACGCCGCAGCCCAGTGCCTTTCACCATCCTCCTGAGTGGCTTTTTCCCCGGTCGATCACGGCACAAAGCACTGATGCCGTGCCTTGGCGCGCCGGCATGGTGGAAAAGGATCCGGCCCCGCTCCCGCCCTCAGCAGTTCCATCCGCACCGCATACCTACAAAGGAGTATGCGTCATAAATCGCCGTTTTATGTGCGCAATTTAATGGTGAAATAAGGAGTATATGGATGAGCGCGCAGCACGGCGATTCCAACCCGCGAATCGGCAGCGCCGTGCAGGACTCATCCCAAATGATGGTGCTGCGTGTGGATAAGCCTGGGGATAAGCTGGGGAATGATTGGGGACAAGCGTCCGGCTCCGGCACCAGCGGTTTTTATCCAGAATCGACGCCGGCCTCATACCGTCATTATTCAGCGTTTATGCCGGCGCCAGGCGCTTGATTGCAAAGCGCTTTCGGCACTTATCCACAGTTCCGAGCGCACTCTATTACTACTATCAGAATTAAATATATAAAACATTGAGATAAACCCTGAAAGGCTGAATTTTTGAAAACCGCGCCCTGTCGGTGAATCTGCCGGCTCTTGTGTTGCCTCAATACCCGGCATGGCCGCCAGCCTAAGATCATTCACTTGCATGCGATGCACCACCTCGATCACGAAGGGGCTGCCTCATGGATGCATTATTGTTGTCCCGCATACAGTTCGCCTGGGTGATTGCCCTGCATATCCTGCTGCCGGCCTTCACCGTCGGCCTGTCCTGCTATGTCGCGACGCTGGAAGTGCGCTGGTGGCTCACCAAGAACGAGGTCGTGGGGCGGCTGTCGGCGTTCTGGATCCGCATCTTCGCCGTGTCGTTCGGCATGGGAGTAGTGTCCGGCATCGTGATGCCGTTCCAGTTCGGCACCAACTGGAGCCGTTTTTCGGACCGCACCTCGAATGTGCTGGGCGGACTGTTCGCCTATGAAGTCCTGACGGCGTTCTTCCTGGAGGCGGCATTTCTCGGCGTGCTGCTGTTCGGCCGCAAGCTGGTGCCGCCCTGGGCGCATGCGTTTTCCGGCGTGGTCGTGGCGCTTGGCACGCTGCTGTCCTCGTTCTGGATTCTGGCGGTCAACAGCTGGATGCAGACCCCCACCGCTTATGAAATCATCGACGGCCGCTTTTCCCCCACCAGCATGCTGGCCGTGATCTTCAATCCGTCCTTCCCGTACCGGCTGGTCCACACCGTCACCGCGTTCGTGGTGACCACCGCTTTCGTGATCCTTGCGGTCGGCGCGTTTTACATGCGGCGCGGCCGCTTCGTGCCCGAGAGCAAAATCATGATCCACATGGCATTGATCTTTCTGATCATCATGGTGCCGTTCCAGATCATCGTCGGCGATTTGCATGGGGTCAACACATTGCACCACCAACCGGCCAAGCTCGCGGCCATGGAGGGGTTGTGGGAAACCGAGAGCGGCGTGCCGGCCTCGCTGTTCGCACTGCCCGACCAGGAAGCGGAAAAAAACCATTTCGAGATCGCCATACCGAAGCTCGGCAGCTTGTACCTGACCCACGACTGGAACGGCGAGGTCAAGGGTTTGAAAGCCTTTCCCAAGGTAGACCGGCCGCCGGTGGCGATCGTCTATTTCGCCTTTCGCGTCATGGTCGGACTGGGCGTGCTGATGCTGGCGCTGGTGATCACCGGCCTGGTGCTGTGGCGGCGCGGGCGTTTGTTCGAGACCGACTGGTATCTGCGCCTGTGCACCTGGGCCGGTCCGATCGGCTTCCTGGCGGTGCTGGCCGGCTGGACCACCACCGAAGTCGGCCGCCAGCCCTGGGTGGTGTACGGCCTGATGCGCACCGCGGAAGCCGTCACACCCTCGCTGACCGCCAACGACGTCAGGTTGTCCCTGGTCGCGTACGTGGTGAGTTACCTGTTCATTTTCGGCCTGGGCCTGATCATGCTGCGCCGGCTGGTGCTGATCGGCCCAGCGCCGGCAGTGGAAGAAGAGGACCGACACGCCCATCCACGACCGGCTCGGCCTCTGTCGGCTGCCACCGAGGTCGCCGAGTCCAGTGCAGCTAAGGGAGCGCGCGATGTCCCTTGACCTGATACCGCTTTGGGCCGGCATCCTGTCGCTCGGGGTCCTGATGTACGTCTTGCTGGACGGCTTCGACCTCGGTGTCGGCATCCTGCTGCTGTTTCGCCAGCATCAGGAGGACCGCGACCAGATGACGGCCTCGGTGGCGCCGATCTGGGATTTCAACGAAACCTGGCTGATACTGGGCGGCACCGGCTTGCTGGCGATCTTCCCGCTGGCCTTCGCGGTGATCATTCCCGCGGTGTATTTCCCGATCCTGGTGATGTTGCTGGGCTTGCTGTTTCGCGGCGTGGCCTTCGAGTTCCGCGACATTCCGGGCGCCCGCAAGGGATTCTGGAATTACTCGTTTGCCGGCGGTTCGCTGATCGCCGCCTTCGCCCAAGGCATCGTGCTGGGGATGTTCGTGCAGGGACTGCCGGTCGAAAACCGCGCCTTTTCCGGTACCAGCTGGGACTGGATCGCGCCGTTTCCGCTCTTGACCGGGGTCGGCCTGATGGTTGGCTATTCCTTGCTCGGCGCCACCTGGCTGTACATGAAGACCGAAGGCGAGTTGCAGCAGTGGGCGCGCACCAAGGCGCGCTGGGGCGTGATCGGCATCCTGCTGTTCATCGTCCTGATCAGCGTCTGGACGCCGCTGACGCAGGAAAGGATCGCGGCGCGCTGGTTCAGCATGCCGAATTTCCTGTTCTTCGCCCCGGTGCCGATCCTGACCGCGCTACTGGCGTGGCTATTGTGGGACTCCTTGCGCAAGGGACGCGAGGTATTGCCGTTCGTCTGCACCATGGGCTTGTTTTTCCTGGCTTATACCGGATTGATCATTTCGCAATGGCCTTACGTCGTGCCGCCCTCGGTCACGCTGCAGGATGCGGCGGTGGGCCAGGCCTCACAGGTGTTCCTGATGGTGGGGACGGTCTTTTTGCTGCCGATCATCCTGCTGTATGCGTTCTGGTCGTACTGGGTATTTCGCGGCAAGGTCCGTTCGGATATCGGCTATCACCATCTCTGATCCCGTTTTTCCGGTCTAGGAAGGACGGTGCTGTTCCCGCCCTGGGTCGCGTAACGGGATTCTGGTTTTAATCTATGTTTTATATATTTAAGAATAGTAGTAATAGTAGTGTTGACCGGTTTCTGTGGATAAGCCGGTAAACCGGTTTAAATTCAAGCGGCTGGAAATTGCATAAATGCTGCATAAGGCAGGGAATCGCGCCGGACCGATTCTGGATAACAAAAACGCCTTTGGATAAATCCGCGCTTATCCCCAAACCATCGACCGCTTATCCCCAGGCTTATCCACAGGAAAACGGCGCCATGTCCGCCGCCCGCTTCAGTTGGCCCACAGTGCCGCCAGGATCGCAAACACGGCGGCGATCGCCGGCTCGTGGCGGCGCTGCGCCAGGCTGATGAACGACAGTTCGCTGGACAGGCTGACGGTGTCGGCGATGATCAGGCCGTGCGCATGCGACTCGCGCAGCGCCATCGATTCGCGCATCAGCGTCAGGCCGACCCCCGACTTCACCAGGTCCAGCATCGAGGATTCCTGATCCACCAGCGCCACCTTGTTGGGGCTGACCTTGTGTTGCGCAAAGGTTTTGGAGAGCAGCCGGTGATGGGCCGACTGCGGCGGCGTCCAGATCCACGGCAGCCGTGCCAGCGCGCGCCAGTCGCGGCCGAGCACGCGGCTTTTCCAGCCGCGCGGCGCCACCACGCAATAGTTGAACGGCGTCAGGGTAAGCGCATGGAATTGGCGCGGCGGCTTGCCGAGATAATGGCCGACGTCGAGGCTGCCGTTTTCGACCTGCAACAGGACGTCGCCGGACATGCCGTGGCGCAACTGGGTCGATAGTTGCGGATAGGTTTCCACCAATTGCTTGAGGAAGGCGCCGAGCCGTGTGAATTCGGGATCGAGTATGGTGCCGATCGATAGCGAACCGGTCAGCGTGCCGGCCGCGCGCGCGTGCAGCATGCGCGCCGATTGCACCAGTTCGCGGGCGCCGGCCAGGGTGCGCTCCGCCAGCGGCAGCAGCTTGGCGCCATCGTCGGTCAGGCGCATGCCGCTCGGGATGCGGGTAAACAACACCAGGTTCAGGTTTTTTTGCAGCGCCTTGATTTGCAGGCTGACCGCCGGCTGCGTCACGTGCAGCTGCTCGGCGGCACGGGTCAGATTGCCTTCGCGCGCGACCGCGACAAATGCCCGCAGTTGAATCAGGTCCATGGCGAAACCTTCGCGGTTCAAGAAAAGAAAAGCGCGCCTTCGCGCCCGTGTCGGCCCGGCGATGGGCGTTTCATCATTAATATTTCTTATAACAAGAACGATAATAACTCATTGGATTCCGCCGATTGCGGCGGATATGCTGCTGATGAATTCATCATCCGAAGGAACCGTCATGGCCCATTCCGCGACTCCAATCGTTTCCCATTACATCAACGGCCGGGTGGTGGCGCCCGCCAGCGCCCGCCTGCAGCCGGTGTTCAATCCGGCCACCGGCGCCGCGGTAGCGCAAGTGGCGCTGGCCGGAATCGAGGAAGTCAACCAGGCGGTGGCCGCCGCCAGCGCCGCCGCACCGGCCTGGGCCGAGGTGGCGCCGCTGAAGCGCGCGCGCGTGTTGTTCCGTTTCAAGGAATTGATGGAGCAGCAGCACGAGGCGCTGGCGTTGGCGATCACGCGCGAACACGGCAAGGTGCTGTCCGATGCCCGCGGCGAAGTCACGCGCGGGCTGGAAGTGGTCGAATTCGCCTGTGGCGTGCCGCAATTGCTGAAGACCCAGTTCACCGACAACATCGGCGGCGGCATCGACAACTGGAACTTGCGCCAGCCGCTCGGCGTCACCGCCGGCATCACGCCGTTCAACTTCCCGGTCATGGTGCCGCTGTGGATGGCGCCGCTGGCGCTGGCCACCGGCAACACCTTCGTGCTGAAGCCGTCCGAGCGCGATCCGTCGGCGTCGCTGCTGCTGGCCGAACTGTTCCAGCAGGCCGGCTTGCCGGACGGCGTGTTCAACGTGGTGCAGGGCGACAAAGTGGCGGTCGACGCCTTGCTGCAGCATCCGGAGGTGAAGGCGGTCTCCTTCGTCGGCTCGACGCCGATCGCCGAATACGTCTACAGCGAAGGGACGCGGCGCGCCGGCAAATATCCGTTGCGGGTGCAGGCGCTGGGTGGCGCCAAGAACCACCTGGTGGTGATGCCGGACGCCGACCTGGAACAGGCGGTCGATGCCTTGATCGGCGCCGCCTATGGTTCGGCCGGCGAACGCTGCATGGCGATTTCGGTGGCGGTGGCGGTCGGCAGCGTCGCCGACCGGCTGGTCGAAGCCTTGATTCCGCGCGTCCGGGCGCTGAAGATCAGGAACGGCATGGAAGCCGACGCCGAAATGGGGCCGCTGGTGACCGCCGCCCACAAAGCCAAGGTCGAGGCTTACATCGAAGACGGCGTCCAGGCCGGCGCCAGGCTGCTGGTCGACGGCCGCGGCGTGCAGGTGGCCGGCCATGAAAACGGCTTCTTCATCGGCGGCAGCCTGTTCGACCATGTGACGCCGTCGATGAAAATCTACCGCGAGGAAATTTTCGGGCCGGTGCTGTGCGTGGTGCGGGTGCCCGATTTCGCGGCGGCGGTGGAGCTGATCAATGCCCACGAATTCGGCAACGGCGTGTCGCTGTTTACCGCCGACGGCAACACCGCGCGCGAGTTTTCCCGGCATGTCGAAGTCGGCATGATCGGCGTCAACGTGCCGATCCCGGTGCCGATGGCGTGGCACTCGTTCGGCGGCTGGAAGCGCTCGCTGTTCGGCGACGTGTATGCTTACGGCGAAGAAGGAATCCGCTTCTACACGCGCTACAAATCGATCATGCAGCGCTGGCCGCAAAGCATCGCCAAGGGTGCGGAATTCACCATGCCGGTAGCCAAATAACCCGATTCAAACGAGGACCCCGCCTATGGAATCCGCCGGCCAATACGACTACATCATCATCGGCGCCGGCACCGCCGGCTGCGTGCTGGCGAACCGCCTGACGCAGGACCCGGAGGTCAGCGTGCTGCTGATCGAGGCCGGCGCCAAGGACGATTACGTCTGGATCCATATCCCGGTCGGCTACCTGTACTGCATCGACAATCCGCGCACCGACTGGTGTTACCGCACCGAGGCCGACCCGGGCCTGAACGGCCGCAGCCTGATCTACCCGCGCGGCAAAGTCCTGGGCGGCAGTTCCTCGATCAACGGCATGATCTACATGCGCGGCCAGGCCGAAGACTACGACGCCTGGGCCGAAGCCACCGGCGACCCCGGCTGGTCGCTGGAACAAGGTGCTGCCGCTGTTCATGAAAAGCGAAGACCATCATGGCGGCGGCGATGCCTACCACGGCACCGGCGGCGAATGGCGGGTGGAAAAGCAGCGCCTGTCGTGGCGCATCCTGGATGCATTTCGCGAAGCCGCGGCTGAAGTCGGCATCCCGAAAGTGGACGATTTCAATCGCGGCGACAACGAGGGCTGCGGCTATTTCGAGGTCAACCAGAAACGCGGCATCCGCTGGAATACCGCCAAGGCCTTCCTCAAGCCGGCGGCGCGGCGTGGCAACCTGACCATCATGACCGGCTGCCATGTGCGCCGCCTGAAAATCGAAAACGGCGAGCGCGGCCCGGTGTGCACCGGCGTCGAATTCGTCGGCGGCGGCAGCGAGTGGCAGGCGCGATCGATGCGCGAAACGATCCTCGCGGCCGGCGCCATCGGCTCGCCGCAAATCCTGCAGGTGTCGGGCATCGGTCCGGCGCCCTTGCTGCAGCGGCACGCGCGTGCCGGTGGTGGCCGATACGCCGGGCGTCGGCGAGAATCTGCAAGACCATCTGCAGATCCGCATGGCGTTCAAGGTGCGCGGCACGCCGACGCTGAACACGATGGCCGGCAAGTGGCACGGCAAGCTGCGCATCGGCGCCCAGTACGCGCTGTTCCAGAGCGGCCCGATGTCGATGGCGCCGTCGCAGCTGGGCGCGTTCGCGCGCTCCGATCCGGGCCAGGCGACGCCCAACCTCGAATATCACGTGCAGCCGCTGTCGCTGGACAAGTTCGGCGATCCGCTGCATGCCTTCCCGGCGTTTACCGCCAGCGTCTGCAACCTGCGGCCGACCGCGCGCGGCCATGTGCGCATCGCCTCCGGCGATTCGCTGGTGGCGCCGAAAATCACCACCAATTACCTGAGCACGCCGGAAGACCGCAAGGTGGCGGCGGCGTCGCTGACGCTGACGCGCAGAATCGTGGCGGCGCCGGCGCTGCGGAAATATGCGCCGGAAGAATTCAAGCCGGGCACGCAGTTACCGCAGCGAGGAAGAGCTGGCGCGCGCCGCCGGCGATGATCGGCACCACCATCTTCCATCCGGTCGGCACCTGCCGCATGGGCCGCGCCGATGATCCGCTGGCGGTGGTGGACAGCCAGCTGCGGGTCAGGGGCGTGGCCGGATTGCGCGTGGTCGATGCTTCGGTGATGCCGACGATCACTTCCGGCAATACCAATTCGCCGACCATCATGATCGCCGAAAAGGCGGCCGCCCTGATGCGCGCCGAGCGCGGTGTAGGCTAAAAGCGTCCGCGAAACGATAGTATTTATACGTATTGTCCGATTCCGAATACACTGTGTACTATAGGAAAAAGTAAATATAAGTATTGCAAATAAGCATAAATAAAGACAAAGGAGATACGATGGCCGATGTCATCCTGGAGACCAAGCACCTGACCAAGGAATTCAAGGGCTTCACGGCGGTCAACGATGTCAACCTGCAGGTGCAGCGCGGTCACATCCATGCGCTGATCGGACCGAACGGCGCCGGCAAGACCACCTGCTTCAACCTCCTGACCAAATTCCTGGTGCCGACCGCCGGCCAGATCCTGTTCAACGGCCGCGACATCACCGCCGCCGCGCCGGCCCAGATCGCGCGCCAGGGCATCATCCGCTCGTTCCAGATTTCCGCCGTGTTTCCGCACCTGACGGTGCTGGAGAACGTGCGCATCGGCCTGCAGCGCTCGCTCGGCACCTCGTTCTACTTCTGGCAGAGCGAGCGCAGCCTGTCGCGCCTGAACGACCGCGTGATGCAATTGCTGGCCGAAGTCGACCTGGCCGAATTCGCCGACACCCTGACCGTCGACCTGCCGTACGGCCGCAAGCGCGCGCTGGAAATCGCCACCACGCTGGCGATGGAGCCGGAACTGATGCTGCTCGACGAGCCGACCCAGGGCATGGGCCACGAAGACGTCGACCGCGTCACCGCGCTGATCAAGAAGGTTTCGGCCGGACGCACGATCCTGATGGTCGAGCACAACATGAACGTGGTGGCCGGCATCTGCGACAAGATCACCGTGCTGCAGCGCGGCGCAGTGCTGGCCGAAGGGCCCTATGCCGAAGTCTCGAACAATCCGCAAGTGATGGAAGCGTATATGGGAACGACAAGCGGCGCTCTGGAAGGAGCGCACTGATGGCGGCGCAGCCGGGCGCCAAGGCGCTGGAAATTTCGCAATTGCAGGCCTGGTACGGCGAATCGCACATCCTGCACAACGTCGCTGTCGGTGAACCAGGGCGAAGTGGTGACCCTGCTCGGGCGCAACGGCGCCGGCCGCACCACGACGCTGCGCGCGATCATGGGCCTGACCGGCCGCCGCAACGGCTCGATCAAGATCAACGGCGTCGAATCGATCGAACTGCCGACCTATCAGATTGCCCATCTGGGCGTCGGCTACTGCCCGGAAGAGCGCGGCATTTTTTCCTCGCTGTCGGCCGAAGAAAACCTGCTGCTGCCGCCCTCGGTGTCGGAGACCGACAAGGGCATGTCGGTAGAGGAAATCTACGAGATGTTCCCGAATCTGGCGGAGCGCAGCAACAGCCAGGGCACGCGCCTGTCCGGCGGCGAACAGCAGATGCTGGCGGTGGCGCGCATCCTGCGCACCGGCGCCCGGCTGCTGCTGCTCGACGAAATCTCGGAAGGGCTGGCGCCGGTGATCGTGCAGGCGCTGGCGCGCATGATCACGACCCTGAAGGCCAAGGGTTACACGATCGTGATGGTGGAGCAGAATTTCCGGTTTGCCGCGCCGCTGGCGGACCGGTTTTACGTGGTGGAGCACGGGCAGATCGTCGAGACCTTTGCTGCGTCCGAACTCGAGGCCAAGATGCCGGTACTGAATGAACTGCTGGGCGTATGACTTGGTTGGGATGGGGTAGTGCATTCGTATTACATCAAAGGAGAAGACAATGAAGTTGAAAATGAAAACAATTACTCTCGCCGTAACGGCTGCCGTCGCTCTCGGCTTCGGCGCCTCGGCTTCGGCCCAGATTTCGGGTGACGTGATCAAGATCGGTTTTATCACCGACATGTCGGGCCTGTATTCGGATATCGACGGCGCCGGCGGCGTCGAAGCGATCAAGATGGCGATCGCCGACATGGGCGGCAACATCAACGGCAAGAAGATCGAACTGATCACCGCCGACCACCAGAACAAGGCCGACATCGCCGCTTCCAAGGCGCGCGAATGGTTCGACCAGCAGAAGGTCGATCGACATGCTGATCGGCGGCACCAATTCGGCGACCGCACTGGCCATGGCCAAAGTGGCCGCGGAAAAGAAAAAGCCTTCATCTGCGATCGGTGCCGGCAGCGCGCGCCTGACCAATGAAGAATGCTCGCCGTACACGGTGCACTACGCCTACGACACGGTGGCGCTGGCCAAGGGCACCGGTCGGCGCGTGGTCAAGCAGGGCGGCAAGACCTGGTTCTTCCTGACCGCCGACTATGCGTTCGGCGCCTCGCTGGAGACCGATACCGCGCGACGTGGTCAAGGCAAACGGCGGTACCGTGCTGGGCCAGGTCAAGCACCCGTTGTCGGCCTCGGACTTTTCGTCGTTCCTGCTGCAGGCGCAAGCTTCGAAGGCGCAGATTCTCGGCCTGGCCAATGCCGGCGGCGACACCATCAACGCCATCAAGGCCGCCAATGAATTCGGCATCACCAAGACCATGAAAATGGCGGGCCTGCTTGATGTTCATCAACGACATCCATTCGCTCGGCCTGCCGCTGACGCAAGGCATGTACCTGACCGACAGCTGGTACTGGGATCAGAAGCCCGGAGTCGCGCGCATGGGCCAAGCGTTTCTTCGACAAGATGAAGCGCATGCCGTCCAGCCTGCAGGCCGCCGACTACTCGGTGGTGTACCAATACCTGACGGCGGTCAAGGCGATCGGTACCGACGATGCCGAAAAGGTGCTCGACAAGATGCGGGCCACCAAATTCAACGACATGTACGTGAAGAGACGGCGACCTTCGTCCGGACGGCCGCATGGTGCACGACATGTATCTGATGCAGGTGAAGACGCCGGCCGAATCGAAGACGCCATGGGATTACCTGCAAAGTGGCGCAGACCATTCCGGGCGATCAGGCTTTCACCACCAAAGCCGAGTCGAAGTGCGCGCTCTGGAAGTAATAGCAGGAACAGGAAGCTAGTGTCTGCGGCGCGCGTGTCAAACGCGTGCCGCTTTTTTCAGTCCCTCACCTGTCACGGGTGATTTTTTCTTCATAACGCCATGGAAATCTTCGGCATACCGCTGCAAGCGATGCTGAGCCAATTGCTGCTGGGGCTGGTCAACGGTTCGTTTTACGCGATGCTGTCGCTCGGGTCTGGCCGTGATCTTTGGCTTGCTCAACGTGATCAATTTTGCGCACGGTGCGCTGTACATGATGGGCGCCTTCGTCGCCTGGATGGGGCTGACCTATTTCGGCTTGAACTACTGGGTGATGCTGGTTCTGGCACCGCTGCTGGTCGGCCTGTTCGGCATCATCATCGAAAGCACCATGCTGCGCTGGCTGTACAAGCTGGACCACCTGTACGGGCTGCTGCTGACCTTCGGCATCACGCTGCTGCTGGAAGGGCTGTTCCGCTCGTTCTATGGCGTCTCCGGCCAGCCGTATTCGGTGCCGGAGGCTTTGACGGGCGCCACCAATCTGGGCTTCATGATCCTGCCCAATTACCGCGCCTGGGTCGTGCTGGCGTCGCTGGTGATCTGTTTCGCCACCTGGTTCGTGATCGAAAAGACCAAGCTCGGCGCCTATCTGCGCGCCGGTACCGAAAACCCGAAACTGGTGGAGGCCTTCGGCATCAACGTGCCGCTGATGGTGACCCTGACCTACGGCTTCGGCGTCGCGCTGGCGGCCTTTGCCGGCGTGCTGGCGGCGCCGGTGATCCAGGTCTCGCCGCTGATGGGGTCGAACCTGATCATCGTCGTGTTCGCGGTGGTGGTGATCGGCGGCATGGGCTCGATCATGGGCTCGATCGTCACCGGTCTGGGTCTGGGCGTGATCGAGGGCCTGACCCGGGTGTTCTATCCGGAAGCCTCGTCCACCGTGGTGTTCGTGATCATGGCGATCGTGCTGATGATTCGCCCGGCCGGCCTGTTCGGCAAGGAAAAATAGCCTGGCGTGCGGCGGTGCCGCGGCGGCAGGGCCGGGCGCCGCCGGGCGTTGTTATCCAGATTACCAAGTGGATCGGAGCAGTACATGAACAAGAAAATCGGTTATGGCATCGCCCTGGTGCTGGCGCTGGTGGCGCCGCAGGTGCTCTACCCCGTATTTTTGATGAAGTTGTTGTGCTTTGCGCTGTTTGCCTGCGCCTTCAACCTCTTGATCGGCTTCACCGGCCTGTTGTCGTTCGGCCATGCGGCGTTCTTCGGCTGGGCCGCCTATCTGACCGGCTATACGCTGGCCTCGCTGCACTGGCCGACCGAACTGGGACTCTTGGCCGGCACCGCGGTCGGTGCCCTGATCGGCTTGCTGATGGGGGCGCTGGCGATTCGCCGGCAGGGCATTTATTTCACCATGATCACGCTGGCGCTGGCGCAGATGCTGTATTTCGTCGCCTTGCAGGCGCCGTTCACCGGCGGCGAAGACGGCTTGCAGGGGGTACCGCGCGGCACGCTGTTCGGCGTCATCAATCTCGGCAACGACATGACGCTGTACTACGTGGTGCTGGCGATCGCGGTGGCCGGCTTTGCGCTGATCATGCGCACCGTGCATTCGCCATTCGGCCAGGTGCTGAAGGCGATCAAGGAAAACGAGCCGCGCGCGATTTCGCTCGGCTATAACGTCGACCGCTACAAGCTGCTGGCGTTCGTGCTGTCGGCCGCGCTGTCAGGGCTGGCCGGCGCCACCAAGACGGTGGTGCTGGGCTTTGCCACCCTGACCGACGTCCACTGGTCGATGTCGGGGCTGGTGGTGCTGATGACGCTGGTCGGCGGCATGGGCACGCTGGTCGGCCCGATCGTCGGCGCGGTGGTGGTGGTGGCGCTGGAAAACCGGCTCGGCGATCTCGGCGACTTCCTGGCCGCGGCCACCAATGTCGAATGGTTCAAGCAGATCGGCGAGTCGGTGACGATGGTGATCGGCTTCATCTTCATCGTCTGCGTGCTGGCGTTCCGACGCGGCATCGTCGGCGAAATCATCGCCCGCCTGCCGGGCGCCGGTAAGCGCTGAACGCAGTCGTCCAGCAGGCAAAAGGCCGGCGTGATGCCGGCCTTTTGCTTTTCAAGCTCAGGATTTATCCGCCGTTGCCGGTTGCCGACTCGCCGGCGCCTTTTGGAAATTCGCGCTGCACGGCGACCAGTGCGGCCTGGGAGCGGTGGCTTTCATGGTCGATGCCGGTGTCCGCCGCGCTTGCGGCGGCGGCCCGGATCGGCGCCAAGTCATCGGAGTCATTGGCATGCCGTGGCGCGCCATGCCTCGCGCACTTCGCCTCCTTGCCATATACCGATATCCAGGCTCTGTCGTCGTTGAGCGCTTGGAATGTGCGGGTCGCGCTAGCCGGCCGGGGGCGAGACGATCTGCGACAACTGTTCAGCCTGCCGTCCGCGCGCTGGCGGAAATGCATGCCTTCTCTCAGGGAGATTTGCCCGCAACGCCGCCAGGCTGCCGCCGCTGTCGGAGCGCCAACAGCAAGGGTGGCGTGCCAAACCGCAGGATCAAGGCCGACGACGGCCAAGAGGCTTCGACAGTCAACTGCGACATAGCCAATACCAAGGAGTATGTGACTTAAACATCCATTTCATGCCCGCCATGAATCATATGTGCATGGAGTATATGATTCCAGAAGCCCACGGCAAGCCCTCTCGCGAGCGCACCGGCTTTTTCGCGAAGGCGCGGCGCGCAAGCGTCGGCGCCGCGCCCGCTGGCTATAGCGCCGCGGCGTAGATCGCGCGCACTTCGTCGCGCGTCAGTTCGCGCGGATTGTTGGTGAGCAGCCGGGTTTGCAGCATGGCATCGTCGGCGAGGCGGTCGAGGTCGGTTTCGGCGATGCCGACCTGGCGCAACCGGGTTTCGATCCCGACTTCCAGCGCCAGCTGTTCCATGCCCTCGATCAAGGCCAGGGTGCGCGCCTCGTCGCTGCCGAGCGCCTCCGGCGCCACGATGTCGGCCAGCTCGGCGTACAGCGGCGCCGCATGCGAGGCATTGACGCGCAGCACGTGCGGCAGCACCAACGAATTGGAAAGCCCATGCGGCACGTGGAAAATGCCGCCGATCGGGTAGGCCAGCGCATGCACGGCGGCGCAGGGTGCGTTGGCGAACGCCTGTCCGGCCAGCATCGCGCCCAGCAGCATGGCCTGGCGCGCCGCCAGATTTCTGCCGTCGCGGCAGGCGGTGACCAGGTTGGTCGAGAGCAGCGTCAGCGCCTGGCGCGCCAGCATGTCGGACAGCGGGTTTTTCTTGTGGCGCGTGGTGTAGGCCTCGATCGCGTGCACCATGGCGTCGATGCCGGTGGCGGCGGTCACGCGTGGCGGCAATCCCAGTGTCAGTTCGGCGTCCAGCACCGCCAGGTCGGCGTACAGGTGCGGCGACACCACGCCCATCTTGGTGGTGGCGCCGGTGGTGACGATCGAAATCGGCGTCACTTCCGACCCGGTGCCGGCGGTGGTCGGCACCTGCACCAGCGGCAAGCGGCGCTCCTTGACGTTGCCGATGCCGTACATGGTCTTGAGTTCCTGTTCGCCGGCCGCCAGCACCGCGATCAGCTTGGCGACGTCCATCGAGCTGCCGCCGCCGATGCCGATCACCAGGTCGATGCCGGCCCGGCGCGCTTCGGCGGCGGCCTGCAGCACGACCGCTTCGGGCGGATCGGCCAGCACCCCGGAAAAGATTTCGACCGCGAGCCCAGCACCGCGCAGGCTGGCGATCACCGGCTCCAGCAGCCCGGTTTGCAGAAAGCCGGCGTCAGTGACGAGCAGCGCCCGCCGGGCGGCGGGAAAATGCTGCTGCAGGGAATCGCCAAGGCGTTGCGCGATTCCCGGTTCGCACAGGATATGCGGCACCGTGCTGAAGCTGAAAGCGGGAAAGTTTTCCAAAGCAGACATGTTTTTCCTTCCGACGGCAAATGTGACGATGGTTCTGCGCGCATACACATGCGCAGTGAGGTTGAGGGAATTTTTCGGTGCCGGCAATCAGGATGCCACTCCGAAAAATTGATACCGCGCAAGCCGGACCGGCCCTTACAATAGCCCGTCGCATTGGAGTGCCGCCAGCATGGCAATCCAAGCTTGTGACAATAATCATAACCTTTTTCGACCCGCAGTTTTTAGTCCTCCGCAAGCAACGATGCCTGATTATTTTCTTTTGTCGGCCGCGGCATTTTTGGCCGGATTGATCGATGCCGTGGTGGGTGGAGGAGGGCTGATCCAGATTCCGGCATTGTTTTCCGTGCTGCCCAACGCAGCGCCGGCCAGCTTGCTTGGCACCAGCAAGCTGGCCGGCATTTTCGGCACCAGTGCCGCCGCCTTCAACTTTGCGCGCCGCGTGCGGCTGGCCTGGAGTACCGCGGCACCGGCGGCGCTCGCCGCATTTGCCCTGGCCTTTGTCGGCGCCTACACGGTGACCCGGATCCCGCCCGACTTCATCCGCAAGATGCTGCCCTTCGTGTTGCTGGCGGTGGCCATCTACACCTATAAAAGGAAGGATTTCGGCAGCATCCACGCGCCCCTGCACGCGGGACGCAGGGAACAGGTGTTCGCCGTGCTGGTGGGTGCCGGCATCGGCTTCTATGATGGTTTTTTCGGACCCGGCACCGGCAGCTTCCTGGTGTTCCTGTTCGTGCGCTTTTTCGGTTTCGATTTCCTGGGCGCCTCGGCTGTTGCGAAAGTGGTCAATGTGGCATGTAATTTCGCCGCCTTGCTGTGGTTTGGGTATAGTGGGCATCTGTTGTGGCAAGTCGGCTTGACGATGGCGCTGTTCAACATCCTCGGATCGCTGATAGGAAGTCGGCTGGCGATTCGCCATGGCAGCGGGTTCGTGCGCAAGATATTCTTGCTGGTGGTGTCGGTCTTGATCGTAAAAAGCGGATACGACGCCTTTTTCAAATAATTCCGGACTGTTCCACGTGAAACATTTCACGCAGGACTTGAAAGCGGTGCAGGCGAGTGCGCTCTACCAGCGCACCGACAGCGGTCGTGCCGAAATAAAAAACAAGAGCCATGGTTTGACCCAAAGCGAGCGCCTGGTCTTGCTGATGGTCGACGGCGTGAGCCCTTATGAGGCGCTATGCCGGAAAATGACCGGGATGACTTCCTTGCGCCTGGAGCGCGCCGTCCTCAAGCTGGCGCAGCAGGGCTTGGTAGCGGAAATGCTGTTACCGCAGCCAAACCTGGCGCCTGAAGTGTTCGATAGCGACGTCATCGATTTGTTTTTGCGGCAGGATGCACTGGATCCGGTCACGGTGATTTCGTTCGAGCCGGAACAAGAGTATGGAGCACAGGAAATTCCGCCAGCGCCGCTAGCGCCGCCGCCGGTGCCGGTCGACCTGGCCAGCTGGACGGCGAACCCTGCGGGCGATCGATCGCGCGACTTGACCACTCCAGAACCTAGGGATTTTTATTTGCCAGCCGATACCGGCGGCAGAAGGGTGGAGCCGGTGATGAGCCCAGCAATGCCGACGCAGACGCCACCAGCGGAGCGCAGCGGCCAGCCCGCGCCGCCGAGGCGCGCCCAGCCGGGTTGGGAACACTGGTTTGTCGGTCTCGGCCTGTTGCTTCTGCTGTGGTCGGCGCTGAGGCACCTTTCCCACTAAGCTTTTCCACTAAGGAATGTTCCACGTGGAACCATCCATAAGAAAAGTCTTGACCCTGAAAAAACCTTATAATTTCGCCTCTGCCTACCCTCTCCTTGAGGCGCTCCATGGATTTCCCTACCGAATTTGACGTGATCGTTGTCGGCGGCGGCCACGCCGGTACCGAAGCCGCGCTCGCGTCCGCCCGTATGGGGCGCAAAACCTTGCTCCTGACCCACAATATCGAAACGCTGGGACAGATGTCCTGCAACCCCTCGATTGGCGGCATAGGCAAGGGTCATTTAGTTCGCGAAGTCGACGCCATGGGCGGCGCCATGGCGCTCGCCACCGATCAGGCCGGCATCCAATTCCGCGTGTTGAATTCGTCGAAAGGGCCGGCGGTGCGCGCCACCCGCGCGCAGGCCGACCGTATCCTGTACAAGCAGGCGATTCGCAGCATGCTGGAAAACCAGCCCAACCTGTGGCTGTTCCAGCAAGCGGTCGACGACTTGATGGTGGAGGGCGACCGCGTGGTCGGCGCCGTGACGCAAGTCGGCATCCGCTTCCGCAGTCGTACCGTGGTGTTGACTGCCGGAACGTTTCTGGACGGAAAAATCCATGTCGGCCTGAACAATTACTCTGGTGGCCGGGCAGGCGATCCGCCTGCCATTTCCCTGGCGGCGCGCCTGAAGGAATTGAAGGCGGAAAACGGCGGCTTGGGAATGGGCCGCCTGAAAACCGGCACGCCGCCACGCATCGACGGCCGCAGCATCGATTTTTCGGTGATGGAAGAACAGCCGGGCGACCTCGACCCGATCCCGGTGTTTTCGGTGCTGGGTTCGGTCGCCATGCACCCGCGCCAATTGCCGTGCTGGATCACCCATACCAATAGCCGCACGCACGACATCATTCGCGGCGGGCTCGACCGCAGTCCGATGTACACCGGCAAGATCGAAGGGGTGGGGCCGCGCTATTGCCCGTCGGTGGAAGACAAGATCCACCGTTTCGCCGACAAGGCGTCGCACCAGATCTTCCTCGAGCCGGAAGGGCTGACCACCAACGAGTTCTATCCGAACGGGATTTCCACCAGCCTGCCGTTCGACGTCCAGCTGGCGCTGGTGCGCTCGATCCGCGGCCTCGAAAACGCCCATATCCTGCGTCCCGGCTATGCGATCGAATACGATTATTTCGATCCGCGCGGGCTCAAGGCCTCGCTCGAAACCAAGGCGATCGACGGCCTGTTCTTCGCCGGCCAGATCAACGGTACCACCGGTTACGAAGAGGCGGCGGCGCAAGGCATGCTGGCCGGTATCAACGCCGCCTTGCAAAGTCAGGAGCGCGAGGCGTGGACGCCGCGCCGCGACGAAGCCTATCTCGGCGTGCTGGTGGACGACCTGATCACGCAGGGCGTGCTGGAGCCGTACCGGATGTTTACCAGCCGCGCCGAATACCGGCTGTCGCTGCGCGAAGACAACGCCGACATGCGCCTGACCGAAATCGGGCGCCGTCTCGGCTGCGTCGGCGACGCCCAATGGGCCATGTTCGAGCGCAAGCGGGAAGCCGTCGCGCGCGAGCTGGAGCGCCTGAAATCGACCTGGGTCAATCCCCGTGTGCTGGCCGAGGCGGAAGCCGAGCGCGTGCTGGGCAAAGCGATCGAGCGCGAGTATGCACTGGCTGACTTGCTGCGCCGACCGAATGTCGACTACGACACCCTGATGACGCTGTCCGGTGCCGACGGCCAGTCGCTGGCTGCTCCCGGCGTCACCGATCCGCTGATCAAGGAGCAGGTGGAAATCCAGATCAAGTACGCCGGCTATATCGACCGCCAGGCACGCGAGATCGATCGCAACGAGCATTACGAAAACCTCAAGCTGCCGGCCGACTTCCCGTACATGGATGTGAAGGCGCTGTCGATCGAGGTACGGCAAAAGCTCGACAAGCAGCGGCCGCAGACCTTGGGCCAGGCGTCGCGCATTTCCGGTGTGACGCCGGCGGCCATTTCCTTGCTGCTGATCCATCTGAAAAAGGGCGGCTACAAGGGATTTTCGGCGCCGACCGGCGACGACGCCCACGCGGCCTGAATGGGAGCCACGACCCAAGCGGATCGTGCCGCGCTGGCCGATACCCTGACCCAAGGCGCGCAGGCGCTGCAGATCGACCTGAGCGCGGCGCAACTCGCGCGCCTGCTCGACTATCTGGCGCTGTTGTCAAAATGGAACGTCGTCTATAACCTGACCGCGGTGCGCGATCCGGCGCAGATGGTAGTCCAGCATCTGCTCGATTCGCTGGCGGCGGTGCCGGCCTTTGCCGGCGCCCGCAACGTGCTCGACGTCGGCGCCGGCGGCGGCTTGCCCGGCATGGTGCTGGCGATCTGGGCCGCCGAGGCGCAGCCGGCGATGCAGGTGTCGCTGATCGACACCGTGCACAAGAAAACCGCGTTCCTGACCCAGGTCAAGGCCGAACTCGGCCTCGGCAATGTCAGCGTGCATACCGGCCGCGTCGAGCAGCTGCAGGCGGCGCACCCCTTCGACGTCATCACCTCGCGCGCGTTTGCCGAACTGGCCGACTTCATCAACTGGTCGCAGCATCTGCTGGCGCCGGGCGGCCGTTTCATCGCCATGAAGGGCCAGGCGCCGCACGGCGAGATCGCCCGCTTGCCGTCCGGCTGGCGCGTCGCCGAAGAGCGCGCATTGGAGGTGCCGGGGCTGCGCGCCGAGCGGCATTTGATCTTCATCGAGCGGGACGCCGCATGAGGCGGCGGGGCGGGTCGGCAGCGGCATACCGTCGCGTACGCCGCAGATCGCCGACCGCAGCTCCGAGGAAATCGTAAAACGCATGACCGCGCAGGGCTACGATAGCGCCCGCCTGGTCCGCACCCGACCGGAGTAGAGCAACATGTTCGCTTTTTTTCACGCCCTGGGCATCACCGACGTCTGGCAACTGATCACCGCCACCATGGTGTTCCTGATGCTGCCCGGTCCCGGCACCTTCTGCGTGCTGACCTGCACCGGCCAGCACGGGCTGCGCGGCGGCTTCATCTCGCTGGCCGGCCTGATGCTGGGCGATGCGGTGCTGATGTTCCTGGCCGCGATCGGCGTCGCCGCCTTGCTGCAGGCCAATCCGCTGCTGTTTCAGGGCGTCCAGTATCTGGGCGCGGCCTATCTGGCCTGGCTCGGCTTCAAGCTGCTGAGCGCGAAAAAGGGCGAGGGCAGCGCCGTGGTGCCGTTCTCGAACGCCGCCGATTTCCGCCGCGGCTTCCTGGTCACGCTGATCAACCCGAAGGCGATCGTGTTCTACATGGCGTTCTTCCCGCTCTTCATCGACCCGGCGCAGCATCACGGCAGCCTGACCTTCGTCGCGATGGCGGCGGTGATCGCCTGCTGCACGCTGTTTTATGGCAGCCTGCTGGTGCTGGTGGGCAATGCCGCGGCCCGCCGCCTGGCGCATAACCGGCGCATTGCCGCCTACGCATCGAAAGCGGCCGGGGTTTTCCTGATCGGCTTCGGCATCAAGCTCACCACCACTTAAGACCCTATGGCCAAAATATTCTGTGTCGCCAACCAGAAGGGCGGCGTCGGCAAAACCACCACCGCCGTCAACCTCGCGGCCGGTCTGGCGCGCATCGGCCAGCGCGTGCTGCTGGTCGACCTCGACCCGCAGGGCAATGCCACGATGGGGGCCGGCATCAACAAATCGACGCTCGAGGCCTCGGTCTATGAAGTCTTGCTCGGCATGGCGGAATTGCCGGCGGCGCGGGTGCGCTCCGGCCCCGGCCAGTTCGACGTGCTGCCGGCCAACCGCGAACTGGCCGGCGCCGAAGTCGAAATGGTGGCGCTCGAACAGCGCGAAACGCGGCTGAAGCAGGCGCTGGCGGCGGTGGATGCCGAGTACGACTTCATCCTGATCGATTGCCCGCCGGCGCTGTCGATGCTGACCCTGAACGGGCTGTGCGCGGCCAACGGCGTGATCATTCCGATGCAGTGCGAGTACTACGCGCTGGAAGGCTTGTCCGACCTGGTCAACACCATCAAGCGCGTGCACGCCAAGCTCAATCCGGACCTGAAGATCATCGGCTTGCTGCGCGTCATGTTCGATCCGCGCATGACGCTGTCGCAGCAGGTGTCGGCGCAGCTCGAGCAGCATTTCGGCGACAAGGTGTTCAAGACCGTGATCCCGCGCAACGTGCGGCTGGCGGAGGCGCCGTCCTACGGCATGCCGGGCGTGAACTTCGATGCGGCCTCCAAGGGGGCGCAGGCCTACATCGCCTTCGGCGCCGAAATGGTGGAGCGCATCAAGCATATGTAGCGTTAGCGAGGGATCTTGCATACTCCCACTGTATCCCGCCGATCTCGGGTATAAACAGGGTGAAGTGCAGGGATACCCCTAAGGCAAATCGGTAACTGACGGAGTCGGGCGGCGCGCCCGGACTCCTTTGCAAATTTGAGAGAACGCATGGCCACGAAAAAATCCAAAGGACTCGGACGCGGACTGGAAGCGCTATTGGGCGGATCGATGGATCTGGCCGAAGCGGTGCCGACGCTGCCCGGCGCGCCGTCGATGCTGCCGGTGGCGCAGATGCAGGCCGGCAAATACCAGCCGCGCACGCGCATGGACGAAGGCGCGCTGACCGAACTGGCGGCCTCGATCAAGGCCCAGGGCGTGCTGCAGGCGATCCTGGTGCGGCCGATCGCCGCTGCCGACGGCGCCGCCCACTACGAAATCATCGCCGGCGAGCGCCGCTTCCGTGCCGCCCAGCTGGCCGGCCTGACCGAAGTGCCGGTGCTGGTCAAGGACGTCGACGACCAGGCGGCGGCGGCGATGGCGCTGATCGAAAACATCCAGCGCGAGGACTTGAACCCGCTGGAAGAGGCGCAGGGCATCCAGCGCCTGATCAACGACTTCGAATTCACCCACGAGCAGGCGGCCGGCGCGGTCGGCCGTTCGCGCAGCGCGGTCTCCAACCTGCTGCGCCTCTTGAACCTGGCGGCGCCGCTGCAGACCATGCTGATGGCGGGCGACATCGACATGGGCCACGCGCGCGCGCTGTTGGCGGTCGATGCCGCGACCCAGATCACGCTGGCCAATGTGGTGGTGGCCAAGCGGCTGTCGGTGCGCGAAACCGAAAAACTGGTGGCGCGCGCCGTCGCCGAACAGGACGGCCGGCCCAGCGGCGCCGGCGCGCGCCCGGAAAAATCGCGCGACATCGTGCGCCTCGAGGAAGAACTGTCGGACCTGCTGGCGACCGCGGTCAGCATCCGCACCGGCGCCAAAAACAAGGGCCAGCTGGTGATCGACTTCGCCAGCCTCGATGCCCTCGAGGGCGTGCTGGCACGCATTCGCGGTTGAGGGAGTATGCCGTAAAAAACGCCGTTTCATATCCGACATAGGCCTCTAGTGTCGGGAGTATAGGGCCGGCGCCAGCGCTGGGATGGTTTCGGGCCGGCCTCGCTTGTGCCGCAAGCCAAGCCCGCGCCTCAGTGGCTGCCCCACACTTCGGCGACGCGGGCGTCGCGCCCGCAGCTCAGGCGATAGAACTTGTAGCGCAGCGGGTTTTTCTTGTAATAGCCCTGGTGGTATTCCTCGGCCGGATAGAACGGCCCGGCCGCGCTGATCTCGGTGTAGATATGCGGCAGGCGGCCCGAGCGCTCGAGCGCCGCCTTGCTGGCTTCGGCCGCGCGCCGCTGCGCCTCGTCCTGGTAGAAAATCGCGCTGCGGTACTGGTGGCCGACATCGCAGAACTGGCGGTCGTGCACAGTCGGATCGATGTGGTGCCAGAAATAATCGAGCAGCTGCGCATAGCTGACCCGGGCCGGATCGAACCACACGCGCACCGCCTCGGCATGGCCGGTGCCGCCGGCGCTGACCTGCTCATAGGTCGGGTTCGGTACCTGGCCGCCGGTATAGCCCGATTCGACCTTGAGCACGCCCGGCAGTTTTTCGAAATCGGCCTCGACACACCAGAAGCAGCCGCCGGCGAAAATCGCACTGGCGCCTGCCGCCGCTGGCGGTCCAGGCGGTTGTGCCGAAACACCGCTCAAGGCCAGCGCCAGCAGCAGGGCGGCGCCGAGCAGGAAGGTTTTCATGCGCCGCGCGCCGGCGGCAGCGTTTCGCCAGCGGCGATGAAGCGCAGCGCCAGACCGTTGTTACAGTAGCGCAAGCCGGTCGGCGGCGGGCCGTCGTGGAACACGTGGCCCTGATGGCCGCCGCAGCGCGAGCAATGGTATTCGGTGCGCGGCCAGATCAGCTTGAAGTCGCGCTTGGTAGCCAGCGCGCCGTGCAGGAAATCGTAAAAGCTGGGCCAGCCGGTGCCGCTGTCGAACTTGGTGGTGCTGTCGAACAGCGGCAGGTAACAGGCGGCGCAGACGAAGGTGCCGGCGCGCTTCTCGTCGTTGAGCGGGCTGCTGCCGGGGGCTTCGGTGGCTTCCTCGAACAGCACGCGGTAGCTCTGCGGCGGCAGCAGGATCTTCCATTCGGCGCGCGATTTGGCCAGCGTATCCATGGCGGCAAGGTCCTTTGCAAAAGCGGGCAGCAGGCTGGCGGCCAGCAATCCGCCGGTGCCGGACAGCCAACGACGACGATTCATGATGTGCTCCTGACTATCGATTCGACCGCAAAACGCCGGCAAAGTTGGCGGCAGCGCCGCCGCAAAAATCGTTACAATCGGCGGCGCACCGGCGCAGAGCGCCGCAACCGCCTTGCAACGTCACCGCCACGCCAGGTTGCGCAATCACCGCGGCATGCCCTGAAACAAGGCGTTTCTCGCCATAACTTCAGCGGGTTCAAAATACATGTCTTCGTATATTTTTCGCCCCAGCGCGCCCAAGGCCCGGCGCCGATGACAGCCACCATCCTGCTGTTGCCCGGCCTCTACGGCTCCGGTCCCGGCCACTGGCAATCCTTGTGGGAGGCGGCCTTGCCGCAGGCGCGGCGGGTGCAGCAGCGCGACTGGAACGCGCCGCTGCGCGCCGAATGGGTGGCGCAGCTGGACGCCGCGGTGCGCGCCGCCAGCGGCCCGGTGGTATTCGCCGCCCATAGTCTGGGCTGCGCCACCGCGGTCTGGTGGGCCGCCATGCACGGCGCCGAGGCGCATGCGCGCCGAGTTGCCGGCGCGCTGCTGGTGGCGCCGCCGGATGTCGAACGGCCCGAGGCGCCGGCGGCGGTGCGCGGCTTCGGGCCGATGCCGCTGGCGCCGTTGCCGTTCCCCAGCATCGCCGTGGCGTCGTCGGACGATCCGTGGTGCGCCTTGCCGCGCGCCCGCGCCTGGGCCGAAGGCTGGGGCGCGCAGTGGCAGGAACTCGGCGCGCGCGGTCATCTCAACGCCGACAGCGGGCTCGGCGACTGGCCGCAAGGTCAGCGCTGGCTAAGCCAATTGGCGGCAAACGAATAGCCGGCGCGGGCCTGCGGAAGCCGCGCCGGACCATGGTTGCGCTGCGTCAAAAGTTTGACGCTCGTCATGGAAAACCCTTATAATCCCGTGGCTTTGGAAAGTACCGGCACAGGATTCACGCCGGCTGGCGCGACACAGGTCGCACGATTTGGGCAGACATGCGGCGTATCGTTGTTTTGCAATTCGTCGTCACGCTGATCGTCGGCGCCATCGCCGGCTGGCTCGCAGGATGGCCGGGACTGTGGTCCGCGCTTTTGGGCGGACTGTGCTGCGTGGTGCCCAATGCCCTGTTTGCGCTGCGCCTGTTCGCCAATGCGCAAAAGCCCGGCGGCGCCAATCCGATGTCGTTTTTCATCGGCGAGTTTATCAAGATTGCATTGACGGTTGCGCTCCTGGGCGCGGTCGGCTGGCTGTACCGCGATTTGAATTGGCTGGCGCTGATCGCCGCCTTCATCGCGGCGCTGAAAAGTTACATTATCTTATTGTTTAGGCACTGAAATGGCAACTGAACTGGCTGCTGAGGGCGCGCACCACGCTGCGCCGACCGCCTCGGAATACATCGTCCACCACCTCACGCACTTCTCCACGGTGCCGCAAACCAAGATCGTCGATTTCTCGGTGATCAACATGGATACGCTGTTCTGGTCGATCGCGGTCGGCGTCCTCGGTTCGGCCGTGATGTGGATGGTGGCGCGCCGCGCCACTTCCGGCGTGCCGGGCCGCTTCCAGGCCTTCGTCGAAATGATCGTCGAAATGGTCGAGGACCAGTCCAAGGCCATCGTGCATGGCGACCGCCGCTTCATCGCGCCGATGGCGCTGACGGTGTTCATCTGGGTGATCCTGATGAATTCGATGGACTTCCTGCCGGTCGACATGGTGTCCAGCCTGCTCGGCCTGGTCGGCCTCGGTCACTCGGTGCCGTATCAGCGCATCGTCCCCACCGCCGATCTGAACGGCACCCTCGGCATGTCGCTCGGCGTGTTCGCGCTGATGATTTACTACAACCTCAAGATCAAGGGCGCCGGTGGCTTCGTGCACGAGCTGTTCTGCGCGCCGTTCGGCGCCCACCCGGCGCTGTGGATCCCGAACCTGGCGCTGAACATCATCGAATTCGTCGCCAAGACCGTGTCGCTGGCCATGCGGCTGTTCGGCAACATGTACGCCGGCGAACTGATCTTCCTGCTGATCGCCTTGCTCGGCTCGACCGCCACCTGGTGGGGTTTCGGCATGCACGTCGTTGGCCGGCACCGTCTGGGCCATCTTCCACATCCTGATCGTCATCCTGCAAGCCTTCATTTTCATGATGCTGGCGCTGGTGTATGTCGGCCAGGCGCATGAAAGTCACTAAGGACTTGGTTTTGGTATTGCTGTAATTGCAGGCGGATTCATAGATTTGCAGTATTTTGGTTTTAACTTTTTTCGACTTTGACTATCTAAGGAGTTTTCATGACTAACGTCGCTTTCGTTGCTTTGGCTTGTGGTTTGATCATCGGTTTGGGTGCTATCGGCGCCTGTATCGGCATCGGTATCATGGGCGGCAAATTCATCGAAGCTTCGGCGCGTCAGCCGGAACTGATGAACACCCTGCAAACCAAGATGTTCCTGCTGGCCGGCCTGATCGACGCGGCGTTCCTGATTGGTGTCGGTATCGCGATGATGTTTGCGTTCGCCAACCCGTTCGCAGGCTAACCTCGACATACCGCTGGTTCTCATGCCGCCGGCCTGATTCGCGGAATCGGGTCCGGCGCACGTTATTTTTGAGAAGGAAATCACCGTGAACTTAAATGCAACATTGTTTGCGCAGTTCGTGGTCTTCTTCATCCTCGCGCTGTTCACGATGAAATTCATCTGGCCGCCGCTGATGAAGGCGCTGGACGAGCGCGCCCAGAAGATCACGGACGGCCTGGCCGCCGCCGATCGCGGCAAGGCCGAGATGGCCGCTGCCGAAAAACGCGTGCAGGTCGAACTGTCCGCCGCCCGTGACGAAGGCCAGAAGCGGATCGGCGACGCTGAACGACGCGCCCTCGGCATTGTCGAAGAAGCCAAGAAAACCGCATCCGAAGAAGCCGCGCGCATCGTCGCCGCTGCGCGCGACGAAGCCGAGCAGCAGGTAAGCCAGGCGCGTGAAGCGCTGCGCGCCGAAGTCGCGAACCTCGCGGTGAAGGGTGCCGAGCAGATCCTGAAGCGCGAAGTCAATGCCGCAGCGCACGCCGATTTGCTGAACCAGCTGAAAACAGAGCTGTAACCATGGCCGAACTCGCAACGATTGCCCGCCCTTACGCCGAAGCCCTGTTCCGGGTTGCCCAATCCGGCAACCTGGCGGCATGGTCCGATCTGGTGACCGAAATGGCCCAGATCGCCGCCAACCCTGATTTTCAGGCGCTTGCCAGCAATCCCAAAGTGTCCGAGCAGCAGGTAAGCGACACCTTGCTGGCGCTGCTGAAGTCGCCGGTCGGCGCCGAAGCGAAAAACTTCATCGCCATGCTGGTCGAAAACGGCCGGCTGGCGTTGCTGCCCGAGATCGCCGCGCAATTCCATGCGCTGAAGAACGCGCAGGAAGGTGCCGCCGACGCCCGGATCACGAGCGCCTTTGCGCTGTCGGATGCACAGGTCGCGGACCTGATGGCGGCGCTGGAAAAGAAATTCGGACGCAAGCTCAATCCGTCGGTGACCGTCGATGAGTCGCTGATCGGCGGCGTACGCGTGGTGGTCGGCGACGAGGTACTGGATACCTCGGTGCGCGCCAAGCTGCAACAGATGCATGTTGCGCTGGCGGCATGATCCGGCAGATCCGGCCCGCTAAGAACTGAGAATATTTTTAGGAGTTAACATGCAACTCAACCCGTCTGAAATCAGCGAACTGATCAAGAGCCGGATCCAAGGGCTCGGCGACACCGCTGAGATTCGCAATCAGGGCACCGTGATTTCCGTGTCCGACGGCATCTGCCGCATCCACGGGCTGTCCGACGTGATGCAGGGCGAGATGCTGGAATTCCCGGGCAACACCTTCGGTCTCGCGCTGAACCTCGAGCGCGACTCGGTCGGCGCCGTTATCCTGGGCGAATACGAACACATTTCCGAAGGCGATACCGTCAAGTGCACGGGCCGCATCCTGGAAGTGCCGATCGGACCGGAACTGCGTGGCCGCGTGGTCAACGCGCTCGGCCAGCCGATCGACGGCAAGGGCCCGATCAACGCCAAGCTGACCGCGCCGATCGAAAAGATCGCGCCGGGCGTGATCGCCCGTCAATCCGTGTCGCAGCCGATGCAGACCGGCCTGAAGTCGATCGACTCCATGGTGCCGATCGGCCGCGGCCAGCGCGAACTGATCATCGGCGACCGCCAGACCGGCAAGTCGGCGGTGGCGATCGACGCCATCATCAATCAAAAGGGTCAGAACATGACCTGTATCTACGTCGCGATCGGCCAGAAGGCTTCGTCGGTCAAGAACGTGGTACGCGCACTGGAACAGAACGGCGCGATGGACTACACCATCGTGGTCGCCGCCACCGCGTCCGAATCGGCCGCGATGCAATACGTGTCGGCCTATTCGGGCTGCGCGATGGGCGAATATTTCCGCGATCGCGGCGAAGACGCCCTGATCATTTATGACGACCTGTCCAAGCAAGCGGTTGCGTATCGTCAAGTGTCGCTGCTGCTGCGCCGTCCGCCGGGCCGTGAAGCCTATCCGGGCGACGTGTTCTACCTGCACAGCCGCCTGCTCGAGCGCGCCGCCCGCGTGAACCCCGACTATGTCGAGAAATTCACCAACGGCGAAGTCAAGGGCAAGACCGGTTCGCTGACCGCATTGCCGATCATCGAAACGCAAGCCGGCGACGTTTCCGCGTTCGTGCCGACCAACGTGATTTCGATCACCGACGGCCAGATCTTCCTGGAAACCAACCTGTTCAACGCCGGTATCCGTCCCGCGATCAACGCCGGTATTTCGGTGTCGCGCGTCGGCGGCGCCGCCCAGACCAAGGTCATCAAAAACCTGTCCGGCGGCATTCGTACCGACTTGGCGCAGTACCGCGAACTGGCGGCGTTCGCCCAGTTTGCCTCGGACCTCGACGAAGCGACCCGCAAGCAGCTGGACCGCGGCGCCCGCGTGACCGAACTGCTGAAGCAGCCGCAATATTCGCCGCTGCCGATTTCGCTGATGGCGGTGTCGCTGTTCGCAGTGAACAAGGGCTATTTCGACGACATCGAAGTCAAGCAAGTGCTGGCGTTCGAATCTGGTCTGCACAACTTCATGAAGACCAGCCATGCGGCGCTGTTGCAAAAGATCGAAGACACCAAGCAGCTCGACAAGGATGGTGAAGCCGCACTGGCCGCCGCGATCGCCGATTTCAAGAAATCGTTCTGACAACTGCGCTGAAGGAGTAGAAGCTCATGGCTGCAGGTAAAGAGATACGCGGCAAGATCAAGAGCGTAGAAAATACGAAGAAGATCACCAAGGCGATGGAAATGGTCGCCGCGTCCAAGATGCGCAAGGCGCAGGAGCGGATGCGCGCGGCTCGTCCGTACAGCGACAAGATCCGCAATATCGCCTCGCATCTGGCGCAGGCCAATCCGGAATACACGCATCCGTTCCTGATCAAGCAGGACAATGCCAAGGCGGTCGGCTTTATCGTCGTCACCACCGACAAGGGCCTGTGCGGCGGCATGAACACCAACGCACTGCGCCTGGTGACGTCCAAGGTGCGCGAGCTGGAAGGCGAGGGCAACCGGATCGAGGCGGTCGCGATCGGCAACAAGGGTCTGGGTTTCCTGAACCGGATCGGCGCCAAGGTGGTGTCGCACGCGGTCCAGCTGGGCGATACGCCGCATCTGGACAAGCTGATCGGGCCGGTCAAGGTGCTGCTGGATGCGTATCAGGAAGGACGGCTGGACGCGGTCTATCTGGTGTACACCAAATTCATCAATACGATGAAGCAGGAACCGATGATGGAACAGCTGCTGCCGCTGGCCGAGCATCACATGCAGGCGGACAAGGACCATCACTCGTGGGACTACCTCTACGAGCCGGACGCACAGACCGTGATCGACGAACTGCTGGTGCGCTACGTCGAAGCCTTGATCTACCAGGCGGTGGCGGAAAACCTGGCGTCCGAGCAATCGGCGCGGATGGTGGCGATGAAAGCCGCCACCGACAACGCCGGCAACGTGATCAACGAGCTCAAGCTGATCTACAACAAGACGCGCCAGGCGGCGATCACCAAGGAATTGTCCGAGATCGTGGCGGGCGCGGCAGCGGTGTAAAAGCATTGGGGACAGAGTTTACGAGGCGCCGCAGCGCGCCGAATTACTCTGTCCCCAACTAATCGAAATTGCGGGAAAGAGTTAAGTGTCGTCCCAACCGATTAGAAACGAACGAACAAATTAGCGATGGCTTCCGCAGACGGAAGCGCTAACCAGAATTTAAATTAACTATTGAAGGAACGAAAATGGCTGATGGCAAAATCGTTCAGTGTATCGGCGCTGTGGTGGACGTTGAATTCCCCCGTAATGCGATGCCCAAGATTTACGATGCCCTGAAAATGGAAGGCTCCGAACTGACGCTGGAAGTGCAGCAGCAGCTCGGCGACGGTATCGTCCGCACCATTGCGCTCGGCAGCTCCGACGGTTTGCGCCGCGGCATGGTAATTCAGAACACCGGCAATCCGATCACGGTGCCGGTCGGCCAAGCCACGCTGGGCCGCATCATGGACGTGCTGGGCAATCCGATCGACGAATGCGGCCCGGTCAGCCATGCGCAAACCGCCTCGATCCACCGCAAGGCGCCGCTCTACGACGAGCTGTCGCCGTCGCAGGACCTGCTGGAAACCGGCATCAAGGTGATCGACCTGGTGTGCCCGTTCGCCAAGGGCGGCAAGGTCGGCCTGTTCGGCGGCGCCGGCGTCGGCAAGACCGTCAACATGATGGAACTGATCAACAACATCGCCAAGGCCCACAGCGGCTTGTCGGTGTTCGCCGGTGTCGGTGAGCGTACCCGCGAAGGCAACGACTTCTATCACGAAATGGCCGAAGCCAAAGTGGTGGATCTGGAAAACCCGGAAAACTCCAAGGTCGCGATGGTCTACGGCCAGATGAACGAACCGCCGGGCAACCGTCTGCGCGTGGCGCTGACCGGCCTGACGATCGCCGAAGGCTTCCGCGACGAAGGCAAGGACGTGCTGTTCTTCGTCGACAACATCTACCGCTACACGCTGGCCGGTACCGAAGTTTCGGCGCTGCTGGGCCGTATGCCTTCCGCCGTGGGCTACCAGCCGACGCTGGCCGAAGAAATGGGCCGCCTGCAGGAACGCATCACCTCGACCAAGACCGGTTCGATCACCTCGATCCAGGCCGTGTACGTGCCCGCCGACGACTTGACCGACCCGTCGCCGGCGACCACCTTTGCCCACTTGGACTCGACCGTGGTGCTGTCGCGTGACATCGCTTCGCTGGGTATCTATCCCGCGGTCGATCCGCTCGATTCCACCTCGCGCCAGCTCGACCCGAACGTGGTCGGCCAGGAGCACTACGAAACCGCGCGCGCGGTGCAGGGCACCCTGCAGCGCTACAAGGAATTGCGCGACATCATCGCGATTCTGGGCATGGACGAACTGGCGCCGGAAGACAAGCTGGTGGTGGCGCGCGCACGTAAGATGCAGCGTTTCCTGTCGCAGCCGTTCCACGTTGCCGAAGTGTTTACCGGCTCGCCGGGCAAATACGTTTCGCTCAAGGATACGATCAAGGGCTTCAAGATGATCGCTTCCGGCGAACTCGATCACCTGCCGGAACAGGCGTTCTACATGGTCGGCACGATCGAGGAAGCAATCGAAAAGGCCAAGAAGATTCAATAACGGCGGCGTTTTGGCTCGGGCCGCGGCGGCCGGCGCTACCGTATCGCAACGGTAGCGCGCCGCCGCAGCGGACAGGGCGCGTTGCCGGTCATTGAGCCAACCGGAACAAAGGTTTAAGGGTTTACTTATGGCAAACACACTCCACGTTGACGTGGTCTCCGCCGAAGCGGAAATCTTCTCCGGCGAGGCCGAGTTTGTCGTGTTGCCGGGCGAAGCCGGGGAACTCGGCATCTATCCGCGTCACACGCCGCTGATCACGCGCATCCGTCCGGGCGCGGTGCGCATCAAGCTGCCGGGACAGGCGACCGAGGAATTCGTATTCGTCGCCGGCGGCCTGCTGGAAGTGCAGCCCGACACCGTCACCGTGCTGGCCGACACCGCGATCCGCGGCGCCGACCTGGACGAGGCGAAGGCGATCGAAGCCAAGAAGATGGCCGAGGAAGCGCTGGTCAATCGCGAATCGAAGATCGACTACGCGGCCGCCCAGGCCGAGCTGGCGGTGGCGATGGCGCAATTGGCGGCGATCCAGAAGCTGCGCCAAAGGCGCTGATCGCGCCGCTGGCGCTACAATCAAAAGCAGCTTCGGCTGCTTTTTTTTCGACTATGGGATGCCCATGCGCCGATTTCTTCCGGAACTGATCGCGCTGCCGCTGTTGCCGCTGCTGCTGGCGCAGGGCCGATACACGCGCCGCGTGACGCCGCGCCTGCCGGAAGCGGCCGGCCCGGCGCACGGCACCGCCGGCGCGGCGTATGGCGGTCAGGCGCTGTCGCTGCTGGCGCTCGGCGAATCGCCGGTGGCCGGGGTCGGCGTCGAGCGTCATGAGCAAGCAGTCACCGGCCAGCTGGCGCAGGCGCTGGCGCAGCGGCTGCAGCGGCCGGTGGCGTGGCGCGCCTATGGCCGCAATGGCAGTACCGTGCGGCAGGCGCTGGAGCACTTGCTGCCGCAGCTGCCGACCGGGCCGGTCGATCTCGCACTGGTCGCCTTCGGCGTCAACGACACCACGGACTTCCGTTCGGTAGCGCGCTGGCGCGCCGACCTCGGCGACCTGCTGGCGGCGCTCGAGGCACGCTGCCAGCCGCGCCTGATCCTGCTGTCGGGCGTGCCGCCGATGGCGCATTTCCCCGCCTTGCCGCAACCGCTGCGCTGGACCATGGGACAGAAGGCGCGCGCGCTGGATGGCGCCGTCCGCGAGCTGGCGCAGCAGCGGGCGCGCATCCGTTATGTGGCGCTCGAACTCGATTACCGGGATCGCACCCTGATGGCCAGCGACGGCTTCCATCCCTCGGCGCTCGGCTGCGCTGCTTGGGCTAGAGAACTGGCCGAGGCGGCGCTGCGCTGCCCCGACACGCCCTAGCTCCAGCCGACAGGCTTTACTGCGGTCCGTGGGCTTGATGTCAGGCAAGGGATGTCGCCGCCGGACAGGCTCGCTTCCGCGCCTCGCAGTCAGTACCCACTCACCGGCGACCGATGGCGCCTGGCCGCCCGAGTCAGGGGGCGCGCTACTCTTGACCTGGGGCGACCCTGCGCATACGGCATGTCGTGCAGCGAGTGCGGCGGCGCTTGCCTGCGCCCATGCCGCGGATGACGGTAAGATATCTGTATTCCGTTCCCGGACCTCCTACAGAAAGCCTCAGATGCCGAACCATCAAAATGAGCGCGTACCGGCCCCGCTCCCCATCATCGCGGTAGTCGGCCTGTCGGCCAAGAGCAGCCGCCCGAGCCATGGAGTGGCTCGCTACATGCAGTCGCAAGGCTATCGGATCATCCCGGTCAACCCAACGTATGCAGGCACTTACATCCTCGGCGAGTATTGCCATGCAAGCCTCACCGAAGCGGCGGCCGAGCTGCAAGGGGAGGGGGTGAAGATCGGCATCGTCAATTGTTTCCGCAAGTCGAGCGAGATCGGGCCGGTGGTCGACGAAGCCATCGCCATCGGCGCCCCCTGCCTCTGGACGCAGCTCGGGGTGGTCAACGAGGCGGCCGCCGAGCGCGCACGCGGCGCCGGCCTCATCGTCGTCATGGACCGCTGCATCAAGATCGAGCATGCGCGCGGCAACACGCACGGCGTGTTGTGACGGCGCGGCGAGAACCGCATAAGCCAGCAGAAAACCGCCAGGGGAGGGAGCAGATGAAGGCACAAGCGAGATTCCGTGCCAAGCCGAAGATGACGGTGCGCGACGCCAGCGCCGGCGCCAAGCCGCTGTCCAGCGGCAGCAACGGTGACGACAAGGCGCGCGTGGCGGAGATGGCGCGCCGCATCGCCGAACTGCAAAACGTCTTTTACGCGGAGCACAACCGCAAGCTGCTGGTGGTGCTGCAAGGCATGGACACCAGCGGCAAGGACGGCACCATTTCCGGCGTGTTCGGCGACATCGAGCCGCTCGGCATCCGCAGCGTCGCCTTCAAGGCGCCGACCGCGATCGAGCTCGAGCACGACTACCTGTGGCGCGTGCACCGCCAGGTGCCGGGGCGCGGGGAGATCGTGATCTTCAACCGCAGCCATTACGAAGACGTGCTGATCACGCGCGTGCACGGCTGGATCGACGCCGCCGAATGCCGGCGCCGCTATGCGCAGATCCGCGATTTCGAACGGATGCTGACCGAGACCGGCACCGTGCTGCTGAAATTCTTCCTGCATATCTCGGCGGCCGAGCAAAAGGCGCGCTTGCAGGCGCGCCTCGCCGATCCCAGCAAGCACTGGAAATTCGACCCGCAGGATTTGAAGGAGCGCGCCTTCTGGGACGATTACCAGCGCGCCTATGGCGACGCGATCGACGCCACCGACGCCGACCACGCGCCGTGGTATGTGATCCCGGCGGATTCAAAAACCCACCGCAACCTGGCGATCGCCTCGATCGTGCTGGAACACCTGGAACAGATGCAGCTGGCTTATCCGGATCCGCATCCGGAATACCTGGCGCTGGAAATCGACTAGGCCACCAGGCCCGTTTCAAGTTGCTCTATCGTACTTGAGCGGGAGTATGTTAAAAATTACAATGATATTCACCCGGCATGGCTTGCTCATATCGGGAGTATATGAATAGCGCCCGGATCGCAGGCGATGCCGGGCGCCAGTTTACCCCAGGAGGATTTTCATGAATGCCGTCGTCGCCTTTCTGCACCATCTCGCCGCCTTCACGCTGGTGGCCTCGCTGGCGGTCGAATTCGTCCTGATCCGCGATGAACTGACGCCGCGCAATGCGCGCCGCCTGCAGCTGGCTGACCTGGTTTTCGGCATCAGCGTCGGCGCCATCCTGGTGCTCGGCGCCCTGCGCGTCGCCTATTTCGAGAAGGGTGCGGCGTATTACCTGCACAGCGCGCCGTTCATCGCCAAGATCACGCTGTTCGCGCTGGTCGGCCTGCTGTCGGTCTACCCGACCAAGCAATTCCTGCGCTGGGGCCGGGCGCAAAAGCAGGGCGCGCTGCCGGTGGTTGCGGCCGCCGTCACGCAACGGATACGCACCCTGATCCACCTCGAACTGGCGCTGGTCGCGCTGCTGATCCTGTGCGCGGCGCTGATGGCCAAGGGGATCGGTCAGTTCGCCTGAATGCCGGCCGGCACCTGGCCACCCACAAGGAGCACCCGATGTTCACGCTGAAAACCTCCCTCCATGTCGACAAGCGCGCGCAGTACGCCGACCTGCAGCAGCAGGCGCACGCGCTGCTGGCCGGCGAACGCGACGCCGATCGCCAACGCCGCCAACTTCAGCGCGCTGCTCTACCACAGCCTGCCGCAGCTGAACTGGGCCGGCTTCTACCTGTACGACGGCCGCGAGCTGGTGCTCGGCCCGTTCCAGGGTAAGCCGGCCTGCATCCGCATCGCGCTCGGGCGCGGCGTCTGCGGCACCGCCGCGCAGTCACGGCAGACGCAGCTGGTGGCCGACGTCAATGCCTTTGTCGGCCATATCGCCTGCGACGCCGCCTCGCAATCGGAAATCGTGGTGCCGCTGGTGCGCGCCGACGGCACGCTGTTCGGCGTATGGGACGTCGACAGCCCGGTCCTGGGCCGCTTCGACGAGGAAGACCGCGCTGGCATGCAGGCGTTGTGCGCGATTTTCATGGCCAGCCTGGAGCCGGTGTCCGCAACGGCATAGCGCGGCGCCGCCTGCCCCCGCTGCGGCTTCGATGCAGCTGGCGTCCCGGTGGCGACCCGAAACCGCGTGCGCCAAAATGACGCACGCGCATGGCAACTGGTGCGGCATCGCACGTATTTTCAAATCGCCGCGCCTGCCGCTAACCTCACTCCGGCGCGATTGCAAACTATTGCGCGCGAGTGCCACACATCGCCTCAATGAGAAAGGTCAAATCCTTGGCCAAGCCGGCTGGCGGTAGCCGATGCAGGTATGATTGCCCAACGAAAACAAAACTTGTCGAATGGCCCTAAAGGCAACCATGCGGCCGAGCAGACAAGCGTGCCTGGGCGATCCACCATGAAGACGACTACGCAAAAAACCAAGCCAGCCCAATCCGGTCATCACGAGTTTCGCGCTTGAACAGAACCCGCGGCTAGACCCGGGCATTACGCTCCATGGAATCCAACACCTACACCCCCCTGGCCAGCTTCATCGACCTCCTGATGGACGCCGTCTGCGTGGTCGATACCGACAGCCGTATCGTCTTTGTCAGTGCCGCCTGCGAGCGCATTTTCGGCTACACCCCGCAGGAAATGGTCGGCAAGCGCATGTTCGAGCTGGTGGCGCCGGAAGATCGCGAGCGGACCATGCAGTCGGCGCGCGAGGTCATGTCCGGTCACCCCCAACTGAATTTCGAAAACCGCTATATCCGCAAGGACGGGCAAGTGGTCCACATCATGTGGTCGACGCGCTGGTCGGAAGCCGATCAGGTGCGGATCGGGGTCGCGCGCGACATCACCGAGCGCAAGCAGGCCGAAGCCATGCAGGCGGCGCTCTATGCGATTTCCGAAGCGGCGCACGCGGCGGAAGATCTGCCCGCACTGTTTCAATGCGTTCACCAGATCATCGACAAGCTGCTGTCGGCCGCCAATTTTTCCGTGGCGCTGTACGACGACAAGAATGATCAGCTGAGCTTTCCCTATCGCGTCGACGAATGCGAGCCGGCGTCCGCGCCGCCGAAGTCGGCCGCCGGCACGCTGTGCGCGGAGATCATCCGTACCGGGCAACCGCTGCTGCTGACGCCGGAAACGATGGCCGCGCTGCCCGAGGAAGTGCGTGCCGCCGACGAAAATCTGCTGTGCTGGCTGGGCGTCCCGCTCAAATCAAACCAAGCCACCATCGGCGTGCTGGTGCTCAAGAGCTACCAGGGCGGAATGCGCTACAGCGAAAAGGATATCGAACTGCTGCAGTTCGTCTCCACCCAGATCGCCACCGCCATCGAGCGCCAGCAGATGCGCACCCGGCTGCGGCACATGGCGCAATACGACCAGCTGACCGATCTGCCCAACCGCGGACTCCTGCATGACCGCCTGAAAACCGCGCTCGCCCGGGCACGGCGGGAAGAAGGGCGCTTGGCGGTGCTCTACCTCGACCTGAACGACTTCAAGCACGTCAACGACCGCTTCGGCCATGCCGCAGGCGACCTCTTGCTGCAAGAAGTCGCACGGCGCCTGAAGCAGTGCGTGCGCAAATCGGACACGGTCGCGCGTATCGGCGGTGATGAATTCGTCGTGCTGCTCGAAAGCATCCAGCTGCCGGAACACGCCGTGATGGTGGCGGAGAAAATCCGCAGCGCTTTTCAGGCGCCCTTGCCCATAGAGGGGCACAGCCTGAGCATATTGCCCAGCATCGGAGTCGCGCTCTATCCCGAGCATGGGCAGGGAGAGCAGCAGTTGCTCAAGCATGCGGATGAGGCGATGTATGTGGAGAAAAAGAATAGTGAGGAGCGCGTTTAGTCGAGAGTGCGAGTGGCATCGGCAGCAAAGGCAGCCGCATTTCCTTCGGCAAGGATGCGCGCGGCCATTTCCGCCTTCATCCGCTGCGAGGCAAAAAATCTTGCAATTTTCCACAGTTGTGAAGCCAGAGCCGACTCGGCATAATGGGCGCGGAAGTATGCCTTTGTCGCGGCCGGCTTGACGACCGGCCTCCTGCAAGGGCGTAGACCAATCCAGAAAAATATCAAATCCATCCTCAGGAGGAGACACCCCATGAAATTCAAATCCCTGCGCCTGCTTGCCGGTATCGCCTTGATGGCAAGCGCCTTCGCCCATGCCCAGAGCGCTTATCCGACCAAGCCGATCACGATGATCGTGCCATTCGCCGCCGGCGGTCCTACCGATACGGTGGCGCGCCTGCTGGCGCAATCGATGAGCGCCGATCTCAAGCAGCAAATCATCATCGAGAACATCGGCGGCGCCGGCGGCACGCAGGGTGCCAATCGCGTGGCCAAGGCCGATCCGGATGGCTACACCATCCTCCTGCATCACATCGGCATGTCGACCGCGCCGGCCCTGTACCGCAAGCTGCCCTTCAAGCCGACCGAGGACTTCGCCACCATCGGCCTGGTCAACGACGTGCCGATGACCATCGTCGCGCGCGCCGATTTCCCGGCGAAGACCTTGAAGGAAGCGGTCGACTACATCAAGAAGAACAAGGACAAGGTCACCTACGCCAACGCCGGCCTGGGCGCGGCTTCGCACCTGTGCGGCATGCTGTTCATGAAGGCGATCGACACGCCGCTGACCACCATTCCCTACAAGGGCACCGGGCCGGCGATGAATGACCTGTTGGGCGGCAAGATCGATTTCATGTGCGACCAGACGACCAATACCACCAGCCAGATCAAGGCCGGCAAGATCAAGGTCTACGCCGTCAGCACCAAAAACCGCGTGCCCTCGCTGCCGGACGTGCCGACCGCCCAGGAAGCCGGCGTGCCCGGGTTCGAAGTCGGGGTATGGCATGGCCTGTACGCCCCCAAGGGCACGCCCGCGCCGGTGGTCCAGCGCCTGAACCAGTCGCTCAAGCTGGCCTTGAAGGATGCCACGCTCAAGCAGCGCTTCAATGACCTCGGCACCGAACCCATCGCCGACAATCTGGCAACGCCGGAAGCCCACATGGCGCACCTGAAGGCGCAAATCGCGCTGTGGGATCCGATCATCCACGCCGCGGGCGCGTTCGCCGACTGATCTCCGTTTCGGACTATTGAAGCCGCACAAGAGGACAGGCCGGATTGCTCCGGCCTTTCTCTTGCAGGCTTTTCGATGACTTTGCATTACCGCCAAAGGAGATCGGAAATTGATTTCGCAGATACGTAACCCCAGAGATTTCTGGGCTGGCATCATCTACGTGGTGATCGGCGCCGGCGCCTTCGTGATGGCGCAGGACTACAAGATGGGCACCGCCGTCAAGATGGGGCCGGGCTACTTTCCGGCGGCGCTGGGCGGGCTGCTGGTGCTGATCGGCCTCGCCTCGCTGATCCGCTCGCTGGTGCGGCCGGGCGAGGCGATCAGCGATTTCGCCGTGAAGGGGCTGGTGCTGGTGGTTGGCGGCACTTTCCTCTCCGGCTATCTCATGCGGCATGCCGGCCTGGTGATGGCGCTGCCGCTGCTGGTGCTGATCACGGCATTGGCCAGCATCAAGTTCCGCTGGACCTCGGCATTGGCGCTGGCCGCCGGCATGACGCTGTTCAGCGCCCTGGTCTTCGTCAAGGGCTTAGGTCTGCCCATTCCCTTGCTTGGCAGCTGGTTCGGCTAACCCGGAGTATCTACATGGAATTGCTAGCCAATCTCGGCATCGGTTTCGACGTCGTCTTCACCTGGTCCAACCTGCTGTACTGCTTCATCGGCGTCTTCCTGGGCACCGCGATCGGTGTCTTGCCCGGCCTCGGGCCGACCGCCACCATCGCCATGCTGCTGCCGATGACCTTCGGCCTGCCGCCGACTTCGTCGCTGATCATGCTCGCCGGGATTTATTACGGCTCGCAGTACGGCGGCTCGACCACCGCGATTCTCGTCAACATGCCCGGTGAGGCGTCTTCGGTCGTCACTGCGCTCGATGGCTATCAGATGGCGAGGAAAGGCCAGGCCGGCAAGGCCTTGGCCACCGCTGCGCTGGGTTCCTTCTTCGCCGGCTGCGTCGCCACCGTGCTGATTGCCTTGTTCGCGCCGCCGCTGTCGGACATGGCGCTCCAATTCGGGCCGACCGAACGCTTTTCGCTGATGGTGCTCGGCCTGGTCGCTTCCATCGTGCTGGCGCACGGCTCGCTGCTGCATGCCGTCGCCATGGTGTTGTTCGGGCTGCTGCTGGGGACGGTCGGCAGCGACATCATTTCCGGCACGCCGCGTTTCACCTTCGATATTCCGGACCTGTACGAAGCGCGCGAAAAGTTCGTCGTGATCGCCATGGGCATGTTCGGCCTGGCCGAAATCATCCGCAATCTGGAAAACGAAGAGACGCGTTCGGTGATGGTCAAAAAGATCACCGGGCTGATGCCGACCAAGGAAGACTTCAAGCGCATTGCCGCGCCCGTCTTGCGCGGCACCGCGATCGGTTCCGCGATGGGCATCCTGCCCGGCAGCGGCTCGATCATGGGGGCATTCGCGTCCTACTCGATCGAGAAAAAGATTTCCCGGCATCCGGAGGAGTTCGGTAAGGGCGCCATCGAAGGCGTGGCAGGGCCGGAATCCGCCAACAATGCCGGCGCCCAGACTTCCTTCATTCCGATGCTGACCCTGGGCATTCCCTCGAACCCCGTGATGGCCTTGATGATCGGCGCCATGATCATCCAGGGCATCGTTCCGGGGCCGTCGGTCATCACCGATCACCCGCAACTGTTCTGGGGCATCATCGTCTCGATGTGGATCGGCAACCTGTTCCTGATCGTGCTGAACCTGCCGCTGATCGGCCTGTGGGTGCGCATGATCATGGTGCCCTACCATTTTCTTTATCCGGCGATCCTGGTGTTCTGCGCCATCGGCGTCTTCAGCCTGAACAATACGGAGTTCGACATCTACCTGCTGGCGCTGTTCGGGCTGATCGGGTATGTCTTCGTCAAGCTCGGCTGCGAACCGGCGCCGCTGATTCTCGGCTTCATTCTCGGCCCGATGATGGAAGAAAACCTGCGTCAGGCGATGCTGATCTCGCGCGGCGACGCTACCGTCTTCGTGCGTGAACCGATCAGCGGCGTCATGCTGGCGATCGCGGTGGTGGGGATGGCGATGGTGCTGATGCCGGCATTGCGCAAGAAGCGCGAAGAAACTTTCGTCGAATCGTAAGATCCGCACTGTCGGATCGAGATGGCGGCGCCCCTGACCGGGGCGCCGTTTTGTTTTATGCTGCCGGCGTGAACAAGCCCCATAAACCCTATACACAATTGTTCTTGGGCCTCGTCAAGGCACCCTGAGGCGCGGTCGGCCAGGCATGGGGCGCCAACTGGTTCCCGCTCATCATTCCCCGCCATCGCGTTACCGCTTCGGGCGGACTCGGTGGATTTTCCAATCACGAAGAAACCGGCTTCCATGCCGGCGTCAAGCGCTGACTGCTGGCACATGAAGGCGTGTTCGTGCCTCAGCTTCATCGTTTCCTTCAGGTTGCGCAAATATATGGCGCTCCTCAATCATCTTGCCTGTAACCTAACAATCAACCGGGACGCTACGCGCCCGTTATCGCGGCGATGAACGGCCGCTTTAGGGAGGCGCCTACGGCTATTTTGGGTCGGAAGCCGCCCTTGGCAAACTTCCGGTATCGGTCAGGAGTGGACATTCGAGACCAATAAAAAAGCGACCAGATGGTCGCTTTTTTCATTTCAAGACTTAGAAGGCCCAAAGCATTTAGACAGCGCCGGGCTTATGTAAATATTAAATCGGTAGGTAACTTACTTCAACCAACTGTGCATGGGCAAGCTTATGCAGAAACTTCTTCAAGCGATTTACCTTTTGTCTCAATGCCCATCGTAATGACGATCAGAGCAGCGGCAGCAAAAGAGATCGCCCCCAGTGTAAAGACGCCAGTATGCCCCGTAAATGGCAGTATCACGCCCACTGCAAACGGGCCGAGCAAGGAGCCAAGGCGGCCTACGGACGAAGCGAACCCAGCGCCAGTTGCACGAGAGCGCGTAGGGTAAAGCTCCGGTGTATAGGCGTAGAGCACTGACCACATGCCGAACATGAAGAACTGCATGCATAGACCAGCACCGATCAGCTGTGCGACTGGGGCTTGTGCCGTTGCAACCTGGCCGTATATGTAAGCGGCACCTGCACTACCAACCAGCATCAATACGCATGTCGGCTTTCTTCCCCATGCTTCCAGCAGCCACGCTGAGAAGATGAAACCAGGGATACCTGCCAGCGATATGTAGATTGTGTATGTGACCGATTTAGTTACCTCATAACCTGCTTGCTGTAGCAATGCACCCAGCCATGTGGTGAGTCCATAGTAACCGAGCAGGGCGAAGAACCACAGTGACCACAGCATGACAGTGCGCTTCGCATAGACGCCATGCCAGAGCTCGGCGAACAACGCGCGTTTGTCTACTTTTTCCGGCATTGCGATGGCTGCAGTCGGTGGTGGTAGCGGCTCGCCCTTGTTGGCGGCGGTCACGCGTTGTTCGATGTGGGTCGTGACGCGATCGGCTTCTTCAATGCGGCCGACTTCTTCCAGCCAGCGTGGTGACTCAGGAACATAGCGGCGAATCACGAAAACGAAAACCGCAGGAACCGCCAACGCGATAAAGATACCGCGCCAACCTATCAGTGGCAGCGTCAGGTAGGCAACGATGCCGGCAGCAATAAAGCCGAGCGGCCAGAAGCCTTCCAGAATCGCAACGTACTTGCCGCGGCTTTTGGCCGGGACGATTTCCGAAACCATGGACAAGCCGATAGGAAATTCCATCCCCATACCGAAGCCTAGCAGCACGCGAAACATCATTAACTGTTCAACGTTTTGAGAAAAGCCGCACAGCAGGCTGCCTACGCCCCAGAACACCATGCTCCACTGGAAGACCGGCTTGCGACCGAATTTATCTGCCAACATGCCGGCTGTTGCAGCACCGAGAAACATACCGAGAAAACTAGAGCTCGCCAGCAAACCGGCTTGCGTCGTACTGAGTCCGAACTCTGCCTTAATGGAACCAAGCACGAAAGTCATGATGCCGAGATCCATCGAATCGAAAAACCAGGCGGTCGCAATGATGGCGAATAGAGAGCGTTGGTAGCGTGTCATTGGCAGCCGTTCCAGGCGTGCCGCGACATTGGAAAGGAGCTGGGCTCCACGGATTGCATCCATTTTTGTCTCCGGTAAAGCCGCATTGTTTGTGCGGCTTTTTATTGGATTTATGTTTGTTGGTCACTAATATATTACATGAATCTTAGATATATTCAATGAAAATTACAGAAGGCTTTTGTCGCATTGAAAAATTTAACTGGAAGCATCATTTTCATGATGGTACTTGTCAGGAATTACGCCATTCCCAGCTCTCCGGCCCACGCCCGTTGGATGATCCGGGCATAAGCAGTCGTAACGTCTTTGGCTGGAAATGCTTTTGCAAGGCGCGTTACGGCCAGCGCGTCTTTGACCAAAGCAGGAAGTTGCTCGTGGCCAATACCAAAATCCTTGAGTGTGGTTGGAATGCCGAGTTGAGCAATCAAGTCCCGGATCAGGGCCGGTAACTGCTGCACGACTTGCCGCTCGTCTTTGCCCTCGAGACCGAATAAACGCGCGACCTCAAACAGCTCTTTATGTCGAGTCGGGCGCAACGCATCGATTACGTAAGGCAGCATGACCGCGTTGGTACTGCCGTGCGACTGATGCGTCAGACCGGCGACTGCGTAAGCGATGCCATGAACAGCATTCAATCCTGCACCGCCATACGACAACGCTGCGTAGTGGCTCGCATAAGCCATGCCGATGCGTGCTTCGGTATCGCTGCCGTCGTGATAGGTGCGCATTAAAAAGCGTGCGCAGAGATCGATGGCTTGATGGGCGAACAACATGGTCAAGGAAGAGCGGCCGCTGTAACCGGGATCGGGATGGCCGCTGCGATCAAAGTCGAAAGAGTCGAGCGTGATGTAGGATTCCAGCGCGTGTGTCAGGGCATCCACGCCAGAGTCAGCGGTAACGCGCGGAGGGCAGGTGTAAGTAAATTCAGGATCGATCAGCGCAATCACGGGACGCAACACGTTATCCATCACCGCAACCTTGGTCGCATTGCTCGGATCAATCAGGATTGCACCTGGTGTAGCTTCCGAACCGGTGCCTGCGGTAGTTGGTAGTGCAATCAAAGGTAATGCATGCGGTGCGGCGGGCAGGGCTCCGATGAATTGTTTGACCGGTTTGCCTTCGGGTAGCGTGACGCACAAGGCTTTTGCCAGATCGATGTTGCTGCCGCCACCCAGTGCAATGATGTGATCTAGCTGTGTGTTGCCCAGTTTGCTTCGAATTTCCTGCGTGGCGTCGTCGCAGAGTGTGGTGGTCGGATCGGGTTTGCCGCCTTCAAACACAATAGTTTCAATTCCAAGGGCGGCGGCGGCATCGATATATTCTTTTACCCAAGGGGTTTGCTTGCTGAAGAATGTGTCGGTTACCAGCACGCCGGAGCGATAACCCAGACGGGCAAGCAGAGCCGGCAGTTGCGCCCGGCTACCGCAACCGAAGATAACGCGCGCAGGTGGGCAAAAATGGATTTGATCATTGGTTCGCATGACTAGCTCCGTGGGGCGCGATGGTAGAAAGGAAGCGGCGCATTTCATCTGCTACGCGTGTCGTGTTTTGCGTGAGGATGCTGTGTTTGGCATCGTCAATAATGCGCAGACTCGCATTTGGCAAACCTTGCGCAAGCAGATGCGCATGGGCGAGTGGTGAGTCTTCATCATCGCTGCCGTGCACGATCAGAGTCGGCATCTCGATGGCGGATAGCAAGGGACGTTGATCGGTATTGCGTATGGCTTGCCAGGTCCATGCAACGGCGTCGCGATCTGCGGCTTCCCGCAGCCCCAGTCGCACTTCGCGCGCTTCGATTTCCTGCAGCAAGGATTGGTAATCGGTTTGCTGAAACCACGCGGTCTGCTTCAGGACAGGGCTGCCTGACATAAGGATCAGGGCGACAGGCAAGGGGAAATTGTCACGCTGCAGCAGAGCGATGGTGGCGAGTGTTACCGACACGCCCATGCTCCAGCCAGCCAGCACGAAGTTTGGCGTTGTGACTTGGGTGGCAATGATTTCTGCAATATCCGCTGCGAATTTTTCCAGCGTGTAGTCGCTGATTTGTGTGCCGCGAAAGGCGCGTGCGCGACCACGCAAATTGGGTTGTATCCAGCGAGCTTCGTTCTGCAACAGCTTTGTCACTAGCGCCCAACTGCTGCGCGTTCCCTGTATGCCGTGCAGCGCGACGATGGTCAAATCGCTTGCGTCGTTGCCGCCGATGACGACATCAAAATTCTGCATTATTTCTCCACGTTTTACTTGGATATTCTTCGTATATAAGATATATCTTTAACTATTCCAGATGGCGCGAATTCTGTAGAGTTAAGGTTTGCGGACGTCATATACAATCGTTTTTTCACTGGGCATTGATTCAAACTCCATGGCTACTACAAGAAAAACATCAGTCAAAACCAAAGCGGCGGAGCCGAAAAAGAAAACCGCACGTCTGGCCAGCGGCACTAATGGCATGGCAGATCCGAAACCGAAGCTGACTGATCTGGCATACGAGCAGCTTGAAGAAGCGATCATCACCTTACGTATTCCTCCCGGTTCGGTGATCTCTGAACTGAGCTTGAGCGAAATGTTTAACATTGGTCGTACGCCCATACGTGAAGCCATCCAGCGTCTGGCGCGCGAACATCTGTTGCTGGTTCTGCCGCAGCGCGGCTTGATGGTTCCTGAAATCGATCTTAAGAAGCAGTTGAAGCTCCTGGAAACACGCCGCGAAGTAGAGCGTCTGATTTGCAAGAGTGCTGCGCGTCGTGCCACGCCCGCCGAGCGCGAGATCTTCGCCAGACTGCACGACGAATTCATGGATGCTTCCTCCACTAACGACGATGTCACCTTCATGCGTTTAGATCGCGAATTCAATGAACTCACATTGATCGCGGCACGCAATGAATTTGCCGAAGGTGCGATGCGACTGATGCACGGTCTATCGCGTCGCTTCTGGTACTTCCATTACAAACAGGCGGCAGACTTGCCGGAAATGGCACGTCTGCATGCCACTGTTGCGGGTGCAATTGCGAAGGGCGACGTGGCGGCAGCGGGCGAGAGACTCGACCGACTGCTGGACAATATCGAAACCTTTGTAAAAGCGACGCTAATGTCCGACATGTAAAAAAAGCGGTTGCCGGATCAGTTCGGCAACCGCGAAGAGCATCAAATAACGAGGCCGCGATCGATGGTTTCGTTTTCTTCTTTAGTCAATTGCGGTCCGTCTAGCGTCACGCGTGAATCATCGAGACGGAAGCGTTTGATGATGGGCTTCAACTCTTCCTTCACATGTTTTTCGCTATAGCCGTTGAACAGATGACCAATCAATCCGCGATTTAGATCAGTGGTACCCATCGCCCAGTCGGCTATAGGGAAAGTCAGGTTCATGTTGTACTTCATCATGATCCCTTGATTGTGATGCGCGGTATGGTGACGACGTATCGTGTTTATGAACGGCATGTTGCGTACAAACCAGTTCTCATGCACGTGGCAACAGTAGTGAAAGGTCTCGTAGATCAGATATTGCGCGACCATTGTGATGAACAGGATGTAACCCGCATTCATATTAAAAATGATCGTCGCCAGATAGCCAAGTGTCAGACCGCCAACGCCTAAAGTGATCAGCACGCGCCATGGAAAGAACACGATACGGAATTCGCGTGTCGTATCTATGGTTGCTTCGTTATCAGTGAAGTATTGATGATGCTGACGAGTGTGACGGTCATAGATTGCACGCAACGCATAGACGTCGATGCGCCTGTGCATGACGAAGCGGTGCATCGCCCATTCGACAAAATTACCGGCCAGAAAAACCGGTATCACAATCAACCATTCCCAACCCGCACCGTTCAACTGCGTCAGGCAATACCAAATTGCCGCTATTCCAACCGAGTACATCACTCCGATATGCAATAAGCCATTGTATAGAGGGCTAATGTCAGCTTTGTATTCTTCGCGGAATTTCCGCTGGCGTTCGCTCATCATGACTATCTCCTTAGTGATTTCATTGGCGTATAACTGATATACTAGTTGTGTATATTTTGGATGTCAAGGTTGATATTTTTGATGCCCGATGCTTTTCCCGCCTTGCTGCAAGCGAAAAAATTAATAGTAAGGAATTGAATTCATGGAGATAGAGATGGAATCGATACCGCGTCTGCATACACTAGTGAGTATGCTGACAGCTTTGTTCGATGACAAAAATGTAGGAGATGAGCAGCAGAAACTAGCCTTTGCGGCTGCTGCGTTGAGAACGCTGATAGCTACAGATGATTGGCTACCGGATGAATTTGCACAGACCCATCCACAGTACTATCAGCAATATTTGCTGTACTGCGACCCTCAGCAGCGGTTTTCAATTGTTAGTTTCGTTTGGGGGCCTGGGCAGATCACACCTATTCATGATCACAAAACCTGGGCATTGATAGGCATGCTACGAGGCGCGGAGCGCAATGAACGTTTCGTGGTGGTGTCGCAAGATCAACCGTTGAAGTGCATAGCCTCCGATATACTTTTCAAGGGTGAAATTGAAAGCCTGTCGCCGTCATCAGGAGATATACATCGGGTATCCAATGCGTATGCAAACCGTGTGTCCATCAGCATCCACATTTATGGTGGGAATATCGGTCAAATTAAGCGGCACATTTATTCCCCAGAAACCGGGGAAATGCGCGAATTTGTATCTGGATATTCGAATGCTCCCTCCAAGCCGGGTACGCAATTTTGAACTGAACCGGAGATTTCTTTAAGTCCGCCCAACTGCAGAATTTCAATGTGCGCTTTGGGTAGAAAGCAGTCGTTGCCAAATTTCCGACTTCGGATAGAAGCGAACGTTTATTAGCGGCCGCGTTGCAATGGATGCCTCCGCCCGAGCAGCGTGACTTCTTCGGTGCGTCACCCCGGGCGGATCTTGCGGATACGAGATCGGAGGCGCTGTATACTTGGGGCCCGTCTGCTGTACCTGCCCTTGCCCCTGCCATGTCCGACCACGATCCCGACCTGCCGATTCATGATGACCGCCTTTGGAAGGATGACGGCTGGACAGCGCGGGTCATCAAGAACGAAGACGACGAAGGCTGGGCGGTCGCCATGTTCAAGGACGGCGAGTCGGAACCGGCGCTGGTAGGACCGTGGACGATGGGCCGCGACAAGAAGAACCCCAAGCCGCTCGACGCCAATGCCTTTTCCACGCTGGTCAAAACCGCATCCGAGGTGTTGCGGCGGCATGAGCAGCAACTGTACGCCGCACTCAACAAGAGTGTGACGATCACGCTCAATGACGCGGCCGTCACCGTCACGCTAACCATCGTGCCGGATGACTATGAACCGCACGCTGTGCTCAAGGCGGTCGATGAACAAGGAAGCGAGATCGCCAGCAAGCGAGTGGAACCGAATTTCAGCCTGACGCGCGCCAGCGCAACCGCCTGGGCTGACAAAGGCTTTAGCCGTTAAGCCACCGACGCGACCGGCATTTCCTTCCGAGATGCTGCGGTTGGGCCGTACTTGACGCTGATCGGCCACAAGCCTGCCACTTCCGACGAGACGAGTTGAAAGGCCGCTAACGGCTAAAGTGCCGACCAACCGCACCCTTGCGGGTCCACAGGACGAGTATCCGGGGTGGCTCAAACATGCCGCCCCTCAAGTGGCGCCGTTATGCCGACCTGTGGCAACAGGCCCGGGTCTTGTGTCACGAAGTGCGGCGCCCCGCACGGCCGGCCTCAAGCTGGGTGCGCAGTTCCTTTACCTCGGCGGTCAAATTGTCGCGAGCAGTGACAGCGCCAACCAATTCCATCTCCGCGGCAAGGCGCGCATCGGATTCGGCCGATGATGCCGCCACATTGCGCTCAAGCTGCAGGCGCAACGCAGCGAGCTGGGCGTCTTTGCCTTCAATCGCCAATTGATCTTTTGCTTTGCCGACCAAGGCGTCGGAAGCGGTATCTCGCGCATGTTGCAGTTCGACTGTCAGGCGCTCGATACGGGCGTCGCACTCCGCCAACGCCGCCAGGGCCTGATCACGGTCCTCTGTGACCTTGGCCAGCTGTGCGCGCAACTCATCACGACCGCCTTCGAGTTGTTCATTCAAACTAAGCAGCGATGCCAAGTCGTCATCGGCCTGTGCCAAGGCCATCGCGCAGACCGGTGCGTGCTTCTTCCGCGAGTTGCTGTGCCCAGTTGACCAAGGCGGCAGTGATGGACTCGGGGATATCCGCCTTTAACGTCTTCGCGGGTTTTGCTTGGCTGGCTCGCCACGTAGCCAGATGCTTGTGGATAGAGGAAAGGGAAGCCGTGCCAAGGGTGTCGCGCAAAGCGCCGACCGTCACCGGCAAGCCATCATTTACCAGGCGTTTCGCCGTGGCTGCAACTTCGTCGAACGTAATTTCTTGATCTGACATGTCTATTTCTAAAGAAGAGGGAACCGATAATAGTGCAGCACTCGCTGTACTTTGGACATCCTCGGCTCCTTGAATACCAAGCATGATGTGTCCGCTTAACCGGGAAAACCCGCAACTCTAGCGTAGACAAGTTGCAGTGTCAGCCCTGCCTCGATAGCCGACATATGATCCGCTCGGGGCATACGTCCGATTTGGGCCGATTCAGTTGAAAAAGTCCGCGAGCAACATGCGTCTCCTTCACCAGCTGGATGGATTCACTCGGCAGCCACGGCCACCGAGGCGACCCGCTAATTCCTCGTATTTCGAGACAATGGCCGGTCTTCCGCTTTCATTTGGCTATCTGGCGCGATAAGCGCCAGCAGGCTTCGAACGGAGGAGCGTTGCCAAGCGACTTTTTCAAAACGATCGGCCGAATCAGCCATGCGCCAGTCCATATGCCCATAAAGTCTGCCCCCAGGCCGGTAGACGATGGCAAGCTTCTTCATTTCATGCACTCGAGCAGGTACGGGTTGTTGTTTTCTGCAAGATGTCAGGTTGCGCGAGCGATGGCGGCGAAGAGCGCTGCAGCCAGGTAAAGGCCGAGACCAAAGACCGTGTGATTGGCGAGGCTGCGAAGACAGTTCTTCAACGGTGTCGGCGTTTTGGATGAGACAAACCCCGCCCCCATGGCTGGCTGCATGACGCAAAGCGGCGCCAGCACCGTGAACACGCCCACTGCGACGGCGGGCAGCGGCGTCGGGTTCATCATCCACGCCGACCCTTGGACCGCCAGGGGCAGTGCGGCAAATGCGATGCCAACGGCATAGTGCGTGAACCAGCCCAATGCCAGTTCTCCGGGTATAGGTTCGGCTCTGCTGATGGCTGCGTGCGCCAACCTGCCACGAAACAGGTGCCCGACCCAGCGGCCGATGAATGCAAAGTTCTGGGAGGGCACGCCCATACGCCTGATAAAAATGAGCCACAGGTCCATGACCGCGGTGGCGCCGATGCCGATGAAGATGATCCGAATAGTTTCTTCTAGTAATTTCATAGGAGCGCCTCTTTGGTTGACTTGCAAATTGATGGAGTCCACTATAGAAGTTGAAGTCAACTTCAAGTCAAGGGCTTTTTGATGGATATTTCTGAAGTGGCCAAACGCACAGGAGTACCTGCTTCGACGTTGCGCTACTACGAAAAGAAGGGGCTGATAGCGTCTGTCGGTCCGCAAGGGGTTCGGCGCCGTTTCGCCCCGGGCGTACTGGATCAACTGGCGTTGATCGCGTTGGGGCAGGCGGCGGGGCTCTCGCTAGACGAAATTCATTCCATGCTGTCGCCCAGCGGAGGACCGGACATCGACCGCCAGCTGCTTTCCGCCAAGGCGGATGACATCGACGCCACCATCAGGCAGCTCAAGGCAGTAAGCAGAGGGCTGCGGCATGCGGCCGCGTGCCCCGCTCCTAGTCATGCTGAGTGTCCGAAGTTTCAGGGATTGCTCAAGGCCGCGGCATCTGGGGCATTAGATCGACAACGGCTGGGCCGCAAGCTGACACCCACAGGAGCCGGCACGTAGTTGCGGTGCGCTGTGCCGCGAGATCGAGAACGACCAGAGCGACAGTCCGCATCGTTCGACTACGACAAACTGCTCAAGATCGAAATGCTGGACTCATGATGAAGCCTGCTGGCGCTTATCGCGCCAGATAGCCAAATGAAAGCGGAAGACCGGCCATTGTCTCGAAATACGAGGAATTAGCGGGTCGCCTCGGTGGCCGTGGCTGCCGAGTGAATCCATCCAGCTGGTGAAGGAAACGCATGTTGCTCGCGGACTTTTTCAACTGAATCGGTCGTATGCCGTCATTGGGTGATATGCCGCTTCCGGCAAAAAGCCACTTGGTTGCGGCGCTCTTGCATTCAGCTTCGGTGCACAGTTTTTCATGCCGGGCGCGCTGCAGGCGCGACATCAGCTGATCCATTTCTTCGGCCAACGTATTCATCGCCCGCTTCGGAGTGCCGGGCGCGGGGTTGATGGTGAGGTGATGCCTGGCGTTCAGGAGGCGATGCGCGCCTTCAATCTGGTTGCGGCATTTGAGGTGCGTTGGGCGAAATGTTGCAGGGGTGAATTCGCGCTGCGCGCGATCCCAATAAAAAAATATAGGGGTATGCGACAACTTTGCAAACAAATAGCCCATAAATAGACGTCGTCTATGGGAGTATATGTTTGAGAAAAGCCGTCACCGAAGGGCCGCCATCAGCCCAGTCCCTCGATGGCGCCGACTCAGGCCGAATCGGCCCAAGCCTTGCTGGCATTGACCGCACGCTGCCAGCCTTGGCGGCAAGCGCCAACCATGGCCGGATCAAGCGAGGGCGAAAAACGGCGATCCAGTTTCCACTGGCTCTGGATGGCGTCGATATCTTTCCAGTAGCCGGTGGCCAGACCGGCCAGATAGGCGGCGCCCAGCGCCGTGGTCTCGGTGATCTTCGGGCGGATCACGTCCACCCCCAAGAGGTCGGCCTGGAACTGCATCAGCAAGTCGTTGGCGACTGCGCCGCCGTCGACCCGCAGTTCGGCGATGCGGCCGTTCAGGTCGGCTTCCATTGCGGTCAGCACGTCCAGCGACTGATAGGCGATGCTGTCGAGCGCGGCGCGCGCGATGTGGGCGGCGGAGGTGCCACGGGTGACGCCGAACAGCGTGCCGCGGGCGCGCGCGTTCCAATGTGGCGCGCCGAGGCCGGCGAAGGCCGGCACCAGGTATACGCCGTCGCTGTGCGGCACCGAACGCGCCAGCGCCTCGATCTCGGCGGCGCTCTTGATGATGCCGAGGCCGTCGCGCAGCCATTGCACCACGGCGCCACCGATGAAGATGCTGCCTTCCAGCGCGTAGTTGATCTGGTCGCCGATCTGCCAGGCGATGGTGGTGACCAGATTGTTCTTCGATTCCACCGGCTTGCTGCCGGTATTCATCACCAGGAAACAGCCGGTGCCGTAGGTGTTCTTGACCATGCCGGGCTGGATGCACATCTGCCCGAACAGCGCCGCGTGCTGGTCGCCAGCGATGCCGGCCAGCGGGATTGGCTGCGAAAACAGCGTGCTCTTGGTGGCGTCGTAAATCTCCGAGGAAGAGCGCACTTCCGGCAGCATGCTGCGCGGGATGTCCAGCGCTTCCAGCAGTTCGTCGTCCCACTTCAGCGTGTGGATGTTGAACAGCATGGTGCGCGAGGCATTGGTGACGTCGGTGATGTGGCTGGCGTGCTGGGTCAGATTCCACACCAGCCAGGAGTCCACCGTGCCGAACGCCAGCTTGCCTTGCTCGGCACGGGAGCGCGCACCCGGAACGTGGTCCAGAATCCAGCGGATCTTGGTGGCCGACAGGTAGGAATCGATCGGCAGCCCGGTCTTGGCGCGTACCGTTGGTTCCAGCCCGCGCGCTTTCAGCTGGTCGCAGAAGTCGGCGGTGCGGCGGTCCTGCCAGACGATCGCGTTGTACACCGGTTGCCCGGTTTCGCGGTCCCAGACGATGGTGGTCTCGCGCTGGTTGGCGATGCCAACCGCGGCGATCGCGGCGCTGGTGATGCCGGCCCGCATCACCACTTCGGCGGCTACGCCGGCCTGGGTTGACCAGATCTCCTGCGGATCATGTTCGACCCAGCCCGGATGCGGATAAAACTGCTGAAATTCCTTCTGCGCCACCGCGATGACATTCCCATCGCGATTGAAAATCACCGCGCGCGAGCTGGTGGTGCCCTGGTCAAGAGCAAGTATGTATTGATCATCCATTCACGTGTCTCCTGACGTGGGCGCTGGCCTTACAGGCCGAGGTAGGCGCGCTTCAAGCCTTCGTCGGCCAGCAACGAGGCGCTGTCGCCGGCCATTACCACTTCGCCGTGCTCCAGCACGTAACCGCGCGAGGAATAGCTCAACGAGCGATGTACGTCCTGCTCGACCAACAGGATGGTAATGCCACGGGCGTTGATCTGCGGCAGCTTTTCGAAGATGGAATCGACCATGATCGGCGCCAGCCCGATCGAGGGTTCATCCAGCAGCAGCAGCTTGGGCGAGGTCATCAGCGCGCGGCCGATCGCCAGCATTTGCTGTTCGCCGCCGGAAAACGAGCGGGCCAACTGCTTGCGCCGTTCTGCCAGCTTGGGAAACATGCTGTAGATCCATTCGAGATTTTCGCGGCTGCGCTTTTCGTCGCGCAGGATGTCGCCGCCGATGCGCAGATTCTCTTCCACTTCCATGTGGCCAAACAGGCGCCGGCCCTCCATCACTTGCGCCATGCCGAGCCTGGCGATTTCGTGCGGTGGCCGGTCGGAGATGCGCTCGCCAAGGAAGCGGATTTCGCCGCCCTGGGCCGGGATGGTGCCCATGATGGTGCGGATCAGCGTTGATTTGCCGGCGCCGTTGGCGCCGACGATGCTGACGATTTCACCGGCTTTGACCGACAGCGACACCTGGCGCAAAACCTGCACGTCGCCGTATCCGGAATTGAGTTGGATGACTTCAAGCACGGGCTTCTCCTGCAGGCTTCTTGACGTTATGGGCGTCGCCCAGATAGGCGGAAATCACCGTCGGATCGGAGGCGACCGCAGCCGGAATGCCTTCGCTGATCTTCTCGCCGTGATGGATCACCACGATCCGGTCCGACAGCTTCATCACCGCCTGCATGTTGTGCTCGATGATCAGGATGCTGATGCCGTCGATGCGCAGGCCCTGGATCAAGTCCAGCATTTCGGCGGTTTCCACTGCTGTCAGACCGGCCATCACTTCGTCCAGCAGCAACAGCTTGGGCTGGGTCGCCAGTGCCTTGGCGACTTCCAGCCGTTTGCGCCCGGACAGAGTCAGGGTGCGGGCGATGGTGCCGCTGCGGTGGCCCAGGCCCACGCGCTGCAATACTTTCTGCGCGACGGCCTGCGCCTCGGCGCGCGACCGGTGATGCAGGAAGGCGCCGACCATGACGTTGTCCAGCACCGTCATTTCGCCAAACGGCCGCACGATCTGAAATGTGCGCGACAAGCCGGCGGCGCACAGCGTGGGTGCACCCAGGCCCGTGGTGCGGCGGCCGTCGAAATGGATCTCGCCATCGGTGGGATCGAGAAAGCCTGATGCCAATGCGAACAGCGTGGTCTTGCCGGCGCCGTTGGGGCCGATCAGGCCGACGATTTCACCGGCATTGACCTGGAAGCTGACGTCATTGATGGCGCGCAGGCCGCCAAAGCTTTTGCCGACTTTACGATATTCAAGTAGTGGCATGTTTCACCTTTCTTGCTGATTCAAATCGCAACCTCGCTGCAGAAATAATCGCCATCAAGCCGTAAGGCTGGACCCGGATCACAATCATCAGCACCAGGCCATACAGCATCATGTCGACGCCGATGATGCCGCCGGAAGCGACTCGCGCCAGTTCTTCGGCCGGCTGCAACAGCAAGGCCCCCAGCAGTGGCCCCCACAAGGTACCGCGGCCGCCGATGATGCAGAGGACGGCGATGACGATGCTCAGATGGCCGCCAAATACAACGTCCGGACTGATGAACATCACGAACTGGGCATAGAAGGTGCCCCCGATGGCGGTCATGGCGGCGCTCAGCACCGCTGCCTGCAGCTTGTAGCGGGTGGTGTTGATACCCAGCGCCAGGGCCGCTTCCTGATCGTTGCGAATCGCGGTCAGGTAGTAGCCGAAGCGCGAGCGCAGCACGCCCCAGTTGATCACCAGCGCAGTCACGGTGAAGGCCAGCACGATGGCGTAGTAGAACTCCTTGCTGGTGTGCTGGAAGTACAGCGGTGCATCGCGCAGCAGCTTGACTTCCATGCCGCGCGAGCCGCCCAGCAGTTCATCGGCATTTTCCGCCAGGGTTTTCAGCACCACGCCGGCGGCGATGGTGGCCAGCGCGAAGTAGGCGCCGCGCAAGCGGAAGCAGGCGGCGCCGATCACGACGGCCGCCACCGATGCGAGCGCGACGCCGGCCCACATGCCCAGCCACGGCGAGAGGTTGTGGTTGTCGAACAGCCAGGTCGAGGTGTAGGCGCCGATGCCGAAATACGCGGCATGGCCCAGCGAGAGCTGGCCGGCAATGCCGCCCAGCACGTTCCATGACAGCGCCAGGTAGGCATACATCAGCGTCACGATCGCGACCGACAACAGGTACGGACTGCCGCTGAAAAGCGGCGCCAGCGCCAGCGCCGCCGCAGCGGCCGCCAGCAGGGTCTTTCCGAGTTTGGAATTGCTCATTATTCTTTCTCCACACCAAACAGGCCAGCGGGACGGAAGTACAGCACCGCCAGGAACAGGCCGAAGATCAGGGCTTCGGCATAGGTCACCGGCATCAACTGGCTGCCGACCGATTCCAGCACGCCGACCAGGATGCCGCCCCAGAAGGCGCCACCGATCGAGCCGATGCCGCCCAGTACCACGATCACGAAGGCGCGCATGCCGAAGATGTCGCCGACGAAGGGGTTGACCGGGTACAGCGACAGCAGCAACGCGCCGCCGAGGCCCAGTACCAGCAGGCCAATCGCAAACGACATCTGGAAAATGCGCGCGCTATTGATGCCCAGCACGCTGGCGGCTTCACGGTCCTGACCGGTGGCGCGAATCGCGCGCCCCATGCGGGTGTATTTCAGAAATGCCACCAGGCCCAAGGTCGCCAGGGCCGAGACCACGAGTCCGGCCAGTTGCGGATAGGTCAGGATGTAGTCGGAAAAGATCAACAGGCTGTCGTTCCAAGGCGAGGCCACCGTGCGGTTGTCGGGGCCGGCCAAGGACAGCATCAGGTTGTTGGTGAAAATCCAGAGGCCGGTGGTAAAAATCAGCACGCCGATCGGTTCGCGCGCCATTTCCTTTTGATAGATGGCGTCCAGCAGGAAACGCTGGGTGAGGTAGCCGAGGGCAAACAAGACCAGGGCCGTGATCGGCAGGGTCATCAGTGGATGCAGGCCCAATTTGGTCGACAGCCAGTACGACACGTACATGGCCAGCATCAGAAACGCGCTATGGGCGAAGTTGATAATCTTCATGACGCCGAACTGCAAACTCAATCCAAGCGCGATCAGACCGTAGAGAGCACCGCTGGCAATGCCGCTGAGCAGTGCCTGTATCAGGGTCGTGGACATAAAATCGGATTCCGAAAAAACATCGTCGAAGCGACCGATGCCGCACTTCATGGAAGCACGAAGCCAGGTCCTGCGCGATGTCGTCTGTTATGGCAAAAATGCCGGACCGTCAATTTGGCGGTCCGGCAGGAGGGTCAAACTAAACTACTTTGATGCCTGCCTGATGCTTATTTTTGTGCTGCGTTTGCTGGCCAGACCATTTTGTAGTCTTTTACAGCAACGTTTTCAGGCCAGACGGTGTAGTACTTGCCATCATTGATTTGCTGGATGACATAACGCTTCTTCTGATTCTGGCCGGTGGCATCGATTTCGATGTCATAGCCGAGCAGTTTGTTGATGTCGGTGCCGTTGATCTTGGTGGTTGCCAAAGCGTTGCGGATCGATTCCGAATCGGCTTTGCCGGCGCGTTCCAATGCGTCCTTCAACACATACACCGCACCATAGGCGCTAACCGACAATTCGTTTGGTTCGACCTTGTAAGTGCCGGTGAAGTCATCCCAGAAGCGCTTGGCAAATGGGGTGGTAATGGTTGACGCATAACCGGCCCAGCCATTGGTGGTGAACACCAGGTTGGCATTGTCCTTGCCCACGGTTGGCAGGAAGGAGGTGTCGATTTGACCCGCCGCGTTACCCATGTAAGCCATGGCGCCGACTTGCATTTGCACGAACAGTTTGTGCAACTGGATCGAGTCCGCCGCGTAGGAGGTGGCCATCACGACGTCCGGTTTTTTGCCCTTGACCTTCAAGACCAGTGGACGCAGGTCCGGCGAATTTGGCGGGTAGGCTTCATCCAGCACCACTTCGACGCCGATTTTTTTGTAGCCGGCGCGCAGGGTGTTGGCCATATCCTGGCCCCAGTCGGTGTTTTCGTACAGCAGCGCCACGGTCTTGGCTTTCTTGCCAGTGGTCTTGTTGACGTACTCGATGAAGTCCACCGAGCTTTGTGCATTGCCGTATGCAGGCACCTGGACCGGACGGAATACGTATTTGAAGCCGCGTTCGGTGATGTCTGCCTTGGCGGCCAGATCAACGATCCAAGGGGTGCGGTATTTTTCCGCGACTACGGTGGCAGGGAAGGTCACGCCGCTCTGGAACGCGCCCAGCAAAACCGGTGTCTTTTCACGCGTGATCAGGCGTTCAGTTTCGGTGATCGCCACTTTCGGGTCGCCGCGGGTGTCGACTTCGATCAGCTCCAGCTTGGCGCCGTTCATGGACTTGATGCCGCCGTTGTCATTGATGTGCTTGACGGCGAGATGGGTGGCACGGCTCATGTCGCGGCCGATCGAGGCGGCGGCACTGCCCGACAGCGGGATCAGATAACCGATCTTGACGGAATCGGCGGCATGCGCGCCGATGGCGGGTACGGCGAAGCTGGCAGCGGCAACAACGATGGCGGTGAACGACCGGGTGGCCAACAGCGGACTGTGTTTCGAACAACGGTGAGTCATCTTGCTTGTCTCCTTGAACGACGAACCTGAAGCTTCAGGGGTAAAAAAACAATGGTTAAGAAATCTGCGAGAGCAAGGCCTGGTTGGCGGCCTCGATCAGGCGTTCGGCACGGCGGTTCAACAGCACGCCGGCGCCCATGCGGTTCATGGTGTAGGCAAAACCCATGCGATGCCTGGGCGAAGCGAATGCCACCGAGCCGCCGGCGCCGGCGTGGCCAAAGCCGTCGGCGCCGAGCAGGATGCTGTCCAGGCCGCGGGCGCGGTTATCCATCTCGCGCATGAAGCCGGCGCCAAAACGGGTCGGCACCTGCAGGCAGGCGTCCAGATGGCTGGCCGCCGAGACTTCGGTGGCCGCCGCCAGCCGCTCGGCCTCGATCAGGCGCCAGCCATCGCGCACGCCGCCCATCGCCAGCGTGCCGTACAGGCGCGCCAGATTGCGGGCGTTGGTGATGCCATTGGCGGCCGGAATCTGCGCCGCGTGGCCGGCCCGCGAATTGAAGCCGCTCGGACGCCAGCCGCCGGTATTGCGGAAGTATTGCGCGGCGATGCTGTCCGGCTGGTTGGCAATGGCCGCCTCGAAGGCGTTGCGCGGTTGTGCCGCTGGCACGCCCGGCACGATGGCGGCGACCCGATGCTCTTGCTCGGCCGGCAGACCGATCCAGAAATCGAGTTGCAGTGGCGCGGCAATCCGTTGCGCGAAAAATTCGCCAACGGAAATGCCAGCCACGCGCCGCACCATTTCACCTACCAGCCAGCCATAGGTCAGGCCGTGATAGCCGACCCGGGTGCCGGGTTGCCAGAACGGTTGTTCCCTCCCCAGCAGCGTGACCATCGTGTCCCACTCGAAGGCGGCGCCATCGGGCAGCTTCTCGCGCAGCGCAGGCAGGCCGGCGCTGTGGTCGAGAAACATGCGGGTGGTGACGGCACGCCGGGCGCTGTCGTCGAATTCCGGCCAGTAATGACGTACCGGACGGTCCAAGTCGAGCAGGCCGTCCTGTGCGAGTAAATGCGCGCACAGGGCAGTGACCGGCTTGGTGTTGGAAAACACCACCGAGACGCTGTCCTGTAACCAAGGCTGGCTGCGCGCCGCATCGGCATAGCCGCCCCACAGGTCGAGCACCGGCTGGCCCGCGATCTCGATCGCCAGCGACGCCCCCAGCTCATCGCTGTCGATGAAGTTTTGCAGGAAGGCGTCGCGCACCGCCTCGAAGCCGGGCGCGCAAAATCCATGCACGGCGTGCCCGGGATGCGCGGCCAGGCTGAAGCTGCCGATGTGGCTGGCGGCGTGGTCCATGGCAGTCATCAGCGAGTGTGCGGCGCGTACGCGGCGTAGCCGAGCAGGTAGCGCAGGTCGTTGGAAAAGCTTGCCGCGACCTTAGGGTCCAGGGTCGAGGTGAAGTCGGTGAAGTTGCGCAGGAACGACAAGTTGTAATTGCACAGAATGGCGCGGCGCGGCTTATCGGTCGTGTTCTGGCCGGAGCGATGCCAGGTATTGGACAGCCAGATCGCCACCGAGCCGGCCGGCGCGGTCAGCGTGACTTCACCTTCCAGCGAGCCGGTGCCCCAAGGCGGCGACTTGCGCAGTTTGTGGCTGCGAGGCATGACGCGGGTGGCGCCATTGTGTTCGGTGAAGTCGTCCAGCAGCCAGACGTTCTGGATCGTCATCGGGAATTCTGGCAGCGGTTCGGCGAGCTGGCCCAGCGGCGCGTCGACGTGCCACGAGCCGCCCCCGGTTTTCGGGCCGATGCTGGTGGACTGGAAGTCGTGCAGGTTGCAGTCCTGGCCCAGAATGCTGCGCACCATCGGCAGCACCACCGGATGCTCGATCAGCGGCGCCAGTTCCGGCGCCTTGCCAATCAGATTCCAGACCCGCTGCGACTTGTCCTGGTCGAACAGGGTCGGCAGGTGGATCACGTTCTTGGAAACCTTGTTGAACGGCACCGGCCACTGGGTATTGGCATTCTGGTGGCGGAAGGCGCGGGTGCGCGCCACCATCCGCTCGGCTTCGGCGTCGGTGACGTCGTAGGCCTTTTTGTAGTAGGCGGCGATTTCCGGCTCATCGTCGAACGGGATGCCCTCGGTCGGGTGGTAAGGATGCTCCAGTTCATGCGCCATCAATTTGGCGACGGTGCCGCGCGCGAGTTCCAGTTCAGCCGGCGTCAGCACGTTTTCGATAACGGCATAGCCCTCTTCGGCCAATTGTCGGGTAACTGCTGGGATATCAATTTGTCGTGTCATGACGCCTCCTTCAGGTTGATCTCGATTGCTTCAGTGGTTGCGGTATTTGCAGCCTCGGGCACCGCTTTTAATTCGCGCCGTGCCAGTTTGCCGATGCTGGTTTTGGGTAACTCGTCGAGGAAACCGATGGCACGCGGCACCTTGTAGCGCACCAGCTGGGTTTCACAGAATTCGATCAGGCTCTGCGCGTTCGGCGCGCTGGCCGCGGCCGGCACTACCCAGGCATGCACGATCTGGCCGTAGCGCGGATGCGCGACGGCGAACGCCGCCACATCCTGCACTGCCGGATGGGTACGCAGCACATCTTCGATTTCGCGCGGATAGACGTTGAAGCCGCCGACATTGATGGTTTCGTGTTGGCGGCCCTTGATGAAGACATAGCCGTCGGCATCGATGCTGGCGATGTCGCCGGTATGCAGCCAGCCGTCGCGCAGCACTTTGGCGGTTTCTTCCGGCCGGTTGCGGTAGCCCGTCATTACATGAGGGCCGCGCACGCGGATTTCACCGACTTCGCCGGCGCCCAGCACACGGCCGGGATCGTCGCGATCGACAATCTGCAGCTCGCTGGCCGGCACCGGCAGCCCGACCGAACCGGGCTTGCGGACGCCGCGTGCCGGATTGTAGGTCATGCAAGGGCCGGCCTCGCTCATGCCATAGCCCTCCATGATCGGGCAGCCGGCCAATTGTTCCCAGCGCCGCAGCACTTCCGGCGGCAAGGGTGCCGCCCCGGAATAGCAGGAACGCATACTGCTCAGATCGGCGTCTGGCAAGGCTGGATCGGCCACCAGGCTGTGATAGATCGCCGGCGCTCCGGAGAACGAGGTCACCCGGCGGGATGCGATCGTTGCCAGCACGGCCTGGACATCGAAGCGGCGCAAAATGATCAGTTCGGAGGCGGCGTAGCAGGCCAGGTGCAGCGACATGGCCACTGCCGAAACGTGAAACAGCGGCATCACGCACAGCGCGGTTTCGGCACCGTACTCGGTGGGCAGCAAGGCTTCGCGCTGCGCCAGGTTGTAGGCCAGATGACGGTGGCTGATATTGACGCCCTTGGAGCGGCCGGTGGTGCCGCCGGTGTATTGCAATGTCGCCAGATCGTCGTGGCCGGGCAAGTCCGCTGGCAGCGCTTGGTTTTCCTCGGCCAGGGCTGCAAACGAGGCGCCGCCGCTGACGGCGATGATGCGCTCAGCCGCCAGCGGGGCGCAGCAGGCGGCGACATCGACCTTGCAGCTCTGGTCATACACCAGCAGGCTGGGGGCCGCGTCTTCCAGCATCAGGCTCAGTTCGCGCGCGCTGTAGCCGGGATTCAATGCCACTACCTGAGCGCGCAAGGCATGCACCGCAAAGGTGGCCACCGCCAAATCGAGCGAATTCGGCATCACCAGCGCCACCCTGGCGCCGGGCGCCACCAGCGGTCGCCAGCGCGCCGCCAGTGCCGCCACCACGGCAGCGTACTGGCGATAGTTCAGGCAGGTGCCTTCAAAGCTCAGCGCCGGCGCAGCGGGGCGCGCCCGTGCGGCATCGGCCAGCATGTGCACGACCGAGGCGGGAACACGCGGCAAGCCGCTGTCGGCAGTGCGGGGAAAATTCATGCCTGTCCCTGCTTGGCGGTTTTGCGCGCAATGCGCGCATCGGTTTCCTGCCATACCGTCGGCTTGCCGACCTCCTGCCCCAGCAAGGTGATCGGGTCCTGATTGTCGATATGGCCGAACTGACCCTTGTAGATGCTGTAGCCGCACAACTCCTGCAGGCGGCGCGGAAAGCGGGCGGCGATCTCGCGCGGAATTCCCAGCTGCAGGTTTTCCTGTTGACGCATCCACCCGGCGCAGTAGTAGCACGACAAGGCATAACGCCGGGCATCGCTGCGATTGGCGCCGCCCTTGTGCCATAGGGCGCTGTCAAACAGCATCACACTGCCGGCCGGCATGGTGGCCGCAACCGTTTGCACGTCGCTGCCATATTTGGGCGCGCTGTCGAACTTGTGGGAGCCGGGCACGATCTGGGTGGCGCCATTGGTTTCGGTGAAGTCGCTCAGGGCCCAGATGGCGTTGAGCGAAATCGGCGCGCGCGGACGCGGGATCGGCAGCAACTGGGTATCTTCGTGCAGCGGCTGCTCTTCCTGGCCGGGACCCAGCGTCAGGGTGCATAGCGAGGACAGCAGCAATTCCGGGTCCAGCAGCGACTCCGACAGCTGCAGGATTTCCGGTTGCAGCGCGACCTGCCAGAACAGTTCGTTGTACACCAGAAGATTGTTGATGCGAACCGTCTTGAAGCCTTCGAATGAAGTCTTGGCGTAGCCGAAACCGTGTTCGGATTCGACCTGCAGCAAGGCGTCGATCAGGGCCTGAACCCGGGCCGGTTCGATCAGGCGTTCCAGCACCACAAAGCCGTCGCGCTGGAAGCGTTCGCGGTAGATGTTCAGTTGTTCGGCATCGAGCATGTTGGTGATCTCCGTGGGATTCATTTCAACCGGTGGCCAGTGTCGGCGGCTTGCTAATAATTCAGATGCGGTCGGCGGTCTGGCAATCCATGCCGGGTGGTAGGGCGCCTGTGTCGCGCGCCGCCAGCCAGGCATCCAGACGCGCTTCGATGTCGCCTGGCAGATGCAGGCCGAGCTTGGAACGGCGCCACAGGATGTCGGCGCCGCACGTCGCCCATTCGTGGTCGGCCAGGTATTCGACTTCGGCTGCATACAGGCCGGGGGCGAACTCTTCGCCCATCTGCGCCAGCAGGCTGCGCCCGCGTAGCAGGACCTCGATGCGACTGCCGTAGGCGTGCGCGTAGCGCGCCACCAGCGCGGCCGGCAGCCAGCTGTATTGGCGTTGCAAGCGCTCGATGTAGCGCGAGAATTCCAGCACCGCCAGGTTCGACGGCTGTGGGCCGGCGATATCGCCGCCGGGCAGGCAGGCGTTGCCGGTCCAGCCCTGCTGGCGATGGCCCAGGGCGCTGGCGATCTGGTCGGTGGCTTCCTCGGCCAGCTTGCGGAAGGTGGTGATCTTGCCGCCGAAGACCGACAGCAATGGCGCCTGTCCCGGGCCGGCGTCGAATTCGAGGCGGTAATCGCGCGTCACCGCCGAAGCGCTGGTGCTGGCGTCTTCCAGCAGCGGGCGCACGCCGGAGTAGCTCGACACCACATCGGCCGGGCTGATCTGCTGCTCGAAATAATGGTTCGCCAGCGCGCAGATGTAATCGACTTCGTCGGGCGCGATGGCGACTTGGTCGAGGCTGCCGTGGTAGTCGATATCGGTGGTGCCGAGCAAGGTGAAGTCATGCTCGTAGGGGATCGCGAACACGATGCGGCCATCGGCATGCTGGAAGATGTAGGCGTATGGGTGCTCGAACAGCCGCGGCACCACGATGTGGCTGCCCTTGATCAGGCGCAGGCTCTTGGCCGAAGCCTGGTGCGCGGCCTGTTGCAGGAACTGGGTGGCCCAAGGCCCAGTGGCGTTGACCAGGCAGCGCGCGCGCGCCGTGATGATGCGGTCGCCGGCATCGCGCAAGCGCGCCAGCCAGTGGCCGGCCTGACGCTCGGCGCTCTCGCAGCGGCAGCGGGTCAGCACGGTGGCGCCTTTTTCGGCCGCATCCATCGCGTTCAGCACCACCAGACGGGCGTCGTCGACCCAGCCGTCCGAGTATTCGAAGCCGCGTACAAAGCCGGCTTTGAGCGGCGCGCCGGCCGGATGGCGGCGCAAGTCGACGCCGCGCGAGGCCGGCAGCAGCTCGCGCTTGGCCAGCAGGTCGTACAGCAGGAGGCCGGCGCGGATCAGCAGGGCCGGGCGCTGGCCGCGCTCGTGCGGCATGACGAAGCGCAGCGGCCCCATGATGTGCGGCGCCGAGCGCAGCAGCACTTCGCGCTCGATCAAGGCCTTGCGCACCAGGGAAAATTCGTAATGCTCCAGGTAGCGCAGGCCGCCGTGGATCAGCTTGGTCGAGGCCGACGAGGTGTGCGAGGCAAGGTCGTCCTTTTCGCACAGCAGCACCGACAGCCCGCGCCCGGCGGCGTCGCGCGCGATGCCGGCGCCGTTGATGCCGCCGCCGACCACCAGCAGGTCGCAATGAATATTGTCGGAGGTTTGTTGCATTGCTCTCGCGCCATACGACGTTTAAATGTAAGATTCCTCGCTACCATACGACAAGATAAGAAAAAGAGTCAACAAGATTGCGACCATTATTTTTCGTTATATTTCATTTGTTTTCGTTTTGTCATTATAGGAGGAGCGGATGGAAGGGACCAAAATGACGCTTAATCCGCGCCAGCGCCGGCTGCTCGACCATGTGCGCGCACAGGTCACGATTTCGGTCGAAGACCTGGCGCATCAGTTGAGCGTGACGCCGCAGACCGTGCGGCGCGACGTCAAGCAGATGGAAGAAGCGCAGCTTCTGGCGCGCTACCATGGCGGCGTCGGCTTGCCGTCCTCGGTAGAGAACATCGACTACAGCCAGCGCCAAGCGATGAACGACCAGGCCAAACAGCACATCGCGCATGCGGTGGCGGCGCGCGTGCCGCCAGGCTGTTCGCTCTTGATCAACATCGGCACCACCACCGAAGCGGTGGCGCGCGCCTTGGCGCAGCACGCCGGCCTGCACGTAGTGACCAACAACCTGAACGTGGCGGCAATCCTGGCCGACAACCCGCAGTGCGAAGTGATCGTCGCCGGCGGCGTGGTGCGCAGCCGCGACCGCGGCATCGTCGGCGAAGCGACCATCGACTTCATCCGCCAGTTCAAGGTCGACATCGGCATCATCGGCATTTCCAGCATCGAGGCCGACGGCACCCTGCGCGACTTCGACCCGCGCGAAGTGAAAGTGGCGCAGGCCATCATCGAGCAGTCGCGCCAAGTCTGGCTGGTGGCCGACCGCGGCAAGTTCGGCCGCCCGGCGCTGGTGCGCATGGCCCACCTGTCGCAGATCGACGTGTTGTTTACCGACGCGCCGCCGCCGGCAGAGATGGCGGCGATCCTGCAGGAGTCGGCGGTGGAAGTGGTGGTGGCGCCCTAAGTCCCTCGGCGTTGGCCAAGAGCTACATATACTCCCTATACCGATGGTGTTTCACGGCCAAAAATTAATCATTTTGGCAATATACTCCCTACGACGCCAGTGTTTTTAACATGAGCGGCGGGTGCCAATGGCGGCCATCGCCGCGGCTGTTGCATGCCGCGGCCGCCACCATGTGCTGCCAGTTGCAGACGCCGGAACTAGGCGCTCCGTGCACGGCGCGGGCAAGGGCGCTTGGCGCTGCTCTAGCCTGACCTGAACAATTTCAAGCACGTCAACGACAGCCTCGGTCATGCCGCCGGCGACCTCTTGCTGCGAGAAGTCGCACGGCGTCTAAAGCAGTGCGTGCGCAAATCGGACACGGTAGCGCGCATCGGCGGCGACGAATTCGTGGTGCTGCTGAGGAGCATCGGATTGCCGGAACACGCGGCACTGGTGGCACAGAAAATTCGCAGCGCTTTTCAGACGCCCTTGCCCATAGAGGGGCATAGCTTGAGCGTAGTGCCGAGCATCGGGCTGGCGCTCTATCCCGAGCATGGGGACCAGGACAGCAGCTGCTCAAGCATGCGGATGAGGTCATGTAGCCGCGAAAAAACAGCGATAGATATCTCCTCCGACACGGCGGCAGATTCCCGACCTCAGCGGAAATCCTGAGTCGGGCTGTCCGCATGCTGCAAAGCGATGCAGTTTCGGCCCTCGCGGCATCTCGACCTGCCGGTCTACTAGTCTGGCTTCTTCCCGCTATGCATGCTCAGGCTCCAGAGCCGCAGCGCGACATGAATTTCGAGCGCCCGGCTTGGATTGCCGAGGTAACCCAGCAGCTCTTCGATGTTTGCCAATCGTTGCCGCAAGGTGTTTATATGGATACCCAGTCGCATGGCGGTGGATTTCGCATTCTGATTGCTGTCGAAATAGCTCAGCAGCGTGTAGGTGAGGTCCGAACCCCGCTTCTGATCGTATGCGATAAGCGGCCCGATGCTCGCATTCAGGAATGCTTTAAGGCTTGTCTGATCATGGGTTTCGAACAAGACCGAGTACAGAGCCATTTCGTTCTGATCGACGATCTGCCCATGCACTCCGATTCGACCGAGCACGGAAAGCGCGCGCCTTAGCGCCGCATATAGAGCAGGAATCTCCGTGGATGCCTGAATCGGTCTCGACAAGACGCCGCGGTAGTCCTGGTTGAATTCGCGCTTGGCGGTGGCGGCGAACTCCTCCAGGACGTCCTGCGTCTTGGTGGCTCCGCAAATGATCACCAGCGCACCGTCCAATTCGTCCAAGATGAGCCTGGAAAATGGCGCAGCCGTTCGCAGCCGCCGGGCCATGAATTCCGGTTTCTGATGGTCCATCTCGATGAGCATCAAGGAAACCGGCTGGGACAGGTCAAGCCCGAAACGTTCCGCGCGGCTCCACATCAGTGCCGTATCTTCCTGCCGAGAGGAAACCAAAGCGCGCAGCAGAGTCGACACGTCGCGGCTTTTGTTCGCTTCGATTCGTTCCTGGGAAAGCAATACGATACCGATGACGCTAGAGCTTCTCTCGAAAGTGCGTATCGATACTTCGTCCAGGTCGGCATGCCGAAACAGCAGTACCGCGCCCAGCACGTCATTGCCGCCGATGACGGCAATGACTCGGCATATTTCGCCATCTGATTCGTAGGCGATCACCGATCGTCCGGCCAGTCGGCTCTCGCGCAAGGCCTGGGTGATGGCGGCGCTGTGCGCCGCATGCGGCGCGTAGGCGTGCGCCGCTGTTCCCACATATCCGGGCGCCGTGGCCCGGCTAATGACTTGGGAAGCCTCGTCAATAACAAGCACGTCGCCGTCGAGTAGTTGGGCGATGGACTGGCACAGGGTGCCGAGCGAGGCGCCCTTGGCCAGCAGCGAGGTCAGCTGCTCGTGCGCCTCGGCGGCGCTCTGCACGTCGCGCGCGTGCCGTTCCAGCTCGGTGCGCGCCAGATCGGCCTTTTGCAGAGCGGCGGTGGCTTGCTCGAACGCCTTTGCATTATTGATCGCCACCGCGGCGTGCGTTGCCAGCGTGCAGAGGATGCCGATGTTCAGGGCGGTGTGGGTCCGATGGTAACGGTCGGCGACGAACAACAGACCGAGGACATTGCCGTCGCAGAGCAGCGGCGCCCCGACTAAAGTCGAAATTCCTTCATCGCGGAACCAACGATCAATCTCTGGATCGTGCGGAAACCGCATGTCGTTCAGGTAATCCGAAGTCGCAAATGGCAGGCAGGTTGACATCACGATTCCGGCGACCCCAAGATTTCCTGCAAGCGACTTCGTTGTGCTGATGGCGATCGCGCCGTCGAAGAACAATACCCGGAACTCGTCGCGGTCGGCGTCGTGTATCGTCAGCCAAGTCACCTGGGCTCCCAGCAGATTTCGGGCGCGGCTGACGATCGCGCGCTGCAGGCTGGTCAGGTCGAGACGGCTGGAGAGATCCTTGGCGGATTCGACCACCGTCAACATGCCCTGCTCGCTCTGCTGTTGCAGCTCCAGCCGGTTCTGCACCGCCATTGCCATCCGTGTCAAATCGACGATGCCGGATTTGCGTGGATCGTCGTTCGGAAGTGCTTCGGCCTGGTCCAGGCGAGAGGAAAATTCTTCCGCAGAAGCGCCTCGATGCAGCAGGCCGATGAGGTCAGCTGCGATGTCTCCGGCTGTGGGGCCGATTTCCGCCATATTCATTTTATGTCTTCATTCCACGCTGGTTCCGGCAAGCGGTGCATGAATGGATTGGGCGAAGTGCGCCCGGATACGTAGTTGATCTCCACTCGCCGTCCGTGTATTGCATTTCCTGGTTTTGCCGGCTGCCCGATGTCGTCCGGTCGGGAGTCGGCTGTGGCACAAGGGTCATTCTAACAAGCTTCTCGACAGGGCCGAACACCATGCGATCGGGCCGCAAGCCGACGGTGGTATGGCATAGTGCGCGTCTTCCCGCCTTGCCCGTCGCCCGAGAAGCGGAGGAAACCGGCAACGCGAGCCCGTCCGTCCACCCAGCGGCAAGCATGGATGTTGCGATGATGCCGGCACGCCATGGAGCTTAGCCACACAGAAACGCGAGCCGTGATGTGGCGCGCTCACATTGAGTAGTCGCTCATGGCTCCATATAGTGACCCGATGGCAGCGTTGAGCCAGTGCGGCCGGGGTTTCGCTTTCGGCGAAGGTCGCACCGTAACGCCAAAACAGGTCGTGTGACCAGCCAGTGCACCTGCTCGGAAGAAGCGGCCGGTCAGCGCAGGAGCGGGAGCTCCTCGTATACCGTTTCGTGTAGTCTGCAAACCGGCCGGTGCATGCCCATTCGGGCGATACGAAGAATTCAGTCGCGGCAGTAGTCATCGGCAAGCGACTACCCATTGAGTCAATCAGGAGAAGAAAGATGAAAAGATTTCTGGACGGCCGAGTGGCGATCGTCACCGGAGCAGGGAGCGGCCTGGGACGTGCTCACGCCATCGCGCTCGCCCGGCATGGTGCCCGCGTGCTGGTCAATGACATCGGAGGATCCCACCATGGGTCGCCAGGAAGGAATGTCGCCGATCAGATCGTCGGCAATGGCGGGGCCGCGATCGCGGATAGAGGCGACGTCACGAACTTTGGCCAAATGGAAAATATGGTGGCGCGCGCCATGGGTGAATGGGGGCGTGTCGATATCCTGGTAAACAACGCCGGTATCCTGCGCGACCGCACGTTCGCCAAGATGTCGCTCGACGACTTCCGCTCAGTGCTCGAAGTTCACGTCATGGGCGCGGTCAACTGCACCAAGGCCGTGTGGGCGCAGATGCAGGCGCAGAATTATGGCCGCATCGTCATGACGACCTCGTCGTCGGGCCTGTACGGCAACTTCGGCCAGGCCAACTACGGCGCCGCCAAGATGGCCCTGGTCGGGATGATGCAGACGCTTGCGCTCGAAGGCGCCAAGTACAACATCCGCGTGAACTGCCTGGCGCCCAGCGCCGCGACGGCGATGACCGAAGGGCTGCTGCCGCCGGAGGCGCTGGCCCGCTTGACGCCCGAGCGCGTGAGTCCGGCCGTGATCGCGCTGGCCGGCGAGGACGCGCCCACGCGGATGATCCTGCTTGCCGGCGCCGGCAGCTTCGAGTGTGCCCACGTCACGATGACGCAAGGGGTGTTCATCGACGACGCCGACGACGCGGCCGGGCAGTTGTGCGTGCGCCTTGACGAGCTGAAGGATCGCGCCGGCGAGACCGTTCCGGAAACCGGCTGGGAGCAGTACCGCCTGGAATTGCACAAGGCTGCCGAGTCGCAGCGAGACGGGACCCGAATCGACGCACGACAATAGTTTTGCGTGGCGTTCAAGCGCCGCGGCCACCCCCAACAACGCCGCGCTCGGTGTCGATTGCCCGCAATATCCGTCGCAATCGGTTTTCGACGCCTCACCGGCGACCAAGGCCATCTCGGTCCAGTAACGCTGACGTCTCCTGGCCCGTTCCTGCGCCGCCCGGCTTGCCCGGGCCGGCGCAGTTTTTTTCCTCAATCGTAGACAGCCGGACTCTCCATCCTGAACACCGGCGCAGTGAGCGGGACCCTCGATTTCACCGCCGACGCCACCACCGAATGAACGGCGCATGCCAATGGAGTGAATACACCGACTCTAAACACAGAAAATGAAAATTGCCACACTCGTAGCCGGTCTTGTATGTGTGCGGCATACATAGTTTTCAGTTCGTCATTCCCGGACACTACAAATCCTTAGGCAACACGGCATCGAAGCCGGCCTTACCTGTCCGTGACGACAGGTAAGGAATGGCTGCCGGCGATGGGCGCCTCGGTGGGCGCCCCGGCCGGAAACCGATCTCTCAGGAATGAACATGAAAGACGCCGTCATCGTCTCCACCGCACGTACGCCGATCGGCCGTGCCTTCCGGGGAGCGTTCAACAACATCAAGACGCCGACCATGGTGGGCATGTGATTCGCCACGCAGTGGAACGCGCCGGCGTCGCCGCTACCGAAGTCGGCAGCGTGCTGACCGCGGCGACCGGCGGCATGGGCGCGGCCGGATTGTTCGAGGTGGCATGAAAAGCCGCTCGCTTCCAGCCGGCATTTACTTCTTGATGTCGACTCATAGGCGAAAGGAGACGGCCACGGCAGACAGTCGCTAGAACTCGCAAACAGGCACCACATCCGTGCATTTGTACGGAGCGCAATCGCAATAGGGCGTTAACAAAAATCTATAAGGAAGAGGCAATGACTATTCGTTTGAAATCCCTGATTCTCCCGCTTTCATTGGCTGCGGCGTTTGCCGCTCCCGCAACCGCCGGCGCCGAAACGGTGAGGATAGCGTTGATCGATCCCTTGTCCGGGGCGTTCGCGCCGGTCGGCCAGAATATGCTCCGGAGCTACCAGTACATCGCCGAAAAGGCCAATGCCGAGCGTTGGGCAGGCGACAAGACCTTTGAATTCACCGGTTTCGACAACAAGAGCAGCCCGCAGGAATCGCTGATCCAGTTGAAGGCCGCGATCGACCAAGGCTTTCGCTTTATCGTCCAGGGCAACGGATCGGGCGTGGCACTGGCGCTGGTCGATGCGATCAACAAGCACAACGAGCGCAATCCGGGCAAGGAAGTCGTCTATCTCAATCATGCGGCGATCGATCCTGATCTGACCAATAGCAAGTGCAGCTTCTGGCACTTCGCGTTGGATGCGAACGTGCCGATGAAGATGGAGGCGCTGACTTCCTACATGGCCAAGCGCCCGGAGGTCAAGAAGGTCTACCTGATCAACCAGAACTATGCATTCGGCCATTCGATCCAGCGCGCGGCGAAGGAAATGCTGAAGCGCAAGCGGGCCGACGTCGAGATCGTCGGCGACGACCTGCATCCGATCGGGCAGGTCAAAGACTTCTCACCCTACGTCGCCAAGATCAAGGCCGCCGGCGCCGATACCGTCATCACCGGCAACTGGGGCGCCGACCTGGCGCTGTTGATCAAGGCCGCCAAGGATGCCGACCTGAAGACCAATTTCTATACCTACTACGCCGCCACCACCGGCACGCCGACCGCGATGGGTGCTGCCGGCGCCGATCACGTGAAATATGTCGGAGTCTGGAATGCCAACAACCAGAGTTTCACCGGCAAGGACATTGTCGAGGGCTTCAAGAAGAAGTACGACGATGACTACTACACGATGCAGACCTACAGCGGCCTGAAGCTGTTGAGCCAGGGGATCAAGGATGCCAAGTCGATCGATCCGGTCAAGGTTGCATTCGCTATGGAAGGCGCGAAGGTGCAGAGCCTGAACGGCAACGTCGAGATGCGCCAGGCCGACCACCAGTTGCAGCAGCCGCTCTACATCGCTACCTGGGTCAAGGTCAACGGCAAGGACGTCAAGTTTGACCAGGAAAACACCGGCTACGGCTGGAAGACCGACCAAGTGCTCGACGCCTACGTGGCGACCCAGCCGACCTCCTGCCAGATGAAGCGTCCGTCGAAGTAAGCGTGTCCTTGCAGCGTGGCACGGGGGCGCCACGCTGCCTTTTTATCCATCGATTACAACAGAGTCGCACACTCGATAGGGGCTGCTTCGTGGAATTTACAGTCATCACCTTGCTGAACGGGTTGAGCTACGGCCTGCTGCTGTTCATGCTATCGGCCGGCTTGACGCTTGATTTTCAGCATGATGGGCGTGCTCAATTTCGCCCATGCCAGCTTCTACATGCTGGGCGCCTACTTCGCCTACACCATCGGTTCCCAGATCGGCTTCTGGCCGGCGCTTCTCATCGCGCCGTTGCTCGTCGGCCTGCTGGGCGCGCTGGTCGAGCGCTATGGCTTGCGCACCGTGCACAAATACGGTCATGTGCCAGAACTGCTGTTCACCTTCGGCCTGTCCTATGTGATGGTCGAACTGGTGCAGCTGGTCTGGGGCCGCAGCGCCGTGCCATATCCGATCCCGCCGGAGCTGGACGGTCCGCTGTTCACGCTGTTTACCACCACCTTCCCGATCTACCGCGGCTTCATGATGCTGGTGGCGCTGGTGATGCTGGTGGCGATTTACCTGATGCTGACCCGCACCCGCATCGGCCTGGTGATCCAGGCGGCGCTGACCCATCCGGACATGGTCGAAGCGCTCGGCCACAACGTGCCGCGCGTATTCATGCTGGTATTCGGCGGCGGCTGCGCGCTGGCCGGGCTGGCCGGCGTGATCGGCGGCAATGCCTTCGTCACCGAACCGAACATGGCGGCCACCGTCGGCAGCATCATCTTCGTGGTGGTGGTGGTCGGCGGCATGGGCTCGCTCGGCGGCGCCTTGCTGGCATCGCTACTGATCGGCGTGCTGCAGACCTTCGCGGTGGCGCTGGATTATTCGCTGGCCAGCCTGCTCGGCCGCTTCGGCGCCGTCGTCACGTCCGGCACCTTCGGCTATTCCGGTGCTGAAGCTGACGATTTCCCAGGTGGCGCCGATCCTGCCGTATCTGCTGCTGGTGCTGATCCTGATCTTCCGCCCGCGCGGCCTGATGGGTACCCGGGAAGGATGACGCCATGACGACCTTGACCACCGCGTCCACCATGAATCCCAAGCCGCTGAACCTGGCGCGCTGCTGATCTGGAGCAGCTTTGCGTTGCTGCTGATCGTCGCGCCCCTGGTCTTCACCAAGGGCGCCTCGCTGTCGATCCTGTCGCAGATCGGCACCATGATGATCTTCGCCCTGTCCTACAACATGCTGCTGGGGCAGGGCGGCATGCTGTCGTTCGGCCATGCCGTGTATTCCGGCCTGGGCGCCTTCTTCGCGATCCACGCGATGAACCTGGCCGGCGGCGGCGCGCTCTGGCTGCCGCTGCCGCTGATTCCGCTGGTCGGCGGCGTGGCCGGGATGTTCTTCGGCGTGCTGTTCGGCTACGTCACCACCAAGAAATCCGGCACGCCGTTCGCGATGATCACGCTCGGCATCGTCGAACTGGTGTTCGCCTGCTCGCTGATGTTCCCGGAGTTCTTCGGCGGCGAAGGCGGCATCACGCAGCAACCGGGTCTATGGCGAGCCGGTCCTGGGCATCACCTTCGGTCCGCAGATCCAGGTCTATTACCTGATCGCCTTCTGGCTGTTCGTCGCCACCGTCGGCATGTACGCCTTCACCCAGACGCCGCTGGGCCGCATCATCAATGCGGTGCGCGACAATCCGGAGCGGGTCGAATTCATCGGCTACAACACGCAGTGGGTGCGCTACCTGACCCTGGTGTTGTCGGGATTCTTCGCCGGCATCTCGGGCGGCCTGTCCGCGATCAATTTCGAGATCGTCACCGCCGAAAACGTCATCGGCGCTCCGTTCGGGCGCGGTGCTGCTGTTCACCTTCATCGGCGGCGTCGGCTTCTTCTTCGGCCCGATGATCGGTGCCGTGATCGGCGTGTTCCTGACCGTCATGCTGTCCGAATTCACGCAGGCCTGGCAGCTGTACCTGGGCGTGTTCTTCATCATCATCGTGATGTACGCGCCGGGCGGCGTCGCCAGCCTGCTGATGATGAACGTGCGCGTGGCCCGGTTCGGCAAGTTCGGCCGTGTCCTGGCCCGGCCTGGCCGTCCTCGGCGTGGCGACGCTGGTGGCCTGCGCCGGTGTGGTGATGATGATCGAAATGCTCTACCACCTGACCCTGGACAGCGCCGACGGCCCACTCATGACGCTGCATCGGCTACAGAGTCGACACCGCCTCGCTGGTCAACTGGGTGCATTGCCGCCGGCGTGTTCGCGCTGGGCGCGCTGGCGTTCCGGCGGCTCCGACAAGCCTTCCTGCACGCATGGGGCGAAGTGAATAGCGAAATCGAGGACATGATCCGGAGGGCGCAGGCATGACGCTTGCGCGCTGGAATTGAAGGATGTGCGCAAGAGTTTCGGCAAATCCGAGATCATCCGCGGCGCCAACCTGCAAGTGCCGCAAGGGCGAGCGGCTTGCGATCATCGGCCCCAACGGCGCCGGCAAGTCGACGCTGTTCAACCTGATCTCCGGCCGCTTCCCGCTCGACGTCGGGCGACATCCTGCTGAACGGCGAAAGCATCGTCGGCGCTGCAGCCGTTCGAGATCAACCGCCGCGGCCTGTCGCGCAGCTTCCAGATCACCAATATCTTTCACCGGCTGTCGGTCTATGAAAACCTGCGCTGCGCCGTGCTGTGGTCGCTCGGCTACAAATATTCGTTCTGGCACCGCCTGAACGGCCTGAAGGATGCGCATGAGCGCGCCGAAGCGGTGCTGGAACAGATCGGCCTGCAGCGCCGCCGCGACACCGCTGGCCGGCCTGCTGACCTACGCCGAGCAGCGCGCGCTGGAAATCGGCATCACGATCGCCGGCGGCGCCGACGTGATCCTGCTGGACGAACCGACCGCCGGCATGAGCCGCTCGGAATCCGATGCCGCGGTCGAACTGATCCGCAAGGTCACCGTGGGCAAGACGCTGCTGATGGTGGAGCACGACATGAGCGTGGTGTTCGGCCTGGCCGACAGGATCGCGGTGGTGGTGTACGGCGAAGTGATCGCCTGCGACACGCCGGCCAACATCCGCGCCAATGCGAAGGTGCAGGAAGCCTATCTCGGCGGTCACGCGCCGGCGGAGGCCTGCAGCATGACGGCACTGCTCGAAATCAAGGACCTGCACGCGTTATTACGGCAAGAGCCATGTGCTGCACGGCGTCGACCTGCAGGTCGGCCGAGGGCGAAATCGTCAGCCTGCTGGGGCGCAACGGCGTCGGGCGCTCGACCACGGTCAAGGCGGCGATGGGCAGGTCCAGGCGACCGGCTCGGTCATGCTTCAAGGGCGAGGAAATGATCGGCCTGAAGGCCTTCGAGATCGCGCATCAAGGGCTCGGGCTATGTGCCGGAAAGCCGCGACATCTTCCCGACGCTGACGGTGGAGCAGAACCTGATGCTGGGCGAGAAGACAAGGCCAAGCAAGTCGCGCTGGTCGCTGGACGACATGTACCGGATGTTCCCGCGCCTGAAAGAGCGCCGCGACACCGCGGCCGGCGTGCTGTCCGGCGGCGAGCAGCAGATGCTGACGCTGTGCCGCACCTGATGGGCGACCCGGACCTGATCATGATCGACGAGCCGACCGAAGGGCTGGCGCCGAAGATCGTCGATCTGGTGGCGGAATACCTGAAGGCAGCTGAAGAATCGCGGCATTTCGGTGCTGCTGGTCGAGCAGAAGCTGGCGATCGCGCTGGAAATCTCGCAGCGCGTCTATGTGATGGGGCATGGCGTCGATCGTGTTCGAAGGCACGCCGGACGACTTGCGCGGCAACGCCGCTATCCGCAAGGAGTGGCTGGAAGTCTGATGGCACCTGACATGACATGCTGCGCCGGGCGCCGCACAACCAAATCGCACAATCGAGAATCTTGAGCCAGATGCCGTATTCTCCGAAGAGCCCGCTGATGGGCCAGATGATGACGCAGCCGTTGCTGACGTCCGCGGTCATCCGCTATGCCGACCGACATCACGGAAGCCAGCAGATCGTGTCGCGGCAGGTCGAAGGCGGCATCCACCGCTACACCTACCGCGCCTGCCACCGGCGTTGCCGCCAACTGGCCAATGCGCTGGCTGCACTTGGCGTGCAGGATGGGCGAGCGGGTCGCCACGCTGGCCTGGAACGGCTACCGCCACCTGGAACTGTACTATGCGATCTCCGGTTCCGGCGCCGTGCTGCACACCGTCAATCCGCGCCTGCATCCGGAACAGATCGCCTACATCGTCAATCACGCCGAAGACCAGTACCTGTTCTTCGACATGACCTTCCTGCCATTGGTTGAGGGGGTCGCCGCCGAATGCCCGACGGTCATGGGCTTCGTGATGATGTGCGGTCCCGACCGCATGCCGGCCCAGAGCACGATCCCGAACCTGATGTGCTACGAGGACCTGATCGAGGCCGCCTCCGACGACTATGAATGGCCGCAGTTCGACGAGAATTCGGCCGCCAGCCTGTGCTACACCTCCGGCACCACCGGCCATCCCAAGGGTGCGCTGTATTCGCACCGCTCCACCGTGCTGCATTCCTATGCCTCGGCCCTGCCGGATGCGTTGAACGTGTCGGCGCGCGACTCGGTGCTGCCGGTGGTGCCGATGTTCCACGTCAACGCCTGGGGCATGCCGTACACCGCGCCCATGGTCGGTGCCAAGCTGGTGCTGCCGGGACCTTCGCTCGACGGCAGGTCGCTGCACGAATTGATGGAAGTGGAAAAGGTGACGCTCTCGGCCGGCGTGCCGACCGTCTGGCTCGGCCTGCTGAACCACGTCGGTCAGAACCAGCTGCAATTCTCGACTTTGAAGCGCGTCGTAGTCGGCGGTTCGGCCTGTCCGCCGGCGATGATGAAGACCTTCCGCGACGCCTATGGCGTCGAGGTGCTGCATACCTGGGGCATGACCGAAATGTCGCCGCTCGGCACCGCCTGCACGCTGCAGGCGAAGCACCTGCAGCTGCCGGAAGAGGCGCAGCAGGCGCTGCTGGAAAAACAGGGCCACGCCATCTACGGTGTCGACATGAAGATCGTCGACGACGCCGGGCAGGAATTGCCGTGGGATGGCAAGACCTACGGCAACCTGCTGGTGAAAGGGCCGTGGGTGATCCAGAGTTATTTCAAGGACGAGGGCGGCGACGTGCTGCAGGACGGCTGGTTCCCGACCGGCGACGTGGCGACCATCGATGCCGATGGCTACATGCAGATCACCGACCGCAGCAAGGATGTGATCAAGTCCGGCGGTGAGTGGATCGGCTGCATCGACCTGGAAAACATCGCGATGGCGCATCCGGCGGTGCAGCAAGCCGCCTGCATCGGAGTGTTCCATCCGAAATGGGATGAGCGCCCGCTGCTGGTGGTGGTCAAGAAGCCGGACGCCACGCTGACCAAGGAAGAATTGATTTTGTTCTACGAGGGCAAGATCGCGAAATGGTGGACGCCCGACGACGTCACATTCGTCGACGCGCTTCCCATCGGAGCCACCGGCAAGGTCTTGAAGAACAAGGTACGCGAACAGTTCAAAGACCATCAGCTCTCCCTGGGGGCGCAGCGCTGAGTCGGGGGAGTGCCGCAGGACCCGACACCTGGGCTTTCCACTGCGCCAGTGGACGATTGCAACACCGTTTTGCGCACCGATATGTCTTACATGCACATTGAATACCGAAGATAGCTCATTAAGATTGAACCGCGTTAGCTTGTTTATTTGATCAGTTTGTTCCCGTTCATGTTTGCAATTTGGCAGCAGACGAGTACGTTTGACCCGAACCATAATCAGAACACAGGAGACTGCATGAAAAAATTAAGAGCTGCCTATCCCCTTGCGTGTAGCGCCTTAGTGGCACTCGCGCTCACCGCATGCGGCAGCGGCAACGATCCCACGCCGACTCCGACTCCGACTCCGACTCCGACTCCGCTGGCCTGTTCGCAACTGCCCGGCACCGTCATCCCGGCAGCGTCGATCGGGCTGCCGACCTCGGGCGGCGTCGTCGACACCGCCTCGGTGGTCGCCGCCAGCGGCACCGGTGCCGCCGCGACTCCCGAGCATTGCCTGGTCTCCGGCAGCATTGCGCCGTTCGACAAGACCGCTCCCAAGATTCAATTCAGGTTGGCGCTGCCGACGACCTGGAATTCCAAGGTCATGATGTTCGGTGGCGGCGGATTCAACGGCAGCATTCCCAGCGTCGTCGGCAACGTGCCGAGCGGCCCGGCCAATCAGCCGACGCCGCTGGGCCGCGGCTACGCGACCTTCGCCAGCGACTCGGGCCATCAGGCCAACTCGTACGGTTCCCAGGACGGTTCGTTCGCGCTGAACGAGGAAGCCGCGCGCAACTTCGGCGGCGATGCGCTCAAGAAGACGCGGGATGCCGCCATGTTCCTGATCAAGGCGCGCTATGCGGTGGACAAGGTGCAGAAGGCGTATTTCGCCGGCGGCTCCACTGGCGGCCGCGAAGCGCTGGCGTCGATAACCCGCTGGCCGGCCGACTGGGATGGCGCCATCGCCTGGTATCCGGCCTGGAACGACGCGGCCGCGCTGCTGGCCGGCCAGCGCATCACGCGTGCGCTGGCGCAACCGGGCGCCTATCCGAACCAGGCTAAGCGCAAGGCCCTGTATGACGCCGCGATGGCCGCCTGCGACGCGCTGGATGGCGTCAAGGACGGCTTGATCAGCAACCAGCAGCGCTGCAACGCCATCTTCGATCCGTCGACCGCGATGCTGAATGGCAATCCGTTGCGCTGCGCGGGCGGCACCGATACCGGGGATAGCTGCTTGTCGGATGCGCAGATCGCCGCGCTGAAGACGCTCAATACCGATACCCGTTTCAATTTCTCACTCGCCAGCGGGGAAAAGGGGTATACCGGCTCCAACGTCTGGGGCTCCGACCTCGGTATGGCCAGTGCCTCGCCGCTGCAGCCAACCATCACTTTCCTCGGCTTCGGCACCTCGCAGCCGGCGATGCCGATGCCGAGGACGGCGCCATACGCCAGCGTGCTGCTCGACCAGTGGATCAAGTATTCGGTCACGCGCGACCCGAACTTCGATTCACTGACGCTCGACCCCGAGAACCCGGGACCGTGGGCGGGCCGGATCAGCGAATTGAGCACGCTGCTCGATACGCAGGTGAACCTGGATGCGTTTGCAGCCAAGGGAGGAAAACTGCTGCTGGCGCACGGTCTGTCCGACGTACTGGTGAGCACCCGCGCCACCGAGGAATATTACCTGCGTCTGCAGAGCCGCATGGGTCCATCGGAAGTCGACAAGTTCGTCCGCTACTACGAAGTGGCGGGCTTCGGACACGCGGCCAGCACGGCCTTCAATGCGACATGGGATTCGCTGACCACGCTGGAAAACTGGGCGGAAAAGGGTACCAGTCCCGCCAACGAGGTCGTGGCCGACACGGCCGGCGTTCCGGGCCGCACGCGGCCGATGTGTGACTATCCGAAATGGCCGAAGTACAACGGTACGGGGGATGTCAACTCGGCTGCTTCGTTCATCTGCTCCAACTAGCGCGGTGAACCGACCAGGACGTCGGAACGTTTGGTGATCGGTGGCTCGGCCTGCCTGCCGGCGAGGTGCTCCATGCAAGGGGGGCAGGTCCGAGATGCCGCCGCCAAAATGATGGCGGGAATGCCGACGGTCATATGCTGCCGGTACAACATAAAAAGGGGTTGAGACATGAATATCTGCAAAATGAAGCCTGTCACCGTAACGTTGGCGACATCGGCAATACTAGGCCTTGCGCTGGCGGGATGTGGTGGCAGCAGCACAGACTCAGGTGGTGATAGCGGCCCAAAACTGGTGCGCGCCACCGAATTCGGCCAGATCGAAGGCGTGGCGAATACGAACGAAAAAACCCTGGCTTGGCTCGGTGTTCCTTTCGCCAAGCCGCCCGTAGGCAACCTTCGTTGGCAACCGCCGCAAGCCCCGAATACATGGACCGGTGTCAAATCCACCAAGGACTATGGCAATGCCTGCGCCCAAGTGGGGGGCATGTTTGGTCCGGCGCCAAAAGGAAAAGATTACAGCGCGATTTGGGAAACGTTTTATAAGCCAGTCGGCTCTGAAGATTGCCTGTATCTGAATATCTGGCGTCCGGCGACCGACGACGGAACGAAGTTGCCTGTCATCGTCTTCATTCATGGGGGAAGCAATGTTGTTGGTGCTTCCTTCGATCCTATTTATCTTGGCGGGAATCTAGCCAACAACGCCAACGCGATTGTTGTCACCGTCTCCTATCGGCTCGGTGTCTTGGGCTGGTTTTCCCATCCGGCTTTGAACACCGGCGATCCGCTCAGGGATTCCGGCAATTTCGCTGTTCTGGATTTGATTCAGTCGCTGAAGTTCATCAAAAACAACATTGCCAATTTCGGTGGCGATCCCAATAACGTGACGATCATGGGCCAATCTGCCGGCGCCACGAATGTCAATGCCTTGATCGTTTCGCCGCTCGCTGCGGGCCTCTTCCATAAAGCCATTCCTCTCAGCGGCGGTGTCGGTGGCAGCGCTCCGGCAGTAGCGGTGAACAAAGCCAACGCCATCATCAATGCGTTGCTGATCAAAGATCGCCTTGCAACCGATAAGGCTTCCGCCGATGCGTTTCGCACGGCTCAAAGCAACGCGTGGATAAAGAATTATTTAATGACCAAGACGGATGCCGATCTCTATAGCATCCAGGTCGATCCGACAGGCGGCAAATGGGGCACCGGTTCGCGGACCTTTGAACCGGGCTCAGCTACTGCCACATTATGGAGCACCGTCGCACCGATTACGGACGGCACCGTCATACCCGCCAATGTGACGACCGCCATCACCAGCGGCAATTTCAACAAGGTCCCCCAGTTGGTCGGATATACGGCGGAAGAAGGCAAGCTCTTTTCCTCAGCCTTCAAGGTGGATGACTACACCCGGATCAAGTGGATGAACGGCACCTATCTGGGTACGACCAGTAACCTCAAGATGGAAGATGTCATCGATGGCAGCATCATCACACCGCTGACCGTAGAAAACTACAATACCTACATCTTTAACAACGCGAACCGGGTTAATCCGGGGCCGAGCATCACCACGTCCGTCTTCCTGAGTCTGGGAGATTCAACGAACAAGACCTACTATCCACAGGTTCCTTTGTATGCCTACAATTTCAAGTGGAACAAACAACCGGCACCGTGGAACGATGTCTACGGCGCCTGGCACACGGAGGATTTGCCTTTTATCTTCGGCAATTTCAACTTGAATCTCAATAGCTTCGGTTGGACCAAAGCTAATGAACCAGGCCGCTTGGCTCTCTCCAATCTGATGCAGAAGAGCATCGCGGCATTTGTTCGGACCGGGAACCCCAATAACAGCAGCCTCGGCGTGACTTGGGATCAATGGACGCCGACCGCACCGCGCAAAATGGCATTTGACGCAACTCTGGAAAAAGCAACAGTGGCTCTAGAGTAGAGGATGAATTCGCCCGGACGGCGGTATCCGGGCGGTGATGGTCCTAGTATTAACTTAACGGAATTTTTGTTTTAAATGAGACGCCGGGGTTAGGTTTTGTCAGGTCCGCCTCCCCGCGCCTCACGCCATGGCTTTATTCGTCACCCACGCATCCAGCCGGGCCTCGGTGTTCGGCGCCGGATGCAGGCCGAGCTTGGAGCGGCGCCACAGGATGTCGGCGCTATTTCGCGCCCATCTGCGCCAGCATCCAGCGGTACTGCAGCGAAGGTTCTCAATATAGCCGACGAATTTCAGCACCGCGCGGTTCGACAGCTGCGCGCCGTACACATCATGGGCTAACAGGAAAAAATAAGATCAGCGGAAGATCGTATGTTCCGCCTCCGTTGACCATTTGCCCCCTGAACTAGTTGACCGATGTTATGAGATCGCGCTGGTATCGACTGTTCCGGTATCGACAAAATCAGCCAACCGCTGCCGCTTGGCAGCCTCTCGGAATGCGCAACATCGAACGCAGCAGATATCAGCCTGTCTATCTACCTTGTCAGGAAGTCCAAGATGGCCCTAAGTTCAAGGGAGCCGGGACAATTGCCGGGAAGCGACCATGAGCCCTGAAAAAGAGAAGATGCTCGCCGGCGCACTGTATGACCCGTTCGACCAGCAACTCTCGGACGAGCGCCGCCGCGCCCGCCTGCTTTTGAAGGCGCTGAACGAAACGCGTGACGATCAGACCGAAGAGCGCTCCCGCCTCATCAAAACGCTCATTCCTGCGGCCGGGACAGACGTTTGGATAGAGCCTCCCTTTTACTGCGACTATGGGAGCAACATCGTTCTTGGCGACAAGGTTTTCTTTAATTTCAATTGTGTGGTCCTCGATGTCGCGCCCGTGCGAATCGGCTCGCGCGTATTGTTCGGACCGGCCGTGCAGATTTACGCAGCCACCCATCCTCTATCCGCAGAGGAGCGTAAAACCGGACTCGAACTCGGCAAGGGAATCGAGATTGGCGATGACGTCTGGATCGGTGGCGGCGCCATTCTTTGCCCGGGGATTCGTATTGGGAGTCGAGCGGTTATCGGCGCGGGCAGCGTGGTGACCAAGGACGTTCCGGAGGGGGTGTTTGCTGTCGGTAATCCATGCGCTGTTCTGCGAAGCATCAAGCAGTAGTAGATCGGGCGCCTTTCAGATGGCGGACGGACGAATGTCCGCAGCCAAGGAAGCCGACCGGCTGCCTTGGGTCAGTTAGCGGAGATTTCCCAATGCCTGGCGTAAAAATAGCTGCACTAGTACGCCATTTTTAGTGTGGCTTGGCGTACTTCGCCACACCGGTCGCATCGATCAGCACACAGCGTTCGTTGCCCACCACCCAGGCGTCGTGTCCCGGCGGCATATAGAACATATCCCCTGGTCCGTATTCGACCTGTGCGCCGTCGTTCATTTTTACGATCATCCTGCCTTGCAGGACCACGCCCGTATGCGTTGCCTGGCATGAATCGGTACCTGCAATGGGCTTGACGTGTTCACTCCAGCGCCAGCCCGGTTCAAATTCGCCACGGCCTACCACGTGCTCGCCAAGCATAAATACATTCATCTTGCCCTTGTCGTCCTTGAACGGCCTGACTTCGTCGGGGCGGTCGGCCGACTTGCGGGTCAATTCCTGATTTCCGGTTGCTTCGCTCATGATGCTTCTCCGAAAAAATAAGGTCTATCAGTGGTCCAGCGTAGCGCTTGGCAATGCGCGCCAATCGCGTTGACTCAGCATAGGTCGGCAGGCGGCGTAGGCAAGAGCGCATCGGAAGAAGAGTTTGGTAAGGATTAAGCTTGGTTTCAAAAATTACCGAGATGTCCCAGCAATTTGGTCTAAGCAAGAATGCATCGACATTTGATGCAATTGATTGATTGCTGCCTCGAAACGCAAATAGCAGAATCATTTTTGAGTGAGGCTTCGCCGCGGCGAGCATGAAAACGGAGAAATCTATGGGCCTTGGGACAAATATTGAAGATGCCGACGTTTCTGCAATCAAGCAAGTGATGAGTCAAGAGCTGAGTCTTTTCTGGAGCCGCGACCAGAATGCAAATTGGGACGTATTTGCAGGCACTTTTCTTCCCGGCGCTGGGCTTTTTCCTGCCGCACGACCAGTAAAGGCGCAAACTCTCGACCAGTTCATTGAGCGCATGAAACGATTGCGGGCCGAGGGAAAACTTGGAGCGTTTGAGGTAACTCCCCTTGGGTGTGATGTGCGTGTTTTCGGTAATGTAGCAGTCGCTTTCGCTGCATGCGAGATGCTCGAAAACGAGTCGACCATCAATCGTGAGATCAATGCCACAGTCTTGGTGCGCGAGAATGGCACCTGGCGTATTGCTGCGCAGGCCTGGGATGTCGAAACAGGCGCGTACAAAATTCCCGATGATCTCATCAAGCCTAATCCCGCGTAATTTCTTGGCACATCGCCGGATTGCATGCTATCTGCAGCGCGCTACACCGTTAAAAGGGGCGGTGAGCGTTTGTTTTTGCCACGCCCGACAGACAGCTTCGGGTCGCTAAGCGTCCTTTCCGGTAGCGAAAATGGGATTCCTTCCACCGAAGGAGAATCCCATGAGACCCCATCTCCATGAAGCAAAACCGCTTGTTCCTTGGAACAAGGGCCGGCTGGTGGGCCAGAAGGCCCCGCTAAAGCTGAAAGAAATCTGGGCGATCCGCATACGGCTCCAGCTGGCTGAGAAGGTGCGGGATCTGGCGCTGTTCAACCTGGCTATCGACAGTAAACTGCGCGGCTGCGATTTGGTCAGCTTGCGCGTGCGCGACGTTTCACAAGGTAAGCGCATTTATCCGCGTGCGATGGTCATGCAGCGCAAGACGCATCGGCCCGTGCAGTTTGAGATTACCGAGCTGACCCGGCAGTCCGTGGCCGCTTGGATAGATGTGGCGCGCCTCGCTTCAGATGACTACCTATTTCCGAGCAGGATAGCCAAATCGCCGCACCTTTCTACGCGCCAGTACGCGCGTATCGTCGCCGCGTGGGTCGAGTCGATTGGTTTAGATGCCGCGGCGTACGGCACGCACACCATGCGGAGAACCAAGGCGACGCTGATCTACCGAAGGACCAAGAACCTCCGGGCTGTCCAACTCCTTCTCGGACATACCAAGCTGGAAAGCACAGTGCGATATCTCGGCATTGAAGTCGACGACGCGCTTGAGATAGCTGAACAGACGGAGGTATAAGATCGGCCGGTAAGTACCTCCCCGGTAGCGAAAGGCCCTTACCGGCCAAAAGCGGACATCTACCCCACGTCAAGGTTGCTGTTCGAAATCCATGGTTTCGACATCGTCATCTGAAGCAAGTGGTTTCCCGAATGCCTGGAGCCAAAGGTAGCCTGCAACACCTGCTGTCAGCGACGCGAGGAAGATTGCCATCTTCGATGAAGTGACAAGTTCTGGTTGTCCGACGAACGCAAGGTTCGTAATGAAGATAGACATCGTAAATCCAATGCCACCGAGCAGACCCGCTCCGAAAATATGACGCCAACTCAAATCCAGCGGCAATTTGCAAATGCCCAGAGCTACGGCTATGAAGCACATCAATGTAATGCCTAATGGCTTGCCGATTAATAGTCCCGCAGCGATGCCGATGCTATTTGCCGAAGCGAGCTCTGACCCGCCTGCCGACGCTGGCCAATAGCCGCATCGGCGAATTGCTGCCGCATCACTGGATATCGGCCGACTATTCTTTGCCATCATGGGAAGGTCAAGTCCAAACCGAGCATCCTGCTAAGGACGAAGGTGACGAGCCCCAGGCCCAGGAGCGATAGCACGAAGACTGCGGCCACCTTGCCGCCCGCGCGTAGCACCGCGCGCTTCTCCTTCTCCTTCTCCTTCTTCCCTTGATCGTAATGCCACTTGATGGCGAAGAACATGCCCGTGCCGAACACGAGAACCTTGAACGTAACGAAGACTATAGGGACCCAATCCATCATTTTGAGTATTTCCAGGTATTAACATAGGTTGTCATTTTTGGGCAAAGGGCAAGACCATGACGAACGAGGTCAGAACTAAGTCCCATTATGTGTATGGCGTAGGTGCAGACCCGCTTTACCAGACCAATATGGTCGAGTGCCATCGCGCGTTCCAGATCAGCCGGTAGGGCAAAGCCCCCAGGCATCCTGTTTGAATCTTTCATTACATCTATCTATGAAATAACAATGGCATCCAGCGGAGTGATTTGCCGAATGCAGATGAGAGAGGAGAAAACGTCAGCGACTGCCATGCAAGGATGGTGTTGCTGCACGTTCTGAGGCATTCTACTTAAAAGCAATTTCCATACATTGAGACAAAATGTCCCAGTTGAAAACCATACAAGATGAAAATTTGCCAATCTGGTTGCCGCGATTGGCCGTGCACGGCGGGCCACGTTTTTTGCAGATTGCGGATGCGTTGCAGGCGGCGGTGGTAGACGGATCGCTGAAACCGGGTGACCGTCTACCTCCGCAGCGCCAGTTGGCAGCACAGCTGGACGTCGACCTGACGACGATCACGCGCGCATACGACGAAGCCAGACGCCGCAACTTGTTGGAGGGCCGCGGCGCTCGAGGCACTTATGTCGCGGCGCCGAAAGTCGAATTGACCTCGATCCTCGACCTGAGCATGAATACCCCACCACCGCCGGATGGCGTGGACTTCGACGACATGTTGAAACAAGGTTTGTCTCAAGTACTGATGAGGGCAGATAATGAATTGCTGATGACTTACCACTTGGGCGGGGGAAGCGACTCCGACCGTAAGGCTGGAGCCAAATGGCTCGAACCGATGTTTGGACATCTGGATTCTCGACAGGTTGTTGTCTGTCCGGGTGCGCAAGCGGCGATCGCCGCGTTGATCCTTGCGCTGACGGAGCCTGGCGATGTTATCCTGGCAGAGCCAACGAGTTATCCCGGCTTGCGTGCCGCAGCGACCCAATTCGGCCGGCACATCATTGCGGTGGGAGCGGACAAGCACGGGATGGTGCCTGAGATGCTTGAGGAAGCGTGCCGCCAGCACAAGCCTAGGCTGGTCTACCTCAATCCGACATTACAGAACCCGACTGCCATCACCATTCCGGAACGCCGGCGCAAGGAGCTCGCCAGCATCGCGAAACGCTGCAATGTACGCATCGTCGAGGACGATCCCTACTGGCTCCTTGCCGATGCCCCGCCACCACCTATTGCCACGTTTGCCCCGGAACAGGTGTACTACATCTCAACCCTGTCGAAATGCCTGACGCCCGGCTTGCGTGTCGCCTTCGTGCTCGTACGCAACCCGCACGAATGCGAACGTTTCCTGGTCGCGCTAAGATCATTTGCGCTGATGGTCGCTCCTCTGACGGCCGCACTGGCCACTCAGTGGATCCTCGACGGTTCGGCTGACGGATTGATGGAAGGCGTACGCAACGAGGCGCGCCTGCGCCACCGGATGGCTCGGGATATTCTGGCGGGGCGGTACAGCGGCGCCGGAGACGGCCTGCATGTATGGCTCGAGTTGCCGGCGTATTGGAACTCCTCACAGCTTGCGCGTGCAGCCGACAGCGAGGGCATCGCAGTCACGCCGGCGGAGGCATTCGCAACTGGCAGCGGATCCGTGAATGCAATTCGGATCTCTTTGGGTAGCATCAAGGACCGTGGACGCTTACAGGCGGGTCTTCAACGGCTGTCTCATCTGCTTGCGCGGCGGCCCGAGTCGTTCAGCGCTGCTGTGGTTTAACTGTCCAGGAAACACTGTGCTTCATTCGGGAGTTCTCTCAATGCGGTCGCACATTGGTTTGCTGCCTCAGTGTTTATTTATCGTGAGATCACGCGCGAAAGTGAACAGACTGGAAGAAAGCTACGTTAGCCGTGCAGCACAACGTCCACTCCTGGCGGTAGATTCAATCGGTCGATGCAACAAGTTGGTTGAATCGTTCGGCAGGCGTTTCGTAGTCCAGAGTCTTTCTTGGACGTTCGTTCAACCTCCTGGCCGCCGTATTGAGCTGTGCCTGCGAGTAACCCGATATGCTCACGCCCTTGGGGAAGTACTGCCTCAAAAGGCCATTCGTGTTCTCGTTGCTCCCGCGCTGCCAAGGCCTCTGGGGATCGCAGAAGTAGACACTGATGTCGGTGGTCAATGTGAAGCGCTTGTGGTCCGCCATCTCTTTGCCTCGATCCCGGGTCAACGACTTGTAGAGCTCCTGGGGCAGTTTGTGGGCGTGTTTGATCAATGCATTGATCACCGTTTCCGTGTCTTTGCTGGCGACCTTTACCAGCATGACGTAGCGTGTCTGGCGCTCCACCAGGGTAGCAATCTGACTGTTGCAATTCCCAAACACCAAGTCCCCCCCTCCCAGTGCCCTGGTACTGCCCGATCTTCCACCGATGCAGGACGTTCGCGTATGGACACCGTGTCAATGATCTTGCCGTGGTTGTCTGTCTTCAGCGTGTGATGGCGTGAGCGGCGCATGGCCCGTGTGCGTCTTAAATGCTGCAGCAGTTCCTTGTTCAAAGCGCCTCGGGCTTGAATGAAGAGGCTGCGATAGATGGTTTCGTGTGACACGTGATAGTCCTCGTCGCACGGATAAGTATGCTTGAGCCACCCGGCGCTCTGCTGAGGCGCCCACTGGCATTGGAGCTTGCTTGCCACGACGCGCGCCAAGGCCCGGTTCTGAGCCAGCTTGCAGGTCTTGGGGCGGCGTGCCCTGTCCCACGCTGCTTGGTCAGCCTGAATCGCCCGGTAGCAGTCATGGCCACCGTTGCGCTTGATCTCACGGCTAATGGTCGATGCCGCCCGGTCCAGAGAGGCTGTCATCGAGCGAATCGACTGCCCCGCCACTACCGCACGTGATATCTCCTCGCGTTCGGCCAAGGTCAACGCCAATCGTGAACGACAACGCCCAGGTGGGCGTATCCCGCCAGTCTCAGCCAAGATGCCGCGTACAGATCCATGATGTCGGTCGAACAGTTGAGCGATCTGATGGAGGGATTCACCTTTCTTCCAGCGCTCCCACATTACCGTCTTCTGGCTTTCCGTGTAGTAGGTCCTCGGCCTGTATTTCATTTGCAACACTCCTTCTGCCTACGCAGCTTGTAGTGTGTTGCGTCGATCGGTTGAATCCACAGTCGAAAGCGGACAAGTCCATGGCAGCGATGTGGAACAAACGCTGTTGCCCGCTGCTAAGGCGCGACGCGGAAAGTCTCGCCATGCCGCAAGACGATAAATTCCTGATCGCTGAGACCCTGCGCCTTTTTGGCCCGCGCCAAATCTTCAGCGGGCTGATCCAGGCGCTCCTTCCCCATCGGAAACGTGCCCCAATGCATCCCAATACTTTGTTTGACCTTCAATTCCTGGTGAATCCTGACGGCTTCCTCGGGACTCACATGCCCATTGCGATACCAAATCGGTTGATAAGCGCCTATGCCGATCGCGGCCAGGTCAAATCCATCAAAGCGGGCGGCAATGTCGGCGATATCTTTGGAATACCCGAGGTCGCCCGAAAAAAAGAAGGAAAAGCCCGGGCGTCTTACTGCGAAGGCTCCCCATAGGGTTTCGTTTCTATCCCATAGGGTGCGCGATGACCAGTGCTGCACTGGCAGCAAGTGGATTTCCGTATCCTTGATTGTTGCTTTATCCCACCAATCCATTGTGACGATGTGGCGCGTATCGCCGTCCGTGACATTTTTGGCAAGCCAGCGATCGATTCCCAATGGCACAAAGAGGGTCGGAGGACCGCCTTTTTGCGCATAAAGGGCTTTTAATGAATCCAACGATAAATGGTCGTAATGCGAATGGCTAATCAATATCGCATCGATATGCGGCAACTCCGCAATAGCCAGGCCAGGGCGCTGAACGCGTATTGGTCCCGCAAATGGAACAGGTGAGGCATGGTCTTCAAAGATGGGATCCGTCAGAATATTTAATCCAGAACCCGACTGCAGAAGAAAGCTGGCATGGCCAATCCATGTGAGCGACGGTTGATCCGTATTGGCGCGAATGAATTGCAAATCCGCCTGAACCGGCTCCAGCGGTCGCAGCGGCGCCGGCGCAGTGCTGTCCGTGGTCCAGTTTCGAATGCGAGAAATCCACGAGTCGATGAATCCGGTTTCTGGCCGCTGGTATGCCGGATTGGGCGGATAGTTATTGATAAATCCTTCTACGGAATGGTGCTTTTTAGACGCATCGTAATAGGAGTTGTTAGTAGAAGAACAGCCGATGACGGCCAAACTGAAGGCAAAGGTAATTCCAATTAATAGAGTGAGAGCTTTGAGTTGCCGTTTAAAAAGATGTAGAAAACGCAGCATTGAAAAGTAGGGCCGATGGATTTTTGAAAATAGCATCACTAATGATGCTGAATTGACTTTTGAAAGTAGCATCACTGATGATGCTGAGTTGACTTTTGAAAGTAGCATCACTGAGGATGCTGAGTTGACTCACGTTAGGAATTCTAACGGACTATCTCTCTAGCGTCCGATATTGGCTGAAACCGGCCGCGCCATGACGCGCAAGGCCTCGCACTGGAGCCATCATGCTCAACCTGACCCGCACCATCCACACCATCGACGCCCACACCGGCGGCGAACCCTTGCGCATCGTCGCCGCCGGCATGCCGCCCGTGCCGGGCAAAACCATCCTCGACAAGCGCGCCTGGCTGAAGGCCGAGCGCGACGATCTGCGCCAGTTCCTGATGAACGAGCCGCGCGGCCATGCCGACATGTACGGCGCCTATCTGCTGCCGCCGGTCACCGACCAGGCCGATTTCGGCGTGATCTTCATCCACAACGAAGGCTATAGCGACATGTGCGGGCACGGCATCATCGCGCTCGGCAAGGTGCTGGTGGAGCTGAATTTCGTCGAGCGCGTGGCGCCGGAAACGCGGATCGGCTTCGACACCCCGGCCGGCTTCATCGAAGCCTGGGTGGCATGGGACGGCAGCCGCGCCGGCCACGTCCGCTTCAACAATGTGCCGGCTTTCATCTACCAGCGCGACCTCGAAGTGGATACGCCGTCTTTCGGCAAGATCACAGGCGACATCGTGTTCGGCGGCGCCTTCTACTACTACATCAACGTCGAGCAGACCAAGCTGGCGGTCAAGCCGGAACAGGTGCGCGCGCTGATCCAGCTCGGCGCCGAGGCCAAGGCGGCGGTGCAGGCCAAGGTCAAGATCGAGCATCCGCTGGAGCCGGGCCTCGACCAGTTGTACGGCACCATCATCGACGGCGCGCCGAATCTGGCCGGCGCCGACCAGGCCAACGTCTGCATCTTTGCCGATCGCGAAGTCGACCGCTCGCCGACCGGCACCGGTACCTCGGGCCGCGCCGCGCAGCTGTTCTTGCGTGGCAAACTCGGCCTGAACCAGCCGTATGTCAACGACAGCATCGTCGGCAGTCGCTTCTCGGTGCGCGTGACGGCGCCGGCCAAGGTCGGCCGCTTCGACGCCGCGCTGACCGAGGTCAGCGGCTCCGCCCACATCATGGGCATGAACCAGTGGCTGCTGGAAGATTCCGATCCGTTCCCGACCGGCTTCTTTTTACGTTAAGTCACAATCTTTCTGTTCGGCAACAGGCATAATCGAACGCAAAGCGGCTCGGAGCCGGCAGGCGCAACGCAGGCCGGCCACGTGTCCGCGACGTTTCTGACTCATCGGCGCCGGATGGTATCCGCCCTGGCGCCAGGCACAGCTTCACCATTCCTTTAACCGGAAACCGCCATGCCCGAACGTTTCCCGCCGCTTCCCGACGCCCACAAGGCCAGTGCCTGTGAACGGTTCCTGCAAGGAATCGGCAAGGACACCGACTTGCCGGCGCTCGGCAGCGCCGTCGCGCGCGTGGTGCAACTGGCGTCGTCGGATAACGAGGCGGTCCACGACCTCGCCCAGTTCGTGCTGTCCGACGTGGCGCTGACGCAAAAGATCCTGCGCCTGGCGAATACCGCGACCTATCGCACCGTCACCGGCGGCAAGCCGGTGACGACGATTTCGCGCGCGATTTTCCTGCTCGGCTTCGACACCATCAAGACCACCGCGCTGGCCTTGCTGTTGGTGGACGGCATGGCCAAGGGCCGGCATGCGCAGAGCGTGCGCGGCGAACTGGCGCAGGCGCTCTACGCCAGCGTGGTCGGGCGCGAGATGGCGCGGCGCAGCCATTATCACGACGCCGAGGAGGCGGCGATCGCCGCCCTGTTCAAGAACCTCGGTCGGCTCTTGGTGGCGGCGCACGAGCACGCCATGTACCGCGACATCCTGGCGCTGGTCGAGAGCGGCAGCCATACCGAGGGGCAGGCGTCGATGCAGGTGCTGGGCTGCAGTTTCGACCTGCTGGCGGACACCGTGTTGCGCGGCTGGGAAATCCCCGACAGCATCGTCCGCGCCCTGGCGCCGCTGTCCGCGCGCGCCTTGCGGCCGCCGCTGAATCGCCAGGAATGGATGCAGCAGGTCACCGCCTTCAGCGCCGAAACGGCGCTGCTGATGCCGGCGCTGGGCGGCGCCGACAGCGCGGCCCTGTGCCAGCCGCTGCTGAACCGCTACGGCGGCGCGCTCAACCTGGACCAGGACAAGCTCGATCGGCTGCTGGCCAGCGCCGCCGAGGAAATCCGCAGCTTGCTCGACAGCGTCGAACTGGCGCTGCCTGCGGCCGCGTCGCTGCCCTTGCCGGAGGCGGCGGCCGAGAACCTGCCCAGCGAGCTGCTGCTGGTGCAGCCCGCTGCCGAGGCGCCGCCCAGCGCGACGCACCACGCCAGCGGCAAGCCGGTGAATGCGCGCGAACGGCTGCTGGCCGGGGTGCAGGACGTCACGCAGATGATGGCTTCCGGGCGCTGCAAGACCAATGAACTGATCCTGCTGGTGCTGGAAACCCTCTACCACAGCCTGGGCTTCCGCTTCGCGACGGTGTGCGTCAAGGACCCGAAAAGCGGGCAGTTCCGCGCCCGCATCGCCATCGGCGAAAAGAACGCGGCGCGCCAGGCCGGCTTCGCCTTCCCGCTCGCCAGCCAGCGCGACCTGTTCCACCTGGCCCTGGAAAACGACGCCGACCTGATGATTTCCGACGCCACCGCCGCCAATATCCGCGAACTGATCCCGGCCTGGCATCGCCTGCTGCTGGCCGACGCCCGCAGCTTCATCGTGCTGCCGCTGGTGGTGCAGAAAACGCCGTTCGGCCTGTTCTACGCCGACCGCGTGCAACTGGCGCCGGAAGGCGTGCCGGCCGACGAGGCGGCGCTGATCAAGATCCTCAAGGGCCAGGTGCTGGCGGCGCTGAGTCAGGGGTAGGGCGGCGCTTCCCCGCACGCGGCGCGCCCGCTTCCCGAGGCCTCCCGTGTCATATTGGCTATGTCGTAGTCGGCTGTTGAATCCATCGCATGACTACCCTGCAGGGCAATACCGTTCAACCACTTAATTTGTCATTCCCGCGCAGGCGGGAATCCAGTGGCGTGGCTGGCAACCGACACTGGGGAGCATCCCGCCTGCGCGGGGGCGACAAATGGAAAAATTGCTGCGCAACGAACGGCATCAAAGGGGCAACAGCTGCGATGACAGTTTCAACAATTAAATGCGACATAGCCGTCATATTGGGAGTATATTGTAAAAACAACCATTTTATCGCCGAAATCGGCATACATACTGGGGAGTATATGGAAGGAGGGCGAGCGCCAAGCGCGGCGCATCGATCCGCTCGACGGTGATTGTACTGGCAGCTCAGGCCGGCGGCGCTGTCTGCACTAGCGATAGGCGCGCTGCCGCACCCATTTGGTGGCGATCCACTTTTCGCCCTTGAGCACGGGATTGCCGCCGTGGTAGGTCAGCGGGTCGACCTGGTTCTTCGAATTGCAATAGGAGAAGTACACGGCGCTGCCCTGCACCGGCGCCACCGTCAGGCCGAGTTCGGGGAACACCGTGCCGCCGCCTTCCTCGACCTGGTTCAGGTAGATGACCAGCGTGGCGACGCGCTGGCCGCCGGTGGCGATGTGGGCGGCGCTGCCGGGTTGCTCGGGCGGGAAATAATCGTAGTGCGGCTTGTATTCGCCGCCGATCTGGTAATTCAGGATCTGCAGGCCTTCGCCGTTTTCCACCGGTTGCCGCATCAGCGCCGCGATGCGGGCGTCGAGCCGGGCGATGAACGGCGTTTCGTTCACCGCAAAGAAGGTGCCGCTGCTGGTGCGGTGGGCATGGACCTCGGCGCGGCCGGTGGCTTCGTCGACCGTGGTCGAGCGCGCCAGCTTGCTTTGGGAAAGCGCGATCAGCTGTTCGCATTCGTCGCGGGACAGGACGTTGCCGAACACGATCAAATCCGGCCGCTCCAGCGCCATTTGCACGCTGATCGCCTGGCCGTCGAGCATGATGGTGTTGGCGCGCGGCGGGCCGGCTCTTTCCACTTGGTATTCCTCCACCAAGGCCTGTTCCCGCTCCTCAGCCGCAGCCGCCACATGGCCGGGCAGGCGCGACAGCACTTCGCGCTCGGCCTGCTCACGCTCGAAGCGGTGCTGCAACAGGGTATCGATCAACGTTTGCGACGGCACGCCGCGCGCGATGTTTTCTTCGATCCAGCCTATCCACTCGGGTGTCATGGCGGCCATGGCCTTCCTCCGTATTCCGGTTCGGGTGCGTCGGCCTATTCTACGGCCTTTGCCACCGGCCTAGGCGCCGCCGGCCTGCCCCTGCACCTGGTTCATGGTGTCGATCGCCAGGCCGGAGTGCGCATAGGCGGCGCCGGCGCGCATTTCGGCCGCGACCCAGATCGCTTCCATGATTTCCTGCTGCGTGGCGCCGGCCTTGAGCGCCAGTTCGGTATGGCCGCGGATGCAGTACGGGCATTGCGTGACATGGGCGGCGGCGACCGCGATCAGCTGCTTGGTTTTGCCGGGCAGGGCGCCGTCGGCGAACACGCGGCTGCTGAAGGCCTTGAAGGCGGTCTGGATTTCCGGCGTCAGGGCGCTGCGCTGTTTGGCGATTTCCTTGTCCAACGGCGGATACATCGGATGGTCCATGCGGGTTTCTCCTGAAGTTGGGGGCCACGGCATCGGCCGGCGTGGCGTGAAATAAATATACGCCGTTCGGTGCCGACGCAAGGTGGTTTTGAGCAGCGCCGGTGGTATATTCCGGAGCGGAATTTCCCATTTGAAACTTGCCCTGGCGCCGTCCTGCTCCGCTGCTGCTCTCCGACTACTCCACCATGTTCGACACCCTGCTGCGCCAACATCAACACGCCCCCGATCCCGTGACTCTGCTGGCCGCGCTGGTCAAGGCCATCCGCCCGCGCCGCAGCGGCAATATCGCGCTGGCGACGCGCCGCCTGCGCGCGCTGTCGGACCTGGTGGCCGCCGACGCCGAATGCCGCGCCATCCTGCGCGCGGCGATCGTCAAACTGCTCGGGCAGAGCAAGCACCTGCTGCTGTATGTCGAAAGCGGCATCCTGCCGAACTCCGGCTTTTTTTCGGAAACCGCGCGCCGCTGCAACCACAAGCTGCTGCCCGAGGAAATCGATCCGAGCTACTTGCGCGACGCGCTGCGGCAGATCTTCAACAAGCCCGGCGATGCGCTGTGGGTCAGGGGTTTGGCCGGCTCGACCTGGCTCGGCCTGTTCGCGGCGCTGCATTTCGAGGATGACGAAGAGTTCTGCCAGCGCACCTTGCCGTATGCGATCGGCCAGATGCTGGAGGCGCTGCAGGTGCTGTCCTACCACCTGTCGGCGCTCGGCCTCGATTCGGAACTGATCCACGTCGATCCGCGCCTGGAAAACGTCGATTCCGCCTTCCTCACGCAAAACGAGGCGACGCGCGACTATGTCGCCGCCTACGCGGACTGGTGGGCCGATCCCGAACAGTCGTGGCCGAACAGCACGCGCCTCCAGGTCCAGCTCGGCCAATGCCGCGACGTCATCCAGCGCACGCGCCAGCACGCGGCGCAAAACGGCACCAGCGTGCGCCTGACGTTTACGCTGGAACGCATACGCCAGCACCTGAACCGCAGCGAGGAATTGCTGGAGCTGCTGGCGGCGATGGGGCAAAGCCGCACGCTGGAAGCGGTGGGAGCGCCGCTGGCCAGGCTGTTCGCGCGTCTGGTCGCGGCCGAATGCCGGCGCAACAACCTCAAGCACTACTGGCGCAAGAACGTTTCGCTGCTGGCCATGCGCATCACCGAAAGCGCCAAGCGCACCGGCGAGCATTACATCACCGCCAATCGCGAAGAATATTTCGCGCTGCTGCGCTCGGCGCTCGGCGCCGGCTTGGTGATCGCCTTCATGGCCGCGATCAAGATCCTGATGGGCAAGCTGCATCTGGCGCCGCTGGTGCAGGGATTGCTGTACTGCCTGAACTACGGCCTGGGTTTCGTGCTGATCCACATGCTGCATTTCACGGTGGCCACCAAGCAGCCGGCGATGACCGCCAATGCGATCGCCGCCAGCATCCAGGAAAGCGGCAAGGACAATGGCAATGACGGCGGCAAGCGCCGCCTGGACGACCTGACGACCCTGATCGCGCGCACCACGCGCAGCCAGCTGGCGGCGATCTTCGGCAACCTGGCGCTGACGGTGCCGGTGGCGATGGCCATCGGCCTGGCCTGGTACGCGATATCCGGCGCGCATTTCGTCGATACCGACAAGGCGGCGTCGATGCTGCACGACATCGATCCGTTCGCAAGCGGCGCCTTCTTTTTCGCCATCAATGCCGGCTTCTGCCTGTTCGTGTCGGGCCTGATCGCCGGCTATTACGACAACATGGCCGCCTACAACCGGATTCCGCAGCGCCTGCTGCAGCTGAACTGGCCGCGCCGGCTGTTCGGCGCGGCGCGCATGGAACGCTTCGCCGCCTACATCGACCGCAACCTCGGGGCGCTGGCCGGCAATTTCTATTTCGGCTTCCTGCTGGGCGGCATGTCCACCTTCGGCTTGCTGGTCGGCTTGCCGATCGACATCCGCCACATCACGTTTTCGGCGACCAACGTCGCCTATGCGCTGGTCGCGTTCGACTTCCATCCCGACCCGCAGATGCTGCTGATGGGCGTGCTCGGCGTCGCCGTGATCGGCCTCACCAACCTCGGCGTCAGCTTCACGCTGGCGCTGCTGGTGGCCTTGCGCGCGCGCCAGGTCACGGTGAACGAGGGCTGGCGCCTGATCGGCAAGCTGCTGCATCGGCTGCTGCTGCAGCCGCGCCAGTTCCTGTTGCCGCCGAAACGGGAAAAAGCGGCAGTATTGGTAAATTCGTAAATATTTATCTGCGGAATATAGCCTTATGCCAGGGAGTATGTGGCAAGGGCCGGTCCTCTGCCGCTCTGATCCCGTGTCCTTGATCGAGCCCCAGAAGCGCGGGCTTGCTGCCTTGTCGCTTGCGCTGCGTCAGGCAGTTTCAGGGGCGGCCGCCATCCGGAGGCGGTAGCTCCTCGCCGCCTCTTGCGCGAGTTTCCCTCCGTGGCGAACCTCGAAAGCGCGTTATCCGAGGCACCATTTCGCGCCTTTGATCCTTTTCCAGAATGCCATCACGGCGACCGCGATGCCGCCGAAGTTCCGCCATCATTTATAAGCTTTACCCGGACGCCTGCGGTGTGAGCGGACCATTTTCTTGCCTGGTGAGCCATCCTCGGTTTGCCGCAACAGCGCCTTAAACCTCCCCGGCAGGGTGGGCATCTAATTGCAGAATGGCAATCAAGACGCCGCATTGTTGCGGAATCCGGAATTATCTATTTCGCATAATCGGGTTTATCCAGCGTCCGGTAATCGCTACTGTCTCGCACTCGCATGTGCAAGCGATATGCCCAAGGGGCATCCGCTGCCGCGATTCTCCCGTCTCGGGAGCATTCCGATTTTCCGCGACATCTCCCAATCGGCAAGCGTCTCGGCACGAACGTGTCTGGCGTTTCCCGGTCGAATCATTTTTCACGGAAACACACATGGCAACACGAGAAGAGATCGCCCTGCTGCGCGACGCGCGGGCGGGCGAAGTTTCGCAACAGCTGACCCTGGGCAAGCGTTATCTGTTCGGCGACGCCGGCTTTCAGCGCAACCCCTTGAGCGCCTTGTATTGGCTGCATCGTGCGGCCAGCCGCGACGAGGAAGAAGCATGGCTGCTGATCGGCAGCCACGTCCCGTTCGAGGTCGTCACGCTGGCGCCCGAGCCCTTGCGGCTATGCGTCTGGTACGAGCGTGCCGCCGATGCGGGCGTGGCGCAGGCGGGTCTGACCTGGGCCAGGCTGGAGCTGGCGCATCGCGCCAATCCGCTGAAGCCTAGCCTGCCGCGCAAGGCGCTGGCGGCCCTGGAGCGGGCGGCGCACTCCGGCATCGTCGAGGCGCAATGGCTGCTGGCGCAAGAGCTGAAGAAAGCGGGCATCGCCACTGGCGCCCCACAGGCCGGAGTGGCGACCGTCCAGGCGGCGGCCGAACCGGGCAAAACCGCCAACCAGGAAGCGCTGGCCTGGGCCACCCGGGCCGCGGCCAACGGCGTGGCGCAGGCTCAGCGCGCGCTCGCCGAGCGCGCCTGGGCGCAGCAGGATACGGGCGCTTTCCTCGGCTGGGCCTTGCCGGTGGCGCGGGCGATGGAAGCCCAGTACGCGAAGCCGGGCAGCGCTTCGCGCATGCCCGAAAAGGATGCGGTATTCCTGGCACGCTGCGCTCAGGCCTTGTCCGGGACAAGCGAATCCGAGGCGAAGGAGCGCAAACGGTTTTGGGAATTGGCGGCGGCAGCGGGAGATAAGCATGCCCAGTTCGCGCTCGGCGCCTGGTTTGCCAACATGGACGAGCGCTGCGAGCGCAATGCCAAGTCGGCGCGCAAAAGCAATTACCGGAAGGCGGTGTATTGGCTGACCCTGGCCGGCCAGCAAGGGCTGGGCAGGGCCTGGTATGCGCTGTACAAGATCCACCTGCGTTCCAACCCGAGCGGCTCGCAACACCGGGTCGCCAGTGCGCTGCGCTACCTGGAGCGTGCGGCCGAAGCCGGCCACGGCCCGGCCCAGCTGGAAATGGGCAAGGCCTGCCGGCGCAGCGATCGCCAGCAGGGGGCGCTGGATGTGCGTGCCGCCTTCTGGCTGCAGAAGGCCGCCGCCCAAGGCGAGGCCGAGGCGCGCGACTTGCTGTCGAAAATCGCCAGCCGCGCGGCGCCCCTGCCCTGGGCGCAGGAAGCGCAGCGGCAGCTGACGCATGAAGTCGTCAACACCTATCCGCTGTTGGCGGCGCGCATCGAACTGGCGGCGCTGTTCGGCTTGACCCTGCCCGAAGCCTTGCTGCTCGACCTCAACGCGGCCGATCAGGGGCATTGCCTGGCGATCGATATCCGCTCGATGCACGGACGCAGCAAGCCGCGCCTGATCCTGATCGAGACCGGACAGGAGCGCCTGGCCCTGGAGCGCATCGGCCGGCATTTTGCCAACATCGATTGCGGCGTGACCGGCCCCGAAGGGAATTATCGGCAACGGAGTTATCTGGCCAGAAAGGTGCTGGGATTTTCGGAAAGTGGAAAAAAACACAATACGAAAATGCACGGTCAAGCGATTTAAGCCGAATTTCCAAGGGCTGTTGTTTCGATACAACGATTTTGGCGATTGTGACGGCTTCATGACCACCATCTCGGTCCACCGGGCAAATCCGGATCGTTCCTCCTGGAAAACACCTAAGGTGAATCATCCGCAGTCAGTCGGATGATCAGTAGAACTTTCTAAGGATAGAAACGTGAAAAAATCGCTTGTTGCACTCGCCGTGCTGGGAGCCTTTGCAGGCGCCTCTTATGCCCAATCCAGCATCACCGTCTATGGTGTTGTCGACGCCGGCGTTGGTTATCGTAAAGACGGCAATCCTGCCGGCAATACCTTCGCGCTGGAAAGCGGCCAGCAAAGCGGCAGCCGTATCGGCTTCAAAGGTCGTGAAGACCTGGGCGGCGGTCTGTCGGCCATCTTTACGCTGGAAAGCGGCTTCAACCTCGACGACGGCACTTCGGGCCAAAACAACCGCCTGTTCGGCCGCCAGGCATGGGTCGGCCTCGCCGGCAACTTCGGCACCGTCAAACTGGGCCGTCAGCAAACCGCCCTGTACTCGGCGCTGAGCACCATCGATCCGTTCGCCATCGGCCTCGCCGGCAATGCGCAACGGGTATTCGGCTATGGCCTGTATGCCGCCGATCCGCTGGCGCGCACCGATAACACGCTCAGCTACACGACCGCCAACTATGGCGGCTTCAGCGGCTCGCTCAGCTACGGCTTCGGCGAAAAGGCCGGCGACAACAACGCCAACCGCAACGTCGGCGTCGGCGCGCAGTACGCCAACGGCCCGATCAACGTGCAGTTCGCCTATCAAAAGTCGAACACCGCAGCGCTGACCAGCCAGGTCAACACCGGTCTGGGTCTGGCTGCCGGCACCCAAGCGGACGTGACTGCGGCCTTCATCGGCGGCACCTACGATTTCGGTATCGCCAAGGCGCACCTGGCCTATGCCGACAACAAGATCGAGTTGCTCGGCCAGGACGTCAAAGACCGCAACTGGCTGCTGGGCGTGTCGGCTCCGGTCGGCCAAGCGGGCACGGTGCTGGCTTCCTACACCCGCAACGACATCAAGGACCTGAACCAGGGCAAATCCGATCAGTATGCGATCGGCTACACCCATGCCTTGTCCAAGCGCACCAACCTGTACACCTCGTACTCGTACACCAAGAACGACGACAACGTCCGCCTGAACGGTGCCTTCGCCAACGGCGAAAGCGTCAGCCTGTTCAACGTCGGCGTGCGTCACGCATTCTGATCGTTCTCGGGAACATGAAAAAGGAGCCGCAAGGCTCCTTTTTTTTGCGTCGTCCTTGAGCGGGCCGATTAATCTGGGAGCCTGCTTCCGGTCGGTCTTGCGGGCCGCGCCGCGTGCCAAGTCGCGGTGGCGCAGGGCTGGGGACGAGTCGGCAAGGTGGTGCACTGGTTTTTGCTGCGACCATGCCAGTTCCTGTCCCCCCAAGACCGAAGGAGCAAGAAGCTCCATAAAAATCATGAATATTGGTGCCCACGACTCATGTGCAAATGCTTGAGTATATGCCTCACGAAGGCTCCGCTTCCATGCTAAGCATCGTAGGCCCATCCCTGCCTTGATTGAACGGTAATCGCAATTAGTGCCGTTGCAGCTGTCTCATGTTTCTTATTTTTGTGCGAGCGTGCTATTCCTGCCTCCGCGAGCCGGGTCACCGGTCAGTGAGGGGGAGATCGTATCAGCGGCTCTATTTCGCCCTAGTGCTTGGAGGGATGGGGTACGAAACCGTGGTTTCTATCACCGAATATGTTGGCTGGGAGCTTCGTCGGCCGCTTCATTTATCACCTTTATCAGCCCATCGGCCGGCGTTGTGAAATAGCCACTTCTCAGACACGTTAGTTGTTAGTTCACACTATAGTTCACATTAGTTCACACATTTTAGCTAAAAACGCTGTTATGCTGCGATCGCACAATATTGCATTGAGGAAACAAAAATTCTTACGGCAAGCTTGTGACGCCGTGTCGCGGGATGAAACGGTATCCATTTGCCGCTTCCATACACTGCGTTCGCCGTTCTGGTGCGGGCGCATTCAATACTTATTTCCTAATACAAACATGTGATGCGAACCACTACCTCGCCAAACTCCTTGGTCCACGCCAGTGAGCCGCCCGTGACGACCTTGCCTTCAACCCTGGAATTCCTGGCCTTTACCTTAGGCACGGAAGAATACGGCATCGATATCCAGAAAGTGCAGGAACTGCGTGGCTACGATAGCGTGACCCGCATCGCCAACGCTCCCGAGTTCATCAAGGGCGTAGTCAATCTGCGCGGGATTATCGTCCCGATCATTGACATGCGCCTTAAGTTCAAGCTTGGCACGCCGGTCTATGACCAGTTTACCGTGGTCATCATTCTCAATATTGCCGGGCGCGTCGTCGGCATGGTGGTCGACAGCGTCTCGGACGTGATCACGCTGAGTGGCGATCAAATCAAGCCGGCACCGGAAATGGGGGCCGCCGTGAACGTCAATTACCTGATCGGCCTGGGCGCGCTCGATCAACGCATGCTGATCCTGGTCGATATCGACGTGCTCATGGGGAGTGCCGATATCGGCCTGCTCGACAATCTCGCCACCCAGCAAAACAATTAACTATTCATCTGGAAGCATCATGAACATCGGAAACTTAAAAGTCAGCCATCGGCTTGCCTTTGGCTTTGGTTTGGTGATTGCATTAATGACGGTCATCGCACTACTCGGCAGTACCCGTCTGACCTTGCTCGCCGGTCAGATCGATGAGGTCGTCAACCACCGCTATGAAACGACTGCGTTGCTAAACGATATGCAGAACGATATCAACCTGCAAGCCCGCAGCGTACGTAACATGCTCTTGCTCACTGATACCGTGGAAGTAAAAAGCGAGCAGGAACGTATCCAGCAAGCGACCGTAAAACTCCGTGAAAACTTCGAAGCGCTGGAAAAGCGGATCCGTACTGAGGAAGGCCGGCAGCGATACAAGAGAATCGGGGAAGCACGGGACGCCTACGCGAAGGCGCGTGACATCGTCGTCAATCACGCCCACGAAGGCAGGACGGATGAGGCGCGCGAGCTGCTTTTCACGGAAGTGCGTCCGCTGCAGCGTAAATATTTTGAGGCACTCGACGATATGGTAGCCTTCCAGGCCGGCCTAATGCGCCAATCCGGCAAGGAGGCTGGCGAAACGGCACAAGCGGCAAAGATGCTCATGCTTGGGCTCGGCGCGATCGCACTGGTGCTGGGCATTCTTGCCGCTTGGTTCATTACGCACGGGCTGACCAAACAGCTGGGCGGCGAACCTGGCTATGCCGCGGACGTCGCGGGCCGCATTGCCAAAGGCGACCTGAGGGTTGTCATCGAGACCAAGACCAACGATCACACCAGCCTGCTTTTTGCGATGAGGGCCATGCGAGACAGCCTGGCCGGGGTAGTCGGCCAAGTGCGCGCCGGCACCGACACCATCGCCACCGCCTCGGGCCAGATCGCCGCCGGCAACCAGGACCTGTCGGCGCGCACCGAAGAGCAAGCCAGCGCGCTCGAACAAACGGCGTCGTCGATGGAGGAACTGACCTCGACGGTCAAGCAAAACGCCGACAATGCGCGCCAAGCCAACCAGCTGGCGGTATCGGCCTCCGAAGTCGCCGGCCGCGGCGGCGCCGTGGTGGCGCAGGTAGTCGACACCATGGGCGCGATCAACCATCCTCGAAACAGATCGTCGAGATCATCGGCGTGATCGACGGCATCGCGTTCCAAACCAATATCCTGGCGTTGAATGCGGCGGTTGAAGCGGCACGTGCCGGCGAACAAGGGCGCGGCTTTGCCGTGGTCGCGGCCGAAGTGCGCAACCTGGCGCAGCGCAGCGCCGCCGCGGCCAAGGAAATCAAGACCCTGATCGGCGACTCGGTGGACAAGGTCGACACCGGCGCGGCGCTGGTCGACCAAGCCGGCGCCACCATGGACGAGATCGTCGACAGCGTGCAGCGCGTGACCGACATCATGGGCGAAATCACCGCCGCTTCCGCCGAACAGACGGCTGGCATCGAACAAATCAACCAGGCGATCGCGCAAATGGACCAGGTCACGCAACAGAATGCGGCGCTGGTCGAAGAAGCGGCGGCGGCGTCGGAAGCGATGCAGGAGCAGGCCGGTCAGCTGGCGCAGGTGGTGGCGGTGTTCAAGCTGGACGGCTCGCAACCGCAAACGCCGGCGCCGGCCCTGCGCAGTGCGACGCCCAAGGCGCCGACGCCGGGCGCCAGCCCGCGCACGGCTCCCGCCGCAGCACCCAAGCGGGCCGTCCCGGCCAAGCGCCTGGCGGCGGCGCAAGGCAGCACCAACGATGAATGGGAGCAGTTCTAGCCGGCTTTGACAAGCGGGTGGCGGCATGCCACCCGCCACAGCTATTCGCGGAGTATGTTATAAAAATCGCCGTTTCATGTGCGATAACAACATTATCTAAAGGGAGTATATAAAGGCGGACCGGATGCTGGCGAATGCCTCCTGGCGCCACGCTTTGGGCGATAATAGCGGCTTCCTGAAACTTGCTTGTCGCCATGCCTCAATTTGCCCCCCTGAAGAACGACACCTTCCTGCGCGCCCTGCGGCGCCAGGCCACCGACTACACGCCGCTGTGGATGATGCGCCAGGCCGGGCGCTACCTGCCCGAATACCGCGCCACGCGCGAGCGCGCCGGCTCTTTCCTGGGCCTCGCCAAGAATCCGGATTACGCCACCGAAGTGACCTTGCAGCCGCTCGACCGCTACGCGCTGGACGCGGCGATCCTGTTTTCCGACATCCTGACGGTGCCCGACGCCATGGGGCTGGAACTGTATTTCGTCGACGGCGAAGGGCCCAAGTTCCGCCATCCATTGCGCGACGAAAAGGCCGTGATGGCGCTGCGCGCGCCCGATCTCGGCAGCCTGCAATACGTGTTCGACGCCGTGACCCAGATCCGCACCGCGCTGAACGGCCGAGTGCCGCTGATCGGCTTTTCCGGCAGCCCGTGGACGCTGGCCTGCTACATGGTGGAAGGCGGCGGTTCGGACGATTTCCGCACGGTCAAGACCATGCTGTACAACCGCCCCGACCTGATGCACCACATCCTGCGCACCAATGCGGCGGCGGTGGCGGCCTACCTCAACGCCCAGGTCGATGCCGGCGCCCAGGCGCTGATGCTGTTCGACACCTGGGGCGGGGCGCTGGCCGATGGCGCCTACCAGCAGTTTTCGCTGGACTACATGCGCACCGTGCTGGCGCAGCTGAAGCGCGAAAAAGACGGCGTGCAGATTCCGGTGATCGTCTTCACCAAGGGCGGCGGCCTGTGGCTGGAACAGATCGCCGCCATCGGCCCCGACGCGGTCGGCCTCGACTGGGGCGTGAATCTGGCCGAAGCCCGTGCCCGCGTCGGCCAGCGCGTGGCGTTGCAGGGCAATCTCGATCCGGCGGTGCTGTTCGCCAAGCCGGAACAGATCCGCGCCGAAGTGCGGCGCATACTGGAAGCCTTCGGCACGCCATCCGCCGGCAGCGGCCACGTCTTCAATCTGGGCCACGGGATTTCACAATTCACGCCGCCCGAAGCGGTCACGGTGCTGGTCGATGCGGTGCATGAATTCAGCCGCGCCATGCGCACTTGAGGCTTGGCGCCGCGCCTCACAGGCGTTTTCAGGCGGAAACAGCAAGCTCGGCGCGCCGCCTTTGGCATCCCAAAGGCAAAATTGCGCGCTTACTTATGCACAAAACCATGGTTGCCTACAGGCAGTAAAAATTTAAAAAACAAATATTGCGCTATAGCAGTACATTTCTTTAAGCCATTGATTTTAAAGAAGTTATTTTTTGCCCGTAGTTTGCGCATTCTGTTGAAACCCGCATCAATTCTAGGCTTGGCAGCTGTCAAGGGGCAGTTGCCCACAAAGTTATCCACAGTTTTTGTGGATAGGTGAAAAAGCCCTTTAGAAACGGGAAGTTAGGGAACAATATGAATTTTTACATTAACTTGCTGTTGCGTTGCGCCAATTTTGATGCCCTACGTCATCCTTGACGGCCGGCGTTTTTTGTTCACGCAGAGAATGTAAAAATCATGTTGCGCTGCCGTCGCTCTAGGAATTAATTTAACAATTGCCGTGGCTAGAAGTATTTTCTTGCCAATGCGACATATTTCCTTATTGCCACAAAGCGTCCGCTTGCTATTTATTTACGGCATCTTTTGAGCAAGAAGATGGACGCAAGCCGCGTTGCGGCCGAAAATCGCCGGTGAGCGGCCAATTTCCACGATGCCGCTATCCCGGAAGGGCATGAAAAGCTGGATATTTATACGCACTGCAGCAACTTATACACATAAATTTCAGTTGTGCATGGCGGTAATTTTTCGCCAACTAAATTTTTTTTGACGCTTCAGAGAAATTTGTAAGTCATTGATTTTAAAGGGGCTGATTTTTGCCCTTGGTTTGGGCAATGTGTTGGGAGCCGCATGAAATCAGGCCTTTCCCGGTGTCAAGAGCCACTTACCCACAAAGTTATCCACAAATATTGTGGATAGTCTGAAAAGCGCATACGAAACCGTGAGTTAGCCCACTTTTTGAGGGTTTACATTAAGTCGTGGAACAACGCATCCTCAAAATCGCGCTCGATACACCGCTTGACTTTGCCTTCGATTACCGCTGGCAGGCGCCGACCCCGGATGCGCCGCCGCCGCAGATCGGACAACTGGCGCTGGTGCCGTTCGGCCGCCGCGAAGCGGTGGGCGTGATCGTCGCCCTCGAGAACGCTTCCGCACTGGCGCCGGACAAGCTGAAAAGCGTGCTGGCGCTGCGCACCGAACTGGCGCCGCTGTCGGCGTCCTGGCTGGCGCTGTGCGCTTTTGCCGCCGAGTATTATCAGCGGCCGCTGGGCGAGGTGATGCTGCCCGGCCTGCCGAAAAACCTGCGCGCGGCCAAGCCGGTGGCCCTGGAGCGGGCGCTGAAGAAACTGGCGAAAGAGCAAGCGGCAGCGGCCGCCGAGCCGGCGAGCGCCGCGCCGCCGCTGAATCCGGAGCAGCGCCAGGCCGCCGACGCCATCGCCGACGCCGAGGGCTTTGCGCCGAACCTGCTGTACGGCGTCACCGGCAGCGGCAAGACCGAGGTCTACCTGCATGCCGCCGCGCGCGTGCTGGAGCAGGCGGCGGCGCGCGGCGAAGCGGCACAGATCCTGATCCTGGTGCCGGAGATCAACCTGACGCCGCAGCTGGAAGCCAGCGTGCGCGCGCGCTTCCCCGGCACGCTGGTGGCGACCCTGCACAGCGGCCTGGCCGAGGGCGAGCGCACGCGGCACTGGCTGGCCGCCCATCTGGGGCAGCGCCGCGATCGTGCTTGGCACGCGGCTGGCGGTGCTGGCTTCGCTGCCGCAGCTGAAGCTGATCGTGATCGACGAAGAGCACGATCCCTCCTACAAGCAGCAGGAAGGCTTGCGCTATTCGGCGCGCGACCTCGCGGTGTGGCGCGCGCACCAGCTGAAGATCCCGGTGGTGCTCGGTTCCGCCACGCCGTCGCTGGAGTCCTGGCAGCACGCGCAAACGGGGCGCTACCGGAAATTGGAACTGCGCACCCGGGCGGTGCGCGACGCCGTGCTGCCCAAGGTCGGCGTGATCGACACGGAGCGCAACAAACCGGCTGAAGGGCTGACGCCGATCCTGATCGGCGCCTTGAAACAGCGGCTAGAGCGCGGCGAGCAGTCGCTGCTGTTTCTGAATCGGCGCGGCTATGCGCCGGTGCTGGCCTGCGACGCCTGCGGCTGGCTCAGCGACTGCCGCCGCTGTAGCGCCTTCATGGTGCTGCACAAGCCGGAGCGGCGCCTGCGCTGCCATCACTGCAGCCTGGAGCTGCCGATCCCGCGCCACTGCCCGACCTGCGGCAACGTCGACCTGCAGCCGCTCGGGCGCGGCACCCAGCGGCTGGAGGAAAGCCTGCAGCTGCAGTTTCCGGAAGCGCGCCTGCTGCGCATCGACGCCGATTCGACGCGCAGGAAGGGCAGCGCACAAGCCGCGTTCGAGCAGGTGCACCGCGGCGAGGTCGACATCCTGATCGGCACGCAAATGGTGGCCAAGGGCCACGACTTCAAAAACCTGACGCTGGTCGGCGTGCTGAACCCCGATACCGCGCTGTTCTCGCCCGACTACCGCGCCAGCGAGCGGCTGTTCGCGCAGCTGATGCAGGTCGCCGGCAGGGCCGGCCGCGCGGCGCAAAAGGACGGCGGCAGCGTCAGCGAAGTGCTGATCCAGAGCCGCTATCCGCAGCATCCGCTGTACGCGGCGGTGATGGCGCACGACTACGAGCATTTCGCCGCCGCGCTCTGGCCGAGCGCCGCCAGGCCGCCTTGCCGCCCTACATCCACCAGGCCCTGCTGCGCGCCGAGGCGCGCGAACTGCAGATCGCACTGGATTTCCTGCAGCAGGCCAAGGATTGCCTGGCGCATCCCGGCATCACCCTGCACGAGCCGATCCCGATGACGATGACGCGGGTGGCCAACGTCGAGCGCGCGCAACTGCTGCTCGAATGCGCGTCGCGGCCGGCGCTGCAGGCGTTCCTGAAACAGTGGATGGCGGTGCTGCGGGCGCTGAAGACGCGCGCGCGCTGGTCGCTGGAAGTCGATCCGGTGGACATCTGACAGGCGCCGCTGGCGCCTGCAGCCGGCAAACACGCAGGGGATGGCGGCGGATCAGTTCATGTCGCCAGTGGTAAACGACCAGTTTTTGCTGACCGGCGTGCCTTGCACCGTCGCCGCGAACGTCACTTTGTAGAGCGTGCGCGGCGCCAGCGGTGCGGTCGGCAGCAGGAACACGAAACCCGCGCCGGCAATCGCCTTGTCCACAGTCAGCGCCGGCCCGGTCGAGGTGATGCCCGCGCTAGCCAGCACCCGCGCGGCGACCGGCGCGCCGCTGGCCGGGTCATCGCATAGGCATGAATGACGATTGCGCCGGCAGCCGGTGCCGGCGTCGCCAGCGAATACAGCGACACAGCGACCGGATGGCCAGTCCGCGCCAGATCCGGCGCCGGATTTGGCGTTTCGCCGACGTTATAGAACACCGGCGCGACATTTTCCTTGCCGTCATACGGAGAGGCCACCACGCTGCCCGCGGCCGGCAGCTGGCCGAGTGTGGTACTTGCCGTTCCGAATACGATCACGCACGCCGAACCGCTGCCAGTGCCGGCATCGAAGGCAATCCCGATATCGACGAACGGCGAAATGATGCTGGTCAGGTGATACACCGAATTTTCCAGCGCCGCCACGCAAGCGCCAGCGCTGGCCGCGCCAAACGAAATGATCTCGGTAGCGCTGCCCGCATAACCGGCAGCGGTGGCGCGCGCCTGCGCCGTCTTGCCGGTGTAACCGACTTTGGCCGGATCTTCATAATGACCACCCAGTACACCCTCATGCCAGGCATCCAGATAGGCGCCATCGGCGACCAGCTGGTTGTTGACCAGGAAAGCCGCGTGGTTTTTGGCGCTCAGGTCCAGCGCTGCGTTTTGCCTGAGCAGACCGGCGCCAGTGCCTTGCCGAATAGCGCTGATCGAACTCGAAACCGCCGCGTTTTCGGCCGAAGCATAGACAGGAGGTGTGACGTTGGTGACGATGGCGCTGTATGTCGGCACCGCCGGGGAGGGCGGCGCCGGCGGCACAACCGCGTCCGATCCGCCGCCGCCACAGGCCGACAGAATGACGGTCATGGCGGCGATCGGCAGCAGCAAAGCCGGCTTGAAGGGAATGCTCATGCTTTCGTTCTTTCCGTGAAGAGAATATTTCAGGCCGCCATCTCTGATGGCGGCCATCAATCGGCATCGGCCAGCGGCTGCTGGCGCAGCGCTCAAGGTTCCTGCCAGCCGACCGGCATGCGCATGCCGCCATCGACAATCATGAGCGCCAAGTCGGGGCGCAAGATGTCTTCCACGTCGCGCCGCTGCGAAAGCTGTTGCAGTGTCGGCAGCGGCAACGCCGTCGCCATCGACGCGCCCGGGCGATCCGCCGGGGCGTCGGGCACCACAGCTTGCACACGCGGCACGATGCGGAAACTACCCGGTGTAAACAGCAGTTGGTAGTTGCCATCGACACTGGCCAGCGATCCCTGGTGAATGCCGTAGAGACCGACGTCCTGGCCCGGATCGCGCGCAAGACTGCCGCCGACTGCAGTGGCGAGCGAATCGCCCAGGGCCAGCCCGGTGGCGACAAAGTCGAGTCGCGGCTCGGCGTTACCGAACACCTGGACCGTATCGGCAGCGCTGACCACCAGGGTCGCCGGCGTGATGCTCGCGGTTGGTGCGCGATCGCCTAGGGTGTAATTGCTGGCCAGACCGCTACCATCGCCCAGCGCGAGCGTACCAAGCGAGACGCTCTTGTCGCGGCCGACATTCTTGTCGGCAAACGTACCGCTGCCCGACAGCGTCAGCGTTTCGCTACCCACCAGTGGGCCCATGCTGAAGATGCCGGATGCGGCAGTCGTACTGCCGTCATAGATGCGTTGACCGGTCAGGCTGACAGCGTAGGGCGTAATGGTGCTGGTGGTGTTGTTGGCATAGCTGACGTTGTAGTTGCCGCCGCCGTTGCCGTCGTTGACGGTGACGCCACTCACGGAGACGGTCTTGTTGCCGCCGGCATTCTTGTCGGTGAAGGCGAAGGCGCCACCGGCGAGCGCGTCGCCGGCGAACAAGGTGCCGCCGGCGACGGTGGCGCTGCCGGCCGCAGTCAAGCCGCCGTCGTAGGTCTTGCTGACATCGCTGGAAGACAGCGTCAGGCTGGCCTGGCCGATACTGGCGGTGGTGGCGGCCTGGCCGGTGATGCTGTAGTTGCCGACATCGGCGCCGCCGTAGCTGCTGTTCAAGTTGACGGTCTTGCCGGTTCCCGCATTCCTGTCGGCAAACGTTCCGCTGGCGGAAACCGTCACGACATCGCCATTGATCAGGCCAGTATAGCTGGCGCTGGCGGTATTCACGGTGGCGGCGGTGGTACCGTCATAGGTCTTGTCGGACGCGGTCATGCCGCCGATGGTCAGCGCCGCCGCCGATGCTGTCGCTGGCGAACAGGGTGCCGCCGGTGACGGTGGCGCTGCCGGCTGCCGTCAAGCCGCCGTCGTAGGTCTTGCTGACATCGCCGGTGCTCAGCGTCAGATCGGCCTTGGTGATGGTCGCCGTCTGTGTGCCGCCCGCTGAAGGTGTAGTTGCTCGCCAAACCGGTAGCGCCAGTCAGCCCAAGGTCAAGCTCCCCAGATTGACGTTGTAGGTGCCGACGTTTTTACTGCCAATGGTCCCGACTCCGGTGAGCATTGTCAGGTCCTGACCGCGCCTACCAAGCCACTGAGCGTGAAACGATACCGGCCGCCACATCGGTCGTGCCGTCGTAGGCGCGGGTGCCGGTCAGGCTGATCGCGCTCAGCGCAGCGGCGTTGATGGTCAGGTTGCCGCCCGTGAGGTCATACCCCTGTTGAGTGGAGTAGTAACCGTTATAAAAACCCGCATTGGTTCCGCTGGCAGCGGCCCCGAACACGCCAGCTGGCGCGGCAATGCTGGCCCCGCTTTGGGCACTGCCGTTGTAGGTTACTCGCCACATCCGGCGCGCCGGCAAGCGTCAAGCCGGTCATGAAGCTGCGCAGCAGCGGTGCAGTGTGGCCTTCGTAGATACGCCAGACGGCGCCGCTGCCACCGGTATTGGCGATGGTGTTGGGCGTAGAATCATTCCAGCTACTGAAGCTGGCTAGCTGCATCATCGCGGCGGTGGTCAGGCCGGTACCGCCGGCAGAAGTAGCCCGGCCTGTGGTATCGATATTCCAGAAACTAGCGGTCACTGCCCCCGAATCGTTCAAGCCCGTCAGGCCGCCACTGTTAGCAGCGGTCACAGCCCCGCTCGCGTAGCTGTTGCTGATCGTTGGTTTTGGCCTTGCCGCCAGCGCAGGCTGGTGATTGACGCTGTTCGATGGCGCCGCCGGCATCAGCCTACCCAAAGCCGCCGACGTGTAGTCGGTACTGCCACCATTCAGTTGGCGTTGAGTAGCTGGTGCTGACATTGTTGCGGTCCGGCTGCCGGACAAATTCGTCCATTAAGCTGCGCCGACAACGGTGTGGTGTTGAGCGCTTCGTAAATACCGCGTCATGAGCGGCGTTGATGCTGCCGGTGCTGTGGCGAGGTTCCAGCCGCCAGAAGCTGCCGGACCTTCGATCTGTCGGCGGAAGGTCAGGCCAAAGGTGTCGTTACCGCCGGCGCTGTCGCTGCTGGCCGGTGGTGTTGCGTATTCGCAATAGCTGCTGCCGTCGACCGTTCCGAACGTGCCGCTGAAGCCCTCCAGGCGGACGCTGAATGTTGCCACCGGATCGGGCACGCTGGTCCGTGACGCCGCAGCCGGTCGGCATAGGCCTGGGTGATCCCGTAGCTGGCGTGCCGTACGGTCCTGAATCCGAGCAGGCCGCCGACGCGCAGTAGCCCACTGACCGCACCGGTGGCATAGGTTTGGTTGAACGTGCCGGTGTCACTGTTGCCCGGCCAGTCCGCCAACGTTACCGTGCCGCCACTGACCGCACCGGTGGCATAGGATTGGCTGATCGTGCTAGAGCTTACGGCCCCCACCAGGCCGCCGACGTGGACCTGCTGCCGCTGACCGCACCGGTGGCATAGGATTGGCTGATCATGCCGCCGGCCTGGTGCTGTCCCACCAGACCGCCACAGAAGATCAGCCGACGCCGCCGACCGCGCCAGTGGCATAGGATTGGGTGATCGTGCCGGTGTTGTATCCGACCAGCCCGCCGACGGAGTCTGCTCCCGCTGACCGCGCCGGTGGCATAGGCTTGGGTGATCGTGCCGTGGTCGTTGTATCCCACCAGCCCGCCGACGTTTTCGCCGCCGCTGACCGAGCCACCCAGCAGCCCGAGATTGCGGATCGCACTACCGTTTCCTGTCTTGCCGAACAGACCGACGTTGTCAGGCTCGCCGGCCGGTTGATGGTCAAGCCGCTGATCGTATGGCCGAAGCCGTCGAAGATGCCGGTGAACGCGCTGGTGCCGCCGATCGGATCGAAGCCGGCGCCACCATTCCAGCCGCTGGTGGCGCTGGCGTTGATATCACCGAACAGCGCATAGCGGCCCGCCAGACTGGCCGTGCCGCTGCCGATCGCCTGCAATTGGGCCAACGTCAGCACCGGGGTGTACAAGCTGGCGCCGCCCGTGGCGACGAACACGGGGCCGACATTGCCCAGCAGGTACGGCGTGGTCTGGTTGCCCTGGTTGCCCCAAATCGCGGTGTTGAACCCGGCCGGCATCGCCGCGATCAGACCCGCCAAGGTTTTTCCGCTGCCGCCGCCAGCGCTGGTGGCTTGGCCCGAGGTGTCCGTGGCCCAGTAGCTGTCGGTGATTGGGCCGTTGCCGGTCCCGACCAAGCCACCTACGTACTGGGTACCGCTGACCGCGCCGGTGGCATAGGACTGGTTGATCGTGCGGTCGTTATGCCCGACCAGACCACCACCAGCGTACCCGGCACCGTTAACTGCACCAGTGGCATAGGCTTGGCTGATTGAGCCGTTGTTGAGTCCAACCAGGCCGCCGACCCGCGTGGGGGCGCTGACCGCGCCAGTGGCATAGGACTGGCTGATCGTGCCCTCATTATTCCCGACCAGACCACCGACCTGCTCGCCGCTGCCGCTGACCGTGCCGGTGGTATACGCCCGAGTGATCGTTCCGGCGTTGTTGTAGCCGACCAGACCACCGACGAAGGAGCCGCCCGCCACGCTGCCGCCGAGCAGGCCGATATTGCTGATCGTGCTGCCTTTCGTTAAACCAAACAGGCCGACGTTGGAGGTGCCCGGCCGGTTGATGGTCAAACCGCTGATCGTGTGACCGAGCCCGTCGAAGATGCCGGTGAACCAGGTGGAGCTCAGCGGAGCAAAGCCGGCGCCGCCGTTCCAGCCGCTGGTGGCGCTGGCGTCGATGTTGTCGCCGAGCACATAGCGACCGGCCAAGTTGCCCTTGATGCCCTGCAGATCGGTGCCGGTGACCGTGCCCTCCGTTCCCAGGCTGGTGATGACTTTGTAGTTCACTACGGCACCGTTGCTACCCAGCTTGGTGCTGAAGTTGTCGCCGGCGCGCCAGATTGACTGGCGCGTTGACGTGGTAAGTGGCGGTGTTGCCGCTGGCCACCGCAGCTTGGCCGTATTCGAGCGCCAGCTTGGCCGTGCCGGAGCCGTTCAAGGTGGCATTGATGTTGATGTCGCGGTGCGCGCTCAGCGTCAACTGGTTTGCACTCCAGTTGACGGCACTGTTGACATGGATATCGCCGTTTTCTGAGCCGCTGGCAACGGTTTCGATTCTGACGTTATTGCTGCCCAGGTTGGTGGAGAGCGTATCGGCACCGATACCGGAGCTCGTCAATCCGCCACTACCGGCGGCAATCGTAAAGTCGGTCGGATCGATCAGCCAGGTGCCGGTCGTGCCTTGCGCCGCCGCCGTGGTGATGCGGGCGCCGTCCTGCACCTGGACCTGCGCCGCCGAAGTTTCGATGAAGCCACCGTTGCCGCCATTGCGGCGCGCTGGCATCCAGCGTGCCCGCGACATTCACCGTGCCGCTTTGCATGTCGCCCAGCAGCTTGATCGTGCCGTTATGGTTTTCGAGGGTCTGCGCCTGGATCACGCCGGTGTTGTTGACCGCCGTCTGCAGCAATTGACCTGCGCCCTGCGCGCTCAGCAGCACCTGGCCGCCATCGGCCTGGATCAGGCCGCCGTTCTGGACCAGCGCGTTGACTGCGCCTTGGTTCACCGCGACATTCAGCAGGCCGTCGCCGGCCACATCCAGTGTGATCGCGTTGCCGGCGGCCAGCGCCACCGTGCCGAGGCGGGCCGCGATCACGCCCTGGTTCGAGACGTTGGCGCCCAGCAGCGCGACGTAGCCGCCGTCGGCGCTGGATGCTGCCCTGGTTGAGGATGCTGCCGTTGCCGCGCCGGTAAACTTGTAGTTGCCGGCCATGAAGTCGCTGTCGCTGATGTTCAGCGTCGAGGCCACCAGGCCGCCGACGTTGACCGGCGCGCCCTGGCCGAACAGGATGCCGTTGGGGTTGACCAGGAACACCTTGCCGTTGGCCGACAGATTGCCGAGGATGCTGGACGGATCGGCCCCCAGTACGCGGTTGAGCGCGACCGCGCTGCTGTTGGGCTGCACGAAGCGAACCGTTTCACCTTGTCCGATGTTGAAGCTCTGCCAGTTGAGCGCCACGTTCTGGCTGGTCTGGTTGACCGTCATGCTGCCGGGGGCGCCGCTGATGATGGCATTGCCGGCCGTGACTATGGCCGTCGATCGGCAGCGCGTACAGGTTCGGCCCGAACGCCATCAGCATCGACACCGCCAGCGTTTTCAGCGCAAAGCCGGTTCCGGCCGCGACATTGCCGCCCGCCGCCGCGTTCCCGGCGCCGCTTTTGGCGTGTTCGGACACGGCGACGAAGGTGGCTGGTTTTCTGGTTCCAGAGCGAGCGGTAGATGTGGTTCATGGTGTGCTTTCCTGTCGCGTCAATAGTGGGTTGCTTCGCTGTGCATCGGCGTCAACCGCTGCCAGAGTCAGAAATATTTGATTGCCTGCAGCCAGAAGCGGCTGTCCGAATCCGGAGCCGAGGTCGCCACCGCATTGCCCAGCTTGTGGGCGTAGTAGGCCTTGACAACAAAATTGTTGCCATCCGCCCAGTTGAGGCCGATCCCGGCGCCGGACAGGGTGCGGCGGTTGCGGCCGCTGCTCCATGGGCTGTGATTCAGCGCCACGCTGCCGGTATCGACAAAGCCGACCAGCTGCATCTGTCCGGACAAGCGATCCGAGAGCTTTGGCAGCAGCTGTCTGAGTTCCAGATTGAGCACATAGCCCTGGTCGCCATTCGCTTCGCCGCTCGGGTAGGCGCGCACGCCGGTGCTGCCGCCCAGGCTCATTTTTTCTGACATGTCCAGATTTTTCGAGGCGAACTGGGCGCTGATGGCGGCGTACAGCGACAGGGAGTCGGTCACGCCTTGCAGCCGCATCGCCTGCAGGGACAGCTTGTCGTAATGGCCGTTGCTGCGCACCGTCGCCGCGTCTGCCGCCAGCACGGCCGGGCTTTGGATATCGATCTGGCCGCTGGTCCAGGTGAGGCTATAGGTGCTGAAGCCGCCGCCGATGGCGTCGCGCAGGTCGCCCGTCAGGCTCATCATCGCCACCCGGGCCTTCTTGTCGGTTACCGACGATGTGGCATCGACCTGGTCGCGGAAGGTCTTGGCGTCCAGATTGAACTGCGCATACAGATTGTGGCTGCGTGAGCGCAGCAGCGGGTAGCTGCCGTAGAGGCTGGCGATGCGGGCGGTGCCGTGCGCGCGCAGGCTGTCGAAATCGCCGCCCAGCCGGTATTGCATGTAGGAGTAGGCCGCGCCCGCCTTGGCCTGGCCCAGTTGCAGCTGATAGGCGGCGCGGCCATAGTTCAGTCCGTCCGCTGAAGTCAACGCCCGCACCGTGGCGACATCGCCCTGCCCCGCCAGACCATTCAGGTTGAGCGTGGCGCCGACGCGGTTGGCTCCGGTGTAGCGGTTGCCGGCGTTATCGGCATCGATGCTGCCGCTGACGCGCTGGCCCGGCGTGAGGTCGACGATCAGATCGGAAGCGCCGACCGAGGCGCCGGGCACTAGCGTCGATTTGACGTTGACGCCGGGCAGATCGGACAGCAACAGCAGGCGACTCTCCAGCGGCGCGATGGCGACCGGGTCGCCGCTGTGCAAGCCGGCGAGCAAGCCATTGGCAAGCCGGTCGGACAGATCGCTCTGGTTGCGCAAGGTGACCTTGCCGTATTGGCCCTCCAGCACGGCGATGGTCACCGCCCCGTCCTGGATGTCCTGGGGCGGCAGATAGGCTTGCGCCAGAAAGTAGCCCTGGGCGCGGTAATGGCCGGCGATCCTGGCGGCCATGGCGCGCAACTCGGACAACGTCAGTTCGCGCGGGGCCGTGAGCTGGGCGAAGCCGGTGAGCGCCACCAGCGCCGCTTCGGGATAGACGTGGGCGCCGATGACGCGCAGACTCTTGACCGCGATTTTTTGATGATCCGCTGCCGGCGCGACCGGGGCGGCACCTTGCTCGATACGGATTTCGGGCGCCGCCTGGGTGGGGCGGGGCGGCTGTTCCCGTTCGATCTGCCGAGTGAGGGAGCCGGCGCTGGGCGGCGTTTGTGCCAGTACGGCACTGCAGCCGAGCAGACCCAGCGGCAGCAAGGCTCTCGAGATCAACACATTCAAGGGGAATACTTTCAGCGGGAACCTAATGCCATAACTATAAGGATAAAAGTTTCCATTTGGAAAACGCCTGAGCAAATCTGAGCAAGCCAGAAATAGACCCGGAACAGACGCCGCACCGCGCCATGCAAGGCTCGCTAGCGCTAACGGCCGACCTCACGCTCGTCGTAAAAGCGATAGCCGACGCCGTGCAGTGTCGTCACCGGCAGTTGCAGGCCGCAAGCCTGTTCGACCTTGCGGCGCAGGCGGCGCATCTGGGTATCCAGCCGCCGCTGGTCGTAATCGCGGAAGTTTTCACCAAGGGCGCGCACGATCGTCTCGCGGCTCACCACCGTGTGCCCCGTCATCAGGGCCAGCAGCACGATGTAGTCCTGAGTGGACAGAGCGATCGGCGCAAAACCGGGCGGAATCAGCCGCGGCGGCGACGCCGACAGCCGCCAGCGCGGCGCACTTTCGGGAGACGGCGCAGGCGTGTTCGGTGCCGCATCGGCGCTGCTGCGGTCCGTGATGTCGCGCGCCACCGCGACCCGCACCTGATCGGCCTCGGACCAGCGCGCCGACCACATGATGTTGACGAGCCGCCCATCCTTGCGCACATAGCGGTTCTCGAAATGGCGCTGTAAATGCCCGGCGACGATCTTGTCGACCGCCTGCAGTGTCCGGGCCCGATCTTCGTCGAACACGAAGTCGATCATCGGCTTGCCAATCATCTCCTCCGGCGTGTAACCAAAAATGCGTTCACATGCACCACTGACCGAGACGAAGCGGCCGCGCCTGTCCACCACGCAGATGGCGTCGAGCAGCAGGTCCATGACGTTGGGCGGAGACGATTGATTCATTGTTTTCAGGTAAAAGCGTCGGGCGTTAACACGCGCTAAGGTAGGGGGCCAGGTTCGATTCATGTTGCGGCCCGAGCTTTCGCCCGCTGCCGCAATAAAGGCAGCCATTGCCTGTTTTTTTCGGAATCAATTTTTATGTCGAGGTACTGCCATCGTGCCTGCCTCAGGTCTGCGCCATGGATACGGCCTGAGACGCGGGGCCGGGTTTACTGGCTTACTGGCAAATTTTGCCATGAACCTCGGTGGCATGCGCGGATTGGATGCCGTCTGGAATTAGACAAAAACTCTGTCGTGGCTCGCACAGGCACCCTGTTTGGCTGAGCCGGCACCTGCGGCAACCGGGTCTGGCAAGAATTTCGCTCAAAGATCTCCGCCGTCGCGTCCACAAGCAGCCACAATGGCCTGCTGGCCTGGGGTTTCGGTTACTTGGCCGGCAGGGCCGGCATGCAATGCGCGCGGCCGTTCACCCTCTTATCGCGGCGTTACCTGTTGGGCGCGGCCTGCCTGATTCCTATGGATGATGCTGGAACGGGCGGCGGCGGCCGGCGAAACGGCGCAGATGCTATCCTGGCGCCGCAAATCAAACTGGTGCCGCGGCTAGAAGCCACCATGCCTGCAAGCCTTGCTGCTGGGGTGCGCGCGCGCGGCCGGCGCTGCAGACGCGCGCGCTGGTCGCTGGAAGTCGATCCGGTCGATATTTGACGGGATGTGGCGGAGCCGTAGTCGAGCCTGGGCTGAAACGCCCGTGAATCAGCACGGGCGCACGGCGTTGTTCCATGCGTCCGGTCTTTCCTGGCGACCGTTTGACATAGCGCAATCGCGCCGTGCTCGCGCATGGTATTCGCAGCGAAAAATACTAAAGTTCAAGCTTGGCAAGGTTCTCCCTACGGCTGAGATGCCGCCGCAGTCTTTGCATCAACCAGCAAATCAAGTCGTCGGCATCGATGTGGCGCTGCCCAGATTTTCCGGGTGGTTCCTCAACAGGAGGCTTCGACATGGGCGCTGCTACTGCTATCGTGCAACAGGCATACACCGCTTTCGGCCAGGGAAATGTGCCGGCGATCCTGGACCTCGTGGCCGACGAGGTCGATTGGGAGTTCGTCGGCTCGAAGAATTTGCCGTACGCCGGGCGGCGGTGCAACCGCGACGAGGTGGCCGCCTTTTTTGCGGCAATGCCGGTGGCGGACGCGATTCACGTGTTCGAGCCGCGCGAATTCATCGAGGCCGGCGAGCATGTCACCGTACTCGGATGGGAGCAATCCACGGCGCTCGACAGCAAGCAAGACTTTGCATCCGAATGGGCCCATGTGTTTACAGTCAAAGGCGGCAAAATCACGCGCTGGCGGGGGTTTTTCAACACCGCGGCGCGCTATGGGCTGTAGTAGCGACGGTCGTCGCCTGTCAACCCGGTGAGCGGTCAGCCTGGACCGGCGAGCGCTCGCCGAGCGCACTGGCCCGGCTTAACATTCATCTGCCGCCAGCCTGGCGCCGGGCGCGTCCTGCGCCAGGCGACGGCAACGAGAGGAGTCAAGCATCGTGCGCATGTTACTCAACGTCGTACTCCCCCACGAGCCGTTCAATACCGCCGTCCGGAACGGCACGGTCGGGGCCACGATTCGTCGCATCACCGAAGAAATCAAGCCGGAAGCGATCTATTTTACCGAGCAGAACGGGCACCGAGGCGCCACGCTGATCGTCAATGTCGAGCGGGCCGCGCAGATCCCGGCGCTGGCCGAGCCGTGGTTCCTGCACTTCAATGCCGACTGCCAATTCCGGATCGCGATGACGCCGGAGGACCTGCAGCAGGCCGGGCTGGAGGAGCTGGGCAAGAAGTGGGGCTAGCCCCGAATGCCATTCAGTTAAAAGGGCCTGATCGTTGAACCGGCCGTCCCGGCCCTTCGGCGAGCTCGGGACAAACTGGCCTGCGGCCAAGCGGGGGACTCAAGCCGTTTTGCCAGCAATCTTGCGAGAGGCGAACTGCCTCGAACGCCACGGCCTCAGCTTGCGCAATCCGATTCCGATGGCCATGACGCGAGTCGCCGGCGCCGCAGGCGCTCCTGAAAAGCTGGATGGCGGCGTTGCGGGTGCCGGCCCGCTTCAATCGACGAAGATCTCGATGCGTTCCTTGCCGCGCCCGATGTTGTTGCGCTTCAGGCGCAGCGTGCCGACCTCGCCGCTGCGCTTCAGGTGGGTGCCGCCGCAGGGAACGCGCGCGAAACCCGACAGTTCCCAGTAGCGGCGTTCGTTCTGTTCATCGGCGAAGGCGCTGATGATGGCGCCATCGGCGGCGACGATCGCCTGCGCCTGCGCCGCCAGCTGCGGCAGTAGCGGCGCGATGCTGTGCGGCCAGGCGAAGTCGATGCGCGCCTTGTCGGCGCCGATATGCGCGCCGATTTTTTCAGCCCCGTCCAGCATCTTGTAGGCCAGCTCCAGCACCAGTTCGGCGGCGAAATGCAGCCGCATCAGGCGGTAGCGCCGCGCCCAGTCGATCTCGATCCGCACTTCCTGCCCGGCCTGCAGGCCATGCTGCGGCGCCAGCGTGTAGAAAATCTCACGCCCTTCCTTGCGCGCCGCCAGCACCGGCCGGCCGCCGATGCTGCCGGCGTCGCTTTCCTGGCCGCCGGACAAGGCATAGAAAATGGTCGCCTCCAGCGTCACCTGATCGCCGCAGACGCCGGCGATGCGGGTATCGAGCACGGTTTGGTAGGGATCTTCCCAGAATACTTTTCTTGGCACGGCGCCGCTCCGGCATATGTCGCGATGGCCTAGTGTAATTCGGGCACCGCGCGCGCGGTAGAATCGAAGCCTCGCGCCGCGGCGATGGCGTTTTCCGCAAGAGGTCGATCATGCTCGTTCCCCCCGGTTTCGGCACGCTTACCCCGTATCTGTTCGCAGCCGATGCGCACCGCTTCATCGCCTTCCTGCGGGAGGCGTTCGGCGCCGAGCAGGTCGGCGTCACGTTGCATCCGGACGGCGGCGTCGCTCATGCCGAGCTACGGATCGGCGGTTCGGCGCTGATGGTCAGCGCCGCCAGCGACCGCTATCCGGCGCGGCCGGGATCGTTCTATCTGTACGTGGAAAATGCCGATGCCGCGCTGGCCCGGGCGCTCGCCTGCGGCGCCCGGCAGGAGATGGCAGTGGCCGACATGCCCTACGGCGACCGTCAGGGCGGCGTGGTCGACCCGTTCGGCAACCTCTGGTGGATTTCGCAGCGGCTGGTCGATGCGCCGTATTACTGACCGCCCGGCGGCCTGCGCTGGCGCCGGTACGGCCAGGCCCCCTCCCGGAAGCGCCGCTTGAAGGCGCCGGCTGCGGTCGCCCTCGGCGCCTCCGAGAATCGCTTCGATACGCTGCTGGCGTGGTTCTTCGTGCTGGTCTGGGGTTCCGGCTACCTGGCCAGCAAGACCGGCATGCAGTATGCGCCGCCGTTTACCTTCCTGGCGTTGCGCTACCTGTTCGGCGTGGCCTGCCTGATTCCGTGGCTGCTGCTGGCGCGCCCGCGCTGGCCCGGCAGCCGCCTGGAATTTTTTCATATCTGCGTGGCCGGCCTGCTGATGCACGCGATCAATCTGAGCGGCAGCCACTATGCGCAGTATCTCGGCATGTCGGCCGGCATCACCGCGCTGTTGCTGGCGACGCAGCCGTTGTTGACCGCGCTGCTCGCGCATCGGCTGATGGGCGAGCGGCTGCTGTCCCGGCAATGGCTGGGGGTCGGTCTCGGCCTGTGCGGCGTGGCGCTGGTGGTGTGGCACAAGGTCAATTTTCAGGCGGCGACGCTGGCCAGCCTGGCGGCGGTCGCCATTTCGCTGGCGGCGATCACCAGCGGCACCCTGTATCAGCGCGTGTTCTGTCAACACGCCGACCTGCGCAGCGCTTCGCTGATCCAGTTCGTGGTGTCGCTGGCGGTGCTGCTGCCGCTGGCATGGGGCGTCGAAGGCTTCGCGGTGCGCTGGAGCTGGACGCTGCTGGCGTCGATCCTGTTCCTGGTGGTGTTCGCCTCGATCCTGGCGGTCAACGCATTGCACCTGCTGATGCGGCGCGGCCACGCCACGCGCGTCACCAGCCTGTTCTTCCTGACGCCGATCATCGCCGTGCTGCTCGAATGGCTGATGTTCGACGTGGTGCCGGCCTGGCTCAGCGTGGCCGGCATCGCCGTGACCTGCGCCGGCGTCGCGCTGGTGACGAAATCGCGGCCCCTGCGCCAGTAGCCAGCCAGGCAGCGCACGCGGCCCACGCCCTGCGGGTCGCGTCCGGCATTTCCGCCGCCATTTCGCGGCCGCACAGGCGCTGGTTCGGCGTGATTGCCGGACCGCAAGCTGCGGTCGGCGCGACGGCCCAACTCCTTACCGGACACCGTGTCGCGCCGGGCGTCAAGCGCTAAACCCCGCCGATATGAGCCAGCGCAGTGCCGGTGCGGATGCGCGCGGCCGAGCGGAACGGGCCGAGAAGCGCACCAATCGAAAAATCATCGGTACAAGGGCGCTTTTCGGCTGCGCCGATGCCGCAGATAAACCTTGGCATGGCGCATATGCCTCAGGCCGCCGCAGCTGGCACCGAAGGGCTTGGTGGATGCAGGCGCTTCGTTGCATTGCACGCGATTGCCACCTCTCACACTTCCTGCAAGGAGATCCTCATGTTGGCGATGAATTACAGAGGACCGTACCGGGTCCGCGCGGCGCAAAAAACGGAACCGGAAGTCGAGCATCCGAATGACGCCATCGTGCGGGTCACGCGTTCCTGCATTTGCGGCTCCGACTTGCACCTGTACCACGGCCTGGTGCCCGATACGCGGGTCGGCATGACCTTCGGCCATGAATTCACCGGCATCGTCGAAGAAGTCGGCGCCTCGGTCCAGAACCTGAAGGTGGGCGACCATGTGCTGGTGCCCTTCAATATCTTTTGCGGTTCCTGCTATTTCTGCCAGCGCGAACTCTATGGCAATTGCCACAATACCAATCCCGAGGCCACGGCGGTCGGCGGAATTTACGGCTATTCGCATACGGCCGGCGGCTATGACGGCGGCCAGGCCGAATATGTCCGGGTGCCGTTGGCCGATGTCGGGCCTACCGTGATTCCCGGCGACCTTGACCTGGACGACGCCGTGCTGCTGACCGATGCCTATCCGACCGGTTACCAGGCGGCGGAAATGGGCGAAATCGAGGAGGGCGATACCGTGGTGGTGTTCGGTGCCGGCCCGGTCGGCATCTTTGCCGCCAAGTCGGCCTGGCTGTTGGGTGCCGGCCGCGTGATCGTGGTCGATCATATCGACTACCGCCTGGAATTCGTCAGGAATTTTGCGCAGTGCGAAGTCATCAACTTCAAGGATGTGGAAGACATGGCGCTCCACATCAAGAAAATGACGGACGGGCTGGGCGCCGACGTCTGCATCGATTGCGTCGGCTGCGAAGCCTCCGGCAATGCGGCGCAAAGCCTGAGCGGCCGCTACCTGATGCTGCAGGCGGGCGCGGCCACCGCCTTGCACTGGGCCATCAATTCGGTGCGCAAGGGCGGCGTGGTGTCGATCGTGGGCGTGTACGGACCGACCTTCAATGCGGTTCCGATCGGCAACGCGATCAACAAGGGCCTGACCTTGCGCATGAACCAGGCCAGCGTGAAGCGCCATTTGCCGCGTCTGATCGAGCATATCCAGGCCGGCCGCATCGAACCCAGGAGAGTCATCACGCACCGGATTCCGCTGCAGGAAGTCGCCGACGCCTACCATATCTTTTCCGGCAAGCTGGACAACTGCATCAAGACCGTCCTGATTCCGCCCGGCATTCCCAGCCACGGGATGCCGTACGGCGCCGTCAGCCATCTGCATTGATCGCCATTCCAGGAGTGAATTGCCATGAGTATCCAGTACGACGCGAAACCGCAAAAAGACCATTCCGCGATAGCCGGTTGGGGCGCCGACCTCGATCATCAGAATCGGCCCGCCTATCCGAAGGAAAGAACGCCGCCGCGCCTGGAGGGCGTGCATTGGGACCAGCCCGAGCAGCAGGTGGCCCACGTGAAGATTTACCACTCGACCGAGCGTCCCGGCATCACGCCGGTGTTCGGCACCAGCACGCCGCCGTCCGGGCTGAGCGGGAAAATCCGGGATTACGCCTACCGGCTGAGCGAGAACGACATCCGGCACTGGCTGCTGTTGCTCGTGGCCGATCGCGTCAACATGTTTGAAGGCATCGGGCAGGACCTGCGCCGCGGCCAGGTGCCGAATATCTTTGCCGAAATGGGCATCAAGGCGGAGTTGAAACACAACCCGGCCGGTCTGGCGCGCAAGGCGGCGATCGCCTCGGCGCTGATCGGAGTCGGCTACTACCTGATGAAGCGCAAGGGCAGGGGCCGCTCCTGGGAATGAGAGAGCGCGTCAGGGGGAAGGGTGGGATGACGGGGCCGCTGCCTGCGGTCAGTTGCGCAGATTAACCAGCACGATGCCGGCCAGCACCAGCGCTGCGCCCACGGCAAAGCGCAGGCCAACCGGATCGTCCAGCAGCAGCACGCCGAAGGCCACGCCGAACAGCGGCGTCAGGAAGGAAAACACCGACAGCCGCGATGCCAGGTAGCGGCGCAAAAGCCAGAACCAGGCCAGCAGGGTGGCGAAGCCGACCACCACGGTCTGGAAAATCATGCTGGCCCAGGTCAGGCCGGTCAGCGGCCACGCCACCCGATGGCCGCCGATCAAGGGCACCGCCACCAGCACGGCGCCGGCGACCGTCAGCTGATACAGCAGGGTGGTGGTGGACGGCGCTTCCGACAGCGCCGTGGTGCGGATGGTGAGCGTGGTGGCGGCCCACAGCACGCCGGCCAGCACCGCCATGGCATCGCCCAGCAGCAAGGTGCGCCAGGACACCTCGGCGCCGCCGAAGCCGTCGGCAAAAGCCAGCACGATGCCGGCGAAGGCCAGCAGCACGCCGCTCCATTGCTTCCATCCCATGCGCTCGCCCGGTACCAGCCAGTGCAGGCCGAGCACCACGAAAACCGGCGCGGCGTACATGAACACCGAGACGTGCGAGGCGGTGGTGAAGATCAGGGCCACGGCGACGCAGAGGAATTCCAGCGCGAACAGGATGCCGGCGGCGACGCCGGGCCAGAAGGTGGCGTCGCGCAGCGACAGGCGCGGCCCGCGCCAGGCGATCAGCGCGGCCACCATCAGCGCCGCCAGTCCCGAGCGCAAGCCGATTTGCAGCACCGGGTTGATGCCGGGCGCGGCCACCTTGACCGCCACTTGCTGCAAGCCCCAGCACAGGCAAAGCACCAGCATGGCGCCGATGGCAAGGCCATCGAGCGGCCTGCGATTCGTGTTCATGGTCGAGGATCTTTCGTGGCGCCGGCGGCGCGATCGGTGCCTGCGCGCGACGCGTGCAAACGAGTGGAAGATTGTAGCGGCTCGGCAAGAATCGCGTCGCACCGGCGCGCCAAGCCGAACAGCTCTTCGGGTTGCGTGAAATAATGGGAGTATGCTTTGAAATAAGCCGCTGCCGGGCGATTCATATGTGCATTGAAAAATACCGGCGGCAGTATATAAATGCGGCGAAATGCCGCCCCCTTCAAGGATGCCCGATGGAAGTCACCAGCGCCCAGCAGTTGTTGCAGGAAATCTTCGCGCCCTGGGTGCGCGAACTGAATTTGCAGGTACAGCGCTGCGGCGGCGGCGAGGTGGAGCTGCGCTTGCCGTTCGACCGCAAGCTGACGCATGTGGCCGGCGTGATTTGCGGCCAGGTGTACATGGCCGCGGCCGACACCGCGATGGTGCTGGCGATCTCCAGCGCGCTGGGCGGCTTCCGGCCGATGACCACGGTGGCGTTGAATACCAGCTTCCTGCGCCCGGTCAGCGACGGCGACGTCGCCGTCACCGCGCGCGTTTTGCGGCAAGGCAAGAACCTGGTGTACGGCGAAATCGAACTGGCCGGACCGGACGGCAAACTGGCGGCGCACGCCACCACCACCTACGCACTGCTGTAGCGCCGCTGCGGCGACGCGGCGGCAAGAAAGGGCGCTGCGCTAGAACTGGCCGAAGCGGCCGGCCGCCGCCATTTCGCGGATGATGCGGATGGTGTCGATGTCGGCTTCCTCGTAGGCCGAGCGGCGGAAATCGTTGTACATCGCTTCCGCCTCGCTGTCGTCGTCGGCGTGGCCATCGTCATAGGCGAAGCGCACATACAGCAGGCCGGCCTGCGGCTCCTCGATCGTCACGTCGAGGCTGGAGGCGGCGATGTCGGCCTGTGCCGGCACCCGGTACTGCACCTGCTGCTGCGGCACGAGCGTCACGCGGTCGCGGATCACCACGCTGCCGTAGCGCAATTCGCGCAGCATCGACTCTTCCGCGCGCTCGAAAATCGTGCACTCGTCCAGGTGCGGCATGAACAGGTCCGGCGCTTCGGCGCGCAGCACCAGGCCCTGCCACAGTTGCCGGCGCGAGAGCGGCGCGATCAGCGGATTCAAGGGGTCGTTGATCTCGATCAGGTGAGTGAATTTCATCGTAATGCCATGGGTCTCGAACAGGGGCGCGCCATGCGTGGCGGCGCCAAAGACTCCATTAGACACCATAACGCGCACGATATTTCAGCGGCCGGCAGAATGCGGCGGCCGCAAGGACGGCGGCCGGGAAACGCCTGCCGCGCTTGATCTTCCGCCTTGGCCGCCCTACGCTGGAATGACGGGCGGCGCGGTGCGCACCCGCGCCCTGACTTTTCGATCGATGAGCGGTTGCGGCATGACGGTACTCGCCAACAGGACTTTCGATGCGCTGATCGTCGGCGCCGGCCCGGCCGGCGCCTACCTCGGCTATCTGCTGGCGCGGCGCGGTTGTACGGTCGCCATCATCGACAAGAGCGCCTTTCCGCGCGATAAGGTGTGCGGCGGCGGCCTATCGCGCAAGGCCGTGCAGCTGCTCGACTGCGATCTCGCGCCGCCGGTCCAGCAGTGGATTGGCGGCGTCTATCTGACCGTCCGCAACCGCGGCGGCGTCTACAGCGAGAGCGAGCCGGCCGTCGGCTGCACCGTGCTGCGCAGCGAGTTCGACGAATGGCTGCTGCGACGGGCCTGCGTCGCCGGCGCCCGGTTTTTCCCAGGGACGGCGTTCCTGGACGCCACGACCGGCCCGCACGCGGTGACTTTGGAAACCGATCGCGGCAGCTTGCAAGGGCGCCTGCTGGCGGCGGCCGACGGCGTCGCCAGCGCGGTGCGCGCGCGGCTGTTTGGCAAGCACGTGGTGCGCTATGTGCCGGCGCTGGAAGCACTGCTGGTGCCGTCGCGCGCCACGCCGTTCGAGGCGCGCGCGCTGTTCGACTTCGGCGCCATGCCACGCGGCTACGGCTGGGTCTTCCCCAAGCGCGAGCATCTGAACGTCGGCGTCTATTCGCCGTTCGGCGGCCGCCAGCTGCGCGCGCGGCTGGCGGAATTCATCGCGTGCTATGCATGCCTGCGCCAGCCGCGGGCGATCCGCTACCAGGGTTTCGCGATCCCGGTACGCAACGCGCCGGCGCTGTTCCAGCGCGGGCGCGTCTGGCTGCTCGGCGACGCGGCCGGCCTGGCCGACGCCTTGTTCGGTGAAGGCATCTATTTCGCCCTGAAGAGCGCGGCGCTGGCGGCGCAGGCGCTGGCCGAAACCGGTTTTGCGCCGCACAGCCTGCACTACAGCGGCCTGCTGAAACGGCAGCTGATGCCGGAGTTGCGCGCCTCGCAATGGCTGGGCCGGACACTGTTCGCCGCGCCCGCGATCGTGCCGCGTCTGCTGCGCAATCCGCGCGCGGTCGACAACTTTGCCGGCGTCATCGGCGGTGCCGTCGGTTATCGCCAGTGCCTGGCCCGGACCCTGGTCGGCCTGCCGCAGTGGCTGCTGGCCAGGCCGGGGCTGCCGACCGTGGCCGCGCTGTAGATGCCGTCGGGCAAGCGGTTAGGCAGCTTCGATCGCGGGGCCGCTTGCGCCGGCACAAAGCTCGCCGGCAGCGGTGGCGTGATAGTGACCAACCCAGCCGATTCGCCGTTAGGAGCCCGAACATGTCGCGCCGCACCCTGAATCTCGACGATGCGCTTTACCAATACCTGCTCGACCATTCGCTGCGCGAGCACCCGGTCCTGAGCGCCCTGCGCGCGGCGACCGCCGGCCATCCGCATGCCGGCATGCAGATCGCGCCCGAACAGGGCCAGTTCATGGCGCTGCTGGTGCGCCTGCTCGGCGCGCGCCGGACCATCGAGATCGGCGTCTTCACCGGCTACAGTGCGCTGGCCGTGGCGCTGGCGCTGCCCGACGACGGCCGCATCCTGGCCTGCGACATCAGCGAGCAGTACACGGACATCGGCCGCCCCTACTGGGAGGCGGCCGGCGTCGCCCACAAGATCGACCTGCAGCTGGCGCCGGCGCTGGCGACGCTGGAGGCGCGCCTGGCGGCAGGCGAGGGCGGGCAATACGACTTTGCCTTCATCGACGCTGACAAGAGCGGCTACGACGCTTACTATGAATGTTGCCTGCGGCTGCTGCGCCCGGGCGGCCTGATAGCGATCGACAACACGCTCTGGAGCGGCAGCGTCGCCCGGCCGGCGCAAGACGCCGACACCGCCGCGCTGCAGGCGCTCAACGACAAGCTGCACCGGGACGAGCGCATCGATCTGTCGCTGCTGCCGGTCGGTGACGGCCTTTCCCTGGCGCGCAAGCGCTGACGGCCAGCCGCGCCGCGCCATCCCAAACACAAAAACGGAGACGACGACATGACGGCACGACTGATTTTCGGCGACGCCAGCTGGTCCGGCGACGACATCGAGCGGCGCGCCCAGCGCCTGGCCGGCGGCCTTCACCGCAGCGGCGTCGGCGAGGGCGACGTGGTGGCGGTCATGCTGCGCAACGATCCGGCCTACATCGAGCTGATCCTGGCCGCGCGCCGCCTCGGCTGCTACAACTGCCAGGTCAACTGGCATTACAAGGCCGATGAGGTCGGCTTCATCCTGCGCGACTGCGGCGCCAAGGCCTTGCTGGTCAACGCCGACCTGCTGCCGGCGCTCGCGCGAGGCGATTCCGCCTGAAGTGACGGTGCTGGCTGTGGGGGCGCAGGGCGCGGCCGGCGCCGCCGCGCTCGACTATCGAACATGGCTGGAGCAGCAGGAGCCGTACAGCGGTCCGGCCGCCACGCCACGCGGCAACATGGCCTACACCTCCGGCACCACCGGCCGTCCGAAAGGCGTGCGCCGCTTTGCGCCGAGCGCGGACCAGCAGCTCGCCGCTGCCGCAGTGGTGCGCGCCACGATGGGCATCGGGCCGGGTGTGCGCGCGCTGATCTCGGCGCCGCTGTACCACAGCGCCGCCGGCCTGTTCGCCCAGCAGGCGATGCTGCACGGCGCCTGCCTGGTGCTGGCCGCGAAGTTCGACGCCGAGCAATTCCTGGCGGACATCGAGCGCCATCGGATCGAGGTCGCCTACCTGGTGCCGATCATGTATGTGCGGCTGCTGCGTCTGCCGGCCGCGGTGCGCGCGCGCTACGACTTGTCGTCGCTGGCCTTCGTCGCCTCCACCGGCTCGCCGTGCGCGCCGGAGATCAAGCGCGCGATGATCGAATGGCTGGGGCCGGTGATCTATGAAACCTATGCTTCCAGCGAAACCGGCATGCTGACCGTGATGGACCCGCGCGACGCCGGCCGCAAGCCGGGCAGCGCCGGCCGCCCGGTGGGCGAGGCCGTGATCCGCATCCTGGACGCGGCCGGCCAGCCGTGCGCGGCCGGCGAGGTCGGCACCGTGTACGCGCGCCAGCCGGCCTACGCCGACTTCACCTACAACAACAACGACGCCGCGCGGCGCGCCATCGAGCGCGACGGCTTGATCAGCGTCGGCGACATGGGCTATCTCGACGACGAGGGCTATTTGTATATTTGCGACCGCGCCGCCGACATGGTGATTTCCGGCGGCGTCAACATTTACCCTTCCGAGATCGAGCACGTGCTGTACGAGATGCCCGGCGTCGCCGATTGCGCCGTGTTCGGCATGCCGGACGAGGAATACGGCGAGACGCTGGTCGCGCACGTGGTGGCCGAGGCCGGCTTGAGCGCCGAGGCGATCCGGGCCTTCCTGCAACAGCGCATCGCCGGCTACAAGGTGCCGCGCCGGATCGAGCTGGTGCCGGCGCTGCCGCGCGACGAAAATGGCAAAATCGCCAAGCGCAAGGTGCGCGACGCCTACTGGCAGGACCGCCAGCGCCGCATTTGACGCCTCCGCAACGAACGCGGCACCATATCCCCCGGCGTCGCCCGGGGCGGGCGATGCGCGCCTTGCATGCGCGCGGGCTGCGCCGCAGTCCGCCATGACAAGGAGAGAGCACGGGGAGATTTCATGGCAAGCATCCTGGTGCCGATTCCGGCAACCGATTTCGATCCCACCGAAACCGCCGTGCCCTGGCGCCTCTTGCGCGCGGCCGGCCATAAGCCGGTGTTCGCCACGCCGGACGGCAAAATGGGCCAGGCGGACCCGCGCATGCTCACCGGTCGCGGCTTGGGCATCCTGGCGCCGCTGTTGCGGGCCGATACGAATGGGCGGCTGGCGTATGCGGCGATGCAGGCCGACCCGGCATTCCAGCAACCGATCGCCTGGGACGAGATCCGCAGCGGCGATTTCCAGGCGCTGCTGTTGCCCGGCGGCCATGCGCCGGGCATGCGGCCCTATCTGGAATCGACACTGCTGCAGGCGCGCTGCGCCGAGTTTTTCGAGCAGGGCAAAGCGGTCGGCGCCATCTGCCACGGCGTGCTGCTGGCGGCCCGCTCGCGCGCCGCTTCCGGCCGTTCGGTGCTGTTCGGCAAAAAGACCACGGCACTGACCAAGCGCATGGAGCTCGGCGCCTGGGCCCTGACCTGCGCCTGGCTCGGCCGCTACTATCGGACCTATGCGCAGACCGTGCAGGACGAGGTGAGCGGCGTCCTTGCCGCGCGCGCCGATTTCATCACCGGCCCGGGCGGCGCCACGCGCGACGATCCGCAGCATCTCGAGGCCGGCTTCACCGTCGCCGACGGCAATTACCTGTCGGCGCGCTGGCCGGGCGACGCGCACCGCTTCGCGACCGAATTTGCGGCATTATGTCGGGCATAAAACACAAGGAGAGCGCGTGCAGTCGATCATCTCGGTAAACAATCTCACCAAAACCTATGCCTCCGGCCTGCATGCGCTGAAAAATGTCGATCTCGACATCCGGCGCGGCGAAATCTTCGCGCTGCTGGGGCCGAACGGCGCCGGCAAGACCACGCTGATTTCCATCATCTGCGGCATCGTCAATCCCAGTTCCGGCACCGTGCTGGCCGACGGCCACGACGTGGTCGCCGACTACCGCGCGGCGCGCGCCAAGATCGGCCTGGTGCCGCAGGAATTGTCGACCGATGCGTTTGAAACCGTGTGGGCCACGGTCAACTTCAGCCGCGGCCTGTTCGGCAAGCCGCGCAACACGGCGCATGTCGAAAAGGTGTTGCGCGAGCTGTCGCTGTGGGACAAGAGGGATTCGCGCATCATGGCCTTGTCGGGCGGCATGAAGCGGCGCGTGATGATCGCCAAGGCGCTGTCGCACGAACCGCACATCCTGTTCCTGGACGAACCCACCGCCGGCGTCGACGTCGAGCTGCGGCGCGACATGTGGCAGATGGTGCGTCGCTTGCGCGAAAGCGGCGTCACCATCATCCTGACCACCCATTACATCGAGGAAGCAGAGGAAATGGCGGACCGCATCGGCGTCATCAGCAAGGGCGAGATCATCCTGGTGGAAGACAAGGCGGCGCTGATGGAAAAGCTCGGCAAGAAGCAACTGAAACTGCAGCTGCAGCATCCGCTGACGCAGATTCCGGAGCAGTTGCGCGCGCATCGGCTGGAACTGTCGGCCGACGGCGACGAACTGGTCTATACCTTCGACGCCCAGAGCGAACAGACCGGCATCGCCGACCTGTTGCGGCAGCTTGAACGAGCACGGCATCGACTTCAAGGACCTGCAGTCGAGCCAGAGCTCGCTGGAAGAGATTTTCGTCAACCTGGTGAGGGCGCGGCCATGAACTTTTATGCGATCCGTGCGATTTACCTGTTCGAAATGGCGCGCACCTGGCGCACGCTGATGCAAAGCATCGCCTCGCCGGTGATTTCGACCGCGCTCTATTTCGTCGTGTTCGGCTCGGCCATCGGCTCGCGCATGGGCCAGATCGACGGCATCAGCTACGGCGCCTTCATCGTGCCGGGCCTGATCATGCTGTCGCTGCTGACGGAGAGCATTTCCAACGCCTCGTTCGGCATCTACATGCCGAAGTTTTCCGGCACGATCTACGAAGTGCTGTCGGCGCCGATTTCCAGCCTGGAGATCGTCACCGGCTATGTCGGCGCGGCGGCCAGCAAATCGGTGATCCTGGGCTTGATCATCCTGGTCACGGCGCGCTTGTTCGTCGAATTCGAGATCGCGCATCCGCTGTGGATGATCGTGTTCCTGCTGCTGACCGCGGTCACCTTCAGCCTGTTCGGCTTCATCATCGGCGTCTGGGCCGACGGCTTCGAAAAGCTGCAGATCATCCCGATGCTGATCATCACGCCGCTGACCTTCCTGGGCGGCAGCTTCTATTCGCTCCACATGCTGCCGCCGTTCTGGCAGAAAGTGACGCTGTTCAATCCGGTGGTCTACCTGATCAGCGGCTTTCGCTGGAGCTTTTACGGTGTCGCCGACGTCAGCGTGGCGCTCAGCATCGGCATGACGCTGGTGTTCCTGGCGTTGTGCCTGCTGGTGGTGCGCTGGATTTTCCGCAGCGGCTACCGGCTCAAGACTTGAGGCGGCGGCTGGACGCTTAGCGCCAGCCCGCTCCGTTCGTCTTACACTGATGCCAGCGCCCGGCCATCCTTGGGCCGCCATTCTCTTTGTGTGTTGCCGATTTCGCTCCGATGCCTGCCTTGCCACTTGATTTGCTGCTGCGGGAAATCGCCGCCTGCCAGGCCTGCGCCGGCAGCTTGGCGCACCCGCCGCGCCCGGTGGTGGCCGCCAGTGCCGGCGCGCGCTTGCTGATCATCGGCCAGGCGCCGGGGCGGCGCGTGCATGAAACCGGGATTCCATGGAACGATCCATCCGGCGTGCAATTGCGCGACTGGCTGCAATTGACGCCCGAGCAGTTTTACGACCCCAGCCAGGTCGCCATCGCGCCGATGGGGTTTTGCTATCCCGGCAAGGGCGTCAGCGGCGACCTGCCGCCGCGCCGCGAGTGCGCGCCGCTGTGGCACCCGCGCCTGCTGGCCGCCATGCCGAAGATTCGTCTCACCTTGCTGATCGGCCGTTACGCGCAAGCCGCGTATCTGAAGCAAGCCTGCAAGCCGACCTTGACCGCGACCGTGGCGGCCTACGCCGATTATCTGCCGCGTTATCTGCCGTTGCCGCATCCAAGCCCGCGCAACCGCCATTGGCTGACGCTCAATCCGTGGTTCGCGGCCGAGCTGCTGCCGGTGCTGCGACAAACGGTGGCGGCGGCGCTGGCGGATGGATGAGGGGATCGGGATAAACACACCAGGCAGCACGGTTTTGCCGGGCCAATATGGACCGGTGTGGCAACATGGCAGGTCAAAAAAATAATCAGGGAGTCTGCATGAGTGTTCCATTTTCGCGTCGCCAGTTTCTCGGCTCCGCACTATCCGGTAGTCTGGGCATGGGCTTGAGCGCTTGTGGCAGTGGCGCTTTGAATCAGGATCCCACCGCACCATCCGGCCCGGTGCCCGACGCGCAGATCGCGCTCGCGGTTTCCAGGATCGACCAGATGGCGGCCGAACTGATGCAGCGCACCGGCGTGCCTGGCATGGCGGTGGCGGTGGTACGCGCCAGCCCCGGCAGCGCGCAAGGATTTCAAACGGTCTATGCCAAGGGCTTCGGCGTGCGCGCGCTCGGCGAGCCGGGCGCGGTCGATGCCGATACCGTGTTTCAGCTGGCTTCCGTCTCGAAGTCGGTGGGTGCCACCGTGGTGGCGCAGCAGGTCGGCCTGGGTGGCATCGCCTGGGATACGCCCGTGCAGCGCCACCTGCCGTGGTTTACGCTGGCCGATCCGGCGCAAAGCGCACAACTGACGATTGGCGACCTGTACGCGCACCGCTCCGGCTTGCCGCCCGAGGCCGCTGACGTTCTCGAGCTGGTCGGTTATGACCGGCCTTATATCCTGGAGCACCTGCGTTATCTGCAGCTGGCGCCGCTGCGCAGCCGCTATGCCTATTCCAATTTCGGCATGACCGCAGGCGCGGCCGCGGTGGCAGCAGCTGCCGGCGTGGATTGGGCCACCTTGTCCGACCAGGTCTTGTATCGCCCGCTGGGCATGAACCGCACCAGTTCGCGCTTCGCCGATTTCGCTGCGCGCAGCAATCGTGCCTACCTCCACGTCCAGGTCGACGGCAAGTGGCAGCGCTCCGGAGAACGCCAGCCCGACGCCCAGTCGCCGGCCGGCGGCGTGAGCTCCTCCGTCAACGACATGGCGCAATGGCTGGGTTTGTTGCTGGGGCAGGGCAAGGTCGGGAGCCGGCAGCTGGTCAACGGGGCGGCGCTGGCAACGGCCCTGTCGCCGCAGATCCAGAGCGCACCGGCAACCGCGGGCCGGGCTGCCAACTATTACGGCTACGGTTTTGTGGTGAACCAAACCACTTCCGGCAGGGTGTCTTATGTCCATTCCGGTGCCTTTATCGTCGGCGCTTCGACCAGCTTCATGGTGGTGCCGTCGATCGGGCTGGGCATGGTGGTGTTGACCAACGGCTTCCCTATCGGCATTCCGGAAGCACTGGTTGGCCAGTTTTTCGATTACGTGCAATACGGCAGCATCCAGCAGGATTGGTACAAGGCCACCTCCGCCAATTTTGCGCCGTTGGCGGCACCGGGCGGCTCGCTGGTCGGCGTCACCCCGCCGGCGGCGCCAGCACCGGCGCAACCGCTGGCAGCCTACGCCGGCAGCTACCGGAATCCCTATTTCGGTCCGCTCAACGTGACCGTGCAGAGCGGCACACTGGTGGTGACGGTGGGGCCGCTGGCGCGACCGATGCCCTTGCAGCACTGGGACGGCGACGTGTTTGCCGCCGTGCCGCCCGGCGACATTTTCGGTAGCTTGTGCCGGGTGGAGTTCAGCGCCAACCAGGTGACGCTGGAGTTCTATGACACCGAGGGCTGGGGCAGCTTCAAGCGCTAGTGGGCAACACCACACCAGGCGCGCAGCTCCTGGTTTGGGCGGCCATGGCATAGTGCCCGGCCGCCCTATGGTTTAATGAGGGCCGAGTATCTCCCCCTTGTTTAGCCACCGAAATATCTCTATGAAACGTACCTTCGCCGTCATCGGCCTCGGCGCCTTCGGCAGCACAGTCGCTCGCGAACTGGCCCGGCTCGGGCACGAGGTGCTGTGCATCGATAGCGACGCCGGCCGCGTCAACGAGATCGCCGACAGCGTCACGCAGGCGGTGGTGGCCGACGCGCGCGACGAAAAGGCGCTGCGCGACCTCGGCGTGGCCGAATGCGACGCGGTGGTGGTGGCGATGGGCTCCGACATGGAAGCCAACATCCTGATCACGCTCAACATCAAGAACATGCACAAGCCGCAGGTCTGGGCCAAGGCGCTGACGCACAACCACCATCGCATCCTGCAAAAGCTCGGGGCCGACCATATCGTCCATCCGGAGCACGACATGGGCCTGCGGCTGGCGCATGCGCTGACCTATCCGGAAGTGGTCGACTACATCAACCTCGGCCACGACCTGTTCACGGTCGAGGTGCGCGCCTCCGAACGGCTGGCCGGGCGCGGCCTGGCCGCGCTCGAGCTGGCGCAGCGCAGGATCCGGCTGCTGCTGGTCAAGCGCGGCAAGGAAGTATTGGCGCCGCCGCCCGAGGACCTGGGTGTTCCAGCTCGGCGACCAGATCGTGCTGCTCGGCGCCCTGATCGACCTGCGCAAGATTTCCTCGCTGTTATGAGGGGACGCCACCGTCTGGCGCCCTTGGTCGCGCGCCGGGTGCAGGCACGGGTCCGGCGCCTGACGCCGCCGCAGGCGCTGATCCTGTCGTTCGTCGGACTGGCGCTGGTCGGCGCGCTGCTGCTGAAGCTGCCGCAGGCGACGCAGGTGCCGACCAGCTGGATGCAGGTACTGTTTACCGCGGTCTCGGCGGCCACCATCACCGGCCTGTCGGTGGTCGATGTCGGCAGCCAGTTCACGCTGTTCGGGCAAGTGGTGCTGTTGCTTTTGATCCAGGCGGGCGGCCTCGGCCTGATGACCTTCGGCATTTTTTTCATCCATCTCAGCAGCGGCCGGCTGCGCCTGCGCGATCGCGCCGCGCTGCGCGATTCCTTCAACCAGACCGGACGCGGCGATCTCGGACAACTGCTGCGCACCATGATCGCTTTCGTCGCCGTCATGGAACTGCTCGGCACCGCCCTGCTGGCGCTGCAGTGGGTGCCGCAATTGGGCTGGGGGCGCGGACTCTTTTACAGCCTGTTTCATGCGGTCTCGGCCTTCAACAACGCCGGCTTCGCGCTGGAGCCGAACAGCCTGGCCGCGTATGCCGGCAATCCCCTGGTCAACAGCGTGATCTCGCTGTTGTTCATCGCCGGCGGCATCGGTTTCGTGGTGGTGTCCGACTTGCGCGGCAAGCGGCGCTTCGCCGACCTGGCATTGCATACCAAGCTGATGCTGGCCGGCACGCTGGTGATCAACCTGGTGGCGATGCTGGTGCTGCTGCTGCTCGAATACGGCAACCCGGCCACCATCGGCGGCTTGCACGACTGGGGCGCGCGGCTGTGGGCCACCTGGTTCCAGGCGGTGACGCCGCGCAGCGCCGGCATGAGCACGGTCGATATCGGCCATCTGCTGCCATCTTCCGCACTGTTCGTGATGGTGCTGATGTTCATCGGCGCCGGCAGCGGTTCGACCGGCGGCGGCATCAAGCTGACCACCTTCATCATCCTGCTGGTGGCGACGCGCGCCTTCATGCAGCAGCGCGCGCAGCCGGTGGTGTTCGGCCGCAGCATCGACGCCGCCACCGTGCAAAAGGCGCTGGCGGTGACCATCATCGCCATGCTGTGCGCGGTCGGCGCCACCTTCGTGCTGCTCTTGACCGAAGACGGCAATTTCCTCGACCTGGCGTTCGAGGTGGTGTCGGCGCTGTCCACGGTCGGCCTCTCGCGCGACGTCACGCCGCGTCTGTCGGCCGCCGGCCAGGGCGTGATCATGCTGTTGATGCTGATCGGCCGCGTCGGCCCGCTGACGCTGGCCTTCGTGATCGCCAATCCGCATGGCGCGGCGATCCGCTATCCGGCGGGGCAGGTGGCGATTGGGTAGCAAGTAAATTTAAATATTTATTCGGGAGGGCTCACATGAGGGGCAACATCATTTCCTATATCGAAATGTGCCAAAAGGAAGGTACAAGTTTACAAAAGGGGATGAACTTCCGTTTGAAAGGTAAGCATTCGGTCATTCTAATGTCCGTCCGTCCCAATGCTCCTTACAAGGACGAAGTTGAAGAGGACGGGAGTGTTTTGATCTATGAAGGTCACGATGAGCCGAAAACCTCTGGACTTGCGAACCCAAAGCTCGTCGACCAACCAGGGTTCCGTGTGAATGGTTCGTTGACTGAGAACGGTAAGTTTCATCACGCAGCTCAGGAGTTCAAAGCTGGTAAAAAAGGCCCAGATATTGTTCAAGTTTATGAAAAAATTAAAGCCGGAATTTGGTCAGATAATGGCTATTTTCATCTCGTAGATTCCTGGACGCAGAATGACGAATATCGGAAAGTATTTAAGTTTAAATTAGTCGCAATCGCCGACGTTGAGGATGAGTCATTGGCAGAAGATGTCCGCGATAGATTAGTTATACGTAGTCGAATTATTCCCACGAACGTAAAGCGTGAAGTTTGGTCGCGAGATGGTGGTCGATGCGCAACTTGTGGAGCAACTGATGAATTGCATTTTGACCATATTGTGCCGTTCTCAAAAGGCGGAACGTCACTAAAAGCGGAAAACATCCAGCTTTTGTGTGCGCGGCACAATCTAGAGAAAAGCGCAAAAATTCAATAAAACCATGCTTAATGGAGTTTGAAGACACTCCTTTACACGGTCGGCGCGATGTTCTGGTTCTGCCGGAACAGGTTGTGCGGGTCGTAGCGGTTTTTCGCCCGCACCAGCCGCTCGTAATTCGCTCCGTAGGCGGCGCCGATGCGTCCGGTTTCTTCCTGCGTCATGAAATTGACGTAGACGCTGCCGCTGGCGTAAGGCGTGGCGGCGTCGAAGAAGGCGCGCGCCCAGTCGATGCACGTGCGGTCTTCGGCCGGATCGCTCCAGCGCGTATGGACGTTCATCGCGTACAACGCGTCGCGGTGCGGGTAGGCGGTGGCGTCCGGCGCCGGCCGGCTGGCTTCGCCGCCGATCAGGCCGAGGAAGATTTCGCACTGCGGCGACGGCAGCTGGCCGGCGTAGCGGATCACGGTGTCGATCGCGTTGTCGTTGAGGACGCTGAAGTTGTGCGATTTCCAGTAGTTGCGCGCGCCCGGCGTCAGCAGCGGGTCGAAGGCCTGTTGCCAGGCGGTGTAGGGCATCGGTCCCAGGTGTTCGCCGTAGGGTTGGCCGAAGCCGCGCAAGGGCTCGACCGCAGCCGGGCCGTCCGCAGCTTTTCCGCTATAGAAGGCGGCCAGCACCACCACATCCTTGCCGTGCACTTCCGGCGGTAAAAACGGCAGCGGCGGCGCCTGGCGCAGCACGGCCCACACGCTCAAATCCTGCGGCAGGCGGCCGACGAAATCGCGGTATTGGGTCAGCACCGACTTGGCCTGTTCGTGCGGGAACACGATCAGGCCGCCGAAGATTTCCGGCCCGACTTCATGCAGCTGGAACTCGAACAGCGTCACCACGCCGAAGTTGCCGCCGCCGCCGCGGATCGCCCAGAACAAATCGGGCTCGTGGTCGGCGCTGGTCCAGCGCCGTTCGCCGTCGGCGGTGACGATCTCGGCCGCGATCAGGTTGTCGACCGTCAGGCCGTACTTGCGGCTCAACCAGCCGAAGCCGCCGCCCAGCGTCAGGCCGGCGACGCCGGTGGTGGAATTGATGCCGAGCGGCGTCGCCAGCCCGAACGCCTGCGCCTCATGGTCGAAGTCGGCCAGCGTGGCGCCGGCCTCGACGTAGGCGTGGCGGGCATGGACGTCGATCCAGGCCGAGCGCATCGGCGACATGTCGAGCATCAGGCCGCCGTCGCACACGGCGTTGCCGGCGATGTTGTGGCCGCCGCCGCGCACCGCCAGCAGCACGTCGTGCTGGCGTGCGAAGGCGACCGCGCGCATGACGTCGGCGACGCCGGCGCAGCGCAGGATCAGCGCCGGCCGGCGGTCGATCATGGCGTTCCAGATGCTGCGCGCCTGGTCGTAGCCGGGGTCGTCCGGCTCCAGTAGCGGGCCGCGCAGGGTGGACCGGAATTGGTCCACGACTTCCTTACTCACATTGAACATGACGCACCTCGGCAAGAATGATGACGGTTGCAAGGGGCGTCCGGAGCATTCGACAAGCGGGCAGTCCCCACCATGGCTGCTCATGAGAAAGAATGCCGCGTGCGGCCGATGCCGGCTGCGGCAGGAAAAACAACATGAGCAGCGTATTCATCCACGATATGGTGCCGCCGGACCGGTCGCTTGATTCTTCTCAAAACCATTCGCGGCGTGCCTGCGTTCCGTGGCGGCCAGCGGGCGGCTTATTGATAAACTGGAAAACAATAGGAGTATGTAGAAAAAATAACCATTTTATATGCGAGGATTGGTCGTCTGTGCAGGGAGTATGTGCGCTGATACAATGGCGCCCTCCGTCTGGTGCCTGGTTTCCGCATGTCATCTTCCCCGCAGTTTGGTTTGAATACGCCGCAGCGCGAAGCGGTCAAGTATCTGGACGGTCCCTGCCTGGTGCTGGCCGGCGCCGGTTCCGGCAAGACCCGCGTGATCACGCAAAAGATCGCGCACCTGATCGAGGATTGCGGCTACGAGGCCAAAAACATTGCGGCGCTGACCTTCACCAACAAGGCCGCGACCGAGATGCAGGAGCGCATCGCCAAGCTGCTGAAGGAGCCGAAGCAGGCCAAGCACCTGACGATTTCCACCTTCCATTCGCTCGGCGTCAAAATCCTGCGCCAGGAAGCCAGGCACCTGGGCCTGAAAGACCGCTTCTCGATCCTGGACAGCGACGACTGCTTCGCGCTGGTGCAGGATCTGGCCGTGACCACCGACAAGCAGCTGATCCGCCGCATCCAGAATGCGATGTCGCTGTGGAAAAACGGCCTGCTCGACCCCGATACCGCGCTCAAGAACGCGGTCGACGAAGACGAGGCGCAGGCGGCGCGCATCTACCGCAGCTACGTCGCCACGCTGTCGGCCTACCAGGCGGTCGATTTCGACGACCTGATCCGGCTGCCGGTGGAGCTGTTCCGCGACCACGAAGAAGTGCGCGACAAGTGGCAGCGCCGGCTGCGCTACCTGCTTGGTCGACGAATACCAGGACACCAATACCTGCCAGTACGAACTGGTGAAGCTCCTGGTGACCGGCATCGGCAAGAAGCCGATGTTCACCGCGGTGGGCGACGACGACCAGGCGATCTATGCCTGGCGCGGCGCCACCATCGAAAACCTGAAGACGCTGCAGGTCGATTTTCCCGACCTGAAGGTGATCAAGCTGGAGCAGAACTACCGCTCCACCACGCGCATCCTGCAGGCCGCCAACGCCGTGATCGGCAACAACCCCAAGCTGTTCGAAAAGTCGCTGTGGTCGGAGCACGGCCTGGGCGACCCGATCAAGGTGCTGGCGATGGAGGACGACGAGCCCGAAGCCGACCAGGTGGCGATCATGCTGTCGGCGCACCGCTTCGAGCGGCGCGCCAAGTTTTCCGACTACGCCATCCTGTACCGCGGCAACCACCAGGCGCGCGTGATGGAAAAGGCGTTGCGGCGCGAACGCATCCCGTACACGATGTCCGGCGGCCAGAGCTTCTTCGACCGCGCCGAGATCAAGGACATCATCAGCTACCTGCGCCTGATCGCCAACGAAGACGACGATCCGGCCTTCATCCGCGCCGTCACCACGCCCAAGCGCGGCGTCGGGCAGGCGACGCTGGAAGCGCTCGGCGCCTTCGCCGGCCAGTGGCAATGCTCGCTGTTCGAAGCGGTCTACAAGGGCGGCATCGAGGCGATGCTGACCGAGCGCCAGCTGACGCCGCTGCGCGAATTCGGCGACTTCATCAACCAGCTGGAAGCGCGCGCCCACCGCGAGGGCCACGCGGCCGAGGTGCTGGACGACATGATGAAGGAAATCAACTACGAAGCGTATCTGTACGACACCTTCGACGAGCGCCAGGCGCAAAACAAGTGGCAGAACGTGCTCGACTTCACCACCTGGCTGAAAGAGAAGGGGGCTGGCGGCAAGGACGGCACCGATGCCGAAAAGAGCCTGCTTGGACCTGACGCAGATGGTGGCGCTGATGACCATGCTCGAAGGCCGCGACGAAGAGCCGGATGCGGTGCGCATGTCGACCCTGCATGCCTCGAAGGGGCTGGAGTTTCCGCACGTATTCCTGGTCGGCGTCGAGGAAGGCATCCTGCCGCACAAGGGCGATCCCGATGCGCCGATCGAGACGCTCGCCGCGCGCATCGAGGAAGAACGGCGCCTGATGTACGTCGGCATCACGCGCGCCCAGCGCAGCCTGCACGTCACCTGGTGCAAGAAGCGCAAGCGCGCGCGCGAAAGCGTGCAGTGCGACGTCTCGCGCTTCATCAAGGAGATGAAGCTGGATGAAGGCGACGCGGTGCCGAGCGAGGCGGAAACGATCACGCCGCAAAACCGGCTGGCCAATCTGAAGGCCTTGCTGGCGAAGCCGAAAGCGGCCTAGCGACCCCGTAAATTAAGCGGTAAACCCCATACGACTGTTTGCATTTGGGATATGCGGATTATGCGAATGAACAGATAAAACCGCGATCACCGAGCGCTATCCTGCAGTGCGCGCCTTCCATCGCCGTTTTTTTGGCGCACGTGCTACAGTGTTTTACGGTGTCGCAGGACGGGTTTTGCGGCGGCAACGGTGTGCTAATTTTTGTTTGCCGAGGCTGGAGCAAGCCTTGAGGCGGTGATTTTTGTATACCCAATATCCGATGTTATTTTTTCCATCGGATCATGAAAAATCGGACGAGATAATGACGGATGTAAGCAAAGACAACGCGCTGCGCGAGGCGGCGCTCGAATATCACCGCAGCCCGACGCGCGGCAAGATCGAGGTCAATTCCACCAAGGCGCTGTCGAACCAGCGCGACCTCTCGCTGGCGTATTCGCCGGGCGTCGCCTATGCCTGCGAAGAGATCGCAGAAAGATCCGGCGATGGCCGCCGAATACACCTCGCGCGCCAACCTGGTGGCGGTCGTCACCAACGGCACCGCGGTGCTCGGCCTGGGCAACATCGGCCCGCTGGCCGGCAAGCCGGTGATGGAAGGCAAGGGCTGCCTGTTCAAGAAATTCGCCGGCGTCGACGTCTTCGACATCGAGCTGGCCGAGCATGACGCCGACAAGCTGGTCGACGCCATCGCGATGCTGGAGCCGACCGTGGGCGGCATCAACCTGGAAGACATCAAGGCGCCGGAATGCTTCTATATCGAGAAGAAGCTGCGCGAGCGCATGAACATCCCGGTCTTCCACGACGACCAGCACGGCACCGCGATCATTTCCGGCGCGGCACTGCTGAACGGCCTGAAAGTGGTCGGCAAGCAGATCGGCGAGGTCAGGATCGCCGTCTCCGGCGCCGGCGCCGCCGCCATCGCCTGCCTCGACTTGATGGTCGGCCTGGGCGCCAGGCGCGAGAACATCTATCGTGGCCGATTCCAAGGGCGTGATCTACGCCGGCCGCGACGCCAGGATGGAAGAGAACAAGGCGCGCTACGCGCAGGAAACCGGCGCCCGCACCCTGGCCGACATCGTCGCCGGCGCCGACGTCTTCCTCGGCTGCTCGACCGCCGGCGTCCTGACCGGCGAGATGGTCAAGACCATGGGCGAGCGGCCGATCATCCTGGCGCTGGCCAATCCGGAGCCGGAGATCCGCCCGGAAATCGCCAAAGCGGCGCGCCCCGACTGCATCATCGCCACCGGCCGCTCCGACTATCCGAACCAGGTCAACAACGTCCTGTGCTTTCCCTACATCTTCCGCGGCGCGCTCGACTGCGGCGCGACCAAGATCACCGAAGAGATGAAGCTGGCCTGCGTGCAGGCGATCGCCGACCTGGCGCAAGCCGAAGCCAACGATGCGGTGGCGCTGGCCTATGCCGGCCAGGAACTTTCCTTCGGCCCCGAATACATCATTCCCAAACCCTTTGATCAGCGCCTGATCGAGAAGATCGCGCCGGCGGTGGCGAAGGCGGCGCAGGAGTCGGGCGTCGCCACGCGGCCGATCCAGGATTACGAAGCCTACCGCCAGAAGCTCAGCCAGCTGGTGTATCACACCGGCCTGCTGATGCGGCCGGTGTTTTCCGCCGCCAAGGCGGCGCCGAAGCGCCTCGCCTATGCCGAGGGCGAAGAGGAACGCGTGCTGCGCGCGGTGCAGACCGTGGTCGACGAGGGCCTGGCCAAGCCGATCCTGATCGGCCGCCCGCACGTGATCGAGATGCGCATCAAGAAGGCCGGCCTGCGCCTGAGGGCCGGCGTCGACTTCGAGCTGGTCGATCCGGAAAACGATGCGCGCTACCGCGCCTACCACGAGGCCTACCATGAGTTGCGCGGCCGCGACGGCGTCACGCCCGACATGGCCAAGACCGCGCTGCGCCGCTCCAACACCTTGATCGGCGCGATGCTGGTGCGCATCGGCGACGCCGACGCGCTGCTGTGCGGCACCGTCGGCCGCTTCGAGGCCCATCTGGAACACGTGCGCGACGTCATCGGCCTGGCGCCGGGCGCCCGGGTGTTCGCGACCATGAATGCGCTGATGCTGGACAAGCACACGCTGTTCATCGCCGACACCTATGTCAACGACGATCCGAGCGCGGAAGAACTGGCGGCGATCACGCAGCTGGCGGCCAACGAGATCTGCCGCTTCGGCCTGCAGCCGAAGGTGGCGATGCTGTCGCATTCGATGTTCGGTTCCTCCAACCGGCCGTCGGCGCGCAAGATGCGCGCAGTACGCGACATCCTGGCGCAGTCCGCGCCGCAGCTCGAAGTCGAAGGCGAGATGCAGGGCGATGCCGCGCTGGTGGAAGACGTGCGGCGCCACTTCCTGCCGCATACCACGCTGGCGGGCAGCGCCAACCTGTTGATCATGCCGACGCTGGATGCCGCCAACATCGCCTTCAACCTGCTGAAGATCACCGGCGGCAATGGCGTGACGGTCGGCCCGATCCTGCTCGGCGCCGCCATGCCGGTGCATATCCTCAATCCGGCCGCGACCTCGCGCCGCATCGTCAACATGTCCGCGGTCGCCGTCGCCGACGTGACGGCCGCGCAGGCCGGCCGCCAGTAAGCGCGGCTTGTGTGGAAAGCGGCGCTCCTGGCGGGCGCCGCTTTTTTATGCGCCGAAGGCAGACTCCCGATGGGGCAGGGTGGGCAATCGGCCAAAGCCAAGGGTGCCGGAAAGTGGGCTCAGGCCGCTTGGCCGTGGCCGGCGTGCCGCAAACCGGCCGGCCGCTCCGGCCGCATTGGCGCGCACTCGGGAAATGGCGTCGAGCTGAGCTTATAATTGCCGTCACGCCAAGTCGTTCTGGCTACCATTCTCGCCCGGTAACGGGCTTCGGCAGGGCGATTGTCCGTGTGGCGGCTTCCGAATGAATAAGAATAAGTCCTCGTTTTTTACTCGCTTCACTTCCTTCCTGATTCGTCATCCCTACGGGATCGTCGCCGGCTGCGGCGTATTCAGCGCGGTCATGCTCACGCTCGTGATCGGGATGCTGATGCAGGAACGGCGCGATGCCGCGTTGCGCGCGGTCGGTAACGCCGAGAATCTGGTGCTGGTGGTGGAGCGGGACGTCACGCGCCTGTTTGAACTGTTCGACCTGTCCTTGCAGGCGGTGGTCGAGGGCGCCGAAACGGCGGGCGTGAAGGAGCTGCCGCCCGCCATCCGCCGCCAGATCCTGTTCGATCGCGCGGTGACGGCCGGCCAACACATGGGCGTGCTGTTGTATGTGAATGAGCGCGGCGACATCGCCATCGATTCCAGCTCGCCAGAACCGCGCAAGGAGAATTTTGCCGACCGCGCCTGGTTTTTCATACACCGCGACAATCCGCAGGCCGGACTGTTCATCAGCACGCCATATCAATCGCGGTTGCGCGAACAGGATTGGAGCATTGCCTTCAGCCGGCGCGTGAACCATCCTGACGGTTCGTTTGCCGGAGTGGCGGTCGGCGCCCTGCGGATCGATTACTTCCGCCACCTGCTGGCCGGGCTCGATCTCGGCCAGCATGGCGCGATCGCCCTGCTGCACGACGACGGCACGCTGGTGATGCGCAATCCGGAAGCGGCGGCGCAGATCGGCCGCAACATGGCCGGCACCGCCAATTTCGACCGCTTTCAAAGAACGCGCGAGCGCTGGTTCTTCGGCAGCGCCGCGATCGACGCCGAGAAGCGCCTGTACGTCTACCGCAAGTTTGAAAAAATCCCCTTGCTGATCACCGTGGCGCCGGCGGCGCAGGACATTTACGCGGCCTGGACCCGCCGCGCCTGGCTGATCGGAAGTTTTGCCACGCTGCTTGCCGGCGCCTTGCTGGGTGCGGCCTGGCTGCTGGCGGCGGAATTCCGCTACCGGATGAAGATCGAGGCCGATCTGCTGATGCTGTCGCGCACCGACGGCCTGACCGGCCTCAACAATCGCCGCACCCTTGATGACGCGCTACAGAATGAATGGCGCCGCGCCCAGCGGGCCGGCAAACCCTTGTCGATGCTGTTCATCGATATCGACCGCTTCAAGAATTTCAACGACCGCTACGGCCATCAGGCCGGCGACGATACCCTGGCGGCAGTCGCTACGGCGATTGCCGGCGCCATCCGGCGCCCGGGCGACGTTGCCGCCCGCTTCGGCGGCGAGGAATTCGTGGTGGTGCTGCCCGACACCGAAATCAACGGCGCGGTCGCGGTTGCCGCCAAGATCCATCGCGCGGTGCGGGCCTTGCACATCGTGCACGAAGCCAGCGAATACGCGGTCGTCAGCGTCAGCATCGGCGCTGCCTGCAGTGGCGCCGGCGATGCCGCCGGCGTGCCGGCCCTGCTGAAAGCGGCCGACCAGGCGTTGTACGCGGCCAAGGCCGGCGGCCGCAATCAAACCGCGCTGGCGCCGGCTGGCGGAAGTGGAAGTTTGGCCGGCAATGCCGAAAGCAGCCTGGCCGAGCATTCCTAGGTCGCCGGCATCCGCCGGGTTGCCGGCACGCCGATGGGCGCCGCTGTTTTCTGTGGCGGCCCATCGCCTGCTCTCCTCGTAGATAGGCACGACGCGACTACCGCGGCCCGCAAGCTGACCCGGCAATACGGAGCGGACGCCTGAAAGCCGTACTGAACCTGGATACGATCCGCACCCTTTTCACTGAGGTCGATCACTGCTTGCGCGTTGCCGTGCAGTCGCCGATCCGGCCGCGGCCCACTGGCCACGCTACCGGCCGCTACAGAGTTGTCCGAAAACACGATGCCATACCGCGCCGTTGCACGATTGCTTGCCATTCGCGGCGGCGCGGCCGGCGATGTTCATTTCCGCTTTTCAATTTGCAGCAGCTTTCGTTTTCTGGCGGCCGACAAGCGGGAAGACTATGCCCTCAGCGTCTCATATGTTGACCATGGGAAAAATACGGCATAGAATAAAAATGGAACCACGTGCTGCATAGCAGTATTTGCACGACGTAGGGCGCGTGCGAGCCACCCCATAAACCTATTCAATGGAGACTTACTCATGCTCAAGTTCGACTTGGCAAGAGTGGCGCGTGCCTCGCTGCGTCCCCTGCCCGCCATCCTGGCCGTTGCCCTGCTCTCGGCATGTGGCAGTTCCGCCGACCCCCAGCTGACTCAACCCGCCATCTCGGTCCTGTCATCCAAGCCCCAGTTCGTCAGCGGCGGCGACGCGCTGATCAACATCGCCGTGCCGACGGGAAGTACGGCAGCCGAGGTCGTGGTGACCTTGAATGGCGCTGCCGTGACCAGCCAACTGGCGGCGAGCGCCGACCAGCGCTCGCTGCGCGGCGTGGTCAAGGGGATGGTGAATGGCGCCAATACGCTGCTGGTGAAAGCCAGCGCCAAGGGATATTCCCCCTCCGAGGCCAAGCTCGAGCTCACCAACTATCCGCAAACCGGACCGATCCTGGCCGGCACCCTGCTGACTCCCTACGAGTGCCGTACCGTCGAGTCGAACCTGGGCCAGCCGCTGGACGCGAACTGCTCGGCGACGCGGCGCTACGACTATTACTATCGCGCTTCGAATAACACCTTCAAGGCGCTGGCCGACCCGCTGTCGCGTCCGGCCGATCTGGTGACGACCAAGACCAACGACGGCAAGACCGTGCCCTACATCGTGCGCGTGGATTCGGGAACGGTGGGACGCACGATCTACCGCATCGCCATGCTCGACGAGCCGACCGCGGCCAGTGTCGACCCGGCCAAGTACAAGCCCAGCGCCGGCTGGAATAACAAGCTGGTGGTCAGCTTCGGCGGCGGCGCCGGCACCCAGTACAACCAGGGCACCAACCAGGCCACGGATGCCTTGAGCGACCTGCACCTGTCGCGCGGCTTTGCCTACATGATCTCGACTGAACTGGTCAACGGTCAGCGTGGAAATGCAGTTCTGCAGGGTGAAACTCTGATGATGCTCAAGGAGCTGTTCATCGAGACCTACGGCGTGCCGAAATGGACCGTCGGCTCGGGCGGCTCCGGCGGCGCGATCCAGCAACTGGTCATCACCCAGATCTATCCGGGCCTGCTCGACGGCCTGCAACCGTCGCTCAGCCTTCCCCGATGGCAGCTTGCACGTGGCCGATTGCCGCCTGCTGGAGAACGTCTTCAAGGCCGATCTGGCGACCTGGACCGATGCCAAGCGCGCCGCGGTGGACGGCTTCACCAAAAATACCTGCCGCGCCTGGGACCTGAGCTTCGTCAACACCATCGTGGCCACCAATGCCGCCGGCTGCGCGCTGAAAGACACCACCAAGGTCTACCATCCGATCAATAACCCGACCGGCGCTCGCTGCACCACCTCCGAGATGCGCGCCAACATCTATGGCCGCGATCCGACCACCAACTTCGCGCGCAGTCCGCTCGACAACGTCGGCCTCCAGTACGGCTTCGATGCGGTCAACAAAGGCTTGATCAGCCCCGAGGAATTCGTCACGCTCAACGAGAAGATCGGCGGCTACGACCGCGACGGCGTTCCGGCGCCGGCGCGCAGCGTCGGCGATTCGACCGCCCTCACGCGAGCTTACGAAAGCGGCCTGGTCAACTCGGGCGGCGGCGGGCTGGTCCAAGTACCGATCCTGCATTCGCGCGCTTATACCGATGCCGCCGGCGACATCCACTCGCACGAGCGCGACCTCGTGATCCGGGCGCGCTTGCAGAAGGCCAATGGCCGCACCGACAACCAGGTGATCTGGGTCGGACCGCCTGCCGGCTATTCTCTGTCGGCACTGTCGCTCGACCTCATGAACGAATGGCTGGACAAGATGGCGGCCGACCCGGCGCCGCTGTCGATCAACAAGGTGGTCGCCAACAAACCGGCGGCGGCGGTCGATGCCTGTTTCGATACGAACGGCACCAAGTACGCCGAATCGCCGGCCTACGACGCAAAGGGCACCTGCGGCACGCTCTATCCGGTGCATAGCGAGCCGCGGCAAATGGCGGGCGCTCCCCTGGCGAACGACATCATGAAATGCCAGCTGAAGCCGATCGTGGATTCCGACTACAAGGTTGCGTTCACGGCGGCGCAAAAGGCCCGGCTGCAAGCCGTGTTCCCCGGCGGCGTGTGCGACTGGAGCAAACCCGGCGTCGGCCAGGTCCCGCTCAAGGGAACCTATCAGCGCTACTAGCCTTAGGCAGGATGCGTTCTGCGCCCATGCGGGCGCAGAACCGTCCGCGCCGCAAACCGGGCGCGTCTGTCCCGGCAGTCGCCGCCATTGCAGCGGACGACGACCGGGCGCGAGTTCCATGACCGCTTTCCCTCAAACGGCTGCCTTGCGCAGCCGTATTTTTTTCTTCCGGTCCTCGCGCGCCTTCCGCTTTCACTCCGGCGCCGGTGCAGTGCGCCATACCGGGCGATGCGCCAGCGGCCGCGTTCTCCGCCGGCCGATCTAGTTGCCTTGCTCGCAGTTCACCATCCACGGCGTGCCGAAGCGGTCGACCACCATGCCGAAGCCGGCGGCCCAGAAGGTTTTCTCGAATGGCATTTGGACTGCGCCGTTTTCCGCCAGCGCGTGAAAGATGCGTTTCGCCTCGGCCAGCTCGTCGAGGTTGAGCGTGACCGACATGCCTTGCGGCTTTTGATAGTGCTCGGGCGGTGCGTCCGAGGCCATCAATACCTGCTCGCCGATCCGCATGCGCGCATGGATGATCTTGTCGCGCCATGCGGGCGGCGTCTGCTCTGCCATCGGCGAGTCGCCATGGGTCATCATGGCTTCGATTTTTCCGTCGAAGCACTGTTCGTAGAACTTGAAGGCGGCTTCGCATTGGCCGTCGAAGATGAGGTAAGGGTTCAATTGCATGATGTTCTCCTGGGTGAAGGACGGATGAAAAAATCTGCAGGCGCGCACCGGTCGGGAGTGCCATGTATCCGGGCGGCTCCCTGGCGGCGGCGCCAGACAGGCGGTGAACCGGCCCATGGCGCGTGTCCGTCCAGGCGCCGGCTTCGGCCCGCAGCAGCGCGTCCAGCTTGGCAAAGGTGGCGCTCCAGCCGCGCTCGTGGTTGTTGCGCGCCTCGATGTCGAAGAAATTTTCGTGCAGAAAATCCAGCCGCGTGCCGCTCGCCACCGGGTGCAATTCGATCGTCACCAGCGACACGCGTTCGGGCGTGCTCTTCCAGGCCCAGGTAAATGTCAGCCGGCGGTGCGGCACGACTTCCCGATAGACGCCGGCAACGTCGTGCTCCTCGCCATCCGGCGTGTGGAACACGATGCGGTAGCGGCCGCCGCTGCGCACGTCCATCTCGGCGCGCGTCACGGAACCCGGTTCGCCGGGGCCGAACCAGCGGCTCAGCGCTTGCGGTTCGGTCCACGCACGCCAGACTTTTTCGGCGCCGACGGGGTAGCTGCGGCTGATGCGCAGCCGGGCTCGCTCGTCGCTCGGGTTTGCGGCCATGGCGTCAATTCCTCCTGGTGATAGAGATAGCGGCCGAGCGCGTCGAGCCGCTCGTCCCAGAATTTCCGGTAATGCGAAAGCCACATGGCGGCCTCCTGCAAGGGGGCGGCGGCCAGTTCGCAGCGCACCGCGCGCCCCTCCTTCAGGCGCGCGATCAGCCCGGCCTCTTCCAGCACCCGCAAATGCTTCATGAAACCCGGCAGGGACATGCCGTGCGGCTCCGCCAGCTCGCTCACCGTGAGACTGCCGTGCTCCAGCATTTCCAGTACGCGGCGCCGGGTCGGGTCCGACAGCGCGGCAAAGACCGCGTCCAGCTCGCCTTCCAAATACTTAACCATGTGGTTTAGTATAGGCGCAGGAATTGCAATGTCAAGCCGTGTGCTGCAGTCGTCGCGTGGATGGCCGCCGCCCGCTCATGGTCGGGTGCGGCGCCATGCCTAGCCATTGATGTGCGGGGTATGTTGAAATTTCATATATTCCACGGCCGAGATGGGACAGTCAACGCTGGAGTATATGGAATCCGCCGCGGCGTGCCGGCTTCAGGCTGAGAGGCCCGGTTCGAACAGCCGCACCTTGTTGCGGCCGCAGCGTTTGGCGCCGTACATCGCCTGGTCGGCACACTTCAGCAATTGCGTGCCGTAGCTGCCGTGCTCGGGATAGACGGCGATGCCGATGCTGGACGAGATGCTGAGACGCTGGCCGTCGGCCATGTCGAACGGCTGATTGAGCGCGTCGCGAATCAGCTCGGCCAGCGCCAGCGCTTCGCTTTTTTCATGGATCGCCGGCAACAGCAGCACGAACTCATCGCCGCCGATGCGCGCCACGGTATCGGATTCGCGCACGCACTCGCGCAGCCGCTTTGCCACCGCCTGCAGCAGCAGGTCGCCGACATGGTGGCCCAGATCGTCGTTGATCGGCTTGAACTGGTCGAGGTCGAGAAACAGCACCGCCAGTTGCGTGCGATCGCGCCGGGCCTGGATCAGTGCTTGCTGCAGGCGGTCGGAAAACAGCGCCAGATTGGGCAAGTCGGTCAAGGTGTCGTGCTGCGCCAGATGGCGGTAGCGCGCTTCGCTGGCGCGCAGCGCGGCCGTCATTTCGGTGGCAAGCGCGTAAGCGCGCTGCCGGCCCGAGGCCAGGGTCCAGGTCAACACCGCCAGCAGCAGGCTCAAGCTGATGCCGGTAAATGCGATCAGGCGCGAACGGTTCTTGTCGAGCGGCAGGTCCGGCTCCGGCGCGGCGCTGATGGCCAGCGTCCAGATGCGCCCGCCGACCTCGATGTACTCGCGCCGCTGGAGCCGGCCGTCGGCGTTGCCGCCCAGGCTGGCGGATTCATAGAGCAGGGTCTGCGGCGACAGCTCGATGCCATCGTAGATGCGGGTGTCGGCGCTGGCCGGGTTCTCTCCGTACAGGCCGGCCATCAGCTGCTTCATGCGAAACGAGGCCGACACCCAGCCGATGATGCTGGCGCGGCGCGCGGCCAAGGTGTCATGGCGCGCGCCATGCGCGTACAGCGGCAGGTACATCACGAAGCCGGGTTGCGGGCCGGCGTCCGAGGGCATCTCTATCTTGTCGGTGATGATCGGCGCATCGGTGTCGCGTGCGCGCTCCATCGAACGCCGCCGCATGTCGTCGGCATACGGGTCGAAGCCGCGCAGCGCCGCGACGCGGGGGGAAAAGGGTTCGAGCTGGACCAGCGGCGCATACGTCTGCGCGCACGCCTCCGGCCGGATCGCATAGTCGGCGACGCCGCGCTTGCGCATCGCCGCCACATGCGTGCCCTTGGCGGCATGCGGCACGATCGGCAGCATGCCGATGCCTTCGATCCCGGAAAAATTGGCATCCAGCCGCAGCGCCTCGACGTAGGCGCGAAATTGATCGGGCTCGACTCTGGCGGAGGCGGCGAACAGGCCTTGCGCGCCGCGCAGCATCTGCTCATAGGCAGCCATCCCCTGTGCGATGCGGTCGGCGTTGGCGCGCAGCGTGAAATCGAGCGCCGCCTGCTGATCGCGCGTCGCGTTGCGCCGCTCGTGCTGCCACGACAGCCAGGTGACGCCGAGCGAGGCGGCCAGCACCAGTACGGAGAAAATACGCGGAGACCGGTACGGCATGGAGGGGCTTAGAAGTTGACCATGGAGCGGGCCAGCGCCGGGCTGAAGTATTTTTCGAAGATGCGCAGCACGGTGCCGTCGGCGCGCATGGTGCCGACCAGGGCGCGCCATTTATCCTGCTCCGGCGGCGGAATCGATTTTTTGGACATGATCAGGCCATGCGGTGTCGGCGGGTCGCCGCTATCGACGGTGGTGGTAATGGCGCGCAGAGCGGCCTCCTCCACTTCGGGATAGTCGAACGGCTCGACGATCATGCCGTGGATGCGCTTCTTCGCCAGCAGTTCGTAGAGCGGTTCGAGATGGGTCGAATACTCGATGCGCTGCTCGGCGTCGAGGCGATCGATCAGCCGGTTGAGATTGCTGCTGTAGCGAAAGCCGCGGATTCCGCCCAGCATCAGCGTCGGGTTGCGCGCGAAGGCGGTCACGCTGTCGACGCCGGCATCCCGGCGCACCAGCAGAGTGTATTTATTGGAAAAATACCAGGCGAAGCCGGCGAACTGGTGGCGCGCCTCGCTGCCGATGCCCGACACGCTGAAATCGAGCGCCCCCGATTCGATCAGCTGCCAGATCCTGGCGCGCGGCATCACGCTGACGCTGACCTGGCAGCCGCTGCGCCGGATCAGCTCGTCGGCAAAGTCGCGGTCGATGCCGGTATTGCTTGCGGACGAATACAGCAGGCCGTGATCGTGGAGCGCCAGCGTCAGGCGGCGCGGGCAGGCGGGAGCGTCGCTGGCATTTACGTCGAAGCTGGTGCCCAGCAGCATCGGCAGCAGCAGGAAGCGGAGGAGATAACGGCGCATAAGCTCTTACTCCTTCAATCGGCGGCGTCGGCCCGGCGTGTGCTGCATGTCGGAAATATCCGGGTCCACCGTATACGTATATATACAGTACATGAATTTCCGGCGAGTTGCTGTATATAAACTTCTCTGCGCGCGCCGCGACGCGAGGGCGTCGGTCCGGGGTAGGGCGGCAAACGCCCTGCGGCGGCGTGGGCGGGTGCGCGCCGATCGCCTATGGTCGCCGGAGTATTTTTGGAGATGACCGATTCATGCCATAAAATCGCGCAAAAACACCCATACTCCACGATAACAAGGAGACGGCGGAGGCGCTTTCAGGAGGATTGCAGGCGCCGCCGCAGGTGTCGGGCCAGCCGGAACACTGGGCCGATTGACAACACCAGCGCCACCATGCGCGTGACGTGGAAGGCGGTCACCACCGGCACGCCCAGCTGCAGGGTGCGTGGCGGTCAGCGACATTTCGGCGATGCCGCCCGGCGAGGTGGCGAGGATCGCGGTCGGCAGCGGAATGCCCGAAATCGCCGCCAGCGCCGTCGCGAACAGCGCCGCCACGGCGATCGCGGCCACGCCACAGGCGGCGACGCCGGCCAGGTAGCGCGGCGCGGTGTGCAAAAAGGCCGGGGTGAAGCGGGTGCCCAGGGAAATGCCGATCAGCAGCTGGCCGACGTCGACCACCCAGCGCGGCAGCGCCGACAGGTCCCAGCCGTTGGCGGTCAGCGCCAGCGTCATCAGCAGCGGCCCGATCACCCAGGCGTTCGGCAGATGGAGGCGGCGCAACGCATAGGCGCACACCGAGGTCAGCGCCACCAGCGCCAGCAGGCCGGCGCCATCCACCGCGCGCGCGCCCGGCACGTAGGGATCGAGGCCGTGCAGGCCGAGGAACTTGAAGCCGAACGGGATCACCAGCACCACCAGCATGATGCGCATGCTATGGGCGGCGGCCACGCGGTCGATCTGGGCGCCGTGGCGCTCGGCCTGGGTCGCCATTTCCGAGGCGCCGCCGACCGCCATCGCAAAAAAGGCGGTGGTGCGGTCGATGCCGGTCAGGCGCCGCAGCAGCCAGCCGCAGCCGATGCCGAGCAGCAGCGCGAACAGCACGCCGAGCGCGATGTAGCCGACGTAGGAGGCCAGCGTTTTCACCACCGCCGGCGTGAAGTACAGCCCGAGCGCGGTGCCGATCACCCATTGTCCGGCTTCGCGCGCCGGCACCGGGCAGTGCAGCTCGCGGCCGCTCATGCGGGCGACGGCGGTGGCCAGCAGCGGCCCGATCATCCACGGCAGCGGCGTGCGCAGCCAGCTGCAGAGCAGGGCGGCGGCGACGCCGAGCAGCAACGCCGTCAGGAAGGGGCGCAGCCAGGAAGGGAACTTCAAGTCAGACAGGATCGACATCTCGGATAAGGGGGCGGTCGCGGGCCGATGCGGCGGCGCCAGGGCGGCCGTCGGCAACGGGAAATTTCTAAAAACGCTCCATTCGCGGCTGCCGGCAAGGCGGCTCGAACAAGCCTGAGCCTTGCCGGCAAGGCGGCAACGAATAACAGCGAAATGGAAATTACCTTAGAACACCCATAGGGATTGCTGCGGCAGCTCCAGCCAGTACTCGCCCGGGGTCAGCCGGTAGGGGGCATAAGCCCGCAATCCTACCTCATCGGCGCCGCCGTGCTGGAACAGGCATTCCCAGCGGTCGCCCAGATACATGCAGGTCGACAGCGGCAGGCGCAGCGCATTCTCGCTCTGGCTGGTGGAAATCTTCACCTGTTCCAGTCGCGCGATGGCGATCGCATCGCTGCCGGAACCGTTGCCGCGGGCGACGCCCTTGAGCTTGCCGCCGGCCACCTGCAGCGTCACTTCGGCGCCGTTGCGTTCGAGGATCTTGCCCGCCATGCGGTTGTTGCTGCCCATGAATTCGGCGGTGAACAAGGTGTCCGGCGTTTCGTACATGCTTTGCGGCGTGCCCTGCTGTTCGATCTTGCCGTTGTTGAGCAGCAGGATGCGGTCGGAAATCGCCATCGCCTCGCCCTGGTCGTGCGTCACCATCAGCGCCGACAGGCCGAGCCGCACGATCAGTTCGCGCAGGAAGGCGCGCGCCTCCTCGCGCAGCTTGGCGTCGAGGTTCGACAGCGGCTCGTCGAGCAGGATCACCGGCGGGTTGTACACCAGCGCGCGGGCGATGGCGACGCGCTGCTGCTGGCCGCCCGACAGCTGGTGCGGGAAGCGCTCGCCGAGATGGCCGAGGCCGAGCTGGCCCAGCACCTGGCGTCACGCGTTGGCCGATTTCGGCGCTGCCCATCTTGCGCAGCTTGAGGCCGTAGGCGACGTTGTCGGACACCGTCTTGTGCGGCCACAGCGCGTAGGACTGGAACACCAGCCCCAGGTTGCGCTCCTCGGCCGGCATTTCCAGCTGGCGCGCGCCGTCGAACACGGTGCGCTCGCCGATGTGGATGGTGCCGGCCTTCGGGCGTTCCAGGCCGGCGACGGCGCGCAGCAGGGTGGTCTTGCCGCTGCCCGACGGACCGAGCAGGGCGACCACTTCGCCGCGCTGCAGTTCCATCGACACCCCTTTCAGGATCTGGTTGGCGGCAGCGCCGCTGCCGTAGTCGAGGTACAGATCGTTGACGCTTAATTCGGACATGGGATTCTTTCGGTAAATGGGTTGACTAGTCCTGCAGCTTGACGCCGAAGCGCAGCGCGATGCCGAGGCCGATCGCCACCAGCACGATGTTGATGAACGACAGCGCCGCCACCAGGTCGACCGCGCCGGCGCTCCACATCGAGACGATCATGGCGCCGATCACTTCGGTGCCGGGCGACAGCAGGTAGACGCCGGTCGAGTATTCGCGTTCGAAAATCAGGAACACCATCAGCCAGGCGCCGATCAGGCCGTACTTGACCAGCGGCAGCGTGATGTCGCGCGTGACCTGGGCGCGGCGGGCGCCGACCGCGCGCGCCGGCTTCTTCCAGCTCCGGCCCGACCTGCAGCAGGGCGGTGGTGATCAGGCGCAGGCCATAGGCCATCCACACCACCGAGTACGCCAGCCAGACCGAGAAGATGGTCGAGCGCACCGCGCGCAGTTGCGGAATCGACGTTCTCGGACAGCCAGCGCGCGACATCGTTGTCGAACCACTGCAGCAGGTTGTCGAGCGCCGCCGGCACGAACAGGAACACCCACAGGAACGACAGGCCGGCCAGCAGGCCCGGCACCGCGCGCGGCACCAGCACGCTGTAGTCGAGGAAGCGGGTGACGCCGTCCGGCTTGCGGTGCATCGCCAGCGCGATGGCGCTGTAGCAGATGACGGCGATGGCGCCGCCGATGACGCCGATCAGCACGGTGTTGAGGATGCCGCGCATCAGCGACGGCTGTTCCCAGATGTCGGCGAAGTGCGCCAGCGTCAGCGCCTCGGCCAGCTTGACGCCGTCGCCCCAGTGCGAGACGAAGGCGCGCAGCGCGATGCCGGAGATCGGCACGATCACGGTAAACAAGCAGCCAGCCGGCGATCAGCGCAAACGCCACCCATTTCCATTTGCCCAGCGGCAGCGGCTTCTGGCGCGAGCCCTTGCCCTTGATCGAGACATACTTGTTGGCCGACTTCAGCAGCCAGCGCTGCAGCATCACCAGCGGCATGGTGACCGCCACCAGGCATACCGCGACCGCCGCCATCAGGTGGTAGGACGGCGTGCCGAGCTTGTTGGTCAGCTTGTACAGATAGGTGGCCAGCACCAGATGGCCTTCGGGGTCGCCCAGCACCAGCACCAGGCCGAACACCTCGAAGCCGAGGAAGAACACCAGCACGCCGGAATACGCCAGCGCCGGCATGATCATCGGCAGCGACACGTCGAGCATCACGCGCAGCGGCGAGGCGCCGGCCACGCGCGCGGCTTCCTCGACGTCGGAGCCGAGGCTCTTCAGCGCCGCCGAGGCGTACAGGTAGACGTGCGGCACGTGGGTCAGGCCGGCGATGATGACGATGCTGGGGAAGGCATAGACGTTCCACGGCTGGATGTCCAGGCCGACAAACGAGAACAGCTGCTTGACCCACAAGGTGTAGAAGCCGACCGGCCCCATCGACACCACGTAGCCGAAGGCGATCACCATCGGCGACACGAAGATCGGCACCAGCAGCAGCGGCGCGATCCAGCTGCGGCCGGGCAGGTCGGTGCGCGACCATCACGAAGGCCAGCATGCGAGCCGAGCGGCACCGCGATCAGCGCCAGGCCGGAAGCGAGCAGGAAGCCGTTGACGAAGGCCTGGCGGAAATCCGGGTCGTCGAAGATGAAGCGGTAAGGCTCGAGGCTCAACTACCTTGGCCGGCGCGAAAAACGGCGCCGACAGGAAGCTCTGGTAGAACATCAGCAGCAGCGGCAGGAAAATGGCGATCGCGGTCAGGATCGTGACCACGCCGCGCGGCCAGTTCAGGCGCGCCATGAAGCGCGGTAGCGGCAACCGGCGCGGCGGCGCGGTGCGGGGAAGAGGTAGGGTTTGCAAGGGCGTCTCGATTCGGTGATGGTCCGCCATCGCCGGCGTCCGACTGCGGGACGCCGGCGGGCCGGGATGGCGGGAGCGTCCGGGACGGATCCCGGACCGGCGCTTACTCTTACTTTTTGCTGGTGGCTTCTTTCCACTGCTTCAGGAATGCCAGGCGCTTGCCCTGGTCCAGGTATTGCAGCAGGTCGGGACCGACCGTCATCGGCCGCAGCGAGCTTGCCCAGCAGCTGGGTCAGTTCGGCCGAGGTGGTTTCGCCGGTGACGTCGGCGCGGATCGAATACAGCTTGGCGTCGTTGGCGATCACGGTCTGGCCGCGCTTGGACAGCACGTAGTCGAGCCACAGCTTGGCGGCGTTCATGTTCTTCGCGCTCTTGTTGATGAACATCACGCGCGACAGCACCAGCGAGTAATCCTTGGGATAGACGATGCCGATCGACGGGTCTTTCTTGGCGCGCGCCAGGGCGTAGGAGCCGAGCATGTTGTAGCCGATCAGGTTCTCGCCGGACGAGATGCGCTCGAGCATGGTGCCGGTCGAGGACTGCACGCGCAAGCCGGCGTTGCCCAGGGTCTTGGCGAAATCCCAGAACTGCGGGCTTTCCTTCAGGTCGTGGGTGATGAAGGTGAAGCCGACGCCGGCCTTCTCGATGTCGTAGGTGGTGACCTTGCCCTGGTACTTGTCGTGCTTGCTGGCGATCAGCTTGGCGAATTCGGCGTGCGTGTTCGGCACTTCGTCGGCCGGCACCAGGCGCTTGTTGTAGACGAACACGGCCGGCTCGAAGGTGGTGCCGTAGGCCGAATCCTTCCAGTTGGCCCAGCCCGGGATCGCCGCCGCTTCCGGCGACTTGTAGGCCAGCGCCGTAGCCGTCGGCCACCAGCTTGACCTGCAGGTCCATCGCCGACGACCACAGGAGGTCGGCGGTGGCGCCGCCGGCCGCCGCTTCGGAGATGAAGCGGTTGTAGACCTCGGTCGAGTTCATGTCGTTGTACTCGACCTTGATGCCGGGATACAGCGCGCTGAAATCCTTGATCAGCGGTTCGGCGGCCTTGGAGTCGGTGGCGCTGTAGATCACCAGCTTGCCTTCCTTCTTGGCCGCCTTCGACGATTTTCGCGTAGTCGGCCGGATAGCCGGCCGGCACTTGCGCGGAAGCATTGATGGCCGTGACGGCGAACAAACCGCCGAATGCGGCGGCGATGATGGTTTTTGAAAACATGATGTCTACTCCTCGTCGTTGTTGAAAATACTGCTGCTGCGTACTGCTTATCGAACCAAGCCCAGCTCCTTTGCCTGCCGGCCGTAGCCGTCCATGGTCTTTTTCACGTAGTCGGTCAGGGTCGCGCCGGTCATGGCGAAGGGATACAGGCCATGCTCGACACGCAGCTGATCGAAGGCCCGGCTTGCCATCATGTGGTCGAAGCGCGCCACCCACTTCTGGTAGTCCGCCTCCGGCGCTTGCGCGCCCATGTACACGCCGCGGATGATCGGCCAGGTGACGTCGAAGCCCTGCTCGTGGGCGGTCGGCACCTTGGCCAGCGCGCCGGTCAGGCGCGCATCGGACAGCACCGCCAGCACCCGGATCTTGTCCGAGACCGCATGCAGCGAGGCTTCCGAGGCGTCGCCCGAAACCACTTGCACGTGGCCGGCCAACAGCGCGGTGAACGACTCGCCGCCGCCTTCGAAGGCGACGAAGCGCAGGTTTTTCGGGTTGACGTCGCCCTGCTGGGCGATCAATGCCACCTTGAGCCAGTCCTGGCTGCCGATGGTGCCGCCGGCGCCGATCGCGATCTGGGACGGATCGGCCTTGAGCGCGTCGACCAGGTCGCGCAGCGTCTTGTAGGGCGAATCGGCGCGCACCGCGATCATGCCGTAGTCGGCGCCGAGCGCCGCCACCCAGCGCACGTCGGCGGCCGAGGCCTTGCCGAACTTGCCTTGCGCCAGGTTCAGCAGCGAACCGCCGGAGAAGGCGACCAGCGTATCCGGCTCGGCGCGCCGCTGCGAGACCATGGTGCTCCAGGCCACGGCGCCGATGCCGCCGGGCAGGTAGCTGACGCGCAGCGCCGCCTCTTTCGGCGTTTTTTGCGCCTCCAGCTGCAAGCCCTTTTGCGCCAGCTTGCAGGTGACGTCGAAACCGCCGCCCGGCTTGGACGGCACGATGCATTCGCCGGGCGCGGCGGCGCCGGCGGCAAAGGCCTGGGCTGCCAGGACGGCGGCCAGGATTTTCATCAATGACGTCAAGCTGCGGTGCATGGGTGATCGCATTCGGGCGCGCAGTGGCGCCTACCGGTTATTTTGTCTTGCGCTATGCCGCTGGAGCGGGCTGGCGTTCGGGCATGCCGTGCGCCGTGCGCTTTTGTGAAAGCGGCGAATGTGGGTATCATGAAAATGCCTGCCGAAATTCATGACCACGGTCTCCTGCATTCTTGTTTTCTGGGCGAAGATTACGCGCCCGATGCTTTCAAATTGCTTTCATTTCCATTTTCATCATGCGCATCCTGCTGGTCGAAGACCACGTCGAACTGTCGCGCTGGCTGACCAAGGCCCTGCGCGACGTGCACCTGGCGGTCGAATCCGCCAGCAACGGCGCCGACGCCGATACGCTGCTGCACACGCAGGACTACGCGCTGGTGATCCTCGACCTGACGCTGCCGCGCATGGACGGCCTGGAGGTGCTGAAGCGCCTGCGCGCGCGCGGCAGCAAGACGCCGGTGCTGATCCTGACCGCGCGCGGCGGCCTGAACGACCGGGTGCAGGGCTTGAACCTGGGCGCCGACGATTACCTGGCCAAGCCGTTCGAGCTGGCGGAACTGGAAGCGCGCGTGAAGGCGCTGCTGCGGCGCTGCTCGGCAATGAAACGGTGGTGCTGCAATGCGGCGCGCTGGCCTTCGATACCGTGGCGCGCAGTTTCACCTACGGCGGCGTGGCGCTGGCGCTGACGCCGCGCGAACACGCGGTGCTGGAAGCGCTGATCACGCGCGCCGGCCGCGCGGTGTCCAAGGAAAAGCTGTTCGCCGAAGTGTTCACGCTGGACGACGACGCCAATCTCGACGCCATCGAAATCTACATCCACCGCCTGCGCAAGAAGCTGGAACGCGTACCGAAGCCGGCCGGGTCGCCATCATCACCCTGCGCGGCCTCGGCTACCTGCTCGAAGCGCAGCCGCAGCGATGACGCCGCCGCTGCCGCCGATTGCGCGCCAGGCGCGCTGGGCAGCCTGCGCGGGCAGCTGCTGCGCTGGCTGCTGATCCCGCTCGGCGTGCTGGTGGCGATCAATGCGGTGTCGGTCTACCGCAATGCGCTGGACGCCGCCGACCTCGCCTACGACCGCTCGCTGCTGGCATCGACGCGCGCGCTGGCCGAGCGCGTCTCGATCGTCGACGGCAAGGTGGTGGCCGACGTGCCGTATGTCGCGCTCGACAGCTTCGAAACCGATACGCTGGGCCGCATCTACTACAAGGTCGACCGGCATCAACGGCGAATTCGTCTCCGGCTACGACGACCTGCCGCCGCTGCCGCCGAAGGTGCCGCGCTCCGACATCTACCCGGCGCTGGTGCGCTTCTATCACGCCAGCTATCGCGGCGAGCCGGTGCGCATCGCCGCCCTGCTACCAGCCGGTGTACGACGACACGATGCGCGGCATCGCGCTGATCCAGGTCGGCGAAACGCTCGACGCCCGGCGCGGCCTGTCGCGCCAGATCCTGTTCGACACCCTGGGGCGGCAGGCGGCGCTGGTGCTGGCGGCGGCGCTGCTGGCGTGGTTCGCGGTGCGCTTCGTGCTGCGGCCGCTGATGCGGCTGAAGGACGAGGTCGAGGCGCGCGCGCCGACCGACCTGTCCGATTTCGATCCGGCGCTGGTGCACAAGGAAGTGCGGCCGCTGGTGCTGGCGATGAACGGCTACATGGCGCGCCTGCAGACCCTGATCGGCGGCCAGCGCCGCTTCATCGCCGACGCCTCGCACCAGTTGCGCACGCCGCTGACGGTGCTCAAGACCCAGGTCGAGCTGGCGCTGCGCGAGTTCGAGCGACGCCGCGACCGGCGCATGCGCGAGATCGTCGAAGGCATCGCCCGCACCACCGATTCGGCGGTGCATCTGGCGAATCGCCTGCTGACCCTGGCGCGCGCCGAGCATGGCGGCGCCGACGCCGACATGCGGCCGCTGTCGCTGGCGGCGACGGCGCGCCAGGTCGGCGCTGGAACAGGCGCCGGCGGCGGTGCGCAACGGCATCGACCTCGACCTGGACGCGCCGGCACGACGTGACGCGTGCGCGGCAACCAGCTGCTGCTGCACGAACTGATCGCCAATCTGATCGACAATGCGCTGCGCTATACGCCGCCGCAGCGGACGCGTCATCCTGCGCGTGCTGGCGGCCGATGACGGCGGCCGGCTGGAAGTGGAAGACAGCGGCAGCGGCATTGCCGCCGCCGAACGCGAGCGCGTGTTCGCGCCGTTTTACCGGGCCGCCGCGGCGCATGAAATCAATCCGGGCGGCGCCGGGCTGGGCCTGACCATCGTGCGCGACATCGCCACGCTGCACGGCGCCCGCATCGAGCTGGCCGACGGCGCTGGCGGCCGCGGCCTCAAGGTCGCCGTGCATTTTCCGCCCGCGCCGGCGGCCTGATCGGCAGCGCCGGAGCGCCGCTTGATTGGGGCGGTGCCGGCCTAGGATTTCGCTTGCAAGCGGGCTTGTTAGTGATAATATACCCTGTATAGTATTATCCGAATGATCCTGTTTACCTGCGAAGGAGAACTATTTTGTACGATGCTCCCCTGAAAATCGTCGAAGGCACGGCCCTTACCGGCGAACAAAAGAAAGACCTGCTGAATCGTCTGGCGCGCGTCGAAGGGCAGTTGCGCGGCGTACAGAAACTGGTGGCGCAGGCAGCGGTGCCGGCCGATTGCGACGGCGTTGCGCAGCAGCTGGCAGCGGCTCGCAAGGCGCTCGACCGCGCCTTCGTGACCTTGCTGACGAGCTCCATCGTCACCCACACCGGCGGCGCCGCCAATACCGAAGACGCGGCCAACCGCGCCAAGCACCTGGCCGAGATGCTGGCCAAGTTCGCCTGAGCCGATTCCACGCCGGCGCAGCCGGTCTGCCGGGCGACGCGCATGTTCGCCCGGCAAAGACTCGTCGTCGACGACGAAGAGGCTTTTGCAGGTCCTGTCTGAATCCATATACTCCAAGGCATGGCGGCCTGTGCCGGTTATAAAATGGGCGTTTTTTTAACATACCCCTATTGAATCGGCGCCACTAGCGGCGCCGCGGCATCCAGCCTGCCTGCGTCGGCGGCGCTGGCGCAGCCTCACTTGCATCCGCTGCAACTGAATCCGCAGCGCATCGTCTAACCAGCTCTTTCGTCTGCTGGAGAGCTTCATGTTGCGCTCGTTGCCGCCGGCCAAGCTGGTTTCCGCCTTGTTGCTCTCCGTGCTGCTGGCCGCCTGCGGCGGGCGGCAACAATCAGCCGCAGCAGGCGGCGCCTCCCTCCCAGCCCACGCCCGTGCCCGAGGTCGGCGCCCCGGTCGCAACCGGCGATGTGGCGACCGATACTTTCAACTGGTTCAATTTCCGCCGCCAGCAGACCGGCATGCCGCTGCTGGCGCGCAATGCCGTGCTCGACGTGGCGGCGCAAGGCCATTCCAATTATCAAAAGCTGAACCAGGTGATCGCGCACGAGCAGCGCGCCGGCAATCCGGGCTTTACCGGCGCCACGCTCGCCGACCGGCTGGCCGCCGCCGGTTATGTGTTTACGCAAACCCCGGCGGCCTACGGCGAAGTATTGGTGGCGACCGGCAATCCGACCGGCGCCAGCGCGGCCGAAGCCTTGCTGGTGGCGATCTACCACCGCTTCGTGATTCTCGAGCCGCGCTTCAAGGAAGCCGGGATGGGCGCGGCGTCGGTGCCGGACGGCTACACCTACGTGACGGCGGACTTCGCCGCCAATGGCTTCGGTCCCGCGCTGAGCCCCGGCAACGTCGTGGTCTATCCGTTTCCGGGGCAGCAGCAGGTGCCGACGATTTTTTTCAGTGACAACGAAGAGCCCGACCCGGTGCCGAACCAGAATGCGGTCGGCTATCCGGTCAGCGTTCAGGCCGGCCTCGGCACCGTCCTCACGGTGACCAGCTTCACCATCCAGCCGCACGGCGCCGCACCCTTGCCGGTGCAGCTATTGACCGCGGCGCTCGACGCCAACACGCCGGCCACCTCGGCCGCCGTGGTCCCGCTCCGCGTGCTGGCGGCGGCCACCACCTACGACGTGCAGTTCGTCGGCAGCGCCGGCGGCCAGCCGGTCAGCCGCTCGTGGTCGTTTACCACCCAGTGATGCCTGTGGCGCGGGCGGCGTGACGGCCGCCATTGCCGCGCCGCGAATTTGAAAGCAAACGCCGGAGTGCGGCGGCGCCGGGCGGCGGCTAGACTTCCTTCATCAAGTTCACCATTCAAGGAGTCCAGCATGAACGCATCGATGAACAATGCGCAGCGCGCCGCCGGCGTGGACGCGCGCGATCTGATCCCCGCTTTGCCGCCCGCCGCTCTCGACGCCGCTAGCGACGCCACGGAAATCCGCTACGCCACGAGCGAATGCGCGCTGGGGACGATTCTGGTGGCGCAAAGCGCGCGCGGCCTGTGCGCGATCCTGATCGGCGACCAGCCGCAAGTCTTGGAGGCCGACCTTCGCGCCCGTTTTCCCACTGGCCCAGCTGAGCCGCGGCGAGGCCGATCTCGAGCAACTGGCGGCGCGGGTAGCGGCCTTTGTCGAGGCGCCGGCCGGCGGCCTGGAATTGCCGCTCGACCTGCGCGGCACCGCCTTCCAGCGGCGCGTCTGGCAGGCGCTGCGCGCCATCCCGGCCGGCCACACCGCCACCTATGCCGAAATCGCCCAGCGCATCGGCGCGCCGCAAGCGGTGCGCGCGGTGGCCGGCGCCTGCGCCGCCAATCCGCTGGCGGTCGTCATTCCCTGCCATCGCGTGCTGCGCAGCGACGGCGCCTTGTCCGGCTATCGCTGGGGCGTGCCGCGCAAGCGCGCCTTGCTGGAGAACGAGGCGCGGGCGCTGCGCGCGGCGCAAGGCCAGGCATGACGCGGACGGCGCCCACCATCGGCGCGCGCATCGACGCCTGCGATTGGCAGCGGCTGGCGCAGGAGCTGGACGGCTACGGCTGCGCCACGCTGGCCGGCTTGCTGGCGCCGGGCGAATGCACGGCGCTGGCGGCGCTGTACCCGGACGACGGCCTGTTCCGCAGCCGCATCGTGATGGCGCGCCACGGCTTTGGCAGCGGCGAATACAAGTATTTCCGCTATCCGCTGCCGGACCTGGTTGCCGAACTGCGCGCCGCGCTCTATCCGCGGCTGGCGCCGATCGCCAACCGCTGGAATACGGCGCTCGGCAGCGAGGCGCGCTATCCGGCGCGGCACGCCGATTTCCTCGCGCGCTGCCATGCCGCCGGCCAGCTGCGGCCGACGCCGCTGCTGCTGCAATACCAGGCGGGCGACTACAATTGCCTGCATCAGGATGTGTACGGCGAGCAGGTCTTTCCGCTGCAGGTGGCGATCCTGCTGTCGGCGCCCGGGCGCGATTTTGCCGGCGGCGAATTCGTGCTCACCGAGCAGCGCCCGCGCATGCAGTCGCGCCCCGAGGTGGTGCCGCTGGCACAGGGCGACGCGGTCGTGTTCGCGGTCCATCAGCGGCCGGTGCAGGGCACGCGCGGGGCGTACCGCGTCCAGCTGCGGCACGGCGTCAGCCGCCTGCGCAGCGGCCGGCGCCACACGCTCGGCATCATCTTTCATGACGCGACGTGAGAAAGGGCGGTCGATGAACCTGGATCTGTTTGCCGATGCCGCGTTGGAGCCGGCGCCGCACCAGCCGCTGGGCGCGGGCGCGCTCGTATTGCGCGGCTTCGCGCTGCCGCTGGATGAGGCGCTGCTGGCGGCGCTGCGCCGCATCCTGGCGCACGCGCCCTGGCGCCACATGGTCACTCCCGGCGGCTTCCGCATGTCGGTGGCGATGACCAACTGCGGCCGCTACGGCTGGGTCAGCGATCGCCGCGGCTACCGCTATGACGCCGCCGATCCCGACAGCGGCCAGCCCTGGCCGCGCATGCCGGCGGCTTTCCTGGCGCTGGCGCGCGAGGCGGCGGCCGCCGCCGGTTTCCCCGGCTTCGAGCCGGACGCCTGCCTGATCAACCGTTACGAGCCGGGTGCGCGCCTGACTTTGCATCAGGACAAGAACGAGCGCGACTATGACGCGCCGATCGTCTCGGTCTCGCTCGGCCTGCCGGCGATGTTCCAGTTCGGCGGCTTGCAGCGCGCCGACCGGCCGCTGCGGGTGCCGCTGGCGCATGGCGACGTGGTGGTGTGGGGCGGCCCGGCGCGTCTGCGCTATCACGGCGTGCTGCCGCTGAAGGCCGGGCAGCACGCGCTGACCGGCGACTGCCGGATCAATCTGACTTTCCGCAAGGCGGGCTGAGGCTTGTCGGCCGCTTGAAGGCAGGAGCGCTCTGCCGGCTCCAAGCGGCGTCCTCGTTCGGCGGCTACTTGCCGATGCAGAACCGCGAAAAAATCACCCCCAGCAAATCGTCCGGCGTGAATTCGCCGGTGATGCTGCCGAGGCAATCCTGCGCCAGCCGCAGGTCTTCGGCGAACAGGTCGAGCGCCTGGTCGTTGATGCCGCGCTCGGCGGCGGCGTGTTCGGCGGCGCTGTCGAGGTGGGCGCGCGCCGCTTTCAGCGCGATCAGGTGGCGTTCGCGCGCCAGGTACAGCGATTCGCCGGTTTGCTGCCAGCCGGCGATGCGCAGCAGCTCGGCGCGCAGCAGGTCGATGCCCTGCCGTTCGGTGGCCGACAGATAGATGTGGGTGGCGTCCGGCATCTGGTCGGCGCCCGGTTTGTGGCCGGACAGGTCGATCTTGTTCCAGACGCGCAACACCGGCACGTCGGGCGGCAGGCGCTCGACGATCTTTTCATCGGCGCGCGTCGGGCCGCGATTGGCGTCCAGCATGTGCAGGATGACGTCGGCCTTTTGCACTTCGCCCCAGGTGCGCTCGATGCCGATCCGCTCGACCTGGTCGCTGTCGTGCTCGCTGTCGCTGCTGATGTCGCGGATGCCGGCGGTGTCGATGATGTCACAGCGGCATGCCGTCGATCTGGATGGTTTCGATCACCTTGTCGCGCGTGGTGCCGGCGATCGGCGTGACGATGGCGACGTCGGAACCGGCCAGGGCGTTCAAGCAGCGAGGACTTGCCGACGTTGGGCTGGCCGATCAGCACCACGTTCAGGCCGTCGCGCAGCAGGGCGCCTTGCGCCGCCTGCGCGAACACGTGCTCCAGCGCGGTGCGGATGCCGGCCAGCTGGCCGCGCGCATCGGATTTTTCCAGGAAGTCGATTTCCTCTTCCGGAAAATCGAGCGTGGCTTCCACCAGCATGCGCAGGTTGATCACCTGTTCGACCAGTTCGTGGATGGTTTTCGAGAACGCGCCGGACAGCGAGTGCGAGGCCGAGCTCGCCGCCGCTTCGGTCGAGGCCTCGATCAGGTCGGCCACCGCTTCCGCCTGCGCCAGGTCGAGCTTGTCGTTGAGGAAGGCGCGCCGCGTGAATTCGCCCGGTTCGGCCAGCCGCAGGCCGATTTCGGCGCCGGCTTCGAGGCAGCGCGCCAGCAGCATCTGCAGCACCACCGGGCCGCCGTGGCCGTGCAGTTCCAGCACGTCTTCGCCGGTATAGGAATGCGGCGCCTTGAAATACAGCGCCAGCCCTTGGTCGATCACTTCGCCGTTGGCGTCGGTGAACGGCAGGTAGGTGGCGTGGCGCGGCTGCAAGACGGCGCTGCGGCCGAACAGGGTCTGGATCACCGGGGTCAAGTCCTTGCCGGACAGGCGCACCACGCCGATGCCGCCGCGTCCGGGTGCAGTGGCGATCGCGGCGATGGGGGAAGAGTCGAGGTTCATGCTTGAATTCTAGAGTGGTTGGCAACAATGAAAAAGCCTGTGGGGATTAAACCACAGGCTTTTCGGAAGTGCTGAGGGGCGGCGGCTTCGGCCGCGCCGTTCAAGCGGGTTTGCCGGCTTCGATTTTCTTGGTGATGACCCACTGCTGGGCGATCGACAGGATGTTGTTGACCACCCAGTACAGCACCAGCCCGGCCGGGAAGAAGAAGAACATCACCGAAAACGCGATCGGCATGAACATCATCACCTTGGCCTGGATCGGGTCCGGCGGCGTCGGGTTGAGCTTGGTCTGGATGAACATCGAGACCGCCATCAGGACCGGCAGGATGTAGAACGGATCGGGCGAGGCCAGGTCGTGGATCCAGCCCAGCCAGGGCGCGTTGCGCATCTCGACCGAGGCCAGCAGCACCCAGTACAGCGCGATGAAGACCGGGATCTGCACCACGATCGGCAGGCAGCCGCCGAGCGGATTGATCTTTTCGGTCTTGTACAGCTCCATCATCGCCTGGTTCATCTTGGCCGGATCGCCCTTGTGGCGCTCGCGGATCGCCTGCATCTTCGGCGTCACCTGCTTCATCTTGGCCATGCTGCGGTAGCTGGCGGCCGACAGCGGGAAGAACACCAGCTTGATCAGGATCGTCAGCGCGATGATGGTCCAGCCCCAGTTGCCCAGCACCTGGTGGATCTAGGTCATCAGGCAGAAGATCGGCTTGGCGATGATGGTCAGCCAGCCGTAGTCCTTGACCAGGTCCAGGCCCGGGCGCGAGTTTTTCCAGCACTGCGGAAGTCTGCGGACCGGAATACAGCTGGGTGTCGACCGTGGTGCTGGCGCCCGGCGCAATCGTGCCCAGCGGCTGGATGGTGCCGACCGCGTACAGGTTGGGTCCGACCGTCTTGGTGAAGATTTCGCGCTGCGGCCTTGCCTTGCGGAATCAAGGCGGAAACGAAGTAGTGCTGCACCATGGCGATCCAGCCATTGTCGGTCTGGCGCGCATGGTCGGCCTTGCCTTCCTTGATCTTGTCGAAGGTGATTTTCTGGAACTTGTCGGCGTCGGTATACACGGTCGGGCCGGTGAAGGTGCTGTAGAACATCGAATCGCCCGGCGGCTTGTTGCCGTCATGCACGAGCTGCTCGTACAGCGACGGCGCCACCGGCGCGCCGCTGTCATTGGTCACCGTGTGCTTCAGGTCGATCGTGTAGTCGCCGCGCTTGAAGGTATAGGTCTTGGTCAGCTTGACGCCGCCCTGTTCCGATTCCAGCACCAGCTGCACCTGGTTCGACGCCGTCCAGCGTGCGCGGGCCGGGCTGCGCCACGAATGCCGATTTGTGGTTGGGGAACGGACCGCCGATCAGGCCGGATCTCGCCGAGGTAGGTCAGTTTCGGGCTGTTGTCGAACAGCACCAGGTTTTTGCTCGGGTCGATCGTGTCCCGGTGCTGCAGCAATTCCAGCCGCTTCAATTCGCCGCCCATGGTGTCGATCTCGGCCTTGACCACGTCGGTAGTGATGGTGATGGTTTCGCCGCGCACGGTGGGGGCGCCGGCAATCGGTGCGCCGCCGGTTGCGGGGGCGGCGGCGCCGGTGGCGCTGCTGCTGGCCTGCGGCAGTTCTCCGCTGCCGGCGCCGGTGCCGGCACCCTTGGTGGCGGCGGCCTGTTGCGAAGTCATCGGGAAAAACATCGACGGCTTGCCGGTATGCCGCATCCAGTTGTCCCACAGCACCAGTAGCGACAGGGAAAACACAACCCAGAGGACGGTACGTTTGATATCCATGTTGGTATTTCTCAGGAAAATTCAGGAGTGACTGCAACCGTGGGTTGCAGAAGAAGTGTCGGGACCTCTGGCCGGAACCGGGTCGAATCCGCCCGGATGCCAGGGATGGCATTTGCACAAGCGGCGTGCCGCCAGTGCGCTGCCCTTGACGGCGCCATATTCACGAATGGCTTCGGAGGCGTAGTCCGAACAGCTGGGGTAAAAACGGCAGTTCTGGCCCAGGAACGGGCTGATGCCGAGTTTATACGCGCGCAACAGCAGCAATAATGACTTTTTCATCATTCGGTTCCGGGCAGGCGCTGCGCTTCAAACAACTGCCTCAGCTCCATGCGCAGCTGCGCCTTCAGCGCGGCGCTGATGGCGGCGTCGGCTTTGGTATTGAGCGGCCGCGACAGGCGAACGATGCAGTCGAGCGGCGGCAACGAAGTCAGGCGAAACAGTTCGCGCGTGCCGCGCTTGATCGTATTGCGGGTGACCGCGCGCGGCGCAAAGCCGCTTGGCCGCAACCACGCCCAGGCGCGCGTGCGGCAATTGATTGGGTCGCGTGTAAAGCACGAAATGCGCGGTCTTTCGCACCGGGCGCAAACGAAAAACGGATGAAAAGTCATCCGTTTTAACGATGCGCCGATCGCGGGAATAGGCGTGTGAAGGCTCGTCTGCCACGCAAACCGCGGATCACGCGCCTTAGGCCGCCAGGCGCTTGCGGCCCTTGGCGCGGCGTGCGTTCAGTACGGCGCGGCCGCCGCGGTGGCCATGCGGGCGCGAAAGCCGTGGGTACGCTTGCGACGAACGACGGAAGGTTGGTAAGTACGTTTCATTTATGGTCTCGCTAATTTGCAGAAGTAAGTGAAGCGGCATGCGCATTGCATGCCGCCTGATGCGCTGATCCGATTTGCCGGGACGCCGGTGCAAGCGCGGCCCGCACGACACGAGGCACTGGCCAACGGGCGGTGAACCCTGAATTAAACAGCATTTTCCGCTTGTTTGTCAATTACTTAGCGCTGCCGGGCGGTGCCGCCGAATCCCGAATAAAGGCCGTGCCTGTGGATAACTTGGGCTGGGAAGGGTAAAATAGCGTAGGTATGTGGCGCGCTGCCGAACGACAAAATGACGGCCCGCAGCGATATGGAAGTGCTCCCCACATTCTTTCATTGTGACGATTCATGGAAAATTTCTGGCAAGCCTGTTCCGCTCAACTGGAACAGGAGTTGACCCCGCAACAATTCAGCGCCTGGATCAAGCCCTTGGCCTTGCTCGATTACGAGGAGGGCAGGCTGCGGATCGCCGCGCCCAATCGTTTCAAGCTGGACTGGGTCAAAGCGCAGTTTGCCAGCCGCATCAGCGCGCTGGCCGCCCAATATTGGGACGCGCCGATCGATGTCCAGTTCGTGCTCGACCCGCGCTCGGGGGCCAGAAAGCCGGCGCCGGTACCGGCGCCCCCGGCGTCGAACGGCGACGCTGCTAATACCGGCGCGGCACCCGCTGCCGGCATGAACCGGCTGGCGCAGCTGGCCATCGACGCCGCGCCGCGGCACGAGCAGAGCCGCATCAACAGCGCCCTGACTTTCGACAGTTTCGTCACCGGCAAGGCCAACCAGCTGGCGCGGGCGGCGGCGATCCAGGTCGCCAACAATCCGGGCAGTTCCTATAACCCGCTGTTCCTGTATGGCGGCGTCGGCCTTGGCAAGACCCACCTGATCCATGCCATCGGCAACCAGGTGCTGGTCGACAAGCCGGCTGCGCAAGATCCGCTACATCCACGCGGAACAGTATGTCCGCGACGTAGTGACCGCTTACCAGCGCAAGGGATTCGACGATTTCAAGCGTTACTATCATTCGCTCGACCTGCTGCTGATCGACGATATCCAGTTCTTCGGCGGCAAGAGCCGCACGCAGGAAGAATTCTTTTATGCGTTCGAGGCGCTGATCGCCGCCAAGAAGCAAATCATCATCACCAGCGACACCTACCCGAAGGAAATCACGGGGATGGACGACCGGCTGATTTCGCGCTTCGATTCGGGCCTGACGGTGGCGATCGAGCCGCCCGAACTGGAAATGCGGGTCGCGATTCTGCTCAAAAAGGCGCACCAGGAAGGCGTCGCGCTGTCCGACGATGTGGCGTTTTTCGTGGCCAAGCACCTGCGTTCCAACGTGCGCGAACTGGAAGGCGCGCTGCGCAAGATCCTCGCGTATTCGCGTTTCCACGGCAAGGACATCACGATCGATGTCGTCAAGGACGCGCTGAAAGACTTGCTGTCGGTGCAGAACCGGCAGATTTCGGTGGAAAACATCCAGAAGACGGTCGCCGACTTCTTCAATATCAAGGTGGCCGACATGTATTCGAAGAAGCGCCCGGCCAATATCGCGCGGCCGCGCCAGATCGCGATGTACCTGGCGAAGGAGCTGACGCAAAAGAGCCTGCCGGAAATCGGCGACCTGTTCGGCGGCCGCGACCACACCACGGTGCTGCACGCGGTGCGCAAGATCACCGCGGACCGTGCCAAGAGTCCCGAATGCAACCACGAGCTGCATGTGCTCGAGCAGACCCTGAAAGGATAAGCGCTGCCTGCCAGGCTGTGGATAACTGCCGTGCCCGATACGGCGGATGACGTCGATGCAGTTTGTACAATAAGAGATTTGCAGCATCTTTGGACCACACTAGGAACAACATCCGATCACCATTACGAGGATATGACTATGCAATTGGTCAAAACCCACCGCGACACCCTGCTGCGGCCGTTGCAAATCGTGAGCGGTATTGTCGAGCGTCGGCACACGCTGCCGATTCTGGCCAATATCCTCATTCGCAAGGAAGGCGAGAAGGTTTCGTTCCTGTCGACCGACATCGAGGTGCAGATCACCACCCATGCCCAAGTCGGCAGCGGCGGCGAAGTGGTCGGCGACCACCGTGGCCGCGCGCAAGCTGCTCGACATCCTGCGCGCCCTGCCGGAAACGGGCGACGTGTCGCTGTCGCTGGCCAACAAGCGCATGACGGTGCAATCCGGCAAATCGCGCTTTGCGCTGCAGACGCTGGCGGCCGAAGAATTTCCGACGGTCGCGCTGGCCGAGCATTTCAACGCCAAGGTGACGCTGCCGCAAAAAACCCTGAAGCACCTGTTCAACATGGTGCATTTCGCGATGGCGCAGCAGGACATCCGCTATTACCTGAACGGCCTGCTGCTGGTGGTCGACGGCAAGAACGTGATCGCGGTCGCCACCGACGGCCACCGCCTGGCGTTCTGCCAGGTCGACACCGAACAGGAATTCGCGCGCCAGGAAGTCATCATCCCGCGCAAGACCATCCTCGAACTGCAGCGCCTGCTGGAGGAAAACGACGAGCCGGTCGCAACTGGAGATCGCCAACAACCAGGTGAAGCTGACTTTTGCCGACATCGAACTGGTGTCGAAGCTGGTCGAAGGCAAGTTCCCCGATTACACGCGCGTGGTCCCGAAGGGCTACAAGAACAATTTCACGATCGGCCGCGAGCAATTGCTGCGCTCGCTGCAGCGCGCCGCCATCATGACTTCCGACAAGTTCAAGGGCGTACGCTGCATCATCGCGCCGGGCAGCATGAAAATCAGCTCGACCAACGCCGATCAGGAAGAGGCGGTCGAAGAAATCGAAATCGACTACGGTGGCGACGAGATCGATATCGGCTTCAACGTCACCTACCTGCTCGACGTGCTGAACAACCTCAAGTGCGACCAGGTCAACGTCGCCCTGGGCGACGCCAATTCGTCGGCGCTGATCACGATGCCGGACAATGCCGATTTCAAGTATGTCGTGATGCCGATGCGCATTTGACCCTGAGACCGGCAGACGCTTCCGAAAGGGGCCGCCGTGCCCCTTTGCCGCGTTTATGTGAATTCGTTTTTTGTAGTCAGCAACCGTTTTTCAGAAAGTAGCCATGTCCGCACTGCCCACCGACCACACCAATCCGCCGCAAGCGAACCTGTACGGCGCTTCCTCGATCCAGATCCTGGAAGGCCTGGAAGCGGTGCGCAAGCGTCCCGGCATGTACATCGGCGACACCTCGGACGGCACCGGCCTGCACCACCTGGTGTTCGAAGTGCTGGACAACTCGATCGACGAAGCGCTGGCCGGCCACTGCACCGAGATCCACGTCACGATCCACGCCGACAACTCGATCTCGATCACCGACAACGGTCGCGGCATTCCGACCGGCATCAAGTGGGACGACAAGCACGAACCGAAGCGCAGCGCCGCCGAGATCGTGATGACCGAACTGCATGCCGGCGGCAAGTTCGACCAGAACTCGTACAAGGTGTCCGGCGGCCTGCACGGCGTCGGCGTGTCCTGCGTCAACGGCTTGTCGAAGCTGCTGAAGCTGACGATCCGGCGCGACGGCAAGGTGCAACTACATGGAATTCGCGCGCGGCGTGCCGCAGAACCGCCAGCTCGAAATCATCGACGGCGTGCTGGTATCGCCGATCAAGGTGATCGGCGACACCGACAAGCGCGGCACCGAAGTGCATTTCTGGGCCGACGAAGAAATCTTCACGCACATCGAATTCCACTACGACATCCTGGCCAAGCGCATCCGCGAACTGTCGTTCCTGAATAACGGCGTGCACATCAAGCTGACCGACCAGCGCACCGGCAAGGAAGAAGATTTCGCGTTCGAAGGCGGCACCCGCGGCTTCGTCGAGTACATCAACAAGAACAAGAGCGTGCTGCACCCGACCGATCTTCCAGGCCACCGGCGAAAAGCTGTCGGACCAGAACACCAACATCACGGTCGACGTCTCGATGCAGTGGAACGACGCCTACAACGAGCAGGTGCTGTGCTTCACCAACAACATCCCGCAGCGCGACGGCGGCACCCACCTGACCGGCCTGCGCGCGGCGATGACGCGCGTCATCAACAAATACATCGACGAGCACGATTTCGCCAAGAAGGCCAAGGTCGAAGTCAGCCGGCGACGACATGCGCGAAGGCCTGACCTGCGTGCTGTCGGTCAAGGTGCCGGAGCCGAAGTTCAGCTCGCAGACCAAGGACAAGCTGGTGTCGTCCGAAGTGCGCGGCCCGGTCGAGGAAATCGTCGCCAAGACCCTGGCCGACTACCTGATGGAAAAGCCGAACGACGCCAAGATCATCTGCGGCAAGATCGTCGAAGCCGCGCGCGCCCGCGAAGCGGCGCGCAAGGCGCGCGACCTGACGCGCCGCAAGGGCGTGATGGACGGCCTGGGCCTGTCGTCCAAGCTGGCCGACTGCCAGGAACGCGACCCGGCGCTGTGCGAACTGTACATCGTCGAGGGTGACTCCGCAGGCGGCTCCGCCAAGCAGGGCCGCGACCGCAAGTTCCAGGCCATCCTGCCGCTGCGCGGCAAGGTGCTGAACGTGGAAAAGGCGCGCTTCGAAAAGATGCTGTCGTCGGAGCAGATCACCACCCTGATCGCCACCCTCGGCACCTCGATCGGCCCGGACGAATTCAACGTCGACAAGCTGCGCTACCACCGCATCATCATCATGACCGACGCCGACGTCGACGGCGCCCACATCCGCACCCTGCTGCTGACGCTGTTCTACCGCCAGATGCCGCAACTGGTCGAGCGCGGCCACATCTACATCGCGCAGCCGCCGCTGTACAAGGTCAAGTCCGGCCGCGACGAGCGCTACCTGAAGGACGACGTCGAAGAAGCGCAGCTACATGATGCAGATCGCGCTGAACGACGCCGCGCTGATCGCCGGCGCGCCAACGCGGCGCCGATCCGGGGCGATGCGCTGGCCGAACTGGTGCGCCAGTACAACACCGCCAACGCCATCATCATGCGCCTGACGCCGCGTGATCGACCGATGCGGCGCTGTCGGCGATCATGACCGGCGTCACCCTGGCGCTCGACACCGACGCCGAAGCGCAGCAGTCGGCACAGAAGCTGGCCGCCACCATCGACGACCCCAGCATCACGGTCGAGGTGCGCACCGACGAGCTGTCCGACAAGCACGCGCTGCGCATCCAGCGCCTGCACCACGGCAACGTCAAGGTCAGCGTCGATCGACGCCGACTTCGTCGCCGGCCCCGACTATCAGGTGCTGGCCAATGCCGCCGCCACCTTCAAGGGCCTGATCGGCGCCGGCGCGCATGGTGCGCCGCGGCGAGGGCGACAAGGCCAAGGAAGCCGCGATCAGCGACTTCCACCAGGCGATGAACTGGCTGCGCGACGAAGCCGAGCGCGGCGTTTCCAAGCAGCGCTACAAGGGCCTGGGCGAAATGAATCCCGACCAGCTGTGGGAAACCACGATGGACCCGACCGTGCGCCGTCTGCTGAAGGTGCAGATCGACGACGCGATTGCGGCCGACCAGATTTTCACCACGCTGATGGGCGACGACGTCGAACCGCGGCGCGCGTTTATCGAGACCGAATGCGCTGCGGGCGGGGAATATCGACGTGTAAGTTTTGTGTAGCGGGAACCATAACCTGAGATTTTGGGAAGCATCCATTGAGACATTTATCGGCGGATGTGCCTCGATAGCTCAGATTGATGGCGTCTAGTCAAACGCCACTCCGTAAATAATGACGGCCGCCTCATTGAGGTGGCCGTTGTTCTTTCAAGCCACGAAACAATCCTAACCGCACACGTCACGATAGTCTGGACTGCCTTTGGACGCTCTTTCACAAGCTTCGGAATGAGTGTTTCTCTAAGCACTTCTTCGGAATCGATGGTCTCGGTACAGGTCCGAAATGACTTGCTGTAACGGCCAGGTCAAAAAATATTTGATTTCCGTAAGCGGCAGAAATGCGCCTCTTCGTACGGAATTTGGGGCCAAGGGGCGGAAATGTGCCGCTTACGGTGATTGGAAGCTTCGCCGCCTGTTTGACCGCCAGGCTTAGGTGAGAATAGATACTAGGGCTGAACGCCAGGGTCAAAGACGTCATCGCGAAGTTATATAGGCCGCGCACAAGGCAGCAGGCTATCGCGATTTCTCGAGCAGGCGCCGAACGCATTACCTAGATGCAGCAACACCGAATAAGATTGCCGAAAACCTACAGACCGTGGCTTGTAGTCGTTCCCCGCCGTAGGTTATTGAGCTGGCAGAATGCGTTGATAATCGGCCGTAAGTGGAGTTACCTGTGCTAGCCCGACCCAGGATTGGGATGTCGTCACGAAGGCATGGTGATATGCCCAATGGGCTACGCGAGCCATCGTAGAACTGTCACATACGAAATGACTACCCAGCTCGTTCGCCAACACCGTTCCTTGACGCTGGTTCCTGTCGCACCATTTTTCCAAATGCACGGTGGCCGCCAGCAAATCTCGCTTATCGTTATTGCAGGTCTTATGGGCCAGAACGAAGTTATGTCCCAAGTCCCTCGGATAACGAGCCCAAGGGATGAAATGGTCTACCTCGCCTGTATTGCGCAGTGCGCCTTGGCAGTAGAAGCAGGTATCCGACTGAATCTCCCTTAGCACCGGCCGAGCAGTCGCCAAATTGGCGCGACTCGTCCCGAACAGCGTCTGCTCCAGGTCTGACGCCTCGCCGATGACTGTGGCGTTGTTCGGATTGGCTCGAATATGGTTAATCCACGCGCTGCGCGCCAACTGCTGTACCAGTCCCTGAAAACGCCGCAAGTTGTACATCACACCCGGCAACAGCCGGATACTCGCGCCTGGTCCAGGGACATACAGAAAATTCACTTCTTGCCGCCGCAAGATTTGTAGGCGCCACAGCGGCATCTCCTTCAGCAGGGCTACCGTTTTCCGGAGAGCGTTGGGCCATTCCGTTGAGGCGCGCGCTTTGGGGAGCGTGCCATGGCGGCTACGGATGTCGTGCAGGAGTAAAACCGTGGCCGCCTGACGACCATTGTTTTGCATGAGTACGCCAACCTGAGCGCCGGCGGTGTACGGCATCACTTGAGGCCAATACAACTCCAGAAATTTATCGGCAATGGCCGCATACGAAAGGTCAAGTGTGTCACCGGAATCAGTGCCATGTTCCACAGCCAACTCAGTCAGTGCCAGCAGTAGCGCAAACTTGTAGGTGGCAACGAATTCGCCTTCTTCGAACAGGCGCTGGATATGGTCAAGGAAGGAGAGCTGCTCCTCCGGAGACGGGATTGCCGTCATGGTTAGCGATTGCTCCAATAATCGGCTTTTTCCGCAATTACCCAGCGGACCCCGCCTCGTGGGTCGGGTAAGTCGCCTGCGTACCGGGGAATCAGATGCATGTGGAGGTGCATTACAGTTTGGCCCGCGGCTTGGCCATCATTGATGCCAATGTTGTAGCCCGCAGGAGCAAATTCTTTATCCAAATCGACTTTTGTTTTATCGAGCAGCGCCAGTAGTGCGCTTCGCTCTTCCAAAGTCGTGTCAAAAAAAGACCCGATATGCCTGCGCGGAATAATCAATGTGTGTCCAGGGCTTACAGGAAATCCGTCCCGGATTGCAATTGCGAATTCATTCTCAGCGATGATTCTTGCCGTAGGCAGGGTGCAAAAAACGCAAGGCATGGCATGCAATTTGGTTGAAGGGGCTGATAAGTTACTGGCAAATAATTGCATTTTCTCATTGTCAAGGACAGAACTCCTTCCTACATCACAACTTCTATAAGCGCAGTTCTTCCTACGAGCAAGTATAACTACGGCAATGCTTTCACAGATTCCTTGACTCGTTCCACACTGTCCGGTACTACGTTGATTCGAAACGCGAAGGTCGCCAGTTCGATTCCGGTTAGCGGCACCAAAATTCCCATAAAATCAGTAAGTTAGAAAAGCCGCTTATGCGGCTTTTTCTTTTTCTAAGCACGGTGTGGCACAGGGGCCGTGCCACGAACTGGCTGTCCGCCCATCGCGCTAATACCAAAAGTGTGGGTTTGCGTCCGCCACGCCATCCACTTCCGGCCAGTGGTGCGCAACAGAGCCGCCGGTAGAGCCAATCGGCCATCGTGCTTAACAGTGCCAATTTTTCGTGCAGTTCCGCCGGCGCATTGGGATGTTCCGCGATTTTTGCGGCTAACCGCCGCAAGGATGCGGCGCGATCAAGCTTTTGCGCCATTTTCTCGAAAGAATCTAATTGCTTTAAAAGAGCGTCTTTTTGCGCCTTCTGGACTTGCCAGATTTTCGTCTTACGCGCGCTTTCCCGCTGCCGTTCTTGCCGTATCTCATCCTTCAGTTTTTGCTCTAAAGAAATAGATTCCACGCGCTCTGCGAGCCGGACAAGCTTGTCTTCGATGACGGTGTTCGCCGTGTCTACCACGTTGGCCGTTTCATAGGTGGACTGCACGCGATAGACCACCAGTTGCAACTGGCCGGTGGGCGTACAACTGTACTTTTTCGGCAAAAAAAGCGAAGAGTAGTCAGGCCTCAGCGGCTTTCTCGGCCGCCCGATTTTCGGACGTGGCGGAGGAGGGGGCGCAATGATCTCTTCCTTGATGATGCGCTCTTTGAGGCGCACGAAGTATTTTGTCCCATGGATCTGAAAATGCCCACGGTTCTCACTTTCGCCGCGGTTCTGCCTGGCTTCGGGCCAAGCACGCGTTGGCGTAGTCGCGAGGTCAAAGACGCAATGCGCCTTCTTCAATGTGAGCGCTAGGCGGTCGAGCACGAACAATGCTCTCGCGCGAGCGCTGTCCGACACCGACAAATCTGCCCAAGCGCCGCAGGACAGGGCGATCACCCCGTGTTCTTCCTTAAGCCGCGCCGCCGCCTTGGCGATCTGCATGGCTTCCGGACCGAGTTCCGCGACATCGTCCGGCGCTCGATACGTCATTTCCGCCAGGGTAGGGGCTGCCATGTCGCCGGCTCTTGCGATGATGACGCGCCGCTCGAGCTCTGCATCTTTGTGTTCGATCCTGACGGTGCGCGTCAGCGCTGGCCTCACGTCCGATTGCGGCAGCGGCGGCTTCTCCGGCCGCTGGCCCGCTTCCAATCTGGCCCAATAGCCACGCGGCGGCACCGGAATTTCCAGCTTGACGCAGATTTTTCGCAATCCTACGTCGGACAATTCGTGGCGGCGCGCCACCGTGGTCATCGGTTCGGTCCACACTTCGTCGTACAGCTTGTGGCGCTCAAAAACAATGGTCTTCGATCCCATGGCTCACCTCGTCAAGCTATTTTGTCAAGGGATTGCTAAAGGGCTTTAGCGGCAATTGGTTCAGTTTGTAGTCCTGCGATTGACGCTATCGCAGCCTTTTGAGCTTCTTCATGCGCAAGGATTATCTCTTCAAGCTTGGCAAGTAGCTTGGTGCCTGCCGCTTTCGACTTTTTCGAGAAGGACTTGATAAACGTAAAGACGTACTGTCGTGCGGGGGGATGAAGCAGGGCCGCGATTGCCAGAGCGGCGGGAACAAGCCACACCCATTTCGGTAATTTTTTCGCTTGCGAGATGGCCGACACAATGAGCCGCCTTATTGCCGCTAACGTCGCAAAGGAAACCATTAAAGTTCCAGCGCCTCCAGCCTTTAACGTGTACTCAACGACTACATGGCGGGAGTAAGTCCGTAACCTCGCAACGAGGGAAGCATCCGCAACCTGTCCGCCCATTCGCGTAATGTCGGAATCCTTCGAGAGAATGAATAGCCCGAGTTCGGCCTGTAGCTTGAGGTACGGCGCGTCTTTTGGATCTTCATACTGATTGTCCGCGCCGCCGGCATCAATGAATTTGATGAGCTTTTTATAGGTTTGCCAATGCGCATCAAGATCGTCGATTGGCACATTATGCTCTCGCGCCAAACGAGGAAGATTAACGTGCATTTCCACTTCCAAGTACGTGGGCGCGTACGCCACAATGGTCCCTGCCAGTAGAACTTCAAAAAGTTCAGTGCGGAATTCCGTGTTCTTCCTCTTCCGCGCCAACCACAGGATGTCGCGGATAATGAAATTTGCATCAATGACGACCGCCATCTTGAAGATCTGGCCGAGCGTCTTCAACATGCCGTTCGCTTCAAACAGTGACCGCAGAGTGGGCAAAGAATCTGACCTAATTGTGGAAACAGGCAAGGGCATATATTCGCTTACATCGTTTGCAATACGCCCATCGCTGCCTGCATCTTCTCCGCCAGTAGCGACGCTTCGCCATGGGTCATCACCAGTTCCTGCGTCGCCCTGCGTCATCGCCACGTAAAGTCAGCCGCGCTTCGTCCTGCACGATCTTCTCCCTCCTTCGAGGGCGCACCGATGCCGGGAATGCACACCAGCGGGAATTCCAGCCCTTTACTGCTGTGCATGGTGATCAGTTTCACACTGTCATGCGAACGGCGAGTAAGAGTGTTTTTTATCCTGCTGCCATTGAAACGGGATGCCTTTGCGCGTCAGCGCATCGACCAGCTGTTGCCCGATGCCGTAACGTCGATAAACGACCGCCATGTCGTTCCACGGCATGCCCGAGCCGGTTCGCTTCCTTGAGCTTGTCGCCAGGAAATCCGCTTCATCTCTCAGCGTCGGCAGGTGACCAGCAGCGGCTTTGGCCCATGCCGGCCGGTGCTCATCGGTTGCACGGTCGGCGCTTGGTCTTCTTCGGTGTCGGTCGGCGATAAGCAGGTCGTCCGCAAACGCACGGGCCACCGACAGGATTTCCGCGGTATTGCGATAATTCAGCTTGAGGATGGTGGTGCGTCCCTTGGCCTGCACGCCGACGCTGGAGAAGGAAAACCGCAGTTTCTTCGGGCCGTTGTAGATCGATTGCGCGTCGTCGTACAGCACCAGCAGTGAATTGGTATCGGGGTGGATCATCTGCACGACCAGCTTGAACCACTCCGGCTTGAAGTCGTGGCCTTCGTCGATCAGCACCGCGTCGTATTGCGCGGCTGGAATCAGCTTTTGATCGACCGAGCGGATCACGTGCTCCACGCAGGCCTCGAAATAGGCATTCGCGTCCTGCCTGTTCGGCGGTTTGCCGACATTGTAGGCGTCCAACTGGCGCACGCACCAGGCATGGAAGTTCACCACGTGGACCTTGTCCTGCAGGCCTTTGATTTCCATGACGCTGGCCAGCTTGGTGGCGAGCGTCTTGTTATAGCAAAGGATCAAGATAGGGCGCCGACAGACCTTGGCCAGATGTTCGGCGCGGTAGCCGAGGATCAGGGTTTTGCCCGACCCGGCCACGCCGTGAATGACGCGGTGGCCTTCGCCCAGGCTGCGCGCGAGTTGTTCCTGCTGCAGATCCATGACGCGCAAGACATCCGGGAATCTCCACGGCTTTTTGGCCCGGATTCCGCGAACATGTCCTGCTGGCCGGAATGCGCACCTCGGGAAACATGTGCCAGCGAATGCGATCGATCTGCGGCAACGACAACTGCATCTTGAACTTGATCGGGAACATGTCCCACAGCCGCTTTTGAAACGGCTTCGATATCGACGCTCTCGGTCATCTCGTCCTGGCAGATGACCAGGTGCGAGGGCAGCACGTCACCCATATTGGCGCCGTCGAACTGCTTGCGGGTGATATTGGGCAGAACCACGCCATGGCCGTATGGGAAAAAGGGCTTGCCTTTCAGCGAACCACTCGGCCAGACCAGCTGCGGGTCGCGTTCGAGCTTGTTGGTCACGGCAAACAGGTACTGCCGCGCCTGTTCCAGCGGATTCAGCACGTGCTTGATGCCGTGATCGGTCCGAATCGCTGCGTGCTGCTTGTCGATGCTGTGGATGGTGTCGAGTTTCCAGTCCTTCACTTCCAGGACCAGCAAGCCCCGACTGGGATGGAACACCACGAAATCGGGGTGCTGCGTGCGCTCGCCGATCGAGACGTCGTACCAGCACAGGTAGTCGTCTTCCAGTTTGTCTTCCAGACGGTATGCAAAGCGCTTTTCTCCCGAGGTCATCCGGGAAGCGCACGAACCGAGTGCGGGTATGAGCGTTGCCACGGGTCTCCTCCACGCTGAATAACCCAATCTTACCGTTTTGTAACGATATTGATAGACAGCCAACTATGTTTTCGGAACATCAATTATGGCTCGTGATATCATGAACAGCAAATTTGTAACTACAAAAAAGTAGTGTAATATGAATAATACAAACTATTGTGATGAAGAATTTGAGTGGGACAATGCCAAAAGCGCATCTAATCTTGTTAAGCATAGAATTAGTTTCCGATGTGGCACGATTAGTTTTCGACGATCCTAATATTGTGAGTTTCGACAATTATTGGGAGGGCGGGGAACTGAGGTATGACGCTATTGGTAAAGTGACCGATTCGTCCTCCTATGTACGAGTGACCTATACGATTCGCAATGAGCGAATCAGGATCATTTCTGCTCGGAAAGCGGATCGCAAGGAGAAAGGAATTTATGATGCAAAAGTCTATGGATAATCTTAAAGCTCAACTTGCAAAATTAGATTCGATGTCTGATGAAGACATTAACTACGAAGATATTCCATCAGCATCTTCGCGGCCCGAGAAATTAAAAGGTGGTGCCATTGGGAAATTTTATCGACCGCTTAAGGTACAAAAAACCATGCGTCTTGATGCTGATGTGCTGGATCGATTTGAGTCAACTGGTAAGGGATATCAAACTAGAATAAACGCTGTTCTTCGAGAAGCTGTATTGTCGTCGGATGCTGTCTTAGAGGAAGTAAGAAAGAACGTCGAAATTCGTCATTTCGAGGATGCCTCACGACTAATTAGTACACTGGTTTACCTTCGTCCTGAGACTGAGCCCTACATTAAGGGCAGAATTCCTGCATTGGTTCTGGATACACTATTAAAGCCAAGTGCAGATGACTACAGTTATGTTGTTTTGGAGATTAGTAAGGGGCCGGCGTGGTGGCTTGAATTAGAAGAGCAAGCTACAGAACCTACTAAATTCCCAAGGGCAGTCGAGACTGCAATTGAAAAGCTTAAGGGGCTACTTCAAAAAGGGAATAGGCCTGTAAGGGTCATCTAGCGTCTGTGAGAACTTTACGTGAGTGTGCCGCTACTGTGGTTCATGGCACAATAGTGGCACACTTGCTATGAAAACTAGCGATAATCGGTGATAATTGAACGTGCTGAAAACGACGTAAGTCGTTGATTTAATGTGTCATGGGTTATCCTAGACTATCCTCAACTATGTGCCTGAGCTGATTCGAAACGTGCTCACCTGAGCTATCGAACGAGCTGCGGAATGGCACTCCATGATTCATGCCAAGGAATAGAGCTATGTGATTGTGGACATGACCTGCGCATGAGCGAGGTTGTCGCAGCCGGCCCTGTTCACCGCGGGATAACGTTCGAGCAGAAATCATTTTCTTGAGTGACGGTTTACGAACACCGAATTTCACGGTTCTCCTCCTGTGCACGGCGGTTGCCGATAAAACGTCAAGCGCTAATTTTGTAGAATCCCATTGGAGTTTAGATTTTTCCCAGAAAATTTAGATGTCAAAGCAAAAGAGGCCGCTGTAAAAGGGGCCTCTTTTTTTGAGATATTTGCATAATTCTTTTAGCTCCAAAACAGAGTGTATCGATTTAGGACATAACCAAGCTGAGAAGCGCGGGTGTAGAACGCGGCACCCGTAGGCTGGAAGCGCCGGCGCGAGTCGTTCGGGGTTTTAAGTGCGCGCCCTAAAAGGCAGAAAAAGATCCCTTAAGGGTCGTTTTGGACGTTTAGCGGCATAATAGGGTCTCTTATGTCGAACCTCTTCCGCGCGCCATGTCCATGACTTTCCTCGCCCCCGACCAGATGGAGGCGAAGCTGGGCGAGCACTTAAAGCGCCTGCGCCTGCTGAAGAACATCGAACAGCGCACCTTGGCGTACCGCGCCGGGGTCAGCGTGCGGGCACTGAGAAACCTCGAAGGCGGCTGTGGATCGACGGTGGGGACCCTGATGCGCGTGCTGAAGACCCTCGGGCGAGAAAGCTGGCTGGACACGGTCGCGCCGATCGCCACCATCAGCCCCGTGACCATGACGAAGACCGCGACGCCACGGCAGCGGGCACGGGCCAAGGGAGGACCCCGAAACGCCCGGGCTCCCCAAGAGACGCCGGACCGCTGACGCCGCCGACCACGGCCTGGCGCGGACGAGCCACCCCAGTGACGGCAGGCCCCGCGCCGTGGATGCCGCTCGATCAGGTCCCTTCAGGCCGGAACAGCGAACTCGAACACCCGCTCGCCCTATCGGTGGAACTGGGCCTCGATGCCACTCTTGTCCCCCTTCTTCGCATGGGTAGGTGGAAAACGTTGTCGCATACCCCCTGAAATGTCTTTATAGACCAACGTTTTTTCAGGCCGAGCGACCCGAGCGCACCAATCGGCCCTGTTGCGATGGCGAGGAACTGCTTGTTGTAGTTCGTGATGAGCAGAGAAGTCGTACCATAGTCGGCGGGCTCAACAGCCCGCTGCGTGGCCACCGTCATCGACGTCTAGCCGAGAAAGAATGCGATGGGAAACCCCAATCGAACGACAACCCTGACTCCCACCGGGAAAATCACCATTCCTCGGGAGATCCGGGAGCGGCTCGACCTAAAGCCTGGCGACCAGGTTCGATTTTCCCTAAGCGAAGATGGCACCCTGGTGTTGCGCCCGGAGCAACCTCCCTCTGGTAAGCAATCGGATAGGCCGCTCACCAGCGCCTGATAGGCTCCGCAGCTGAAGGTGACTGACAGTGGGTGCAGGGTGGCCCTTCATCGATCCTTCTTATGGCTGCGGCGGCTCCTTTATTCGAGTCTCGTGATCGCAGAGACGACCTTGCCTTGCTCGACCTGCTTGATAACCTGCCCGGGGCCCTACGAGAAGGCGTTCTTTGTCCAACAGACCCCAATGAGTCGCTAACAGATCGCCTCGGAGCGCCTGAAGTTGAGGATGCCGCCCAAAAGCTGGAGCAGCTTGAGAAGTCGCTACGAGGCGCGATTCATGTCAGCTCGCCAAGCCAGGCATGACGCCGGATTCGATCACCCTTTTGAGGAGCGCACGATTTACGATTGGTCGCCGCGTTTGCGTGAGCTACTAGCACGCGACCGCATTCTAAAGCTGAACGAGGAAGAGTTTGTCGATGCCGTCTCCCGGGTACACGCGATCAAACAGGAGAATGAGTACTTGGGCTTGCCTGACCGACCGCAGGCTGGCGATGCCAAGGTCGAGAATTTCGGCGAGTGGCTATGGCGGCAGCGATCCAGCGAAGGGCGATCCCTCACATCGGGTTGAGCAGTCTCGGTGAAATCGTTGGTTGGGCCCGCCCTGATGAATTTCCGCCGAGGAACATGCGTACAAGTAAGGGACTGCGTGCTCTTGGATACAATGTGAGGATTGGTGTGTGAAATGTCTGTCGGCACTGCACCAAATTTTCTGAGGGATCAGTAGGTCATTAGCATAGGGTGATGCTCCTGAAAGGCGTGTACTAGCTTATCCATTAATGGCAAAGGCTGAATGAAGAAGCGACTAAAAGATGTGATTGGCAATTTGTACAAGCCACTTCCAGGATCCAGGCAGGCATTCGCCTTATCACGAACGGATGCTGAACAGCTGCCCCGATTACCCTCTGTCGCGGTTATTTCAATCACTGCCCTGGATCGCCCTCCAGCTGCCCTTGATGGATTCGAGCATCTTTTGCGGCTAAGCTTTGCTGATGTGGATTTTCTGAATCCCGAGCTCTCTGCGAGAGCAAAAGAAAAAATCCCAGCCGCATTCACCCAGGCACACGCCCAGCAGATCAAGAGCTTCGTTGAGCAGTTACCACCTACGATTGAGTCGGTCGTGGTGCATTGCGAGGGAGGCTTTTCGAGATCCTGCGCGGTAGTACTTGGGCTGCACAAGCTGTATGGCTACCAGGTTGATATGTCGGACCTTGAGCAAGCCAATCCCTCCATTGTACGGGTCCTGATGCAACCTCCAGTAAAGAGGAAATGACGCTTACGCCCAGCACAAATGCTGGATCCAAGCATACAGCTTCACCAGTCCTTCCCCATTCCGACAGGATGCATTTAGACCTTCGAAAAATCGCTTCATCGCCCTCTTGCTGTTAAGCCGGCGCGAAATAGCGGAATAAAAGGAAAACGTTTCTCAACATGTTATGGGCGTGTCTTTGAATTTTCACGTTTTCACACAGCCTCGGCCCAAAGCGGAAGTAAACCGCCGTGAACGAAGCGCGGCGTAGCCACTATTCAACTCTGACCTTTGCTGAGCCCGGTGTCCCGGATTAGTCCGCGTTGCCGAGCTCCGTAGAAAGAGAGGTATCCACGGATAGTTGGCCTGCCCTCGATTCCTTACGCCAGTCGTTCGCAAGTATCCAGCCGCGCCCCTGCTCCTGGATATACCAGTCGTTCCAGCCATTCCGGATCGTCCCAGAAACCGCTTTCGATGCCGCAGAGAACGAACCGTGCCTCCCTTCAACATCGGTGATGACAATGGCACCGTCGACGACGGTTGCCGTGTACTCGTTGCCTGCGTAAGTGAAACGACAGCGCGATCCGTTCGGCGGAAGGACGTTTCTACCAGAAATCAGCAAAAAATCCTCATCCACGCCACGGACCAAAGGCTGGGCGCGTTTAGGCGCTGCCCAAATTGTGCGCGCCAATTCGAACAGTGCAGCACCCCGTCGACGGATAGTGGGCTCATCCCACAGCTCGAACTCCTGGAGTTCGCGGTTCAGTGCGAGTGAGGTAAACGTCCGAAGCGCCGGCATCTTCACCGAGAAATTGCCGTGGGACACAGAGGAGTTGAGCGTGCTGGTGATCAAGGTGAGGTTTCCGATCGTGTTCACGATGCTGTTTCGAGCGCGAAACTTGCGATACAACGTCGCGGTGACTGGTCGGTGCGTGAGCGCGTGCGGGTCAAACTGCGGCTGATGGTCAAGCGCATCTTGCGCCAATTCAAATACCCGCCGGACCAGCAAGGCGGCGCGCTGGAATGGGTAATACAGCAAGCAGGCTCTGGGGGGAAGCGCCGGTGTGAAACGTTCCGCGCTTGAGGTGCGTACCATAAAAGGCGGAAAAAGATTCCTTAAGTGCCATTTTTGACGTTTATCGGCACAATAGAACCTCTTATGAAAAACATCTTTCTCGAGAAATGTCCATGATTTTCCTCACCCCCGACCAGATGGAAGCGAAGCTAGGCGAGCAGTTAAAACGCCTGCGCCTGCTGAAGAACATCGAACAGCGTACCTTGGCGAACCGTGCCGGGATCAGTGTGCGGGCGCTGAGAAACCTCGAAGGCGGCTGCGGATCGACGGTGGGAACCCTGATGCGCGTGCTGAAGACCCTGGGGCGAGAAAGCTGGCTGGACACGGTTGCGCCGATCGCCACCATCAGCCCCGTGACCATGACGAAGACCGCGACGCCCCGGCAGCGGGCACGGGCCAAGGGAGGCACCCCGAAACGCCCGGGCTTCCCAAGAGACGCCGGACCGCTAACGCAGCCGACCACGGCCTAGCGCGAACGAGCAACCGTACTGACGGCAGGAATCACCCTGCTAGAAGCCATGGCAGGCCGATAGGCAATACTCCAGTTTTGCTGCGATCACGATTGATGGCGGGGGCATTCTGGCCTGGTGCCTTGCTCAAGTGCCCAATCTGATCAAGGAGTGAACAAATCAGTAGCCGCTACCCACCGCTCAGAACAAAAATCCAGTCTTTTCGCTAGCATCCCCCTGGGCTCGAGCTATACCCATGGCGAGGCATTCATGCCCGCATTTCTTCGGACTGGAAAGAACCTGCGACCTGACCGCCTATCAACTTCAAGGGGCGGACACAATGAGCAAGAAAAAACCCATCAAATCAGATGGTTACTCAAATGTCAGGTTTTTCATCCCGTCGCCTTTACTTGACTCGCAGGCGGCGAAACCGGTGGGGGTGCGGGCTCGGAAACGAGCCATGACTCAACTGACTTACCAAACACTGATCGACAACCAACAACGCCAGGTGACCCTGGAAGGACTCAACGAACAGACCGCTTCGAACCGCGCCACCGCACTCCGTGGGTTCCTTCACGCGAATGGGCTTCATCTCCAAGATGTCGTCGGCGACGAAATGCGCACCCGTCACGCGGAGGCCGTCGAGCGGTTCATGCGGGCACTGCTTGCCGATGGCAAATCCGCCCGCGCGTTATCCAATACGAAATCCGCGTTTCGGCATTGGAAGGACGCCGTAGTCAGCTACGATGCGATCCAAGCGGTCCAAGCCGGTAAGAACACGCCGTTCCAGTCGACCCTGGTCAGCCTCTTCGAGCAGCACCCAGCCGGACGAGTGGCCAAGAACGCCGGCATCCCCCGCGACATGTTGTATGGTTGGATCAAGGGCAAGCTTCCACGTCCCAGCAACGTGCGCTATGTGTTGCGACTGGAGGCATTCTTTGGCTTGGAGCGTAACAGTTTGGTCCAACTCTCCGGTATGCGGTTGATGGGCCAGCGACAACCCTCGATTGGCGAAGAGCCCACACCGATCATCTACCGCACCATTCTCGGCGATCTCACGCGACAAATTTACGGCGTCAAGCCCGAACCCGGTTCTCGGTTACGCCAACAATGGACCGAGCTCATGCGCTACAAAACCTCCGCCGCCATCCTTAGCGGCCTGAAGCGAACGAAGCGAGGGCAGTGGCGCTTCTCGCCATGCCCGCTCACGGCGGTAACCGACGCCAACTGGTGGGCCTTCCTGGATGGCCGGGAAGTGGCATCCGCTCGGTACGGTTGGTTCACCACTTCAGCGTATCTGGGTTGGCTCGCAATGTCGACGGAGGCCGGGGGAGCGGGTATCGGCGCCGATGAGGTTCAGACCATGGCCTGGTTGGCGGTACCGGACTTCGTGGAAGCCTACCTCGACTGGCGCAAGTCCCGTACCGGAAAGCGCAATCGTGGTGCCATCCAAGCCTTGGCCTTCCTGGCCGCGCTCGTGCGACCCCGCTTCGGCTTCCTTCGCCAAAACCCATCTTGGCAGTCCACGTTGCCCGAGCGTTACCGATCTATCGACTGGGATTCCCTGTGCGATCAGCAATTCGAATTGCTCGAACAACTCACGGCGTCCTACCACCGCGAGATCGAAGTTTCGCGAAACTCGTTCGAACCACTTCAACACATTCTCCAGTTGAAGAACCCTATGGAGGCAGTGGCGGACATGATTCAGCGCATGCGCGCGGCGCGCCCCGTGGGCGTGCCCAGGAAAGAAGCGGTATGGGCTCGTGACCTCGTGTTGATCAAGCTGCTGGCATCAAACCCGTTGCGCCGCCGTAACCTGGCGCATCTGACTTGGCGAGCCGACAACACGGGAGAGCTTTACCAGAAACTCGACAAGTCTTGGTGGATTCGCATTCCGAAGCACAAGTTCAAGAACTGGTATGGCGCGGCGCAGGACATCCCTTACGACAGCCCGATCCATCAGTCCGCCTGGGTCGACATTGAAAAGTACCTGTTCGTCTATCGCCCCCTGCTGATGGTCGCACCGACGGATCTGTTCTTTTTGACTCGGAAGGAAAAGAAGCTTGACGCGAAGCATACCCCTTGGGTGGACATGGGTGCGACGGTCGCGAAGCTGACCTCGCAATACCTGCCGCAGTGCAGCGGATTCGGTTCTCACGCATTCCGACACCTCGCTGCGACCTCGATCCTCAAGGCCGACGGTGGCGACTTCAAAACGGCCGCACTGGTGTTGAATGACCGGATCGGTACGGTGGAGAAGCACTACGCGTTCCTGCGAAGTGGCGAAGGATCGACGCGAATGGCAGAGCTGCTTAACAGCGCATTTAGTAGGATGTGATTCGTCTGAAAGTCGCCCAACAGAAAAGACCCCCTGCTCGAGCGAGAGGGGGTTGAGTACATTTCAGCCTAGTCCTGAAGCATCACACGCCGCGATGCCCACCATGCCGCCGACGGGCGGAGCAAATCGGTCTTCTCGGCCCGCTGGTGCAGCAGGACGATCAACATCTTCACCGACACAGGAAGCGCTGCAAGATCGGCCTCGCTCACCTGGGCTTCCGCAGCCGAAGGCGAGGTGAGCACCACACCCAGTGCCTGCTCCAGGCGCTGCTCCAGCGGCGGAGCGCTTTCGAGAAAGTCGGAGGCGCTCAGCCGGCCAGCGAGTACGAATCCGGCGATCGGCGGCATACCGAGATACGCCGCAAAGCGCCTGAGGTGCTGGTCACTGACGTGCTCCATCGGCTTGTCGCCGCTTATGAGCTGGGAAAGATAGCTCTGGCTGATTCCCACCTGCTTGGCGACGTACGACACACTCTCCGCGCGCCGGCGCATGGTGGCTCGCAATGCCAGCTTCAGATGCTGGCCTTTTGGTTTTGTTTCCTTATTCATAATTGATTGCCTAGTCGATCGGGCACATGCCCGATCACGTATAGGCAGCCAGCGCCACGTGCGCTTAGGCGCTGGTGGTGATACCTCATCACTGAGAGCAATAGATGCCCTCGCCGAGCCGGCCAACGGTAAGCTTAAAGATCAATACCCACCCGGAGCATCTGATGATCGACTTTCGTCCCAACGCGTTCGATATTAGCGACTTGTCCCAACCCGCCAGGCAGGCCCTTTACGCTGCAATCATGCTAGGCCTTCAGCATGGCGACCCGAATCCATACGCCGTGCCGATCGAGACATTCATACGGCTTGCGGGTCTGCCCTCCACGATGACGTCTGCGGAACTCCGGACCTTGATGAAGGAGTGCACGAAGGCGCTCGGCCTGCTCGACCCCGAGGATCCTGAGGACGACGACGAAGATACTCCCACGTTCAGCTGCCCCGTCTTCATGCTCGTAGCCATCGCTTAATGGTGAGGTGGTATTTCAGCTGAGTCACCCGATACTTAGACTTTCAGAGCGGGGAGTGAAGCGATTGCTCCCCCTCTGACTAGGCCTGCCTGTACAACTGGTCTGCCATAGCCTTGTTTCCGTATTGGCAGCTGCTACCTGATATGGTTCATGCATCGCTTGAAGCTACGCGTACTGCTTAAATACCAATTTCTTCATGCTGTAGAACTCCTCATTGAAAAAATTCTACTACTGACTGCCTCGCTTTTACGAAGGGATTACCGTCCCTGCATGGCACCTGGAAATTTTGGACAGAGCGATCAAGGACGTCTTCACAGCGGAAACCTACCCTCGATGTCTGAAAACCACTCGATTAGCCCGCGATGCTGGGTAAAAATGTCTGAAAAGTAGTTGATTACCGATTGTTTTGTCGGAAAAGTAGTCGATTACTGCCTGCTATGTCTGAAAACTAGATGATTGCCGTACTGCGATAGTCCGTACCTTAAGGCATAAGCACTTTGACCTTCTTTGCTGCGGCCTTCAGCAATTTCGGGCAAACTTTGTAGCCTAATCCCTGATCCCAATAGAGCATAATGTTGCCGATCGGGATTTAAAGCATAAGTCTTCCGAATGGCAGTTTTATGCTTAACGGCACACTACGTCCCGCAACCACCTGACCACCGTGGATTGATTCACGCCGAGGTGCGTTGCCACCTCTCGTGAAGGCAGACCAGATGCGGCAAGGATCCATGCCTTCTCGCGCTGCTCCCGGCTGGCAAGCCGTCGTGCGGTACCGGAGGCCCTCCCACGGGCTGCCTGAATATCCCGAAAGGCGCCCGGCGTAAAGCGCTTCCATACCCATCGGGCAATGCTTCGAGCAATGCTCTTTGCTTCCCCGAATGGCAAGGGCACAGGAAGCTCCTGATTCATCGCTTCCGCCTCACCCAAGAGCCACTCCTGGAAAGCTTCATGTCCAGCTGGCCGCCAGAACTTCTTCACGCGCACGTACGCCAGTTGCCTCAATCGCTCGAATAGCAAGCAGTTTCGACCAAGACTGGCATAGTCCGTATTGATGCGATCGGCCCGCATCTCTTCGGCGCGCGGCAGCTCGACATGCTCCGCAAGTTTGCTGATTTCATAATCAACATCGTTCGCCGGCTGCCAGAGCAGCCAATTGGGATGCAGAGGATTCTTGGCCAGCGGCCCGCGGAATGCGCGATCAGCTTCCAGCGCCCGGTTGTATGCATATTCGACTGCGGCAAGATAAGCCATCGGCTTCTGCCTGGCGGCATCTGTTACACACACCGGGCTAGCAAGGGCGTAGCCATATTGCGCATGCCCATTCGCCGGGTTCACCGCAATGTAAGTAGGTGGCGGGAGGTTGCTGTCCTCCCATGCATGAGAAGCTTCAGGTCTGTCGATGTCCAGTTGCAGCCAGCACGCATGCGCCGGCGGATTGAGTTGAAGGTAGGGTTCACCCAAGGCAGTAGCCAGGGGGCGAACACGGCAAAGGTTTTTCTCCGGCCCGCACCACGGCCGGCGTGGCGCCGACGCTTGAATGCGAGCAAGCAAAACTGCTGACATGGCACGTCCCAAAGACGTGCCGCAGCGATATCAATGTGGTCCTGTATGGCTTACTGTATGTCCTCGCCGCTGCGGCGAATACTCGAACGACAACAGCTCCCAGTCTGGGAGCCGTTGCTCACGGATGGATGGGCGTCATGAGCCCTGCACTTACGAGCAGGCCGCGCCCTCACGCACCAACTGCTGGATATCGCTGGCCCGCCATGCGACGCAGCGAGCGCTCAATACGACTGGTGTCGGGAACTTGCCTTCCTTGATCCCTGCGTACCAGGTGGAACGGGAAACGGGAACCAGCGCCAGCACTTGGGGAAGGCGCAACAACGAATCAACTTGGGTTTGCACTCAGCAACTCCTACGGGTACCCGAGTTGCCTGTTTCCTCTTTGGCCGGCGATACCGCTGCCAGCCAGTCACGAATGATTTCCTCGATGCTGTCGGGTCGGGCTAGCCGACAGCATGAAGTCCTACGGGCTTCGTGGAAGTATAGAAAGAGTCTATGTGGATGATTGGGCTTTCCGCTTCCACTCGTCGAGCTTGTCCGCCCATTCCTGCATCATCGTTGCCGATCCATGAAACGGTCCGCCTGGTTGTAAGTGGCGACCACCGCGTTCGGAGCTCGCCATGCGCCAGTTGGCGCTCGATCCAGTTCGCTGGGTAGTTCATCTCGATCAGCTGCCCCGTCTTCAAGCTCGTCGCCACCATCGAGGGCAAGGTGACGTTTCAGTTGAGCGTTCCAATACTGCGCCATTCAGAACGGGAAGTAGGGTGATTACTTCCTCTCTGACGAGGTACGCCAGCGCAGAACTTGTCCCATGGCCGTGAACCCCAGTTCGCGGCTGCTACCTGATATGGTTCGTGCATCACTAGCCGGTCCTGGTCATTCAGGTCTCAACAACGTGTACAAGCGTAGCGGGAGAGAATGTTTCGCTCGAAAGTCGCGGCGCTAAAATGAAAAGGCCCACGCTATGCGTGGGCCTCATGTAGGTCATCGGAACGGCGCCCGCAAAATGCATCTCTGCAATTTGCGCTTCCCAGAAGCACCCCGTTCAACTGGACAGCGAAGCTGAGTGACTCCAGTTCTGCTCATGTGTCTCGACCATTATGTCACTTCGGTCGGACCTATCGTCGATTTCAGCGATGGAACAAGTAGAGCAAAGGGCCAGTCCGCCGCACCAAGTTGGGCCGTATCAGACACTGGTATCGCTACGGCCAAGCGGTGTTAGCCTAAGGATTCCCGACTACGCATTGCTCGTTGGAGCGGGGCTACGACAGCGGGATGATCTGCTGGCGGTAACTGCGCGATTTGTAAGTGGACGGCCTCGGCATCGCCTGCATCCGGTCTTGTTGGCCGGACTGCGGTGGGCCGAGGGGATAGATCTGAGCTGAGCCAGCGTGGACGCGGCTAGTGTGCCCTTTACCCGGCGACGGGGGCTACACCGGGCCGAACTCAGTCGATCCCGGGAAACTCGGGCCCAAGCGGCATCTGTTCACCGACCGCAACGGTGTTCCCTTGGTACTGTGTATCACTGGTGCCAATCGACGCGACCCGGTGGTATTCGAGGAGCTGATTGATGCGTTGCCGCGCGTGGCTGGCAAGCCGTCTGGCGCACGCGACGAGTTCCTATTGGCCGCCACGGCTCAGAACCTGCTGCGGATGGCGAAACGGTGGTTCATCGGGGAGCATCAAATGGACCGGGCCGCCACATAGCGCCAGGCGAGATGATCTTCAGGATCACTTCTGCCCTCAATCCAGTTCGAGTCAGGCACCGTAATACCTACCCACAATCTTGCTTTCTGACTTTTTCAACACTATCGACGCTGAGCGGACCTTCGCCCCGTCACGGGGTCAATGGCCGGTTACTGAGTGGAGCGGTCTCTCATCACAACCTTTGACCAGCAACGCGTCGGCCTGAGCCGACCTTGGACTGCTAGCTAGAATTAGGCGGCAATTTACCGCTTACCGGCTAAAGGTGTTAAATGGCCGCCCTTGTCGTCGGCATAGGAGGACTCCCGGCCAAAGTGATCTTAGCTATTTTAATCGGCCAGTTTCAGGTACTTGCCCATGGCGGCCTGCTTTACACAAAATTCCGGATACGCCAGAAATTGGGCGTGAATCGGCGGTGGTAGCGGATTCGATGTCATGGCGTGATAGTTGTGAGATAGACTTATTCGTTCGGCATGAGCAGCCAGCAAATCAAGCAGTTTCACAGAAAAAAAAGACAAAGGAAGCAACTTGGAAATCGAAATTTGGGACGGCGGCCTTCAAGAACAAGAGATTGAAGCAATCAATAAAATCGGGGCGGCGTTCTCTGATGCCCCACCTGATGGTAAGTCCCAAGCAAGAGGCGGCTCTATACGGGATCAGCTTCAAAACAAGCTCGGGCGCAACGGCATGTTCCCTTGGAAAGGGTATGCAGGATTCAGATTCGTCGATTCGAAGGGCAAGGAGGGTGAGTTTGATCTGGTGATCGTGACCCACTGCAATGTCATCATCGTGGAGTTGAAGGACTGGAATCATGCACCCATCACGGCAAATGGCGACATTTGGTTCAAGGGCGACAAGAACATGGGGCGGTCGCCTGTTAGCGTCACGAGAGGCAAGCTATACACCCTCTCTAACAAGCTAAAAAAGCTTAGTCAGAGATTTACAAACAAGGGATACACCCCGTTTGTTGAATATTTCGTGGTGATGACAGGGAATGCTGATTTCAGTCAGCTTCCCGAGGTTGAGCTTCGCCATACGATGTCCCTGAAGGACTTTCTCAAGTTTGCAGACAAAGGGGTGTTCGAAAAACACTTTCGCCCCCATCCCGCCGCAAAGGTGCTAAATCAGGATTTTCCGATATTTGACGAATTGTTCCTGAGTGGCAACACGGCGCCGAAAGCACTAAAAATTGGTGGATACACGGCGGTCGAGGAGGTTTTCGAACATCCGAACTTCGTTTACAAAGAGTATTTGGCAAGTTCGGAGATATCAAAGGGTACCGAGGCGCTGCTGCGGGTTTGGAACTTCAAGAAGCTCAATGGCAACAAGGTAATAACCTCACAGGGCAGGGCTGAAATCGTGTCCCGTGAGCGGGAAGTCTTGCAGTTCATCAACCACCAGAATCGAGACCTGTACAACCACTGCCTACGCTCGCTAACAAGTTTCGAAAAGAATGAGGTTACCTCGCAGTACAGCGAGGTGTATGAGCTTCCCCCTGGACATGTAAGGTTCAACGAGTTTGTGGGCAAATACGGTCAGTCGTTTAATCAGGCCGACCGACTGAACCTGACAAAACTGCTCATTGCGAAGTTCGCTGACCTGCATGGGATCAAGATTGCCCACCGAGATATTGCAGACCATAGTCTGTGGCTGTTCCCTTCGAAGGAAATTGCTCTCTCCAACTTCATCTCCGCTTACCACCAACCAATTGGCACGGTTGGCGATTATCGGAGCAGCCTTTCGGTCGGGGCGGTAGAGGTCAAGGAGATGCTGGATGGCCCATCAACGACCCCATTTCAGCAGGATGTACATGCGCTTGGGCTTGTGTCTTGGCATCTGCTGAATGCGCAAAGAATGTCTCCGAAGAGCTTGGAGAACATTCAGAACGAGATGCTTTTAAGCAACGAATGGTACGCAGGAGTTCTTCTTGAAGCCGTGACAGGAAAATTCAAGGATGCGTCGGCATTCTTCGACGCTTTGAAGCATGCGGAGCCACAGGGCGAGTCGATACCGACTTTCGATGATTCCGAGCTAGACACATATTACGCCCCCCACTCAAACGCACACGCGGCAATTCCCTGACCAGGGTGAGTTTCTGGTTTCGACCGATGATAAAGAGGTCTATGTCTCAGAAGGCAGGCTAGTTAAAGCTTGGTTGAATGTCGGTGGCAAAGGAGATGATCCGGTAAGCAATTTCCGCGTCCTTACCTTTTTGAAACGCTTGGGACAAGCTTGCAGCGGTCAATTCCACCTACCTGCCACGTATTCATGAATACGGGCTCGCGGCAAGGTCGGGCAGCATGTATCTGGTGACCGACGTGGTTGATGGTACGGCGTGGGCTGATGCTGTAATTGATGAAGCGGACAAATTAGGCGTTATCGAGAAGCTGACTGATGCCGTTGAGCATCTTCATGGACTCGGAGTTTCACATGGCGACCTTCACCCTGGCAATGTGATGCTGGGTAGGGAAAACGGGAATGTGTATCTGATAGATATTCCTGACTTTTCCCACAACATCGTCGAAGTCAAGAACCATCGGTATAGTCCAGAGAACATCGACGGAAGCTCTTCCGAACAGCGGGACATCTTTGCGGTGCTCCGAATGTCTTGCGAATTACTCGGATTGGAGTGGGGCGAGGAGTCCCAAGCCTATCCGAAAATCTCGGATGCGATTCAGTCGGAACTGAACGATCTAGAGTTCGGTTTCAGGGATTTGGGGCGGTTCAAAAAGGCTCTGACGACCGCAGAGGAGGTGCAGGAACAGCAATTTATCGAAATAACACTCGCCAATCTTAATGAGCAGATGACGATATTGCCCGACAACGGGCATCTTTACGTCAAGGTAGACGCACCGAAGCAAGGAAAGAGCGATTACTCGGTGACGTTTTCCGGCATTGGTGGGTCGTTTGTCGCCTTCTACGACAAGGAACAGCGGTGCTTTGTCGGCGGGGCATCCCCTCGAATCAGATCTGATGTTCATTTCAGGGTGGCGGAAGAAAGCCAATTCGAAATCAGCACTGCAATTCGCATCAAGCCAGGTCGACCG
>CAVPMM010000002.1:0-127217 GCA_963706525.1 uncultured beta proteobacterium | reverse complement strand
GGATGGCCGGCGGCGGCCATCCCGATCCGCTGAATCTTCATCTGCGATGCGGTCCGGCGCAGATTCAGGCGATTTCCGCGATCAGCTCGATCTCGACGCAGGCGCCGGTCGGAATCTGCGCCACGCCGAACGCCGAGCGCGCATGCTTGCCGGCGTCGCCGAACACTTCGACGAACAGTTCGGAGGCGCCGTTGGTAACCAGGTGCTGCTCGGTGAAATCGGCGGTGGAATTGACCAGGCTCATGACCTTGACGATGCGCTTGACCCGGGTCAGGTCGCCGCCGCAGGCCGCCTGCAGGGTGGCGATCAGGTCGATCGCGACCGAGCGCGCCGCCAGCTTGCCTTCCTCGGTGGTCGATGTCGCGCCCGAACTGGCCGACCCAGGGCTTGCCGTCCTTTTTGGCGGTATGGCCGGACACGAAAACGGTATTGCCGGTTTGCGCGTACATCACATAGGCGGCGGCCGGCGTGGCGACCGGCGGCAACTCGATATTCAAGGCGCGTAGTTTGTCGTAACAGGACATGGTGTCTCCAAAATGAAGCCATTGCGGACAAGAAGCCGAATGGCAGGTTAAACGGATCGAAATTGCTGCGGGATTATCTCACCCACAGCCGCCCTCCGGAAAGGTCTCAACGCCGACCGGCATGCGGCGCCCGATCGCCACCACCGCGATCACCGCGCAGGCAAACAGGAATTGCCGGCTCTGCAAGGGTTCGTTGACGATCAGCGCGGCGCCGACCAGGGTCATGAACGGCTGCAGCAATTGCGTCTGCCCCACGCGCGCGATGCCGCCCAGCGCCAGCCCCTTGTACCAGAAAAAGAAACCGATGAACATCGAAAACAGCGAGATATAGGCGAAGCCGGCCCAGGCCCGAGGCGACGCCGTCACGCCATAGCGCCAGCCAAACCAGGCGGTGATCGGCAGCAGCACCGGCAGCGACAGCAGCAGCGCCCAGCAGATCACCTGCTGGCCGCCCATCGTCTGCGACAGGCGCGCGCCTTCGGCATAGCCCATGGCCGCCGCCACCACCGCGGCGAACAGCGCCAGATCGGCGAAATGGAAGCCGCCACCGGTGCCGCTGTGATCGCTGAGCGCAAACGCGATCACGAGCGCGCTGCCGGCGACGGCGGCGATCCAGAATCCGGGCGACGGCCGCTCGCCGAAGCGCAGCGCGCCGAACAGCGCCGTCGCCAGCGGCAGGATGCCGATCACGATGGCGCCATGCGAGGCCGGCACGTACACCATTGCCACCGACGAAAACACCGGGAAGCCGACCACCACGCCGAGCGACACGACCGCCAGCGGGCGCCATTGCGCGGCGTTCGGGCGCACGGCGCCCAGATACCACAGCAAGGCGCCGGAACCGAAGGCCGCCACCACCGCGCGGCCGAGCGCGACGAAGATCGGGTTCAATTCAGCCACCGCCATCCGCGTAAACGGCAAGCGTCAGGCTGAAGATCGCCACGCCGATCACTCCCAGCCACATGCCCTTGCTTTCCTGCGTCATCGTCGTCTCGCTTTTCATGCGGATCAGGCGCGCAGAACGCGCGCGAACTGTTCATGATCGACGTTGGCGCCGGACAGCGGCAGGCCGATCCGGCGCTGCCGCAAGCTGCTCCTTCATCTGCAGCGCCGCCGCCAATGCCGCCGCGCCCGCCCCTTCCGCCACGTTGTGGGTGGCGACGTACAGCAGCTTCATCGCCGCGGCCACTTCGTCGTCGCTCACCGCCACCACGTCGTCGACGTATTTCAAGATGATCTCGAGCGAATCCTGGTCCGGCACGCGGCAAGCCATGCCGTCGGCCAGCACCGTGCTGACCGGCGCCGCGACGCTGGTGCGGCGCTGGAACGACAGCTGGTAGGCCGGCGCGTGCGCCGACACCACGCCGACGATGCGGCAGCGCAAGCCGAGCGCCTCGCGCGCCGCCACCGCGGCGCAGATGCCCGAGCCCTGGCCGATCGGCACCAGCAGCAGATCGAGCGCCGGCTGTGCCGCCAGCAGTTCGCTCCAGTAGCTGGCCACGCCGCTGACCAGGTCGGGATGGAACGAGGGAATCATGTGCAGCCCGCGCTGCTCGGCCAGGAGTGCGGCATGCTCGCGGCTTTCCTGGAAATCGCTGCCGTGCTCGATCAGTTCCACCCCGAGCGCGCGCATGGCGGCATTCTTTTCCGAGCTGTTGCCGTGCGGGACCACGATGGTGGCGGCGATGCCCTGCCGCGCCGCGGCAAAGCCGATCGACTGCCCGTGATTGCCGCGCGTGGCCGAGATCACGCCGCGCAGCTGCGGCAGGCGCTGGCGCAGGCGCTCCATATAGACCAGCCCGCCGCGCACCTTGAAGGCACCCACTGGCGTGTGGTTTTCATGCTTGACCCAGGCTTCGCAGCCGAGCGCCTGATTCAACAGCGGCCACGAGTATTGCGGCGTGGGCGGTATCGCGCGATACACGATGGCGGCGGCGGCTTCGAGTTCGGCAGGAGTGGGCAATGGCATGGACATGGAATTCCCGGGGCAGATTGAAAGCACATGCTAATCGACAAAACCAGTACAGTACCAGTACAATTTAAAAATAATTTTGATAGGTGTACTGGAAACATGGCCAATACAGCCGACACTTCGCCCGGCATTGCGGCGGCCGTCGCGCCCCGGGCAACACCCCTGCTGTCGCGCCAGGCAGGCGACTCGCTGGTCGAGCAGATCGTGCGCTCGGTGCAGGTGCGGATCGACGACAAGCTGCTGCGCACCGGCGCCCGCATGCCCTCGATCCGCCAATTCGCCGATCTGCACGGCGTCTCGCGCTTCACCGTGGTCGAAGCCTACGACCGGCTGGTGGCGCAGGGCTTCCTGGAATCGCGGCGCGGCTCCGGCTTTTACGTGCGCGAGCGGGCGCCGCTGGCGCTCTCGGCCAGCCGTCCGGATGCGGCGGACGCCGGCGCCACTGCGGTCCAGGCGCCCGACGTGGTCTGGCTGATCCGCAACATGTTCCGCCAGTTGCCGCCGCAGAAAATGCCGGGCTCCGGCCTGCTGCCGCCGGACTGGCTGGACGGCGAGCTGATCGCCAACGGCCTGCGCGCCATCAGCCGCCAGAACGGCAACCTGCTGGTGGCCTATGGCAATCCGCAGGGCTTCCTGCCGCTGCGCCAGCAATTGCAGCTGAAGCTGGCCGAACTCGAGATCGCCGCCGCACCGGAACAGATGGTCACCACCGCCGGCGTCACCCAGGCGCTGGACCTGGTGGCGCGCCAATTCCTGCAGCCGGGCGATACCGTGTTCGTCGACGACCCGGCCTGGTTCCTGATGTTCGGCTCGTTCGCCACGCTGGGCGCCAAGGTGGTCGGCATCCCGCGCCTGGCCGACGGCCCGGACGTGGCGGCGCTGGCGCAGCTGGCGGCGCTGCACCGGCCGAAGCTGTACGTGATCAACTCGGTGCTGCACAACCCGACCTCGACCTCGCTCTCCGCCGCCAAGGCCTTCCAGATCCTGAAGCTCGCCGAGCAGCACGGCTTCACCATCGTCGAGGACGACATCTATTGCGACATGCACCCGGGCACGGCGGTGCAGCCGGCCACGCGGATCGCCGCGCTCGACCAGTTGCAGCGCGTGATTTACCTGGGCGGCTTTTCCAAGACGCTGGCGGCCAACCTGCGGGTCGGCTTCATCGCCACCTCGCCCGAGCTGGCCAAGCGCCTGGCCGACCGCAAGATCCTGTCGACCCTGACCACCAGCGAGATCGGCGAACGGGTGGTCTACAAGATCCTGTCCGACGGCCACTACCGCAAGCACGTCGACCGCCTGCGCGGCAAGCTCGATGCGGTGCGCGAAAAGACCATCCGCCAGCTGGAGCGCGCCGGCTTGAGCGCCGACATCACAACCCCGGCCGGCATGTTCGTCTGGATCGATGCCGGCTGCGATACCAATGTGCTGACCGAACAGGCCATGGCGCAGGGCTATCTGCTGGCGCCGGGCAGCCTGTTTTCGCCGCATCAGCTGCCGTCGACCCGCATGCGCATCAATGTCGCGGCGATGTCGGACCCCGGCCTGTGGCGCTTCCTGGAACAGGCGACCGGCGCACTGCGGGCTTGAAATCGCCTGCGCCAGCCCTATTTATAATTACCGATTCTCCATTGTTCATCCAACAACGAGGTAAAAATGGCTGTTTCCGAACACAAAAACGAAAAGCAAACCCTGGGCTTTCAGGCCGAAGTCAAACAACTGCTGCAACTGATGATTCATTCCTTGTATTCGAACAAGGAAATTTTCCTGCGCGAACTGATTTCCAATGCCTCCGACGCCGCCGACAAGCTGCGCTTCGAGGCGATCAACAACGCCGGCGCTGTTCGAGAACGACCCCGATCTGAAGATCCGCGTCACCTTCGACAAGGACGCGCGCACCATCACCATTTCCGACAACGGCATCGGCATGAGCCGCGAGGAAGCGATCGAGCACCTCGGCACCATCGCCAAGTCCGGCACCAAGGAATTCTTTTCCAAGCTCTCCGGCGACCAGCAAAAGGATGCGGCGCTGATCGGCCAGTTCGGCGTCGGCTTCTATTCCGCCTTCATCGTCGCCGACAGGATCACCGTCGAAACGCCGCCGCGCCGGCGTCGCCGCCGATCAAGGGCGTGCGCTGGGAATCGGGCGGCGAAGGCGACTTCAGCGTCGAAACGATCGACAAGCCGGCGCGCGGCACCGACATCACCCTGCACCTGCGCGAAGGCGAGGACGAGTTCCTGTCGGCGTGGAAGCTGAAATCGATCATCCGCAAGTATTCCGACCACATCTCGCTGCCGATCCTGATGCAGAAGGAAGAATGGGACGAAGAGAAGAAGGAAACCGTCGTCAAGGACGAATTCGAGACCGTCAACCAGGCCGGCGCCCTGTGGGCGCGCAGCAAGTCCGACATCACGCCGGAGCAGTACAACGAGTTCTACAAGCACGTCTCGCACGACTTCCAGGACCCGCTGATCCACACCCACAACCGGGTCGAAGGCCGCAGCGAATACACGCAGCTGCTGTACATTCCGGCGCACGCGCCGTTCGACCTGTGGGACCGCAACAAGCGCGGCGGCATCCGCCTGTACGTCAAGCGCGTGTTCATCATGGACGACGCCGAACAGCTGATGCCGGTCTACCTGCGCTTCGTCAAGGGCGTGATCGATTCGGCCGACCTGCCGCTGAACGTCTCGCGCGAAATCCTGCAGGAGTCGCGCGACGTCAAGGTGATCCGCGAAGGCTCGACCAAGCGCGTGCTGGGCATGCTGGAAGAACTGGCCAACGGCGACGAGCAGGAGCAGAAGGACAAGTACGCGACCTTCTGGAAGGAATTCGGCCAGGTGCTGAAGGAAGGCATCGGCGAAGACCATGTCAACAAGGAACGCATCGCCAAGCTGCTGCGCTTCGCCTCCACGCATAACGATTCCGACGTGCAGAACGTGTCGTTCGCCGACTATATCGGCCGCATGAAGGAAGGCCAGGACAAGATCTATTACGTCACCGGCGAAACCTATGCCGCCGCCAAGAACAGCCCGCACCTGGAAATCTTCGCCAAGAAGGGCATCGAGGTGCTGCTGCTGAGCGACCGCGTCGACGAATGGATGCTGTCCTTCCTGACCGAGTTCGAAGGCAAGGAACTGGTCTCGGTGGCCAAGGGCGACCTCGATCTGGGCAAGCTGGAAGACGAAGCCGAGAAGAAGCAGCACGAGGAAACCGAAAGCCAGTACAAGGATCTGGTCGAGAGAATGAAGACCGCGCTGGCCGAGCAGGCCAAGGACGTGCGCGTCACCTTCCGCCTGACCGATTCGCCGGCCTGCCTGGTGGCCGACGAAAACGAATTGTCCGGCAACCTGGTGCGCATGCTGAAAGCCGCCGGCCAGAACGCGCCGGAATCGAAGCCGATCCTGGAAATCAACCCGGATCACCCGCTGGTGCAGCGCCTGAAGCAGGAAGACGCCAGGTTCGACGACTGGGCGCACATCCTGTTCGACCAGGCCATGCTGGCCGAGGGCGGCACGCTGGCCGATCCGTCGGGCTTCGTCAAGCGGCTGAACCAGATGCTGCTGCAGATCGCGCAAGTAAAATACCGCAGCCCAAGCCGCCCGCCGGCCTGATACGCAAACCGCGTTCAGGCCGGTCGGTTTTTCCGGCTCCACGACTCACCGAGACGCGGCCCGCGCCGCCACCCTGACCGCATGCCGCCTCTCTTCCCGCCTTTCCAGCTTCGCCGCCGGCGCCCGCGATACCCTGCCGATGATGGTCGGCGCCGCGCCGTTCGGCCTGATCTTCGGCACCCTGGTGGCGCCGGCCCATCTGGCCGGCTGGCAGGGCCAGCTGATGTCGCTTGGCGTGTTCGCCGGCTCCAGCCAGTTCATCGCGGCCGGGCTGATGGCGGCCGGCACCGGCATGCTGGTGATCTGGTTCGCCACCTTCATCGTCAACCTGCGCCACATGCTGTATGCGGCCACGCTGTTGCCGCGCGTGCATCATCTGCCGCGCCGCTGGCGCTGGCTGCTCGGTTTCCTGCTGACCGACGAAACCTTTGCGGTGATGGACGGCTACTACCGGCGGCATCCGCAGGCGCCGCTCGGCCACTGGTATTTCTTCGGCTCCGGCTTGTCGATGTACTCTCAACTGGCAATGCTGGACATTGATCGGGATTCTGTTCGGCGCCATCTTTCCGCAGTTGCAGACGCTCGGCCTCGACTTCGCGATGGTGGCGACCTTCATCGCCATCATCGTGCCGCAGCTGTTCCAGATGCCGCATCTGCTGGCCGCGCTGGCGGCCGGAATGTGCGGCTATCTGTTGAAGGACCTGCCCTACAAGCTGGGGCTGCTGGCGGCCATCGGCATCGGCATCGGCGTCGGCCTGCTGGCCTCGCACTGGCTGGCGCGGCACCGCGTGCGCCGCGAACACGCACAGGTGCGGCAATGATCGCCACCCTCACCATCGTCGGCATGGCCGTGATCACGGTGCTGACCAAGGCCCTGATCTTCATCCTCGGCGAGCGCGTGAAGTTTTCGCCGCTGGCGCGGCAGGCGCTCGGCTTCGTGCCGGTCACGGTGCTGACCGCGATCATCGTGCCGATGGTGCTGGCGCCGCACGGCGCCGGGATGGAGCTTTCCTGGCGCAATCCGCAGCTGGTGGCGGCGATCGTGGCGGTGCTGGTATGCGCGGCGACGCGGCATCAGCTGCTGACGATCGTCGCCGGACTGGGGATGTTTTTCGGCTGGCAGTTCTGGCTCGGCCAGCTTGCCTGAACTCAGGCCGGCAGCGATTCGACGAAGCCGCGCAGGAACTGCTGCAGCTGCAGCCTGATTTTCTCGTCCACCAGGGCGCCGGTTTGATCGAACACGCTGCCGGCGCGTGACACCTGCAGACGGCCGCCGAACCACGGCTGCGTGCCCAAGGTGCGCAACACCGGCAGCCAGGCGTCCTGCGCCAGGATCGTGCCGAAACCGCCCGGCGATGCGCCGATCACGGCGACCGGGCGACCGCCGAACACGCGGCCGATGTCGGCCGGCGGCCGCGACAGCCAATCGATCGCATTCTTGAACACGCCCGGGATTGAATTGTTGTATTCCGGCGTGACCAGCAGCAGGCCGTCGCTGGCGGCGATCCGGTCTTTCAGCAGCTCGACTACCGATGGAATTCCCTCTTGCGCCTCGACATCGCCGTCATACAAGGGAATCCCGCGGATGCTGGCGATTTCCAGCGTGGAGCCGTCCGGCATCGCCTCGGCCGCCGCCCGCAACAGGGCCGCGTTCAGCGAAGCGCTGCGCAAACTGCCGGCAATGCCGATGATTTTAGCCATGGCGCCTTCCCATCATGAGCCCGCATCAAGCCCTACGGCGCCTCCGGCGCGGGTCGAAGCCGGAGGATCCCAGGTTTGCCGGAGCATGGTCGAAAAACACATACTCCCCAATAACACACCAATTACCGGGCGCAAAATGGGAATTTATGCAACATACTCCCTGGCACCAGAATGACGGAGCGCGGAACCTAGGCGCGTTCCCGCACCCAGTTGGCGACGCCATCGAGCGCCTTGGGCAGGCCGCTCGGATCGGTGCCGCCGGCCTGCGCCATGTCGGGCCGGCCGCCGCCCTTGCCGCCGACCTGCTGGGCGACGAAGTTGACCAGTTCGCCCGCCTTCACCTTCGACGTGGCGTCGGCCGTGACGCCGGCGATCAGGCTGACCTTGCCGTCGTTGACCGCGGCCAGCACGATGGCGGCCGACTTCAGCTTGTCCTTCAGCTTGTCCATGGTTTCGCGCAGGGTCGGCACGTCGGCGCCGGCCAGCGTCGCCGCCAGCACCTTGATGCCGTTGATGTCGACCGCCTGCGTGGCCAGTTCGTCGCCCTGGCCCGAGGCCAGTTTCGACTTCAGCGCCGCCAGTTCCTTCTCCAGCGACTTGACCTGATCCTGCACCTGGCCGATGCGCTGCGTCAGCTCTTCCGGTTGCGTCTTCAGCGCCGCCGCCGCTTCGTTGACGCGCGCCGCCAGCGACTGCACCAGCGCCAGCGCGGCTTCGCCGGTGACGGCTTCGACGCGGCGGATGCCGGCGGCGACGCCGCCTTCGGAGACGATCTTGAACAGGCCGATGTCGCCGGTGCGGGTGACGTGCGTGCCGCCGCACAGTTCTTTCGACGAGCCGATGCCGAGCACGCGCACTTCGTCGCCGTACTTCTCGCCGAACAGCGCCATCGCGCCGTACTTGATGGCGTCGTCATAGCCCATGATGCTGCGCTTCGGTGGCGACGTTGGCCAGCACTTCGCGGTTGACGATCTGCTCGACCTGGCGGATTTCGTCGGCCGTCAGCGGCGCGTTGTGGCTGAAGTCGAAACGGGTCTTCTCGGCATCGACCAGCGAGCCCTTCTGCGACACATGGCTGCCCAGCACCTGGCGCAAGGCCATGTGCATCAGGTGAGTCGCCGAGTGGTTGCGCATGGTCTGCGCGCGCAGCCGCATGTCGACCTTGGCGGACGCGATGTCGCCGACCTGCAGCACGCCGGTCCGCACCGTACCGTGATGGCCGAACACGTCGGCCTGGATCTTCTGGGTATCGACGACTTCGAACGCGGCGCCGGAAGACGTGATCTCGCCCGGTATCGCCGACCTGGCCGCCCGACTCCGCATAGAACGGCGTGGTGTCGAGCACCACGATCGCTTCCTGGCCGGCGCTCGAACCTTTTGCACCTGGCTGCCGCCGACGTACAGCGCGACGATCCTGGCTTGCTGCTCCAGCGTCTCATAGCCGACGAAGCGCGTCTTTTCGCCGCTGTACTCGACGCCGGCGGCCATCTTGAACTTGCCGGCGGCGCGCGCCTGCTTCTTCTGGTGCTTCCATCGCGGCGGCGAAGCCGGCTTCGTCGAGCTCGATCTGGCGCTCGCGGCAGATGTCGGCCGTCAGGTCGAGCGGGAAGCCGTAGGTGTCGTACAGCGTGAACGCGGTCTTGCCGTCGAGGCGCTTGGCATCCTTGGCCAGCGCCGCTTCGAGGATCTTCATGCCGTGTTCCAGCGTCTCGCCGAAGCGCTCTTCTTCCTGCTGCAGCACCTGTTCGACGCGCGTCTGCGCTTCGGCCAGTTCCGGATAGGCGCCGCCCATTTCCTCGACCAGGTCCTTGACCAGCTTGTAGAAGAACGGCTTGGTCTGCCCCAGCTTGTGGCCGTGCCGCAGCGCGCGGCGGATGATCCGGCGCAGCACGTAGCCGCGCCCTTCGTTGCCGGGAATCACGCCGTCGACGATCAAAAACGAGCAGGCGCGGATATGGTCGGCGATCACCTTCAGCGAATTGTTGGCCAGATCGCTGGTATTGGTCTCGCGCGCGGCGGCCTTGATCAGGTGCTGGAACAGGTCGATCTCGTAGTTGGAGTGCACGTGCTGCAGCACCGCGGCGATGCGCTCCAGGCCCATGCCGGTATCGACGCAGGGGCGCGGCAAGCGGATGCATCACGCCGGCATCGTCGCGGTTGAACTGCATGAACACCAGGTTCCAGACTTCGATGTAGCGATCGCCGTCTTCCTCGGGCGAACCCGGCGGCCCGCCCCAGACGTCGGGGCCGTGGTCGAAGAAAATCTCCGAGCACGGACCGCAAGGGCCGGTGTCGGCCATCTGCCAGAAGTTGTCGGAAGCGTAGCGCGCGCCCTTGTTGTCGCCGATGCGCACGATGCGCTCGGCCGGCACGCCGATCTGCTGGTGCCAGATGTCGTAGGCTTCGTCGTCTTCCTGGTACACCGTGACCCACAGCTTGTCTTTCGGCAGGCCGTAGACGCCGGTCAGCAGTTCCCAGGCGTAGTGGATCGCCTCTTTTTTGAAATAATCGCCAAACGAGAAATTGCCGAGCATTTCAAAAAACGTATGGTGGCGCGCGGTATAGCCGACGTTTTCCAGGTCGTTGTGCTTGCCGCCGGCGCGCACGCAGCGCTGCGCGGTGGTCGCGCGCGAATAGCTGCGCTTGTCGTGGCCGAGGAACACATCCTTGAACTGCACCATGCCGGAGTTGGTGAACAGCAGGGTCGGATCGTTGCCCGGCACCAGGCTCGCGGAACGGACGATGGTGTGCTGCTTCGATTCAAAGAATTTAAGGAACTTGTCGCGGATTTCAGCAGATTTCATGTTCTTTGGCCAAGAGGGAACGATGCGTTGCAAACCGTTGATTATACGTGATTCGCCTGCCGCCTTCGGGGCCGGGAAGCCCTTTTCCGGCCTCCTTCAGCCGGCAAAATCGGGGCTGAAAAGGTCGATGCGGTCGGTGCAGAACGCATCCACGCCCCAGGCCAGGATTTCGCGCGCCCGCGCCGGCTCGTTGACGGTGTAGCACATCAGGCCGTAGCCGGCCTGCTTCACCGCCTGCGCCTGCGCCGGCAGCAGATGCTTGTGATTGGTATGCAGGGCCACCGCCTCCAGCTGCAGCAGCGGCTCTTCCCAATCGGGTGGAATGATATCCATCAGGAAGCCGCGCGGGATGTCGGGCGCCTGCTCCTTCGCCGCCATCAGCGCCGCGAAACTGAACGAGGAAAACAGCGGCAGCGGCGCATCGTCCGCTTGCGGCGCCTGCAGCTGGCGCGCGAACACGCTGCGCACCAGTTGCGCGGCGACGCGGCCGGTCTGCACCTCGAAGCCCGGCGCCGGCTTGATTTCGATGTTCATCCAGATCCGGTTGGCGATGCAGAATTCGAGCACCTCGCGCAAGCCCGGCACCGGCTCGCCGCGAAACTCCGGATCGAGCCAGGAGCCGGCATCCATCGCCGCCAGTTGCGGCGCGCTGTAGTCGGCCACATTGCCGCTGCCGGCGACGGTGCGGCCGAATTGCGGATCGTGCATCAGGATCGGCGCCTCGTCGCGCGCCAGCATGACGTCGAATTCGATCGCGCGGAATCCGCGCGCCAGGCCGGCGCGGATGCCGGCCAGGGTGTTTTCCGGGGCGAGAATGCCGCCGCCGCGATGCGCAATGACTTTCGGATAGGGCCACATGGGATCACTCGATGGAAAGAATCCCCGCATCATAAATTAATCTCCGTGCAATCCACACGGCGGCCATCGATTTTTGGCAAGTGCGATAATCGGCAGCGATTCCGACTTGACGGTGCTTCCGCTAATGATCGATTCCCCGATGAAAAAATCCCTTGGACATCTGCGCGTGCTGGACCTGACGCGGGTGCTGGCCGGACCGTGGTGCGCGCAGAACCTGGCCGACCTCGGCGCCGACGTCATCAAGATCGAACGTCCCGACGGCGGCGACGACACGCGCGCCTGGGGCCCGCCCTATTTGCGCGACGCGGAAGGCGCCGACACCTCGCGAAGCCGCCTATTACCTGGCCGCCAACCGCGGCAAGCGCTCGGTGACGCTGGACATCGCCAGCGCCGCAGGGCCAGCGCATCGTGCGCGAACTGGTGCGGCACTGCGACGTCGTGCTGGAAAACTACAAGGTCGGCCAGCTGCAGAAATACGGGCTCGACTACGAATCGCTGAAGCGCGATCAAGCCCGACCTGGTGTACTGCTCGATCACCGGCTTCGGCCAGGACGGCCCGTATGCGCCGCGCGCCGGCTACGACTTCATCGTGCAGGGCATCGGCGGCTTCATGTCGATCACCGGCGAACGCGACGCCCTGCCCGGCGGCGGCCCGCAGAAGGCCGGGATTGCCGTGTCCGACCTGATGACCGGCATGTACGCCACCATCGCCGTGCTGGCGGCGCTGACCCATCGCGACCGCACCGGAGAGGGCCAGTACATCGACATGGCGCTGCTCGACGTGCAGGTGGCGATGCTGGCCAACATGGGCACCAATTACCTCGCCAGCGGCGTCGCGCCGACGCGCTGGGGCAATGCCCATCCGAACATCGTGCCCTACCAGACCTTCGCCGCCGCCGACGGCCACCTGATCGTCGCGGTCGGCAACGACGGCCAGTTCCAGAAATTCGCCGCCGTCCTCGGCCGGCCGGAGCTGGCGGACGACGAGCGCTTCGCCACCAACCCGGCGCGGGTGCGCAACCGCGACGCTGCTGGTGCCGCTGCTGGCCGACATCATCCGCGGCAAAACCCGCCAGCAATGGATCGCGGCGCTGGAACAGGCCGGCGTGCCCTGCGGCCCGATCAACGACCTGCGGGAAGTGTTCGAAGACCCGCAGGTCCAGGCGCGCGGCCTGCAAGTCGAATTGCCGCATCCGTCGGCGGGACAGGTGAAGCTGGTCGCCAGCCCGATGCGGCTGTCGGCGACGCCGCCGCAATACGACATGCCGCCGCCGCTGCTGGGGCAGCATACCGAGGAAGTGCTGGGGGAACTGCTGGGCTACGATGCCGCGCGCATCGCGGCGCTGCGCGAGAAGAAAGTGCTGTGAGCGCCGGGCGATTCATATACTCCAATGATAGACATCGTTTTCCGCACGAAAACAAATGGAAGTTTTCATATACTCCAAGATCTCTGGAGGTTCTATCGCAATTGGCTGTTGAAATTCAGGCCAATGCCAATCAAGGCGGAGTGAAACCAGGATCAGAGTTTTTTTACGCCGGCCTCAGGCGTAACACTCTGACCCTGCTTTCCGGATCAAGTCGGCAGCGCCAAAACCGCATGATTTGGAATCTGACCTGACTGTCGACCGTTACTGGGGTCAGAGTAATTTTCGCGATGAAGCACTGCGAAACAAAACTCTGACCCCGCTAACTTCGATGACCGAGGGCGATTTCAACAGCTCATTGCGACGAGCCAAACCACCTGGCGGCGGCTCGACTCGTAGCCATCCGTTCCGCGCTCGCCAATTCCCACCCGGGTGACGGCCGCGAGCGCTTATTTATTCGCCAGCTTCGAGCGCGACGACAGCACCGCGCGCTTGGCGTCGCCCGGATTGGCGTATTGCACCAGCCCGTTCTTGACCTGTCCCAGCAGCAGGATCGAGCTGTCGAGCGCCTCGTGGTCGTCCTTCGAAAACGGGTTCTGGTAGGTGGCGATCACGCCGGGCATGCGCCGGTCCAGGTTTTCCAGCGCGTGCCGGATCGACGGACCGTCCATGTTGGGCGCGCGGAACAAGGCGTTCAGCAGCAGGAACATGGCGTCGTAGGTTTGCGCGGCGCACATCGCGCAGGGGATGTTGCGCACGTTGTTCAGCTTGGCGTACTGCAGCACCAGCGCGGTGCTGCGCTCGTTCATCACGCCGTCCTGGATGAAGGTCTGCGGCATCACCGCGCCCTCGGCGGCGTTGCCGGCGATATCGATGTGGTTGCGGAAGCCGACGGTCCAGGGTCCGGTCTGCTGCACCTTCCAGCCCATCGCCTGCCGCCCCTTGGACACGGTGGCCATGTCGGGGCCGAGCGCGTAGGTGAACATGACGTCGGCGCCGGCCTCGCGCGCGCGCGTCAGCGCCGGCGTCAGGTCGGCCACGCCCTGCTTGAAGCGCTCGACGATCACCGGCTTCATGTTGCGCAACGCCAGCAGCCGCTCGATATCCTTCAGGCCGCCTTCGCCATAGCCGGTGTCGTCGGCGAACACCGCGATCTTGTGCAGGCCGCGGCGGTCGATCATCTCCTTCAGGATGAAGTCGACCTGCAGCTGGTCGGCCATGGCGATGCGGAAGATGTAGTTGTCGGCGGCCGCCGGCGGCGCGAATTTCTTCGTGATCGCGGTGCCGGTCGCGACCGGGATGATCAGCGGCACCTTGGCTTCCTGGTAGACGTCGATCGCCTTGGCCGCCACGCCGGAATTGCAGTAGCCGATGGTGGCCGCCACTTTTTCCTTGTGCACCAGCTCTTCGGCGATCGCGCGGCCGACGGCCGGGTCGGCCTTGTCGTCGCGCTCGACCAGCTGCAGCTTGCGGCCGCCGACGCCGCCGACGGCGTTGATTTCGTTGACCGCGATGCGCAGGGCCGAGCGCACGGAAACGCCCATTTCCCCGGACTGGCCTTCAAAGGTGCAATTGGTGCCGATCTTGATCGGCGCCGCTTCCTGTGCCGAGACGTTCAGCGCCAAGCCGAGCGCGGCCGCACACATCCAAATTGACGTTTTCATGGTCTCCTCCTGGTTTGAGCAAATTCGGTCTGACCTGACTCGCCGATGCCGGTCACTTTGGCCTCGACTGAGCCGTCAGGCCGAATCTGCTCTTGCGTCCCGCTTTTTTAACTGCCGCGGGTTTCCGGCTGGAATACGGTGGATGACCAGTGTATTGCACTTGCGACAAGCCGGACAATAGTAAAAATACTGCCGAAGGTTAAATGCCGGATCGGTACCCAGCGCCGCTTTTCGGCGCTTCGCGCCACGAAATGGGCGTTTCGTCGCATTCCGCTGTCGGCCGCCGCCGGCGCGTTCGACAATGCGCTCCATGTTCAATTCGCGGGAGGCGCATCATGGGATTCACACCGGTCATTCTGCTTCATCTTGCGGCGGCCTTGGCCGCGCTGGCGGTCGGCGCCGCCATGTTCTGGATGCGCAAAGGCACGCGCAGCGCATCGCCTGGTCGGCCGCAGCTGGGTACTGCTGATGGTCGTGACCGCGCTCAGTTCGTTCTGGATCAAGACCAGCGGCCACTGGTCCTGGATACACCTGCTTTCGATCGGCGTCCTGGCCGGGCTGGCGGCGGCGATCCACGCCGTCATCCACGGCGACATCAAGCAGCACAAGCGGCTGATGTCGAACATCTACGTCGGCGGCCTGATCGTCGCCGGTTTTTTCACCCTGCTGCCCAGCCGCCTGCTGGGCCAGCTGGTGTGGGGCAACCTCGGCCTGCTGGCAGGAGCCTGATCATGGACAACCGCGACCTGCAAGCCATTGCCACGCGTCACGTCAACCGCAAACTGGGATTTTTGATGCACCTGGCGATTTACGTGGTGGTCAACGCCGGCCTGCTCAGCTTCAATTTCCTCGTCACGCCGCATCGGCCGTGGGCGCTGGCGCCCCTGCTGGGGTGGGGAATCGGGTTACTATTCCACGCACTTTCGGTGTTCCTGAACGCCCCTGGCGCCCGCTGGAAACAGCGCCTGGTCGAAAAAGAAATGAATCACATTCGCCAACGCAATGAGTCCTAGCTCCGCCAATCTCACGCTGCCGCAGTTGCTGGCGCGCCGCCTGCCGGTCGATCTGGCGATCACGACCGTTTTCAACGTCGTCATCGCGATTGCGCTGACCTACATGATCCGCGTCGGCAGCTCGTTCATCGAGAACCTGGTTTTTTCCCTGTGCATCGGCACCCTGGTCTTGCTGTTCGCCGATGGCGGCAGGCTGGCGCTGTGGCGCGAGGCGCGACCACCACGGGGACCATTCATCGTCCTGCTGGCGGTGTCCAATACCGCCGGCTGGTACTTCGGGATCGCCGCCGCGACCCGCATTCTCGGCATCCCGACCGGGGGCTTCCATTTGACCGAAGCGCGCAGCACCACGGGTTTCGTCATTTTCTTCATCCTTACCTGCGGCGTGATCAGCTGGTTTTTCTGGAACCGCGCACGCCTGCAGGAACTGGCGGCCCGCGCCGCCGCCGAGAAAGCGCGCGCCGCCGCCATCGAAAAGCAGGCCATGCAGGCGCAGCTGCAACTGCTGCAGGCGCAGATCGAGCCGCACATGCTGTTCAACACCCTGGCCACGCTGCAAAGCCTGATCGCCGTCGATCCGTCGCGCGCCCAGCACATGCTGGAGCAGCTGATCCACTACCTGCGCGCCACGCTGTCGTCGTCGCGCGCCGGACAGACCACGCTGGCGCAGGAGTTCGCGCTGATGGAAGCCTATCTCGGGCTGATGTCGGTACGCATGGGCGCGCGCCTGTCCTATGCGCTGGAGTTGCCGCCCGACTTGCGCGAAGTCCCGGTGCCGCCGATGCTGCTGCAGCCGCTGGTGGAAAACGCCATCAAGCACGGGCTGGAGCCCAAGATCGACGGCGGCCGCATCACGGTGCAGGCGCGCCGCGACGGCGAGCGGCTGTGCCTGTCGGTGGCCGATACCGGGCTCGGCCTGGAAGCGGCCGCCGCCAACGGCAGCAACGGCACGCAGGTCGGCGTGGCCAATGTGCGCGAACGGCTGCAGGCGCTGTATGGCGGCGCGGCAAGTTTTGCGCTTGTTTCCAACACCCCGGACGGCGTGCTCGCCCGGCTCGAACTGCCCATTTCCTCATGACTGCAACTCCCGCCCCCATTCGCGCCCTGATCGCGGAAGACGAACCGATCCTGGCCCACGCGCTGCTGCAATCGCTGCAGCGGCTGTGGCCCGAGCTGGAAATTGCCGGCGCCGTCGAGAACGGCGTCGCCGCCGTGCGCGAGGCGCTGGCGCAGCGCCCCGACGTGCTGTTTCTGGACATCAAGATGCCCGGCAAGACCGGCCTCGAAGCGGCGCAGGAACTGGCCGAGGAATGGCCCGAGGACGCGCCGTTTCCGCTGATCGTATTCGTCACCGCCTACGACGAGTACGCGCTGCAGGCGTTCGAGCAGGCCGCCGCCGATTACGTGCTGAAGCCGGTCACCGACGCCCGCCTGGCGCAGACCGTGGCGCGCCTGCAGGCGCGGCTGGCGACGCAGCACGAGCGCGACGGCGAGCTGGAGCGCATCCTGCAGCAGCTGCGCACGATCCTGCCGGCGCCGGCGCCCGGCCAGCGGCTCGCCATGATCCGCGCCGGCGTCGGCAACCAGGTGCGCCTGATCCCGGTGGCCGAGGTGGTCTACTTCGAAGCCGCCGACAAGTACCTGAACGTGGTGACCGCCGACAGCGAAGCGCTGATCCGCACCAGCCTGAAGGAGCTGCTGCCGCAGCTCGATCCCGACCAGTTCTGGCAAATCCATCGCGGCACCGTGGTCAACCTGCGCCAGGTGCAGGCAGCGGTGCGCGACGACGCCGGCAAGCTGACGCTGCGGCTGCGCGACCGCCCCGAGCAGCTGGCGGTGAGCCGCCTGTTCGCCCACCTGTTCCGGCAGATGTAGAGCAAGCGATCCGGCCCCGATCCGCGCGCGGCGGGCTGTTATGATGCGGCGACAAGACTGCGGATTTCAGGGGACATCATGGCGAAAATCGCCGGCGCGCTACTACTCATCGTGTTGCTGGTGGTACCGGCGAGCGTCTTCACGGCCGGCCGGCTCGGCCTGTTCACCGGCAGCCGCCCGACCGATCTCGGCGTCCACGACGGCATGCTGAAAGCGCCCGGCGCCGACGCGCTCAACGTGGTGTCGAGCCAGGCCGCCGCCCAGCCGCACAACGACAGCAACCTGATCGCGCCGCTGCGCTTCCGTGGCGACCCGGCCGCCGCCTTCGCCCGCCTGCAAGCCTTGCTGAAGACCATGGACAACGTCACCATCGTCAGCGCCCAGCCGGGCTATCTGCACGCCGAATTCCGCACCAAGATCCTGCATTTCGTCGACGACGTCGAATTCCTGCTCGACGCCGACGAGGGCGTGATCCACATGCGTTCGGCATCGCGCCTGGGACGCCGCGATTTCGGCGTGAACCGCGCGCGGCTGGAGCGCATCCGCGAAGCCTTTGGCCATTGAAGCGGGGATTTCAGGTGCGCCCGGGCGGATTTGGGCAAATTTTTATACTGGATACAGTATTTTTAGAAGCGGCCTAAATTCGTCCGAGATTCGGCATTTTTAGACCATACTCCCCCTATTCCCATATCGAAGCGAAGGCTTGCAGCCGCGCTGGCCGTCACCGCCGCTTTGATCCTGCGCTTCAGCATGCAACAATTTTCCCCGTATCGCCCCCGCGCAGGATTGAGCAGGGAATTCACGCAACCTGCTGCCTGCCTGCAGAACGGTTTTCACTTGCAAGCGACAACGCCCCCTGCACGGAGCAGCCGGGCGGCGTGGCGGGAAAACCTCCCTGGACCTCCGTCTGCACGGACACGACCGGCTCAAAAACTCTCCCAGATCGTCCCGCATCCGGCCGGATAGCGCGACGTGCCTTTCCCAACCGCCAACTGCGACGGCAGCCTATTTTTCAATATCGCCGCTGGACGGCCGGGACGGCTTTCCCGCGCGCTCGCACCGCCGTTCGGCGCGGGCCTGGTCTTGAAAAATCGGTGAACTAAGCATGCGTCCTTGACTCTTATATGTGCAGTTGATTTTTTTATTAACCACGATGAGGAAATCAGCATGAACAAGGATCAAGTCAAAGGCGCCGCCAAACAAGCCGCGGGGAAAGTGCAGGAAGGCGTAGGAAAAATGGTTGGCAGCCGGACGCAGGAAGCCAAGGGACTTGGCAAGCAAGCCGCAGGCAAAGTGCAAAAAACCGCGGGTGACGCGAAAGAAGCCGTCAAGGATTCCACCACGACGACCCGCCGTCACTGATGCCACAGCCGCAGGCGCGGCCCACGAAAGCCCACTCGCTTGCGAGTGGGCTTTTACGTTTTGGCTGAGGATTGCGGCGCGGCCGCCGCCGGCTGCTCAGTCCCGGCTTCGACCGGCGCGCGGCCGGCCGCCAGCCAAAGCACGCCGCCCAATGTCAATGCGCCGCCCAGCCACTGCCAGCCCGCCAGCGATTCCGCCAGCAGCCAGCCGGCCAGACCGACCGTCACCACCGGCTCCAGCGTCGACAGCATCGCCGCCAGCGAGGCGCCCAGGCGTTTCAGCCCGGCAAAAAACGCAATCACCGCGATCACCGTCGATACCAGCGCCACCCCGGCCACGCCGGCCCAGCCGCCAGCCGTCACAGGCATGTGCGGCGGCGCGCCGTTCATCGCCCGCAGCAGCGCCACCGCGCCGAGCGCCACGGTGGCGGACAGGCACACCACCGTGGTCGTCATCACCGGATCGATGCCGCGCGTGATGCGGGTGCCGGCCACGATGTACAGCGCATAGATCGCCGCCGCTGCCAGCCCGAGACCGATGCCGGCGGCGCTGGCGCCGCTCGCGCCCGCCGCCAGGTTGGGCCCGATCACCAGCAAGGTGCCGAGGCCGCACACCACCAGCGCGCCGAACTTGCGCAGCGTGATCCGCTCGCGCAGGAACACCGCCGCCAGCACGGTGACGATGGTCGGATAGGTATACAGCAACAGTGCCACCAGCGAAGCCGGCGCGTAATTGAGCGCGGCGAAATAGCACCACGACATGCCGACATAGCCGATGCCGCCCATCGCCGCCAGCCAGGCCAGCGTCGCCGGCGCCGGCCACGGCAGCCGGCGCAGGCGCGCCACCGCCAGCAGGATCAGCCCGGCCGCTGCGAAGCGCAGCAGCAGCACGCCCACGGCGTCGGCGCCGCCGGCATAGGCAAAACGCGCGAAAATCGCCATCGCGCCGAAGCCGACCGCCGACAAGGCAATCAGCAATGCGCCCTGCAGCCGTTCGCCGCCGGTAGTTCCCTGGTTCATCGGAATCCGTCCCTCCAAATTGCGCCGCTCATGTGGCGGCTTATGTGCCGATCGATCCCATGCCGATCGTGCGGCGGCGCGTCATAAGCGCCGCCTGCCGCGGGAATTGTAACGCGCCGGCGCCGGGCGGCAGCCGCCAATCCGGCGTGCCTGAGCGACAAGGGCCGGCGCCCTCCCCGCTACGGTAAAATGCCCCGAAACGCCCTTCTCTCCATACCGAATCAAAAGACTTTCCCATCCATGAGCAACGAATCGAATCCCAGCGCAAAAAACGGCGCACCAGCGCCGGCGGTCTCCAACTTCTTGCGCGCCATCATCGACGCCGACCTCGCCAGCGGCAAGCACGCCGGCCGCCGCGACGAACACCTGCACCCGCTGCCGACGGTGATCACGCGCTTCCCGCCCGAGCCGAACGGCTACCTGCACATCGGCCACGCCAAATCGATCTGCCTGAACTTCGGCCTGGCGCGCGACTACGGCGGCCGCTGCCATCTGCGCTTCGACGACACCAACCCGGAAAAGGAAGAACAGGAATACGTCGACACCATCATCGACAGCGTGCACTGGCTCGGATTTTCCTGGCAGCACGGCGACGGCCCCGAGCAGCGCGAACACCTGTACTACGCCAGCGACTACTTCGACCAGCTGTACGCGATGGCCGAATACCTGATCACCTCCGGCCACGCCTACGTCGACAGCCAGAGCGCCGCCGAAATGGCCGCCCATCGCGGCAACTTCAACGAACCCGGCAAGAATTCGCCCTACCGCGACCGCCCGGCCGCCGAATCGCTGGACCTGTTCCGCCGCATGAAGGCCGGCGAATTCCCGGACGGCGCCCACATCCTGCGCGCCAGGATCGACATGGCCTCGCCCAACATGAACATGCGCGACCCGGCGATCTACCGCATCCGCCACGCGCACCACCACCGCACCGGCGACGACTGGTGCGTGTACCCGATGTACGACTACGCGCACCCGATCGAAGACGCGATCGAATACGTCACGCACTCGGTCTGCACGCTCGAATTCCAGGACCACCGGCCGTTCTACGACTGGGTGCTGGAGCGCCTGGCCGAAGGCGGCTTCTTCCAGAAACCGCTGCCCTACCAATACGAATTCGCGCGCCTCAACCTGACCTATGTCGTCACCAGCAAGCGCAAGCTGCGCCAGCTGGTCGAACAAGGCATCGTCGACGGCTGGGACGACCCGCGCATGCCCACCATCGTCGGCATCCGCCGCCGCGGCTACACGCCGGAATCGATCCAGCTGTTCTGCGAACGCATCGGCGTCACCAAGTCCGACGGCTGGATCGACTACAGCACGCTCGAAGGCTGCCTGCGCGAAGACCTCGACCCCAAGGCGCCGCGCGCCGTCGCCGTGCTGCGCCCGCTGAAACTGATCATCGACAACTTCCCGGAAAACCTGTCGGAAGACTGCACCGCCCCGATCCACCCGCACCACCCGGAACGCGGCCACCGCAGCTTCCCGATCACGCGCGAACTGTGGATCGAGCAGGAAGACTTCATGGAAACGCCGAGCAAGGGCTACTTCCGCCTGTTCCCCGGCAACAAGGTGCGCCTGCGCTACGGCTACGTGGTCGAATGCACCGGCTGCGACAAGGACGAAAACGGCAACGTGATCGCCGTCCACTGCAACTACTTCCCCGACAGCAAATCCGGCACCGAAGGCAGCGCCAACTACAAGGTCAAGGGCAACATCCACTGGGTCAGCGCCACGCACGCGCTGGAAGCCGAAGTGCGCCTATACGACCGCCTGTTCACCGACCCGCAACCGGACGCCGGCGGCAAGGATTTCATGCAGGTGCTGAATCCGAATGCGAAGGAAGTGGTGACCGCTTATCTGGAACCGGGGATGAAGCATGCGCTGCCGGAAGACCGCTACCAGTTCGAGCGGCATGGGTATTTTGTGGCGGATCGGGTGGATTCGAAGCCGGGCAAGCCGGTGTTTAATCGGGTGGTGACGTTGAAGGATAGTTGGGGGAAGTAGTTTCCACTACAAATCTAAAGGACTCTATCCACGTACGTCTTTGATATAAGAGCAACTAAAATACGTTGCTACTAAATTCATTAATTCCAATAACAATTACAGGGGGAGACAAAATGGAACAAGTAGAGCAAGAAACTTGGATAACGGCTTTTACCCAAAGGGACGACTTAAAAAAATATAAAGATAATGCACTAGGATTATTTGCATTAGCACTCAAATTTAGTTTAGATGACCTAGATACTGTTGCAGCCGAAACCATTACAGACGGTAGCGATGACAAATGTACAGATTTGCTTTATGTAGATAATGAGCAAGGAATCGCAGTTATTGCACAGTGTTATTTTTCAAAAACCCCTAAAGATACAGCGCCTGCTAAAAAAGCAAGTGATTTAAACACTGCCATAACTTGGATCCTCAACACTTCTGAAAAAAATTTACCAAGTACAATTAAATCTCAAGCCATTAAGCTACGAGAAGCAATAAAAATAGGAAAAATTAACTCGATCCATGCTTGGTATGTTCATAACTGCGGCCAATCTGAAAACGTCAAAGCCGAACTAAGTGCTGTGGAGCACACTTTAAAAAATTCTATAAAAGCAAATTACTCCAACAATCAAAGTATTGAAATCAATGTTCTTGAAGTGGGACAGGAACTGCTCGCAACTTGGTATGCAGAAACTCAATCTCCCATTGTTGTGCATAATGAATTTATCTTCAATTGCAAAAATGGATTTGAAACAAAAAACGATAAATGGCGAGTATTTGTGACCGCATTACCCGCTGCCGAATTACATAAAATTTATAAAATTCATAAAACTGCGTTATTCTCTGCCAACGTTAGAGATTATTTAGGTTCTAGAGCTACAGAATCTAATATAAATAATGGCATTAAGAATACTATCAAAGAAAATCCGCAGAATTTTTTTGTATACAACAATGGAATTACTGCTCTAACTCACAATTTTGAATACGATTCAGAATTAGAATTTGATAATTTAAAAATAATCGGACTTTCAATTGTTAACGGAGCACAAACAACGGGGGCTTTGGGAGGACTGGATTTTGTGCCCGCTGAATCGGCTCTTGTACCTATCAGATTTGTGGCTTCAGCAGATAACGACTTAATCCAAAATATTGTCCGATATAACAATAGCCAAAATCAAATCACAGCCTCCGACTTTAGAAGCACTGATCAAATCCAAATTAGGTTAAAAAAAGAATTTAGTTTTATTCAGAATTCAGATTATTCTGGCGGCCGTAGAGGTGGTCTAGGAGACGCGATTAAGCGACGCAGTTCCCTTCTTCCATCCTATACGGTAGGGCAAGCTCTTTCGGCATTTCATGGGGATCCTGTGCAGGCCTACAATGGAAAAACGGAAATTTGGGCCAATGATACTCTTTATGCAAAAATATTTAATGAAAAAACCACCGCACAACACATTATATTTGCGTATGGACTATTAAGAGCAATTGAAAATATGAAATTGTCTCTCTTCGCACGGTCCAAATCAAAACATACAAACTTAATGCAGGTGGAAAAAGATCAAGTCGATTTTTTTAGGCGGGCAGGTTCGACATATGTTTTTATTTCTGCGCTATCCGAATCTCTTGAAATTATATGTAATGAAGCGATAGCAAATAAATTCAACCTATCGTTCGGCCCTAAAACATCTCATAAAAGGTCTGAAAAATTATGGGAACCTATCGTTGAAAGAACACTTCCTATCGCAACAAGAATGAGAGAAAATCTTGAAAATGGGATATCAACTCAGACCGCCTCATCTGCCATTAAAGATTTTAAAACTTTTTTAGGAACGGTTTATGCCATGGACACAACTCATTTTTCAAAATTTTGGGGATATATTAAGCATTCAAAATTATAAAATAATATCCAGCCATTCTTTAAAATTTAGGAATAGATAAATCGAGTGAGAATTGGATACCTTTCAGGAAAATAGGGGTCAGAGTTAATTTGTTTCTGCGATCCGACGGACCAACCCTACCCCTCCACCAGACAAGAGGCGATGCCCGCCTCGATGATCTTGATCCGCTTTCGCCTGCTCATGCCAAGCTGATCCCTGGCGAGGCAAGATACAATCGCGATAACGACTACATCGCCGTCCTTGCCGACGCATAGCCCAAACCCATGACCGACACGACCCAACTCCCGCCGCTTCCCGATCGCCTTTCCATCAATCCACAGAGCCGCCACCACAACCCAGACGTGCTGAAGCACGAGGTCGGCATCAGGCTCAACGGCAAGGAACATACGAACGTGGAAGAGTATTGCATCAGCGAAGGATGGATTGCCGTGGCCTCCGGCAAGGCCAAGGATCGCAAGGGCAATCCGCTGCTGCTCAAGCTCAAAGGCCAGGTCGAGGCCTTTTATCGGTGACCCGGATACGGGCCGCAAATGAAAACGCCACGCTTAAGCGTGGCGTTTTTTTCAGGCGCCGGTTCTCCCGGACGCGCGTCAGAACTTGCCGATGAAGTCGCCCTTGCCGATCTCGACGCCGTTGTGGCGCAGGATGGCGTAAGCGGTCGTCACGTGGAACAGGAAATTGGGCAGGCCAAAATGGACCAGGTAGTTCTGCCCCTGGAGCTGCATTTCGTAGGGCGCGCCCTTGTAGACGACGACCTCCCGGTCTTCGCTGCCGTTCACCTGATCCGGCTTGACGGTGTCGAGAAAGTCGAGCGTTTTCGCGATGCGCGCATGGAGTTCCTCGAAGGTCTGCTCGGTGTCCGCAAACGAGGGAATGTCGATACCCGCGAGCCGGGCGGCGATGCCCTTGGCATTGTCGCTGGCGATCTGCACCTGCTTGGTCAAGGGAAGCATATCGGGATACAGGCGCGCCTGCAGCAGCACGGCCGGATCGATGTTTTTTTCGCGCGCATGCGCTGCCGCCTTGCCCAGAATGGCGTCCAGGCTTCGCAATAGTTGTTTCAGCAGCGGCACCGATGCCGCGTACATGGAAATGCTCATGATGGCTCCTCGTGAATAAGAAGAAGGAAGGGTCAGCTTCGATGTAAAAATAAAACCGGGCTGTCCCTTTTGGTTTCAACGACCTTTGATTCAGTGGTGATGGCCATGCTCGCCATGCACGTGGCGATGCGTGATCTCTTCCGCGGTGGCGGCACGCACGCTTAACACTTCCACTCCTACACGCAAGGATTTACCGGCCAGCGGGTGATTGCCATCGAGCATGACCTGATCGCCCTTGATCTTGAGTACGGTGAAAATCTGTTCTTGCCCCGCATCGGTATAGCCTTCCAGTGTGCCGCCCACTTTGACTCCCGGCGGAAAGTCCTTCTTGGAAATCGTGCGCAGCAGGCTTTCATCGCGCAGGCCGAACGCGTCTTCAGGCGCGAGATTCATCGTGGCTTTGAAACCGGCTTCCTGCCCTTGCAGGGCGGCTTCCAGTTTCGGGAACAAATTGTCATAACCGCCGTGCAGATACGCGATCGGGGTTTTGCCGTTCTGGATTACCTTGCCGGTACTTTCGGCAACGGTCAGACGCAGGGTTACCGCAGTGTCCTTGTCAATTTTCATGGGGCTTTTACTTGATAAAGGGTTTAGGATTCAGTGCAGGCAGCAATATAAATCAAATGAGACAGTATCGAGGCATGAACAGGCTCAGGTCTTGCCTTAGAGCGCCTAACAAAATGCCTCTGGGGGTGTTGCGCCGCCTTGCCGTACTAGAACGTACTGTCTGCGGCGGCGCACCTACCCAGAGGCCGCTGCGCTCATTTTGTTAGACGCTCTATGCTCCTGCATCATCCTTGGGCGCTTTGAAAAGATCCTCGAGCGCCTGCGATTTCCCCTGAGGCTGTACCCGCCCCGGGCGGCCCGCATATTCTTCTTCGATGTTGTCGCGGTAGTAGCTCCAGGCCGCGCCTGAAGTCGACAATTTGCGCCACACGTCCTCGCTGACGCCCGAATAATCGATGGCGCTGCCATCGTCGAACTCGACCCGCAGGACACGTTCCTTCCTGTCGTAGCCGATCGCCCGGAGTTTTCCGGCATTGATCTTTTTCATTTCCATGATTGCCTCCACACGCGTTGAGGAATAAGGATCAGAGTGATGATACCCATTTGGCCGGAATGCGGACTCCTTGTTCGCGCGGAGAGCCGGCCAGAACGTATGGTTCATCCCTGCCGCAAAACCTGTCATCGTCCGCGTCGCTCTGTCATGAATCCGGGACCAATATCCAAGAAATTGCCGACGGCATCTTCTCCCTTGAGCGCCGGCGCGCCCAACTTGGCCGTCTTTGCCTTCAACAATGTCATGGCCTGCTTGACGTTCTCCGCGGCTGTGCATGTCCCATGACTGGGAGAAAAATCGACATCACAATTCCATACGCCGCCAGGACAACCCAGAGTCCAATGAAACTCATTCGCCTTGCCTTCGGGACCATGTCACCCTCCGATCCGTATTGCCGACGAAGCAGGAGCACACCCCTCTTCGCCGGTCGGATTACCCGTACACCCATTCCGATTTTAGGTGCGAGGAGCGCACTACAAGCCGCCGTGACCAGTTGTTTCCACTACATCAATACCGTGATTTCAAGATAATAGCGACCAGTGCTGCGGCAAACGCGACGTCGGTATGGTGAGTGAATCGATGAAACAATTGCACATTCCTTGAGGCAAAACCCCTTGCAAGCTTTTCGGCAAGGCAGGCGCAATACTGGTCGGGAAGACACGCTGTCAGCGGTTGTACCCAGTTGAACCTTGCCATAGCTGTCTTCCTCCAAAGAATACAGTTCGCGCGGTGCAAGCATGTGTTGACTTGATGCGTCTCTCCACAAGTGAGCCCGAACTGTTGGTTCCAATGGATTGCCTTGCCGCTTACGTCGGGACAAGAAAAGCGTAGCTGTAATAGGCAGTCAGGATGCAGGAAGCGATCCTTCTCCACCGTGAATCACCAACCCATACAGCCAAGCGGGAAAGCAAAGAGGTTACCGATGCCGCCGAGCATGCGAGCTGCCACCAAGCGTAAGCTTGCCAAGGGAGCTGTGTTACCAGGGCAAGTCGTGCTCGTTCTGCAAGGCGGCGGCGCACTGGGCGCTTACCAGGTCGGCGTCTATCGCGCATTGCACGATGCAGGCATCGAGCCGAATTGGGTCATCGGCACATCCATCGGTGCCATCAACGGCGCGATTGTCGCGGGCAACCCGCCCGAGATGCGGATCGATCGGCTGCGTGAATTCTGGAAGCGCGTCGGCTACTACTCGCGCTTGTTTCCGGGGCTCGGCAATTCTCTGGCGAATCTCGTCACAATCACCCAAGGCATTCCGGATTTCTTCGAGCCCAATCCTTTATCGTGGCAGGGGATACATCGCGCTGTCGGAATCGAGCAGGCATGCTACTACCTCACGGCGCCCTTGCGACAGACGCTCACCGAGCTGGTGGATTTCGACTATCTCAATAGCGCACACACCCGCCTCACGGTCGGCGCCGTGAATGCGCGCACCGGGGACATGCGCTACTTCGACAGCCGCGATGCGATCATCAACCCCGACCATGTGATGGCCTCCGGAGCCTTGCCCCCGGCCTTCCCGGCGGTGCGCATAGACGGCGAGCCGTATTGGGACGGCGGCATCTATTCCAATTCGCCGATCGAAGCGGTATTGAACGATAGGCCGCGCCACGACTCCGTCATATTTTCCGTCCAGATATGGAATCCCGGCGGGCCGGAGCCGGCAACGCTGTGGCAAGTGATGGGCAAGAAAAAAGACATTCAGTATGCCAGCCGCGCCAGCCACATCGAACTGCAAAGACAGATCCACCACTTGCGGCATGTGATCCGCGAACTGACCAAGCATTTACCCGACGAGGAACGCGCAAGCGCCGAATGCCAGGAGCTGGCGGAGTGGGGTTGCGGAACCGTGATGTACATCATCAAGCTCAATGCACCGCCGCTGGAAGGAGAGGATCACACCAAGGATATCGATTTCAGCGGATCGGGCATCCGCTATCGGATGGAGGCCGGCTACGCCCAGACCCAGGGCGTGATCAAGCGCCGTCCGTGGAATACGGCCATCGATCCGGCCGAGGGCGTGATGATTTACGAGGCGCATTGACCGAAATGGCTCGACGCGCCGCATCTGCCGCACGGCTGGGAAACCGGCTATCTGATGGAGGCCGCGACGCAAACCTTGTTCTGCGGCGATCTGTTCACCCAGAACGGCCTCGGGGAGAAGGCCGTGACGGAAGACGACATCCTCGACCCCAGCGAGGCGTTCCGCCAATTCGCTCGATTATTTTTCGCACTCGATCCATGCGCAGCGTCTGCTGGAAAAGCTCGCGCGCGAAGCGCCCACGACCCTGGCGTGCATGCACGGCAGCGCCTGGCGCGGCGACGGCGCCATGCTGCTGCGCGCCCTGGGCGGGCGGCTGGCGGAACAATAGCCGGGAGCCATTGCCGCCCGCCGCGACCATCTTCCCTGTCGGGCACTGCCGAAAGCCCTTCGGAAACTGTCCCTCGTTCCGTCCAGCCGGAACTGACCGCCACCCCACCCATTGCCGGCAGCACGATGCCGGCGGCATACCCACTGCACACCGGCGACGCCAGGAGCGCCTAGGCGGGCGAGATCTCTTCCGGCTGTGCGGAATATCGGCGACAGGCTCCGCTTTAATATGAACGCTCAAGCAAATTGCGGTCTATGCCCTATTATTCGCAATGTTCTAAAACCTTAAAGCCGGATCGGCTATGTGCCAAGGTACTGCAAGCGGGTACCACATCCTGGCCAGATCCCGTCAACCGTATATCCACTGGGAGTACCACCCGATGCAAGAGCCGCGTTACGCCTGGGTCGTCGTCTGGGCCGCATTCGTCAATCTGGCGGTGATTTTCGGTGTCGCCTACTCGTTCGCTGCGTTTTTCGAATCCTTCTCCACGGCATTCAACGCGCAGCGTGCCGACGTCTCGCTGATCTTCGGGCTCTCCGGACTGGTTTATTTCGTGCTCGGCGCGGGTGCCGGCATGCTGGCCGATCGCTACGGGCCGAGGGTCGTCTGCTGCGCCGGCATGGCGTGCATCGCTGCCGCTTTGATTGCCAGCAGTTTTGCGACCTCGATGACGATGATCTATTTGTCCTACGGTGTCGGCGTCGGGATCGGCATCGCGCTGGTCTACACGCCGGCGATCGCCTGCGTGCAGCCCTGGTTCTCGCAGCGCCGCGGGCTGGCCGCCGGCATCGCCAGCGCCGGCATTGGCGCCGGCACGGTGGTGGTTCCGCTCCTTGCCGCCGCCGCGATCGTCGCCTTCGACTGGCGCGACGCCTTGCGGGCGATTGCGGCGGGCGTGGTCGTGATCGGCATTGGCGCCGCCTATCTGCTGCGGCGCGCGCCGGCACCGGCGGCCAGCGCCGGCCGCACCTCGGGGGTGAGCGTGGCCGAGGCCTTGCGCGACCGCCGATTCTGGTGGTTGTATCTGGGGGCCGTGGTGGCCGGCCCGGTCATGTTCATCCCCTTCGCCCATATCTCGGCGGCGGCACGCGACCTCGGCATCGACGAATCGCGCGCGGTCGGCCTGGTCGGGCTGATTGGCATCGGCAGCCTGCTGGGGCGCTTCGTGATCGGCACGCTGGCCGACCGCATCGGCCGCACCCTGGCCTTGAGCCTGATGCAGGCGTCGATGGGCTTGTCGTACCTGGCCTGGTATGGTGCCGGCGGCTTTCCGGTGCTGGCGTTCTACGCCGTATGGTTCGGCCTCAGCTACGGCGGCATCGTCGCGCTGCTGCCGGCGCTGTGCATGGACATCTTCGGCGCGCGCGCGGTGGCCGGCATCATCGGCACGCTCTACACCGGCGCCGCGCTCGGCAACCTGCTCGGCCCGGTGGTCGCCGGCGCCGTATTCGATCGCAGCGGCAGCTACACGCTGGTGATCTGGGGTTGCATCATGCTGTCGACAGTCGCCACGATCGCATCGGCGCGCTTGCTTACATCGCGCCAACCGGCGTATTGAACAGCGCGTCGATCGGCACGCCGGGCACCAGCAAGACATCGACGGCCGCGGGCGGGAATAAAGGGCCAGAGCCCGTCAAGCGCATCTGGAATTCACAGCAAGCGCCTGAATGCCTGGATAACTGTCGCAATTTGAGGCCACCGCTGCATAAACGCTCCCTTCGCCCCCCATTTCGTCATACGGCAGGTCGGGCCGGCTCCCCGCCTCAGCCGCCGCCCCGGCGCAAGCTGGCGGACAAGTGCAGAAAATAAGCCGCGCTGCGGGCCCTGCCATCCGGGTCCTGTCCTTGCGATGCGCCTGGCAACGGGCTGCATGCTGATACACTTTGGCTCCCGCACGGTTATGGCGATAGCCGTTCCGCCTTCCCTGCCCTCCTTTGCGAGCCTCGTCCCCCCATGAAAATCCCGAAAAGAATCCAGCCGCTCATCGAAGAGGGGCTGGTTGACGCGGTCATCCGCCAGCTCATGAGCGGCAAGGAGGCGACGGTCTATGTGGTGCGCTGTGGCGACGAGATCCGTTGTGCAAAGGTCTACAAGGAGGCCAGCCAGCGCAGCTTCCGCCAGGCGGCCTCGTATCAGGAAGGCCGCAAGGTAAGAAACAGCCGGCAGGCACGGGCGATGGAGAAAGGCTCCCGCTACGGCCGCAAGATGCAGGAAGAGGTGTGGCAGAACGCGGAAGTGGATGCCTTGTACCGCCTTGCCGCCGCCGGCGTGCGTGTGCCCAGGCCGTATATCTGCTTCGAGGGCGTGCTGCTGATGGATCTGGTGACGGATGCCGCCGGCCACGTCGCGCCGCGGCTCAATGATGTGGACCTGACGGAGGAGCTGGCGCTGGCATACCATGCGTTCCTGCTGCGCCAGGTGGTGCTGATGCTGTGCGCCGGCGTCATCCACGGCGATCTGTCCGAATACAACATCCTGGTCGATGCCGATGGCCCGGTCATCATCGACCTGCCGCAAGCCGTCGATGCGGCCAGCAATATGCAAGCCGAAGCGATGCTCGCGCGTGACGTGGACAATCTGGCGACTTTTTTCAGCCAGTTTGCGCCGCAACTCGCGGCAACCCGGTACGGTAAGGAAATCTGGGCGCTGTACAGCGCAGGCCTGTTGCGCCCGGAAACCGTGCTGACCGGTCATGTGGCGGCCGACGATCGGCCCGCCGATGTGGGTGCCGTGATGCGTGAAATCACGCTCGCCCGTAAAGAAGAGGAAGAGCGGGTTCAGCGCATGCAGGAGATGCGCGAGTCTTCTCCGGCGCCTTGGGCACACCGCTAACGGCACACTGTTGGCCATCAGCGTAAATGACAAATTTTTAGAGAAACGACATGAACGACCGTTTGACGAAGGATGAATTTGAGGCGCTGGTGCAGATCCGGCAGATGAAAACGGGAGTGCGCGCCAGCGCGTGCGTGTCGCGCAACGCCAAAAAACTTATCGGACTGAAATACGTCACGAGCAAAAAAGATGGCACGCTTGCGCTCACTGAAAAAGGGCAGCAGACGGTGTTTATTAAACGCAGCATCGACGCACTACAGGCCGTCGCGAACGCAGCCGCAGTGGCCGCGAAACCGGCAGCGCTCGATGCGGACGTCGCCACTTTCCTGAGCAGGAAGGGACTGATTACGCCGAACGCGGACGGATTCGAGCTTACCGAGCGCGGGCGGGAGTCGCTGGCGGACATGCATGCGAGGGACGGCGAGCGGGCTTAGAGTGCCCGAAGACATCATCATGGCGCCGGGACCACGAGCGCCAATTCGGCCACCAGCCACCGATCAGCACTACAGTCGCCGTTCCAGTGCCGGCACTGCCCGGCCTCGGGAAAGCTCCGGGCGCTATTCCCCCTCCTCCACCTGAAATAAAGGGAGGCAAAATAAAGGCGTCAGAATCAAATATTCGTCTCGCGAATCCGGTGAATTTGGTGGCGGGAAAGCCGGTATTTGATCGCGCGGTGGCGTGGAAGGCTTCCTGCACCAAGGTGTACTCATAATTCAAATCCCTTTGGCTGCTGCAGAGCGCAGCTATGTCTGCGCAGACTCGTTTTTCCTCATGCCGATAACGGCATCGGAACCAAACGCGTAAATTCGAATGCAGTCCCACACCGTTTGTTTGCCATGCCCGATGCCGCAACACGACTGGCGCGTTATGCGCGCGTTCCCGGCACTTCTCGCCCGTTTCAAACCCATTTGAGTCGTGTCAATGTTGCGCTCTCCCTTCTATGCTAACGCACGCCTGCATCCTATATTGAGCCTTCGGTCAGAACGACCGGGGGGTGTCATTTCCTTGAATCCCGAGGAACACTCCAAGGACTGTGCGGCGGAGTTTGCCATGAAGATTCAGATGGAGGTCGCCGGCACGGCACTTCTACGTACGGCTATTTCGACGACCAGCCATGGGATTGCGTGCAGCAATCATGATTTTTGCGCCCTGAAACGGACGCTTGGAGGTTTTATGATGAAAAAATTTTTAACCGCGGCGGCATTGACGGCCATGGCGGCCGGATATGCAGCTGCAGACCCGGGTCCCCTTTCAGCGAGCTGTCATTTCTATCCGGGTTGCAAGCTTGGACAGACAAGTAGTGGAACGAGCAGCAGTTCCGGCTCCAGTTCTGGTAGCAGCGACTCCCAAGCGGGTCTCCAGCAAAACATGTCGTCGCCCGCTTCCACGGTTCCGCAATCAAAGAGCGATACGAGTGGCAATTCCGACCCGACTCCCTACGGCTCCTCTTCATTAAAGGCCCAACAGAGCCCGTACTGGGCAGGTTGCTATTTTTATCCGGGTTGCTAGAGCACTTCGGCTGACACCCTCCCATTTAAAGGAGGGTAAAAGCCAGATGGCGAAAATGGTTTTCGCGAACGCGTTGCACTCCGCGCAGGACGTAAAAAGTGTCGTGCACACTCGCTACCCTCCAAGTGTCGCAGCACGAAATGCCCGAAACCCAAGCGCTTGAGGGCACGAGCAGTGACTAGCCAAAAAAGGAAATTAAAGGGGTCAGAGTCGAATATTTTTTTGACTTGAGTAACGAGTGAATTCAGGGAGGACGGCATCCAGCATTCAACGATGTCTGTCCTTGCTTGGCCTTCTGTTCTGCACTGTCTTGACCGCCCTCAATCGCTTCCCCGGACGCCGGCCTACTATCGTGTACCAAAACCGGCTTTCCGGCATGTCACTCAGGGGGAGAAGAGCATGGCAATCACGAACGCTTCCTCCGGCACCAATGTCCAGGAAATTGCCGACGGCATCTACCGCATCAATACCGGCGTCGACGTGATCCCGGGCGGCTTTTCCTTCAATCAGTATCTGCTCCTCGACGACCAGCCGCTGTTGTTCCATACCGGGCCGCGCAAGATGTTTGCGCTGGTGCGCGAAGCGGTGGAAAGCGTGATGCCGGTCAGCCGGTTGCGGTTCGTCGCGTTTTCCCATTTCGAAGCCGACGAATGCGGCGCGCTCAATGAGTGGCTGGCCGTCGCGCCGCACTCGGTGCCGCTGTGCGGCGGCATCGCGGCGATGGTGTCGATCAACGATGTGGCCGACCGTCCGGCGCGGGCGATGGCCGAGGGCGAAGCCATCTCGCTCGGTAAACATACGGTCAAATGGCTCGACGCGCCGCACCTGCCGCACGGCTGGGAAACCGGGTATCTGATGGAGGCCGCGACGCAGACCTTGTTCTGCGGCGATCTGTTCACCCAGAACGGCCTCGGCGAAAAGGCCGTGACGGAAGACGACATCCTCGACCCCAGCGAGGCGTTCCGCACTTCGCTCGATTATTTTTCGCACTCGATCCATGCGCAGCATCTGCTGGAAAAGCTCGCGCAGGAAGCGCCCACCACCCTGGCCTGCATGCACGGCAGCGCCTGGCGCGGCGACGGCGCCATGCTGCTGCGCGCCCTGGGCGCACGGCTGGCGCAACAATAGGAAACATCGGGGTCAGAGCCCAATATCCACGGGCCAATTTCCGATGTTTGATCTAACGGGCGTCACGCGGGTTCGATCGCCGTCCCTTCGCTGGCCCAGCGGTCAATGCCGGCCATGACAACGGCATAGGTTTGCTGGCTGAACTCCGGCAGGGCGTGTCCCAGGATTCTTTTGCCTCGGCAAAGCCCTTCTCCACGGCGGCGCGAAGGGATTCCAGCCTGGACGGGTCAGCGCCGATGAAAGCCTGGGCAAAATTCAGGATGCGCGCGGCCACTTGCTGCACGCCGTATTCGCCGTCGTCCGCAATCGCTGCCTTGGCCCGCTCGATCGTGGCCGCCTCGACTTTCAAACTTGGATTTCTGTGGAGCGCATACTGGCGTGGACGGGTTAGCATACCTACCTGCCCTCTGCCGGCCGAGCACCGAGCCGGTACTTGAAATAACGCCCTCAACAAGCCTTGCCCCATGGACCTGACCACGCCTGCCCTGCTGTTTCCCGCGATTTCCCTGCTGCTGCTGGCCTACACCAACCGCTTCACCATTTCGGCGCAGCTGATCCGCCAGTTGCGAGCGCGCTATCTGGCGGACGCGAAAGAGATGGTGATACGCCAGATCGCCAACCTGCGGCTGCGTATCATGCTGATCCGCTGGATGCAGACGATGGGCGTGACCAGTTTCCTGCTGTGCGCGCTGACCATGCTGCTGATCTTCGTCAAGCTCGATGTCGTGGCCAAGGCGGCATTCGGGGTCAGCCTGTTTTTGCTGGTGGTGTCGCTGGTCATCTCGCTGGCCGAGATCATGATCAGCACCAAGGCGATCGAAATCGAGATCGAGGACATGGAGCAGTCGCTGGATTTGCACTAGGAAATCATAGGGCCGGCATCGGTTATCGCCAGTCCTCATTCCGAACTGAACCGGCCTTGCCCATCGGCTGCGGATTTGCGGTCTGTCGACCACTTCCGCGCTGCCTTCGGCGATACGGTGCGCATGGAAGCGTCCTATACTGGACAAACATTTCCCATAACCGCTGCACGCCACATCCCCCGAGCGCTGATGACTTACGAAGAATACCTGGACGAAGTAACCACGCTGCTGACCGAGCTCTACGACATGAGCGACGAAGACGCGATCAAGCACGTGATGCGCGCGCAGGCCGACGATTTCTTTACCCTGCACGACGACGAGCCGGCGATGCGCACGCTGGAACGGGCGAAGCAGGACGCGCAAACCATTTTTGAACAGAAAAACAAGTCGCGCGGCCACACGCCGCCCAAGCGGGCCGGCAGGCCGAAGAAATGACTGGCGGCGTCAACTGCCGTTTTACCGGGCACTTCCCGCGCAGCGGGTTGGCGTGACCGTTGAACGCCTTGATGTCGAGATGGAAATAAAGGGGTCGAATCCGGCTTGACCGTTACGCGGCCGAGGTTTGCCGAGCCGGACGCAACCGTGAGGGTTCGTTCTCCCACCGGGCCGGGCCGATATTGCCGGCCGCCTACGGGTGCTGGTAGGTCCCGATCAGTTCGGTCTGGCCAAGAATATGGCCGTTCATCGCCTGTTCGAGCTTGGCCTTGGTCGGGCGGCCCAGATCCGGCAATACCGTATCCAATGCATATAGCTTATGAAAATACCGGTGCTTGCCAGTCGGTGGGCAAGGACCACTGTAACCAGTGTGCTTCGAGTCGTTGAGTCCTTCCAGACTGCCCGGCGGCAGCGTGCGTGCGTCTTCCGGCAAGCCGGTCGCAGTAGCGGGCAGGTTGTACAGCACCCAGTGCACCCAGGTGGTTCGGGGCGCGGCCGGATCGGGCGCATCCGGATCGTCCATGATCAGCGCCAGGCTTTTGGTGCCTGGCGGCAGGCCCGTCCAGGCCAATGGCGGAGAAACGTCCGCACCATTGCAGGTATGGCGTACCGGAATCGGGTTTTGTGAAGTAAATGCCGAGGAAGTGAGCTTCATGGCTGTTGGCTGCGCGCTGCCGCTATCGCCCCCGTAAACGCAAAGCAGCAGCGTCAAGCTTGCCCCTATGATGGATTTGACGTACGCCATTGCCGCATCCCCTTTACATTGGATTGCGGATATTCAAAACAAGGCGTCGACGAACGACTGGCTTTGAATCAGCGGGGTCGGCGACGCCGGCAGGTATGCAGACCGCAGGAAATGCACGGTTTGTTACGAAGTACTATTCGGTATAGTTTATTTTGGGCCGCCTTGCAATGACCGATACTCCGGCCGCAGGAGGAACCGGTCACAGGGAATTAGAAGTTTCCGGGAAGCCGCTTTCCACGCTTCCTCGAGGGTGCGGGGATTTCCCGTTGAGGGATACCCGCGATGGCCGCCGCAGAAGGTGCGAGAAGGCGTGCGGTTTGACGCGGCGTACTGCCGGCGCAGGCCTGGACGTTCGGCTGGGCTCAAACCCGGCGATCGCGCGGGGGCAAGACAACGGGCCGGAATCACATACCGGCACCACACGCCAGTGTGGTTTAACGGAGCATGATGACCCCGGCCCGCTGCGCTATTTCTTTTTGCCGATGTCGTCATACGGCTTGACCTTGCCGCAATCCGCACTCACCCACTTGCCCGCGGTTTCATGAGCCTGATCGACCTTCTGGCCGTGCGCGACTCCTTTGAACTGATAGGTCGAGCTGAACTTGTCGTTGCCGGAAAACGCGCCCTTCATCGTGCCCTGCCCCTTCATTTCGGCGTTGTTGCACACCACATCGAACGAGTACTGATTGCCGCTGTTCTTGTAGTTTTTGGTCTCGCAGCCCATTTCCTTGAAGTCGCCCGTTGGCGGTTCGTCGCGCCCGGCCATTTCCTTGGTGACGCAGACTTTGGACACCATGCCGCCATCTTTTATATCCGGCATGTCGACCCCCATCTTGCGCATCTGTTCGAGTTCTTGCGGCGACAGCTTTGGCATGGCCGGGATCATGTTGGACTTGATGGTCATTTCCCACAGGCCGGGCTTCATCTGGCCGGCGGCCCAGGCGGAGCCAGCAAAAGCGGCGATCGACAAGGTCAGAATCGAAAAAAGTACTTGGCGCATGATGTCTCCCCTTCTATTTTGTGTCTGGCGAAATGTTGAAATTGTGAAATAGTGCAGGGGCATGCTAACCGAGGCTTGCGTTTCAGACAACCCCGCCTGCCGCCGTCACGCCTGCCAGACGCCATAGCCCGCTTCGCGCAGGCTGACCGCCAGCTCCACTTCCATCTCGCAGGCCCCGTGGTAGGGCATCGGGTTGTAGCATTCGTACAGTTCGGGCAGCAGGCGCAGGCCGTAGGTGATGACGAAGCGGTTGGACTGGATGCCGGCCTTGTGCTTGTCGAAGCGCAGGTCGGGATTGAGCCCGGTCATGCCGACGTAGACGCAGGGCTTGCCGCGGACGTAGTCCGGGTTGGCCTTCTTGAAGCGCGGCTCGTACAGGACGTCCGGCGACAATTCAATGACGTAGACGTGGTGGTGGTAGCGGCGTGCCATCGAAAGACGGGTAAGAAGGATTGCGGACAAGGATAGCAGCGGCGGCCGGCATCGGGGGCGTCTGCTATGATCGGTCCACCTTCAATCCTTTTGGAACATCCTCATGAGCATCTCCATGTACACCGCTTCGGTCCCCGTTTTCAAGCAGCTGCTGAATGCCTTGAACGAGGTGCTGGCCAAGGCCGAAGCACACGCCGCGGCTAAATCGATCGAGCCGAACGCGCTGCTGCAGGCGCGCCTGTTTCCCGACATGTTTTCCTTGTCGCGCCAGGTGCAGATCGCGGCCGATTTCGCCAAGAGCGTGTCGGCGCGGCTGGCCGGTGCCGAAGTGCCGGCCTATGACGATACCGAACAGAGCTTTGCCGAGCTGCGCGCGCGCATCGCCAAGACGGTGGCCTTCATCGAAGGCATCCAGCCAGAACAGTTGGACGGCAGCGAGCAGCTCGAAATCGTGCTGCGACCCGGCACGCCGAAGGAAAAGAAACTGAGCGGCCAGACCTATCTGCTGCACTACGGGCTGCCGCAATTCTTCTTCCACGTCACCACCGCCTACGACATCCTGCGCCACAACGGCGTCGAGGTCGGCAAGCGCGACTTCATGGGCACGTACTAATTGTTGATCGTGCCTAGATGACTTCCCGGCCGGCGCCTGAGCCGGCCGATCCTTCCACTTCCCTGAACACCACACGACCATGATTCTCGAACTTGCCGACCTTCGCATCCAGCCCGGAAAACAGCATGAATTCGATGCCGCCATCGTGCGCGGCGTGCAGCAGGTGATCAGCAAGGCCAAGGGGTTTCGCGGCTATCGCGTGCAGCGCGGCATCGAAACGCCCGAGCGCTACGTGCTGACGATCTACTGGGACACCCTGGAAAACCACACCGTCGATTTCCGCGAATCGGCGGCGTTCCAGGAGTGGCGCGCCATCGTCGGTCCCTATTTCGCGGCGCCGCCGGCGGTCGAGCATTTCAGCCTGCTGGCGGATGCGCCGGCGGCGGGTCACTGAGAAGAGTGCCGGGCGCCGCCGGAATTGTCGAGCGACGCCGGGCCATCTGCATCGTCCCTACGTTTCACAATATATGGAGTATATGTTGATTTCCTATCATTCTCGCCCGGAAATCACCCACATATAAGGGAGTATCCGACCAAAGGAGCTTCCGGTTCCAGCATCCTCCCTGCGCGCAACGCTGCAACGCCAGTGCAGCCGCCTCTGTTGAGCTTCACCCTTGCCTCGCAGTTTGTCTTGCATTACCGGATCATGGCCTTGGGTGAAGTCCGTTCCGGCGTGGCCGGGTGCCGCTCGCCGCTAAGATTTTTCGGCGCATCCGAGTCTGGCCGAAATCGATGGCCCACTGCGAAACCGCGCCTCCCTCGTCGGCCTTCTTCCATACTTTGCCGGCACGATCAAAAGCCCGATTTGCCGAAACGCGCGCGGCAGCACGCGCCAGCGCATATCCGCAGACCTGCATAACACATCGCGAGAAACGCGCCTTGATTTTTCCGGGCACCAATCCGTGCTCTATACATGCCTCATGGCACTTGACGGTAGCGCTTGATTAATGTAGGCGCTTGGCATAAGCTGGCCTGACAACTAAATGACAGGAGACAAGACTTATGCAAGTTCTGCTCAACGTCAACGGCAAGCCTTCCACGCTTGACCTTCCCCCCAACACGCTGCTGGTCGATGCCCTACGCGAGCATCTGAAACTCACCGGCACCCACGTCGGCTGCGACACCGCCCAATGCGGCGCCTGCACCGTCATCATGAATGGACACGCGGTCAAGTCGTGCAACATGCTGGCGGCCCAGGCCAGCGGCGCCGACATCACCACCATCGAAGGACTGGCGCAGCCGGACGGCACGCTGCATCCGATGCAGGCGGCTTTCAAGGAGTGCCATGGCCTGCAGTGCGGCTTCTGCACCACCGGCATGGTGATGAGCGCGGTCGATCTGTGCCAGCACAATCCGAACGCCACCGAAGCGGAAATCCGTGAACAGCTGGAAGGCAACATCTGCCGCTGTACCGGTTACCAAAACGTCGTCAAGGCGGTGCAGCAAGGCGCAGCCGCGATGACGGCCTGATTCATCGCCACAACTCCAGGGAGTCGAGCATGGGTGCATCCGATTTTGCCGGCCTGCCGCATATCGGCGAGGCCGTTCTTCGCAAGGAAGACTATCGCTTTCTCACCGGTGGCGGCCAGTACACCGATGACGTGAACCTGGCCAACCAGCGCTACGCCGTGTTCGTGCGCTCGCCGCATGCGCACGCCGCCATCAACAGCATCGACGTCAGCAAGGCGGAGGCGATGCCCGGCGTGCTCAAAGTCTTCACCGGCAAGGACGTGGAAGGCAAGATGGGCGGCCTGCCCTGCGGCTGGCTGATCACCGGCACCGACGGCACGCCGATGAAGGAGCCGCCGCATCCGATCCTGGCGCAGGGCAAGGTACGCTACGTCGGCGACCACGTCGCCATGGTGGTCGCGGACACCGTCGAGCAGGCCAAGAACGCCGCCGAAGCGGTGGAAGTGGACTACGACGTGCTGCCGGCCGTGGTGGACGTGCGCGATGCCGCCAAGGGAAGCGCGCTGCATGAAGCGGCCCCCGACAACCATTGCTACAAATGGGCGCTCGGCGACAAGGCGCAAGTCGACGCCGCCTTCGCCACCGCCGCCCACGTGACCAGGCTGGATCTGGTCAACAACCGGCTGATCCCCAACGCCATGGAGCCGCGCGCCGCCATCGGTGCCTACAACCGCGCCAGCGACGAATACACGCTGTATGTGGCCAACCAGAACCCGCACGTCGAGCGCCTGCTCATGTGCGCCTTCGTGCTCGGCCTGCCCGAGCACAAGGTGCGCGTGATCGCGCCCGATGTCGGCGGCGGCTTCGGCTCCAAGATCTACCTGTACGCCGAAGACGTGTGCCTGACCTGGGCCGCCAAGCAGCTCAACTGCGCGATCAAGTGGACCGCCGAGCGCAACGAGAGCTTCGTTTCCGACGCCCACGGCCGCGACCACGTGAGCCATGCCGAAATGGCGATGGACAAGGACGGCAAGTTCCTGGCGCTGCGGGTGCACACCGACGCCAATCTCGGCGCCTATTTATCCACCTTCTCGACCGCGATCCCGACCATCCTGTACGGCACGCTGCTGGCCGGCCAGTACACGACGCCGCAGATCTATGTCGAGGTCGACGCCTGGTTCACCAACACGGCGCCGGTGGACGCCTACCGCGGCGCCGGCCGGCCCGAAGCCACCTATCTGCTGGAACGCCTGGTGACCCGCTGCGGCTGGGAGATGGGCCTGGGCCAGGATGAAATCCGCAAGCGCAACTTCATCACCCAGTTCCCGCATCAGACGCCGGTGGCGCTGCAGTACGACGTCGGCGACTATCACGCCTGCATGGAGCAGGCCGAGACGCTGGCGGACGTGGCCGGCTTCGAGGCGCGGCGTAAGGACAGCGAAGCGCGCGGCCTGCTGCGCGGCATCGGTTATTCGAGCTACATCGAGGCCTGCGGGCTGGCGCCCTCCAACATCGCCGGCGCGCTCGGCGCCCGTGCCGGCCTGTTCGAATGCGGCGAAGTGCGCGTCGATCCGACCGGCGGCGTCACGGTGTTTACCGGTTCGCACAGCCACGGCCAGGGCCACGAGACCACCTTTGCCCAGGTGGTGGCGGCGCGCCTCGGCATCGCGGTCGACGCGGTGGAGGTGGTGCACGGCGATACCGGCCGCGTGCCGTTCGGCATGGGCACCTACGGCTCGCGTTCGCTCTCGGTCGGCGGCTCGGCGATCATGAAGGCGCTCGACAAGATCGAGGCCAAGGCCAAGAAGATCGCCGCACACCTGATGGAGGCGTCCGACGCCGACGTCGAGTTCGCCAACGGCGAATTCACGGTCAAGGGCACCGACAAGAAGGTGACCTTCGGCCAGGTGGCGCTGACCGCCTACGTGCCGCACAACTACCCGCTCGACAAGCTCGAACCCGGCCTCAACGAAACCGCGTTCTACGATCCGACCAACTTCACCTATCCGGCCGGCACCTACATCTGCGAAGTCGAAATCGACCCGGCGACGGGCGTAACGCGCGTCGACCGCTTTGCCGCGGTGGACGACTTCGGCGTCATCGTCAATCCGATGATCGTCGAGGGCCAGGTGCACGGCGGCATTGCGCAGGGCATCGGCCAGGCATTGCTGGAGCGTTGCGTGTATGACCGCGAGAGCGGCCAGTTGCTGACCGGCAGTTTCATGGACTATGCGATGCCGCGCGCCGACGATTTCCCCGAGTTCAAGCTCGGCCACGTCTGCACGCCGTGCACCCATAATCCGCTCGGCTCCAAGGGCTGTGGCGAGGCCGGCGCGATCGGTTCGCCGCCGGCCGTGATCAACGCCGTGCTGGACGCCCTGAAGGCCGTGGGCGTGAAAGACTTCGACATGCCCGCCTCGCCCGGCCGCGTGTGGGAAGCCATCCAATCCGCCAAAGTCTAGGGAGAACCACGATGTATGCATTCACGCTGGAACGCCCCACCACCGTCGCCGAAGCCGCCCAACTGGCGGCCGGCGGCGCCAAGGTACTGGCCGGCGGGCAAACCCTGCTGGCCGCGATGAAGCTGCGCCTGTCCGATCCCGGCAAGCTGGTGGATCTGGCCAACATCAAGGAGCTGGCCGGCATCCGGCGCGAGGGTAATGCCTTCGTGATCGGCGCCATGACGCGCCACGCCGACGTCGCCGCCAACGCCGAGCTCAAGGCCGCCATTCCCGCGCTGGCCGACCTCGCCGCGCACATCGGCGACCGCCAGGTGCGCGCCATGGGCACGCTGGGCGGATCGATCGCCAACAACGACCCGGCGGCCGACTACCCGGCCGCGGTACTGGGCCTGAATGCCACGGTCCACACGACGCGGCGCCAGATCGCCGCCGACGATTTCTTCCAGGGCATGTTCGCGACCGCCTTGCAGGACGACGAAATCATCACGGCGGTCAGCTTCCCGATTCCAAGGCGCGCGGCCTACCTGAAGTTCCGGCAGCCGGCTTCGCGCTTCGCACTGGTGGGCGTGTTGGTCGCGCAGACGGATGGCGGCGTGCGCGTGGCCGTGACCGGCGCCGCCAGTGGCGTGTTCCGCCACCAGGGGCTGGAGCAGGCCTTGACCGGCGATTTCACCCCGGCAGCGGCGGCCGCCGTCAAAATCGACGCTTCGGACCTGAACAGCGACATCCACGCCACGGCGGCCTATCGCGCCAATCTGATCAGCGTACTCGCCCAGCGCGCGGTCGGCCTGATGGCGGGCTAGAGGGGCCGTGTTCGCCACCATCGATGCGCTGACGGAAGCATTGGAGGCGGCCGGCTACTATGCCGACCGCCGGCTGGCCACCGCGGTGTTTCTGGCGCTCAAGCTGCAGCGCCCGCTGCTGCTGGAGGGCGAGCCCGGCGTCGGCAAGACCGAGCTGGCCAAGGCGCTGGCCGTGGCCTTGCAGCGCGCGCTGATCCGCCTGCAGTGCTACGACGGGCTGGAGCTGCGCGAAGCGCTGTACGAATGGAACTACGCGGCGCAGCTGCTGCATATGCGCGCCGCCGAATTGCGCCACGAAGGCCAGGGCAATACCGAGCAGATCGAACGCGAGGTCTACCAGGACCGCTACCTGATTCGCCGCCCGCTGCTGCAGGCGCTGCAGACGCCGGCGCCGGGCGCGGTGCTGCTGATCGACGAGGTGGACCGGGCCGATGAGCCGTTCGAGGCGTTCCTGCTCGAATACCTGGGCGAATACCAGGTCAGCATTCCGGAAATCGGCACGGTGCGCGCCGCCACCAGCCCGGTGACCATCGTCACCAGCAACCGTACGCGCGAACTGCACGACGCGGTCAAGCGCCGCTGCCTGTACCACTGGCTCGACTACCCGGACCGCGAGCGCGAACTGGTCATCGTGCGGGCCCAGGTGCCGCAGGCGAGCGCGGCGCTGTCGGCGCAAGTTGCGGAGTTTGTCGGCCGGCTGCGCAGCGCGCCGTTCGCCAACGCCTTCCAGCGCGCCCCGGGGATTGCCGAAAGCGTCGAATGGGCGCGCGCGCTGGTTGCGCTCGATACGCTGGTGGTCGATCCGGAAGTGGTGTTCGACACCGCCGGCATCCTGTTCAAGCAGCGCGAAGACGTGGCCGCGCTCACGCGCGACATGGCGGCCGAGTTGCTCAAATCCGAAGAGGCGCCGGCGGCGACCCAATGACCTTGGTCGGCAATGTCGCTGGACTGCCGCCGACGGCGGCAGGGTAAGCCCTTCGGAAACGGTTTGAAGGAATTTCCATGCTGCTTGGCGACGCCCGCTTCGGCAAACTGGCCGACAACCTCTCCGGCTTCGGCCGCGCCCTGCGCCGTGCCGGCGTGCGGGTCGACAGCGCCCGCATCGCACTGGCGGCCGAGGCGGCGCTGGCCGTGGGCGTCGATGCCCGCGATGACCTGAGCGCCGCGCTGGAGGCGGTGATGGTCAGCCGCGCGCAGGACCGGCTGGTGTTCCGCGAGCTGTTCGACGCCTATTTCCGCAATCCCGAGGTGGCCAAAAAGCTGCTGGCGCAAATGCTGCCCAGCGCCGAAGGCAAGGCCGAACCGAGCAAACGCCGGCCGCGCGTGAACGAGGCGCTGGCGCCGCAAAAGGCCTATGGCCAGCCGGCCAAACCGGCGCAGGAAGACCAGAAACTCGAATTCGACGCGGCCATGACGGCCAGCGACCTGCAGCGCCTGAGGCACGCCGACTTCAATGCGCTGTCCGGCTCGGAATACCGGCTGGTGGAGCGCCTGGCGCGCGACGTGCTGCTGCCGCTGCCGTATTTTGCCGCGCGCCGCGCCTACCCCGCCAGCTCGGGCGCGCGCCTGCACTGGCCGGGCGTCATGCGCCAGGCGTCGCGCAGCGGCGGCGAGCTGCTGCGCCTGCCGCGGCTGCAGCGGCGCGAGCAGTTGCTGCCGCTGCTGGTGCTGGTGGACGTGTCGGGCTCGATGGAACGCTACGCGCGCCTGTTGCTGGCCTTTCTGCATGCCGCCACCCGGCGCCATCCGCGGCGCGACGTCTTCGCCTTCGGCACCCAGCTGACCGACCTGACGCCGGCATTCCGCCTGCCGGATACCGACGAGATGCTGACCCAGGCCAGCGCCATGATCGAAGATTTTGCCGGCGGCACCCGCTTGGGCGCCTCGCTGGCCAGCCTGCACCAGCACCATGCGCGGCGGCTGGTCGGCCGGCGCACCCTGGTCCTGATCATTACCGACGGCCTGGACACCGGCGAGCCGCAGGAACTGGCGCAGGAGCTGGCCTGGCTGCGCCGCGCCAGCCGCCGGCTGCTGTGGCTCAACCCGCTGCTGCGCTTCGACGGTTATGCGCCCAGCGCGCGCGGCGCCGCCGTCCTGCACAGCCATGCGCACGGCATGCTGGCGGTACACAATCTGAGCAAGCTCGAAGAATTGGCCGCCAGTCTGGCGGCGCTAATGAAACGTTGAGGCACGGCACTGGGAGCAAAAAATGGATATGCAAGGAAACCGCCAATTGGCAGTGACGCAGCAACAGGCCTGGGACGCGCTGAACGACCCCGCGGTCCTCAAGGCCTGCATCCCGGGCTGCGACAAGTTCGAAGCCACGGGGGACAACCAGTACGCGCTCGGCATGGCGCTCAAGATCGGTCCGGTGGCAGCCAAATTTTCCGGGAAAATCAAGCTGGACGATATCCGGCCGCCAGACAGCTACACCATTGCCTTCGAAGGACAGGGCGGGCCGGCCGGATTCGGCAAGGGCAATGCGCGGGTGGCGCTGACGCCCAACGTCGACGGCTGCAAGCTCGCCTATACCGTCAATGCGTCCGTGGGAGGTAAGATCGCGCAACTGGGTCAGCGGCTGGTCGACGGCACGGCCAAATCGCTGGCGGACGAGTTCTTCAAGCGCTTCGACGCGGAAATGGAGCGCCGCTTCCCGGAAGCCTATGCGGCCAGGGCGGAGATCGACGAAGCGGCAGCCATGGCCGGCACCGCGGCCACGACGGGCACAAGCGGCGCAAAAGGAGCGAAGATTCCGGTATGGCTGTGGGGAGCGGTGCTGGTCTTGCTGCTGGCCATCATCTGGTGGTGGCGCCGCAGCGCATAGCGCGCTGTTTGAGTACGAGGAAGGTATATGGAAAACCTTGATGTGATGGTGTTGCGCACCTTGCGCGACTGGCGCCTGGCCGGCAAGCGCGCGCTGCTGGCCACCGTGGTGCGCACCTGGGGTTCGTCGCCGCGGCCGATCGGCTCGATCATGGCGCTGCGCGAAGACGGCCTGGTGGTCGGTTCGGTCTCGGGCGGCTGCATCGAAGACGACCTGATCTACCGCCATACCCAGGCCTATGCCGGCAAGGATTCGGCCCATCAGATCCCCAGCGGCGCTCCCGGCTTCGCCAAGTACGGCGTCACGGCCGACGAGGCGCACCGCTTCGGCCTGCCCTGCGGCGGCACGCTCGAGCTGTTGCTCGAATACGACCCCGACGCCGCCAGCCTGGGGACACTGGTTGGCGCCCTGGAAGCGGGGCAACTGATGCAGCGCACGGTGCGCCTGGCGGATGGCGTCGTCACGCTCAAGGAGGCCAGCGCCCCGGCGCAACTCGAGCTGTCGCAGACGGAACTGGTCAACACCTTCGGCCCGGAATATCGCATGCTGCTGATCGGCGCCGGTCAGTTGACCGAATACCTCGCCACCATGGCCCTGTTTTCCGGCTTTGCGGTCACGGTATGCGACCCGCGCGAGGAATACCGCAGCGCCTGGTCGGTGGCCGGCGCCACCGTGGTCAGCGACATGCCCGACGACGTGGTACTGGCTTTTCGGCCCGACCGCCGCAGCTGCGTCGTGGCCCTGACGCACGACCCCAAGCTGGACGACCTGGCACTGCTGGAGGCGCTCAAGACCGAGGCATTCTACGTCGGTGCGATCGGCTCGCGCCGCAACAACGAAGCGCGCCAGCAACGCATGATCGAGCACTTCGAGCAGACCGAAAGCAGTCTGAAACGCCTGCGCGGGCCGATCGGCATCTACATCGGCAGCAAGACGCCGCCGGAGATCGCGGTCAGCGTGATGGCGGAAATCCTGGCGGTCAAGAACGGCGTGACCTTGCCGCGCGACATGGATGTGGCACAAGCCAAGAACGACCGCGCGGTGGTCGCCAACGATCCGGGCGAGCTGGTGTGCGCGATGCCGCGCGCCCAGGCCTGACCGGAACAGGCACATTGCAGAGCAGGTTTTCCGATACCCGGGGCGATTGAAAACAGCCTGCGCGGAAACTCCCTATCCGCCGTATCGCTAGCCAAATGGAAAGCTGTTCAGTGGCCGCCGATATCCTGGGCTCCGTATCGGACAGCATCAGCTTCCCCTCTTTCATCTGACGCCACGCTTATGCCGTTTGATTGCCGTGCAGAAGCATGCGGTTCAAGGCGGCGGAGTTTCACTCGTGCTCCAGCTGTTTTTCCAATCGGCGAGCGTATCGATGTCACGGCCGACACCCGGATCGTCGACGTTGATTTCCTTGACCGGATACTGCTGCAGCAACTTGCGCGCGCCGATATCCCCCGACAGCTGCAACAGGTGTTCGAGATGATTTCGGCTGAACCCCACCGGATTGCCACGCACCCCGTTGTGGATCGGGACGACGATGTCGGCGCCTTGCGACAGCGCGGCCGCCAGCTGCCTGATGGTGTCCGGCCGCACGAAGGGCATGTCGCCCAGTGCGATGATCCAGCCGGCAGCGTCGGATGACAGCCGCAAGCCATGCGTCAGAGAAGCGGCCATGCCCAACCCGGCGTCGGGGCATTCGGTGACGGCGAAGCCGCTCGCGGATAGATGCGACGCGAGTGCCGCCGAGCCGGCCGGCACCACCGCCAGCGTGACGCCGATCGCCGCCTGCAGGTTTTTCGCGGCTTGAACGACTACCGTATCGCCGGCGGGCAGGCGTTGCAGCAGCTTGTTGCGGATGCCGGCCGCATCGAAGCGGCGGCCTTTGCCCGCCGCCAGCAGAATGCCCACGCAGGAGCGCTCCGGCGGTCCGTTTGCTGCTGAGTCGCTATGGTCCATGTCGTCGCCGTTTCACGGGTGAGCCGGCCGGCATCAGCGCATGACCATCGACTGCTCGCCGAGGCCGGTGATCGACAGCCGGAGCGCGTCGCCGGGTTTCAGGTATTGGTTGCGCGCCATGCCGACGCCGGGCGGCGTCCCGGTGGTGATGACGTCCCCCGGCTCCAGCGCCATGAATTGCGACAGGTAGGAAATCAGGTACGCCGGCCCGAAGATCATCGTGCTGGTGGAGCCGGTCTGCTTGCGCTCGCCGTTGACGTCGAGCGTGAGCTCCAGAACTAGCGGATCGGGAACTTCATCGCGCGTCACCAGCCAGGGGCCAAGCGGGCCGAAACCCGGCGCGCTCTTGCCTTTGATCCACTGGCCGGCGCGTTCCAGTTGCCACACGCGTTCCGACAAATCGTTGCAGACGCAGTAGCCGGCGACGTAGTCGAGTGCCTCGGCTTCGCTGACCCGGTAGGCACGGCGCCCGATCACGATGGCCAGCTCGACTTCCCAATCCACCTTGGTGGCGCCTGGCGGGAACGGGCACGCATCGTTCGGGCCGGCGATCGAACTCGTGGCCTTGCTGAACACGATCGGTTCCTTGGGAATCGGCATGTTCGATTCCGCCGCATGATCGGCATAGTTCAAGCCGATCGCGATGAAATGCCGGGTGTCGCCGATGCAAGGCCCGAGCCGAGCGCTATCCGGCACCAGCGGCAACGTGGTCGGATCAATCGCGCGCAGGCGGTTCAGCGTGGCATCGTCCACTGTCGCGCCGATGATATCGGCGACATGGCCGGACAAGTCGCGCAGCTTGCCTTCGGCATCCAGCAGGCCGGGCTTTTCCGCGCCTTGGGCGCCATAGCGAATCAATTTCAAGATCATTCTCCAATAAGAAATAGGGGCAGCGCGGACAATTCATGCCGTCTGTTTACCTGGAAAGTGCAAGCCTATTCGGACATCATGCAGGATAAGCCGCGGAAACGACGTGCGCCCGCAACTCCCTGGAAACGGCGCATGGCGGCATCCATTCAGCGGATTTGCGACGCACAAACTTCATGGGCTGCTCCTCAAAAACTCGTTAAGATAAAAAAACTGGAGCACTTGAACATATGCGCGCGATACGTAATGTTATTTACCGGAGGTTAACAGCAAAAAGCAGCATCCAACAATGCCGCACGGTCCGACCGGCGCCTGTGGCCCCTCCATTTCGGGCCTGGGGAGCTATACAAGCTGCTTATTTTCGTTACCATTGATCCTTTACGGGCATTGAACGGCGTCATGATATGGCGATGCCGCCCGCCTGCCATTCTGCCTTTTTCTTGCCCCGCCCCTCTGTGAAGGCCTCATGACCACCCCCACCTTTCTCTGGCACGACTACGAAACTTTCGGCATCTCGCCACGGCGCGACCGTCCGTCGCAATTCGCGGCGGTGCGCACCGATGCCGAACTGAACCAGATCGGCGAGCCGATCATGCTGTATTGCCGGCCGGCGGCCGACTACCTGCCCGATCCGCAATCCTGCCTGATCACCGGCATCACGCCGCAGCTTTGCCTGGAGCGCGGGCTGCCGGAGTACCAGTTCGCGGCCGCCATCGAGCAGGCGTTTTCGGAGCCGGGCACGATCGGCGTCGGCTACAACACGATCCGCTTCGATGACGAATTCACCCGTTTCCTGTTCTGGCGCAACCTGATCGATCCCTATGCGCGCGAATGGCAGAACGGCTGCGGGCGCTGGGATATCCTGGACCTGGTGCGCACCACCTATGCACTGCGCCCGGACGGCATCGTCTGGCCTAAGCACGAAGACGGCCGGCCCAGCTTCCGGCTGGAAGATCTGACCATCGCCAACGATCTGGACCACGACGCCGCGCATGATGCGCTGTCCGACGTGCATGCCACGCTGGCGCTGGCGCGCCTGATCCGCGCGCGCCAGCCGCGGCTGTTCGATTTCTGCTTCGAGCTGCGCAAGAAGGAACGCGTGTCCGCAGAAATCAGCCTGCACGCGCCGCGCCCGTTCCTGCATGTCTCCGGCATGTTCCCGGCCGAGCGCGGCTGCCTGGCGCTGATGTGGCCGCTGGCGCCGCATCCGACCAACAAGAATGAAGTGATCGCCTGGGACCTGGCCTTCGATCCCGCCGAGCTGCGCACGCTGGATGCGGAAACCATCCGCACCCGGATGTTCACGGCGGCCGACGCACTACCCGAAGGCATGAGCCGCTTGCCGATCAAAAGCATCCATATCAACAAATCGCCGGTCGTGATCGGCAACCTGAAGACGCTGCCGCCGCCGCTGGCGCAGCGCTGGGGCATCGACCTCGGCACTGCGCTGCGCCATGCGGAAATCGCCGCCGGGCTCGATGCCGGCGGCAAGATGCGGCCGCTGTGGGAAGCGGTGTACGAACGGCCGGCCGGCGCTGCGGCCGACGTCGATGAGGACCTGTACGGCGGCTTCGTCGGCAACGGCGACCGCCGCAAGCTGACGCAGTTACGCGCGGAAAGTCCGCAGCAGCTGGCGCGGCCGCCCGCTTTCGACGATCCGCGGCTGGAGGAGCTGCTGTTCCGTTATCGTGCCCGCAATTTTCCGGAGACGCTGACGGGCGAGGAGGCGCAGCGCTGGGAAGAACATCGCGCCGCCCGGCTGCTCGGCGGAGCCGCCGGCGCGCGCACGCTGCCGGCCTTTTTCGACGACATCGACCGCCTGGCCGAGGATGCCGGCGAAAACGGCGAGGAAATCCTGGGGGCGCTGTACGACTACGCGGAATCGATCGCGCCGATGGACGATTGAACGGCGCAGGCGGGGGCAGCTCTCCGGCTGAACGCCGCCATCACGGATGCCGGGCGCTCAATGCCTGCAGCTCGAGCTCCAGTTCGCGGATGCGGCCCAGCAGATTGACCGCCACCGCCAGGCCTGCCGCATCCAGCTCGAAATCGTCGCGCAGGCGACGCGCGGTGCGCACCTGCACGACGCAGCTGGCGTAAAAGACGCGGGCGCCGGCCGGTTCCTCGGGCGCCGGCTGCAGTACGCCGTTCTCCACCAGCATCGCCAGTTCGTCCTGCGACAGGCCGGACAATTCGGCCAGCTCCTCCAGCGAGCAGAGCGCCGATTCATTCAGCCAGACCGGATCTTCGGCATGAATACGCATGTGTATGCTCCTTGCCTAGTGCCGACGGCGCGGATTGAAGTGGGAATGCGCGGCCAGCTGCTCGAAGAGCCTGCGCTCCTCGGCATCGACCGTCTTCGGCACCTCGATGCGCACCACCGCGTACAGGTCGCCGTGTTCGCCGTCGGGCCCGGGCAGGCCGCGCCGCGCCAGGCGGAAGCGGCGCGCGGCCGTGGTCGCCGCCGGAATCTTCAGTTCGACCGTGCCGCCCAGGGTCGGCACCTGGACCGCGCCGCCCAGCACCGCTTCCCATGGCGCCAGCGGCAGGTCGCTGTACAAGTCCTTGCCGCTGACGCGGTACAGCGGATGCGGCTTGAGCGTCATCATGATGTACAGGTCGCCATTCTTGCCGCCGCCGATGCCGCGTCCGCCCTTGCCGGCCAGGCGCAGGCGCTGGCCGTCCTGCAATCCCTTTGGCACGCGCACGCGGAACGTGTGCGGGACGCGGTGCTGCAGCCCCTGTGGATCGTATTCCGGAATGGCGACGCTGACGTCGATCTCGGCGCCCTCATACGCCTGCTCCAGGCTTACCTCGGTCCTGGTTTCGTAATCCTGTCCAGCTCTCTTCAAGGGTTCGCCCGTCCGCCTGCCATGCCGTGCCGCCGCCATCGCCGCCAGCAGATCGGCCAGGTCGACATCGTCGAAGGCGGATGCCGATTCATGGAATTGATTCTGCCAGTCGCGCGGCGGTTCGAAATCCTCGCCCGGCGCGCGCCGCCCGAGCTGGTCGTACTCCGCCCGTTTTTCCGGGTCCTTCAGCGTCGCATAGGCTTCGGCGATTTCCTTGAAGCGCTCTTCCCCGGACGGGTCCTTGGAAACGTCGGGATGGTACTTGTGCGCCAGCTTGCGATACGCGCGCTTGATATCCTCGGCGCTGGCCGTGCGCTCCAGCCCGAGAATCTGATAGTAGTCCTTGAACTTCATCTGGCAACCGTTCCGGTCGGCCCGCTCCAGGCGCAGGCAACGGTGCCCCGCGTGCGATGGCAGGCAGGATCCCCGCTTCGTGCCGCCGACGAAGACGGGCGCTGGCGCCGCCCTGTGCCGACGGCGCCCACCTTATTTTTTCTGCTCGTCCGGCTTCTGGTCGTTCGGCTTCTGGCCGTTCGGCGGGCTGCCGGTGGCGGCCGAAGTCTGCGCCGACTGCGGGCTGACCTGCTCGTTGTAGGCGCCGGCTTTCTCAGTTGGACGGTTATCCATGGCGGCCGCCGGCACTTCCTTGGTCGTCGCCGCGGCCGGAGCCGCTGCTGCAATCGGCGTCGGCGTCACGGTGATGCCCTTGGCTTGCTGGGCGGCGATGTAGCGGGCGGCGATCTGGTCCTGCACCTTGGTCAAGGCGGCTTTCTGTTCTTGGGCTTCGGCGGCGGCCTTGGCTTTTTTCTGCTCCGCCTGTTCCTGTTCCTGCGGCGTCGGCGGCGGCAGCTTGGCGTTGGCGAAGCTGGCCCAGGCGCCGCATACGGCGGCGATTGCGATCACACTGGTGCGGCTGATAGACATATGCGCCTCCTTCGGTGTCTTGAACAAAACCATTGAAAGCCGGCGGTCCGGCCGGCGGCGGATACCTTTTCCACTATAGCGCCGCCGCCGGCCGGGGGCAATCCTGCCGGCCTGGCCGGAGGCGTTATTTGGCCCCGGCCGTGCTGCCGCCCAGCTCTTCCATCAGCACCTGCTTGCGCTCTTGCATTTGGGCGCCGAGTGCGGCGGTATCGAGCTTGGACTTCCTCACCTTGGGAAACATCTGCTTTTCCTCTTCGGTGGCATGGTGCTCGATTTCCTCGCCCAGCACCGTGACCTTGGCATCGTACAGCTCGTCGCCCGGCTCCATGTCCTGCAGCTGGTCGATCAACTCCTTGGCGCCCGCATGCTCGACCAACGCCTCGTCCATCATGTCGTCGTCGTCGATCGCCTTGCGCGCCGCCGGATAGAAGATTTCCTCCTCCAGCATGCTGTGAATCGTCACTTCCAGGCAGATCGTGGTGGCGAGATCGCTCTTTTTCGCCTTGCTGCCGCCGTCCTTCAGTTTTTCGTAATCCTTGAACATTTTCAATACTTTTCTATGGTCCGCGGTCAGCATATCGATCGCGTCTTCCGTTTTGCTGGCACTCATGGTTTCTCCCGAAAAATTTGAGACTGAAAACACTGCCGTCGCCTAGCGTAGACGCGGCTCTTCATTCATAACAAAAAAGGCGCCGCCGATTTCTATTGCCGCATATCAAAACGGTACGCCTTAAGAAATTGGAGCATTGTTAATTGGTCAAGTTCCGCGTGCCATCGGGAATGCCAGGAAGCGCGGCACATCCTGCAACCCTGCGGCACGGGTAAAAATTCCGTTTTTATCGCGCTCCATCCTCCGCTAAACTGCCGGATGCAGCGCAACCGCCGCGGCGAAAGGGCACATCATGAAATGGGAAGGCAACCGCGAAAGCGACAATGTCGAAGACCGGCGCGGCGGCATCGGCTTCGGCGGCCGCTCGATCGGCATCGGCACCGTGGTGATCGCCTTGGTCGCTTCGTATTTTCTGGGAATCGATCCCGGCACGGTGCTGAACGTGCTGAGCGGCGGTGCGCCGGAGCAGCTGCAGCAGCAGTCGGCGCCGCCGGCCAACGACCCGATGACGCGCTTCGTCTCGACCGTGCTGGCCGATACCGAAGACACCTGGACCGACCTGTTCCGCGCCAGCGGCGCCAGTTACGTACGGCCGAAGCTGGTGCTGTTTTCCGGCAGCACGCCGACCGCCTGCGGCACAGGTGAAACCGCGAGCGGGCCGTTTTACTGCCCCGGCGACCAGAAAGTCTATATCGACCTCAGCTTTTACCGGCTGATGCAGCAGCGTTTCGCCGTGTCCGGCGATTTCGCGCAGGCCTACGTGATCGCGCACGAGGTCGGGCATCACGTGCAGAACCTGATGGGCATCATGCAGAAGGTGGACGCGGCGCGGCGCAATGCCTCGCCGGCGCAGGCCAATGCCCTGTCGGTACGGCTGGAACTGCAGGCCGACTGCTTTGCCGGCGTCTGGGCCTATCACGCCAACCAGGCGCGCAACATACTCGAAGCCGGCGACGTCGAGCAGGCGCTGCATGCCGCCAGCGCCATCGGCGACGATGCGCTGCAGAAGCAGGCGCAGGGCTACGTGGTGCCGGATTCGTTCACGCACGGCAGTTCGGCGCAACGCGTGCGCTGGTTCAGGCGCGGCATCGACAGCGGCGCCGTCAGCGCCTGCAATACCTTCGAGGCGCGCCAGCTTTGACATTTCACGCCGGCCGGCTGGCCGCTTCCGATATACTCCGCCGCGGCGGCATTTTCCCTGTTCTCCGATGACCCACGACGACACCCTTCACAACTTGCATCACAGCCTCGACGACCTGCGGCAAAACCGCGTCGCGCTGGCGGATTTTTGCCGTACGTGGCGCGCCCAGGCGTCGCTGCTCGAAGTCCTGCCGCCACGCTTCGGACAGGTCATGGAAGACGTGCTGGGGCGGCTGGAATCGGCCGCGCTGTTCGCCGAGCAGAGCTGCTCATTCGATCAGGGCGACCTGCTGGACAACCTGGCGCTGTGGCTGGACAAGGCGCGCCAGCGGTTGGCCGGAGCGGCCGCGCAATGAGCGCGCACAAGCACAGCTTCCGCCTGAGCGGCGAGCATATCGAACTGCACCAGTTGCTGAAACTGACCGGCGTCTGCGACAGCGGCGGCGCCGGCAAGGCGCTGGTGGCCAGCGGCGCGGTGCGGGTCGACGGCCAGCGCGAACTGCGCAAGACCTGCAAGATACGCGGCGGCCAAACGGTGCAGGTGGACGATGTGCGCATCGAGGTGATCGCCGCCTGAGGTGCGCGGGCGGCATGTCATCGAAGAAATAATACTGGGCCGTGTATTTTCAAAAGCGCCCGAGAAATCTCCGACATCGGCTCGTTTTAAGGCATACTCCCTTCTCAATAAGGGAGTAGGCCGGCCATGGCCGCCCTCGCCCCATCCATCCGCGTCCCCGCCTTCCTCTCAGACCATGTCCGCCGCCATGCACGCTACGCAGGAAACCCCTCTCTCGATCAAACAATTCTGGTTCGGCGACAGCGACGACGACCGTCTCACCGGCCAGCGGCAGGCGGCGCTCTGGTGGTCGAAAAACGATGCGCTCGATTGCCAGGTGCGTCAGCGTTTCGAGACCGCGCTGGCGGCCGCGGAACAAGGCGCGCTGGACGCCTGGGCCGATACGCCGGACGGCCTGCTGGCGCTGGTGCTGCTGACCGATCAATTCCCGCGCAATATGTATCGGGGCCATGCGCGCGCGTTCGCCTTCGACGCGCTGGCGCGCAGCTGGTGCCGGCAGGCGCTGGAGCAACACTCCGACCAGGCGCTGCGCCCGATCGAGCGCGTGTTCCTGTATTTGCCGCTGGAACATTCGGAACGACTGGCCGACCAGGAGCGTGCGGTGCAGCTGTTCCAGGCACTGGTGGATGGTGTCCCGGCCGAGCGGCAGGACATCTATCGTGGCTATCTCGACTATGCGCACCGGCATCACGAGGTCATTGCCCGCTTCGGGCGTTTCCCGCATCGCAATGCCGTGCTGGGCCGCAGCTCGACGCCGCAGGAACTGGAATTCCTGGCTGGACCGCGCTCTTCCTTTTGAGTGCGCGGCGCGGCCCCGGCCTTGTCCTGACGCAACGTGGTCAAACCGAAATGGAACTACTAGAATGGTCCATTCCGATCCCACGATTGGCGAGGAGTGATCGATGAACCATCCGCAGTCCCACAAAGCCATTGCCGAACCCGACGAACTGGACGAAAAACATCGGCGCGAAGTAATCCGCGCGCTGGAACCGTACGGCCTGCGTCTGATTTCCGATCTGGCCGGCATGTCGGAAGCGGAAGCGGCAAAATGGTTTATCTGGAACCTGCACGAAAACCTCGATGAATTGCGGAAGCTGGAGCCGACCCTGGCCGGCCACGTGATCAGCAGCCAGCTGACCGTGTGCGACGGCCGCCCGATGTGGCCCGAATGCAGCGGCCTCGAAAAGCGCATCGAATTCCACTGCAACTGGCATCTGACGCTGAAATACCCGGCCTATCAGAACGAACAGACCTACCAATTGGGCGAAGGCTGGATCGACCTGTTCGTCGGTCCGCGTCCGCCGCCGCATCCGGTACTGGCGCAGGAGCAGAAAGGCTATCTGCATGCCGACAGTCCGCTCTACCCGAACCAGCTGTTCATGTACGGCTGGATCAGCGCCGCGGTGTGGGAAGAAATCAAGCCGCAGCTGTACCAGCCGCACACCGACTGCCAGACCGACATCTTCCTGCGCGACAGTTTCCTGTTCCCGGTCAAAAGCGGATTCGACTTTGTCACCGGGCCGCCCGGCGCAGTCGGCATCACCAATATCGAAATCCGCATTTCCTCGCACGCCCGCCCCAATACCTGGGTCAAGAACAAGTAAGCGGCGCCCGGCGCGCCGCTCCCGATTCAATGGAGAAAACCCCCGCCATGGCCAGCCTGATTTACATCGCCGATCCGCTCTGCTCCTGGTGCTACGGCTTCGGTCCGCAGCTGAAAGCGCTGCTGGCCGAGCTTCCCGACACGCCGCTCGACATCGTGGTGGGCGGCCTGCGCGCCTACAACACCGAAATCATGGACGACGCCACCCGCTCCATGCTGCTGTCGCACTGGCGGCACGTGGAGGAAGCCACCGGACTGCCGTTTCGCCATGAAGCGCTGTCGCGCCCGGGCTTCATCTACGATACCGAACCGGCCTGCCGGGCGGTGGTGGCGGCACGGCAGTTTGCGCCGCTGGCGACGCTCGACGTATTCCATGCGATCCAGCATGCGTTCTATGCCGAAGCGCAGGAAGCCACCGACGGCGAAGTGCTGGCCAAGGTGGCCGCCGCCGCCCTGCAGAAGTCCGGCCTTGCGGTCGAGGCGGCGGCTTTCTATGCGGTCTGGGCCGACGAGGCCACCGCCGCCGCCACCCGCGACGAATTCATCCAGACCCAGCGCTGGGGCATTTCCGGCTTTCCCACCCTGGTCCTCGAACATGGGGGAAAGCTCGACCTGGTGACCTCCGGTTTCGCCCGCACCGCGGTTCTGCGCGAGCGCCTGCAGACGCTGATGAATCGCTAGCCCTCCTGCCTGCCGTCCGTGGTAAACCCGCGGCCGCGCCCCATTGCCCGCCGACATCGCCAATCCGCTGTTGCCAGCAGCCGGCTTTTGCCATGCTGCGGAATCACGATAGCGGAAGCCGCCATTTATGTTACCCTCTGGAAATATTGCTTGAACACCATCTTGGATAGCAAGGTGGATACATCCGGCGGCGTCATACCGACAAGCCTGTTAGCGTGGTTACAAGCTCATGAGGTCATACCATTTCCCACATTGGCGGACGCAATTGCCGTGGCTCGGCATCCTGGCGGCGCTACTCACAACCACGCTGATAGCGGTGGTGTTCTTCGTCAGTATCGGTCGCGCGCAAACCCATTCGCTGCAGACTGGACACGCCACCCGCATCATTTCCGACCTCGAACAGACCGCACTGCTGCTGCGTAATGCGCAAGAGGGCGTACGCGGTTTCATTCTCTCGGGCCAAGCCGATTTTCTCCACCCGTATTCGACCGCTCAGCATCAGATCGAAACCAAGCTGGTGTCATTGCGCCAGGCCGCCAGCAGCAAGACGCAGCGCTATGCGCTGGATTACCTCGAGGCCCTGATCGACGACGGCCTGCTGCAATTGCAGCAAGCGCTGGACTTGCGCCGGGCCGGCCCCGACCCACAGGCCGCCCTCGCCTATGTCAGCAGCGGCGAGAGCGAACGCGCGCTGGAGCGTGTGCGGACCCAAGTCGGGCTGATGCAGGAACAAGAAAAAAACTGGCTGGCCTCGCGTGAAACCGGCGCCACCTTGAGCGCGCGCTACATGAAGATTCTGATCGTGCTCGGCACCGCGCTCACCTACCTGATGCTGAGTGGTGCGTTCTGGCTGCTGAAGCGCGAAAACCGCCGGCGCCAGCTGGCCGAGCAGGCCCTGACCCAAGCCAATGCAACACTGCTGCGACGCGCCGAGCAGCTGAAGACCACCAACCTGGAGCTGGAAAGCTTCAGCTATTCGATTTCCCACGATCTGCGCATCCCCTTGCGTGCGGTGGTCGGCTACGCGCGCATGCTGGAAGAGGATCACGCCGAGCGGCTCGACGACGAGGGACTCCGGCTACTGCAGGTGATACGCGACAATGGCCAGCGCATGGGACAGCTGATCGACGACCTGCTGGCGTTTTCGCGGCTCGGCCGCAAGGAAATTACCGCCATCGAAATCGACATGCACGCACTGGTCGAGCCGCAGCTGGAAGAAGTGCGGCACCACAAAAAATATGCGACGGTCGAATTCGAAATCGGCACGCTGGCGCCGACCTGGGGCGACCGCGCGCTGTTGCAGCAAGTCTGGATCAACCTGATTTCGAACGCGGTGAAGTACAGCAGCGGCCGCACGTCGCCGCTGGTCCGGATTTCCTCGACCGTCGATGCCGAGGAAACCATTTACTCGGTCAGCGACAACGGCGTCGGCTTCGACATGCAGTACTACGACAAGCTGTTCGGCGTGTTCCAGCGCCTGCACGGCGCCGACGAGTTTCCCGGCAGCGGCGTCGGCCTGGCGATCGTGCAGCGCATCGTGGTGCGCCACGGCGGCCGCGTCTGGGCCGAGGCGCAACCGGATCGGGGCGCAACTTTCTTCTTTGCGCTGCCCAACAACGGAGCATTCCATGGATAAATTCACGCATGTCGATATCCTGCTGGTGGAAGACACCGCCACCGACGCCGAGATGACGATCCGCGCGCTGCGCCGGCGCGGACTGGCGAATCACCTGACCTGGCTGCGCGACGGCAGCGAGGCGCTGGAATTCCTGCTGCGCGAGGGTGCCTATGCCGGACGCGACGACAGCCGGCCCAAACTGGTGCTGCTGGACGTCAAGATGCCCAAGCTCGACGGCATCGACGTGCTGCGCCGGATGGCACAGGAGGAAACCCTGCGCACCGTTCCGGTGGTGATGCTGACCTCGTCGGCGGAAGAGCGCGACATGGTCGAAAGCTACCGCCTCGGCGCCAACAGCTACATCGTCAAGCCGGTCGACAGCGAGGACTTCGATCGCGTGGTCAGCGATATCGGCCTGTACTGGATGCTGGTCAACAAGCTGCCCGGCTGATCACCCTATGTTTTGCCAACCCCATCCGCCAACATGAACCCGCCAATCAGGATTTTGATGGTCGAGGATGTCGCCACCGAAGCCGAGCTGGCGCTGCGCGAACTGAAAAGAGACGGCCTGCCGGTCGCCGCGCAACGCGTGGAAACACGCGAGGATTTCATCGCCGCGCTGGCGCAGTTCAAGCCCGATCTGATCCTGTCCGACTGCGCGCTGCCGCGCTTCGGCGGCTTCGAGGCGTTGACTATCGCCCACGCCCGCTACCCCGACATCCCCTTCATCTTTGTTTCCGGCACCATCGGCGAGGAAGTCGCGATCAACGCCCTGAAGAGCGGCGCCGTCGATTACGTGCTGAAGACCAACATGCAGCGTCTGGCGTCCGCGGTGCGGCGCGCGATCGACGAAAGCCGCACGCGCACCGCCCGGCTGCAGGCCGAATCGCGCTTCCGCGACCTGATCGAATTCGCGCCGAGCGCGATCGTGGTGATTAACCAGCACGGCCGGATCGAGATCGTCAATCGCCAGACCGAGCTGCTGTTCGGCTACCCGCGCGAGGAGCTGGTCGGCGCCGTCAGCGGCACGCTGATCCCGGCGCGCTTTACGCAGTGGCACGAGGCGCTGAAGGACGAAAACGCGATGGCGCGCTCGCTGCAATCGCAGAGCGTGGCGTTCGAGGTATGCGGACGCCGCAAGGACGGCTCCGAATTTCCCGCCGAAGTCAGCCTCAGCCCTCTGAAAACCGGCGACGGCTTATGGGTGTCCGGCGCGCTGCGGGATATCTCCGAGCGCAAGCAGCAGGAGGAACGGCTGGCCAGCATGACGCGCATCCGCACCATACTCGGCAGCATCAACGGCATCATCCTGCGCATTCGCGACCGCAAGCGCCTGCTGCAGGAGGCGTGCCGGATCACGGTCGAGGAAGGCCGCTTCGCCGGCGCCACGATCGGCCTGCTGGACCCGGCCAGCCTGATCGTGGAACCGCAGGCGTGGGCCGGCATCGACGCCGACTTCCTGCACGAGACTCCGGTCAGCGCCGATCCGGCACGCACCGATGGCCAGGGAATGGTCGGCACCGCGATACGCAGCCGGCAAAGCGTGGTCGCGCATGACCTGCTGTATGACCCCAAACTGGCGCTATGGCCGGCCGCCCTGCTCAAGCGCGGCTACCGTTCGACCTTCGTGGTGCCGCTGCTGGTCAACGACCAGGCGATCGGCGTGCTGGCCTTGTTCAGCACCAAGCCGGATGCCTTCAACCAGGAAGAGCAGCACCTGCTGACCGCACTGGCCGCCGATATCTCGTTTGCGCTCGACTACATCGCCAAGGGCGAGCAGCTCAACTATCTCGCCTATTTCGATGTGATCACCGGCCTGCCGAACCGTGCCCTGTTCCAGGACCGCATCGCGCAATTGATCACGAAAGGCGCCGGCACGCAGCCGGAAAAAATCGCGGTGGTGCTGGTCGATATGGAACGCTTTCGCGACATCAACGACACGCTCGGACGCGCCACCGGCGACGAAATCCTGCGCGTGGTGGCCGAACGCCTGCGCCAGATCGTGCCGGATACCAACTACCTGGCGCACCTGAGCGCCGATTGCTTCGCCTTCGCGGTGCGCGAGAACAGCAGCGTCACCGAAGTGGTGAATTTGCTTGAACGCCGGCTGAGCCGGCAGCTGGCGGAACCGATACCGGCCCACGGCCGGGAATTGCGCATCTCGGTCAAGGCCGGCATCGCACTGTTTCCGGCGGACGGCGGCGGCGCGGACCTGCTGCTGCGCAACGCCGAAGCGGCGTTGAAGAATGCCAAGGCGGCAAAAGCGCATTACCTGTTCTACACGGCGGAAATGAATGCCCGCACGGCGGAAAAATTCTCGATCGAAACGCGCTTGCGGCGCGCCCTTGATGAGCAGCAGTTCATGCTGCACTACCAGCCGAAGATCGATATGGCGAGCGGTGCGCTCGTCGCCCTCGAAGCGCTGATCCGCTGGCATGAGCCGGGCGTCGGGTTGGTGCTGCCGGGCACCTTCATTCCGATCCTGGAAGAGACTGGCCTGATCGTCGAGGTCGGCAACTGGGTGGTGCAGCGCGCGCAGCAGCAATACCGGGAGTGGCGGGCGGCAGGTCTGGCGCCGCCGCGCATCGCCGTCAACGTTTCGCAGTTGCAGCTGCGCCAGAAGAATTTCGTCGAAAACCTGCTGCAGCTCCTCGGTCCCGACGGCGCCCACGGGCTGGAGATCGAGATCACCGAAAGCCTGTTCATGGAAGGAATGGACCGCGACGCCGCGCGCCTGAAGCTGTCGACCCTGCGCGACGCCGGCGTCACCGTCGCCATCGACGATTTCGGCACCGGCTATTCCTCGCTCAGCTATATCGCGCACCTGCCGATCGATACGCTGAAGATCGACCGTTCGTTCATCCACGACATGACCACCAGCGCCAACCACAGGGCGATCGTGTCGACCATCATTTCGCTGGCGCATTCGCTGAACCTGACGGTGGTGGCCGAGGGCGTCGAAACGCCGGCCCAGCAAAGCCTGCTGAAGGCTTACGGCTGCGATCAGACGCAGGGCTTCATCCACAGCCCGGCGCTGGCGCCGGAACGGATCGCGCCACTGCTGCCGCGCTGCACCGAGGCGGCGGCCGGCTGAGAGCGCCGCGCTAGAGCAGATTTGGCCTGACTGGCTCAGTCGAGGCCGAGGCGGATTGGTCGCGGGACAAGCCGCGGCGATGCGCCGTAGCGGGGCTACGGCAAGGAGCTGCAACGCCGTCCCGGGGCCAAGGCGACCGGCATCGGCGCGTCAAGTCAGACCGAATTTGCTCTAGGCACCCAGCCATTGGGTAAAAAGGTGGATCAAGAGCCCGACCAGGCCACCCACCAAGGTGCCGTTCAGGCGGATGAATTGCAGGTCGCGGCCGATGTTCAGTTCCAGCTTGTCGACGATTTCCTCGTCCTTCCACTCGCGCATCTTGGCGGCGATGAAGCTGCCGACGCGTGGCCGGTATTCCTCGACCAGCGGCGGCGCCGCCAGCATGATCTGCGCATTGATCCACTCCCGCATCGCGCCGTCGTCGCGCAGGGTGAGCGCCAGATGGCGCGTGAGCGCGACGACCTTGGCGCGCGCGCTGGAATCGGCGCGCTCCAGGTCCTGTTGCAGCCAGCGCCGGAAATCCTGCCATAGCCCGTGCAGATAGTCCGACAGCCGCGGATCGGCCGCCAGCTGCTGCTGGAACTGCTCGATGCGGAAGCGATAGGCCGGATCGCTCTTCAGCTTCTGGATCAGATTGGCCACCATGCGGTTGAAATCGAGGCGCAGCTGGTGCTGCGGATCGGCGCTGATCTCCTGCAGCAGTTGCAGGATGCCGGCCGCGATCTTTTCGGCGGCGATGCGACCGCCGGCCAGTTTCAGGCGCTCGAAATACAGCGGCAGTTCGTTGGCCAGCATCACTTCGATGCGCTCGCGCACTTCCGGCTTGGCCAGCGCCGCCTCGATCCCTTCCAGCAACTGGTCGAGCAGCGCCTGGTGGCGGTTGTCCAGGGTCAGCACATCGAGCACGTTGCCGGCCAACTGCGCCAGGTCGAAGCGCGCCATATTGGCCGACACCGCGCGCCGCAGGTAATGGCGCACCTCGTCGTCGCCGAGTGCGTCGAGCGCATAGGCGAAGCCGCGCACCACGATGTCGCCGAAACGGCGGGCATTGGCCTTCTGCGCAAACCAGCCGGCGATCTTGCCGGCCGGATCGAATTCGCGAATCACATGCAGCACGCGCTCGGTGGCGAAGAACTCGCCCTGGATGAAAGCGCCGAGATTGTTGGCGATGCGATCCTTGTTGGCTGGAATGATCGCGGTATGCGGGATGAAGCGCAGGCCGAGCGGATGGCGAAACAGCGCCACCACCGCGAACCAGTCGGCCAGCGCGCCGACCATCGCCGCTTCGGCAAACGCGGCGATATAGGGCAATAGCGGATGGCTGGCCTTGAAATGCGTGGCCGCGACAAATACCAATGCCGCCAACAACAGCAAGCCGTTGGCCAGCCACTGCATGCGCCGCAAGCGGCGGCGCTTGTCGGCGTCGGCCGCAGCGGCGGCTTGCCGTGCCTGCTCATCTGCTGCCATCGGCTGTCCCCTCATTTTTCAGAGAAATCAGAGTATAGGGAGTATGGGCAAAAATAGTGGTATTCCCGCAGGAATCGAGTGCGATATAAAAAATACTGACATGAGTATTTTTATCACCACATATGACGCGAAACACGGCCAGCAGGTTCGCGGCACGGCATATTTTCACGCTTTTTCGCAAAGTGCAGGGAGGCACATGGCGCTAAGGTGACGGCGAGGGACTTTCGTCAGGGGAACGAAATGCCGATGTTGCCAACTAAGACAGTTAGCCATCATTCAGACAGGAATCCCATGCATGTAGAAAAATTCCGGAAGGCGGCGCTGCTGGCCCTATGCGCCCTGCTGTGGTCAGCGACCGCCTTCGGCTTCGACTTCAACGACGTCGCCCAGCGCGCGCGCGAACTGGCGCAGACGCCTTATAAAAAGCCGGCCAGCAATTTGCCGAAGACCATAGAAAATCTCAGCTACGACCAGTACCGCGACATCCGCTTCGATCGCGACAAATCGCTGTGGCGCAACGCCAAGCTGCCGTTCGAGGTGGCTTTCTTCCATCAGGGGCTGTTTTATGACCACCCGGTAAAAATCAACGAAGTGGTTGGCAAGACCGTGCGCGAGATCAAGTTCACTCCCGCTTCGTTCAACTACGGTAAAAACGATATCGATCCCAAACAGTTGCAGCAACTCGGCTTCGCCGGCTTTCGCGTGCACTATCCGTTGAATACGCAGAAATACAAGGACGAGGTGCTGGTGTTTCTCGGCGCCAGTTATTTCCGCGCCTTGGGCAAGGGACAGTTGTACGGCATTTCGGCGCGCGCGCTGGCGGTCGATACGGCGCTCAATTCCGGCGAGGAATTTCCGCAGTTTTCCGAATTCTGGTTGGAGCGGCCGAAGGCGCACAGCAAGGAATTGACGATTTACGCGCTGCTCGATTCGCGCCGCGTGACCGGCGCCTACCGCTTCGTGCTGACGCCGGGCACCGAGACCGCGGTCGAGGTCAAGTCCCAGCTGTATCTGCGGGAAAACGTCACCATCCTCGGCATCGCGCCGCTGACCAGCATGTACTTTTTCGGCGAGAACCAGCGCTCCGCGGTCGAAGACTACCGGCCCGAAGTGCACGACTCCGACGGCCTGTCGGTCAAGTCCGGCACCGGCGAATGGATTTGGCGGCCGCTGGTCAATCCGAAGCGGCTGCTGGTCACTTCCTTTGCGCTGAACAACCCGCAAGGCTTCGGCGTGATGCAGCGCGACCGCGCGTTCACCAGTTACCAGGATCTCGAAGCGCACTACGAAAGGCGGCCCAGCGTCTGGATCGAACCGAAGGGACAATGGGGCGCCGGCCGCGTCGAACTGGTACAGCTGCCGACGCCGGACGAGACCAACGACAACGCGGTCGCGTTCTGGGTGCCGGAAGTGATTCCCAAGCCGGGCCAGCCCTACGACATCGAATACCGCATGCTGTGGCAGAAGGAGGTCGAGGCGCGACCACCCTTGTCCTGGGTCGCCCAGACCCGGCGCGGCCACGGTTATACGCGCAAGGTCGATGACAGCATCGCGCTGATCGTCGATTTCGAAGGACCGGCGCTGGCGCGGCTGGGAGCCGATGCGGAACTGGAAGGTGTGGTGACGGTCGATCCCAACGGCAAGCTAATGGAAACCAACGCCTATCGCAACGACATCACCGGCGGCTGGCGCATGGCGGTGCGGCTGCGCCGCAACGACGATACCAAGCCGGTCGAACTGCGCGGTTACCTGCGCCAGGGCAACGACACCCTATCCGAAACGTGGAGCTACATATTACCCCCGAACTAGGGCCGGCCCCGCTGGAGGCCGAGCCGTCCGCAACGACGCCGTGCGACGAATATCTGCAGCGGCTGCCGCTGACGGCGGCACAACGGCAGGCCTTGCACAGCGCCGCCGGCTCCTGCGGCGGCGCGGCGCGCCCGGCCATGCACGCGCTGCACCGCGCCCTGGGCGGCAACGCCGCGGACGCCGATCATCCGGCCTATGCCTCGGTGGCCGCCCGCCTGCGGCTGGCTGCCGCGCCGCCGCACGAAGCGCAGCCGACGGCGCCGGCGCTCACGGTCGATGCCTGCGGCCGCAGCCGGCTCGCCACCACGCCGCCGGTGAACCGCATCTCGATGGTGCCGCAGCCGTGGGGCACCTTGAATCCGCTGCTGCGCTGGTTCCGCGCGCTGATCGGCGCGCCCGACCGTGGCGCGACTTCGATCCGCTGCGGGCCGGGGCCGGCCGACGCTCCCGATCCACGCGGCAACTGGCAGCGCAGCGGCGGCTGGCGCCGCCTGATCCTGCTGTTCCTGATGTTCGCGCAGACCGGACTGGCCACTTACTTCATGAGCCTGGTGCTGCCGTATCACGGCACCAAGCCGCTGGAAGCGGTGACGCTGGTGCTGTTCGCGATCCTGTTCTGCTGGGTTTCGGCCGGCTTCTGGACCGCGATGGCGGGCTTCCTGGTCCTATTGCGCGGCGGCGACCGCTACATGATTTCGGCCAGCCTCAGCGGCGATCTGGCCGAGCGGCCGATCGATGCGGCCGCCCGCACCGCGATCGTGATGCCGATCTGCAACGAGGATGTGGCGCGCGTCTTCGCCGGGCTGCGTGCCACTTACGAGTCGGTGCGGCGCAGCGGCACGCTCGAGCATTTCGATTTCTTCGTGCTGAGCGACAGCAGCCAGCCCGACCTGTACGTCGCCGAGTTGGCGGCCTGGGAGCGGCTGTGCCGGGCGGTGGACGGCTTCGGCCACATCTTCTACCGGCGCCGGCGCCGCCGCGTCAAGCGCAAGACCGGCAACATCGATAATTTCTGCCGTCGCTGGGGCAGCAACTACCGCTACATGATCGTGCTGGACGCCGACAGCGTGATGAGCGGCGACTGCCTGGGCAGGCTGGTGCGGTTGATGGAAGCCAATCCTGGCGCCGGCATCATCCAGACCGCGCCGCGCGCTTCCGGCCGCGACACGCTGTACGCGCGCATCCAGCAGTTTTCGACGCGCGTCTACGGCCCGCTGTTCACCGCCGGCCTGCATTACTGGCAACTGGGCGAATCGCATTACTGGGGCCACAACGCCATCATCCGCATGGCGCCCTTCATCCGCCATTGCGCGCTGGCACCGCTGCCCGGGCGCGGTTCGCTGGCGGGCGACATCCTGTCGCACGACTTCGTCGAGGCGGCGCTGATGCGGCGCGCCGGCTGGGCCGTCTGGATCGCCTACGACCTGGCCGGCAGCTACGAGGAAATGCCGCCCAACCTGCTGGACGAACTGAAGCGCGACCGCCGCTGGTGCCACGGCAACTTGATGAACTTCCGGCTGTTCCTGGCGCACGGCATGCATCCGGTACATCGCGCGGTGTTCGCCACTGGCGTCATGGCCTACCTGTCGGCGCCGCTGTGGTTCCTGTTCCTGGCGCTGTCGACCGGCATGCTGGCCGCGCATACGCTTTCGGTGCCACAGTATTTCATCGAGCCGCGCCAGCTGTTTCCGATCTGGCCCGAGTGGCATCCGGAAAAGGCGCTGGCGCTGTTTACCGCCACCGCCACCCTGCTGTTCCTGCCGAAACTCCTGAGCGTGTTCCTGATTTTCGTGCAGGGCGCCCGGCAATTCGGCGGCGGCCTGCAGGTGGCGCTCGGCATGCTGATGGAGCTGCTGTTCTCGGCCTTGCTGGCGCCGGTGCGCATGCTGTTCCATACGCGCTTCGTCACCGCCGCCTTTCTCGGCTGGGCGATCCGCTGGAAATCGCCGCCGCGCGACGATGCCGAAACCCATTGGGGCGAAGCGCTGCGCAAGCACGGCGGCCATACCCTGCTCGGACTGGCCTGGGGCGGCGGCGTGTTCTGGCTCAACCCGTCGTTTTTGTGGTGGCTGCTGCCGATCGTCGGCGCCCTGGTGCTGTCGATTCCGCTGTCGGTGTTTTCCAGCCGCGTCTCGCTCGGCCGCCGCCTGCGCCGGCTGGGATTGTTCGTGATCCCGGAAGAACTCAAGCCGCCGATGGAATTACGCGCCACCACCGCCTATCTCGAGGCGACGCCGGCGCTGGAAGATTTTGCGCAAGCGGTAGTGGACCCGCTGCTGAATGCCTTGCTATGCGCCAGCGCCACCGCGCGCCCCGGCTTGCCGCCGGCCGCCCGCGAACGGCATGCCGAGCTGGCGCAGATCGCGCTCGAGCACGGCACCGAGGCGCTGACGCCGGCGCAGGCCAATCTGCTGCTGGAGGATCCGCTGGCGCTGTCGCAACTGCATTTCGATGTCTGGTCCGCGCCGCAGGCGCATCCGCAGTGGCGCGCGCTGATTGCCGCCGCCCCGCGGGAATGCGCGCTTACTGCATGATGCGGTAGCACGGCGTGTAGGCGCTGCCGGGCAGCTTCATGCGCTCCTGCTCGACGAAGGAGCGCAACAGCGCATCCATCGATTTCATGATGGCGCGCTCGCCATGCAGTTCGAACGGGCCGTATTGTTCGATCGCGCGGATGCCCTGCTCCTTGACGTTGCCCGCCACCACGCCGGAAAACGCGCGCCGCAGATTAGCCGCCAGCACGTGCGCGTCCTGTTCGCGGTGCAGCTTCAGGCCGCGCATGGCGTCGTGCGTCGGCACGAACGGCCGCTGGAATTCATGATCGATCTTCAGCAGCCAGTTGAAGTAGTAGGCATCGCCGCGCTCCTTGCGGAAGGCGCGCACGTGCTTGATGCCGGCCTCCATTTCGCGCGCCACCTGCACCGGGTCGTTGATGATGATCTTGTAATGGCGGCGCGCCTCCTCGCCCAGCGTATCGGCCACGAAACGGTCGATCTGGACAAAATAATCGGCGGCGGAAGCGGGGCCGGTAAAGATCAGCGGAAACGGAATCTGCGCATTGTCCGGGTGCAGCAGGATGCCGAGGATATACAGGATTTCTTCGGCGGTGCCGGCGCCGCCGGGAAACACCACGATGCCGTGGCCGAGGCGCACAAAGGCTTCCAGCCGCTTTTCGATGTCGGGCAGGATCACCAGGTCGTTGACGATCGGGTTCGGTGCTTCGGCGGCGATGATGCCCGGCTCCGAAATGCCGAGATAGCGGCCGCCGGGCAGGCGCTGCTTGGCGTGGCCGATGGTGGCGCCCTTCATCGGCCCCTTCATCGCGCCCGGACCGCAGCCGGTGCAGATATCCATGGCGCGCAAGCCGAGCTGATAGCCGACTTCCTTGGTATAGCGGTATTCATTGTCCGAAATCGAATGGCCGCCCCAGCACACCGCCAGGTTGGGATTGATCATCGGCTGCAGCAGATTGGCATTGCGCAGGATATGGAATACCGAGTCGGTCAGGCCGGCCGAAGTGCTGAGGTCGAATTTCGGATTGCGCTTGATTTCGGCGTTGGCGTAGATGACGTCGCGCAGCACGGCAAACAGGTGCTCCTGGATGCCCTTGATCATCTTGCCATCGACAAACGCGCTGCCCGGCGCGTTGCGCACTTCCAGCTTGATGCCGCGCTCGCGCTGGATCACGCTGATCGAGAAATCCGGATGTCGCTCCAGCAATTGCTTGCCGTCATCGATGCGGCTGTCGCAATTCAGCACCGCCAGCGAGCAATTGCGAAACAGCCGGTACAGGCCGCCCTGGCTGGTATCGCGCAACTGATGAACCTCGGCGCGCGACAGCACGTCCATGCGGCCTTCGGGGGAGATTTGGGTATCGACGACTGCGTAATCCATGAAAGTCCGATTCAAGTGAGAAGGAAACGGTACGGGGCCGCCCGTGGCGGCGGCCTTTTACCGTATTTGTATTTTACTAAGACCAAAGTCTGCCGCCGGAGCGTCGCCATGTGCGGCGACAAGCCGATGCAGGAAGAAATACTTGAAGGAAACCAATATTGCCCCAGGAATATAGGGGTATACGGCAATTTTCTTCGATTGACGCCCGATATTTACCTCCATGTATAGGAGTATATTCCCGCTGCGACATTGATTCCAGGTGCGGCCGACGTTTTCGGCGCGCCCGAGGCGCCGCCGCGACCACCCGCGCGGCGCCTGCTTCGCGCCCGGCCGCCATAGGCGGCATAATGTCGAACATTTGCAATCGCGATCTTCGCCGGATCGGCGCCGCCCGGCGCCAGCATCCAACGGACATCAAGGAAAGGGTTTCACAATGCACGACAACGAATTCACCGAAGGCGACTGGCGTCGTTTCCTGCTCAGCCTCGGCGAAAATCCGGACCGCAGCGGCTTGCACGAAACGCCGCACCGGCTGGTCAAGGCGTGGAAGCACTGGACCTCGGGCTACGGCCAGGATCCGGCCGAAGTGCTGAAGGTATTCGAAGACGGCGCCGAACAATACAACGAACTGATCGTCGTGCGCGGCATCCCGGTGTACAGCCATTGCGAGCATCACCTGGCGCCGTTTTTCGGCATGGCCACGATCGGCTATACGCCGAACGGCAAGATCGTCGGGCTGTCCAAGCTGACCCGGCTGGTGGACTGCTTCGCCAAGCGCCTGCAGGTGCAGGAGCGGCTGACGATCCAGATCGCCGAGGCTTTGATGACGCACATGGAGCCGCTCGCGGTCGGCGTCGTGATCCGCTGCCGCCACATGTGCATGGAAAGCCGCGGCATCCGCACGCCGGGCGAGGAAACCATCACCTCGGCGATGCTGGGGGAATTGCAGACCAACCTGGCGCTGCGCACCGAGTTCCTGGCGCTGGCGCGGGAGAAGGATTGAAGTCGACGCTGTCCGCGAATCGAGACAGTGGAGTGAAACCAGGGTCAGTGTTTTTTTTCGCGGCCTTACCGCGAAAATTACACTGACCCTGCTTTCACGGGTTTGGAGCGACAACGGTTAAACCGTCGTGGATGTAAGTATTCTCCTTGTGGGCCGTCAAAACGGGGTCAGAGTTTTTTTTCGCAGCGGTTTATTGCGAAAATTACTCTGACCCCGTTTTGACTTCACCGTCGCCTTGCATCGACCGCCGGCAGCCTTTACAAAAACCGATCCAACAGCTTGCGGCTAGCCCTTGTCCAGCGCCCCGACATCGCGAATCAGGAACTGAATGCCGTGGCTGTCGGCGATCAAGAGCCGCGCTTCGCCGATGCGGCGGATGTCTTCCTCGCCCTTCAGCACGAATTGCGCATCGCCGCGATCGGTTTCGACGCGCCAGGTGCTCGGCGTGGCAAAACTGGATACCTCGACGATGCGCCGAATTTCCGGCAAAAACTCGCGGCTCGCCAGCTCTTCCTCGATCAGGTGCCGGCTGTCCGCCGGCAGTTCGGCCAGCGTCTCGATCCAGCACAGTTCGCGGCCGTCGGTACTCACCAGCGCCAGGCCTTCTTCAGGTGCGGCAATCGGGAAGGCGCGCACCGGCACCACGCCTTCGTGGCTTTCATGCTCGCCAGCGGCGCGGTACACCAGCCGCCCGAAGGCGTTGCGCTTCAATTCAAAATGGCTCATGCGGTCAACTCCCCGACGCCTTCGCTCTCGGGCGAAGGCTGCGCCCGGTCGGCCTCGGTCAAACGCGCCTGCGCCTGATGCAGCTTGAAGTAGGCGCCTTCGCGCGCCAACAGTTCGTCGTGCGCGCCGACCTCGACGATCTGGCCGCGATCCAGCACCACGATGCGGCTGGCGCGGCGCAAGGTCGATAGACGGTGCGCGATGGCGATCGTGGTACGGCCGCGCACCAGGTTGTCGAGCGCCTTCTGGATCTCGCGCTCGGTGGTGGTGTCGACCGAGGACGTGGCTTCGTCCAGGATCAGGATATGCGGATCGATCAGCAGCGCGCGCGCAATCGAGATGCGCTGGCGCTCGCCGCCGGACAGGGTCTGGCCGCGCTCGCCGACCAGCGAATCGTAGCCGTGCGGCAGGCGCAAGATGAACTCGTGCGCGTGCGCGGCACGGGCGGCGGCGACGATCTCGGCGCGCGTCGCGTCCGGCTTGCCGTAGGCGATGTTGTCGGCGATGGTGCCGAAAAACAGGAATGGCTCCTGCAGCACCAGGCCGATATTGCGGCGGTAGCCGGCGATCGAAAACTGCCGGATATCGATGCCGTCGACCCGGATCGAGCCTTCCGAGACGTCGTAGAAACGGCAGATCAGGTTGACCAGCGTGCTCTTGCCGGAGCCGCTGTGGCCGACCAGGCCGATCATCTCGCCCGGCGCGATGGAAAGGTCGATGCCGCGGATCACCGCCTGATTGCCATAGCGGAAACCGACATGGCGCAATTCGATGCGGCCCTGCAGCCGCTCGACCGCGACCGGGCGCGCCGCCTCCGGCACGTTGGAGACATGGTCGAGGATGTCGAAGATGCGCTTGGCGCCGGCCGCCGCCTTCTGCGTCACCGAGACGATGCGGCTCATCGAATCGAGCCGCGTGTAGAAGCGGCTGATGTAGGCGATGAACGCGGTCAGCACGCCGACCGTGATGTCGCCGTGCCCGACCTGCCAGATGCCGACCGCCCACACCACCAGCAAGCCGATTTCGGTCAGCAAGGTGACGGTCGGCGAAAACAGCGACCAGATCCGGTTGACGCGGTCATTGATCATCAGGTTGTGGCGGTTGGCTTCGCGAAAGCGCGCCGCTTCGCGCTTTTCCTGGGCGAAGGCCTTGACCACGCGGATGCCGGGAATGGTGTCGGCCAGCACGTTGGTGACTTCCGACCAGATGCGGTCGATCTTTTCGAAGCCGTGCCGCAGGCGGTCGCGCACCACGTGGATCATCCAGGCGATGAACGGCAGCGGCAGCAGGGTCACCAGCGCCAGCCAGGGATTGATCGAAATCAGGATGGCCGCCGTCATCACGATCATCAGCACGTCGGTGGCGAAATCCAGCAGGTGCAGCGACAGGAACACGCAGATGCGGTCGGTTTCGGAGCCGATGCGCGCCATCAGGTCGCCGGTACGCTTGCCGCCGAAGTATTCGAGCGACAGCCGCATCAGGTGCTCATAGGTCGAGGTGCGCAGGTCGGCGCCGATCCGTTCCGACACCAGCGCCAGGATATAGGTCTTGGCCCAGCTCAGCGCCCAAGCGAACAGCGCCGACGCCAGGAGGCCGCCGAGATACATGCCGGCCAGGCCGATATTGATCGGCTTGCCGTTCTGATAAGGGATCAGCACGTTATCCATCAGCGGCATGGTCAGGTACGGCGGCACCAGGTTGGCGGCGGTGGCCGCCAGCGTCAGCAGGAACCCGGCCAGCAGCTGCATCTGATAGGGCTTGGCGAAGCGCCACAGGCGAAACAGGGTGGCGGTCGAGGGCGGCACCAGTTCCGGCGGACTGCATGCGGTACACTCTTGCCCCGGCAACAATGGCGCTTCGCAATTCGGGCATGGCAGCGGCTTTGGTTCGGCAATCGCACGGCCGCCGGCCAGCGCCGCGCATTGTTGCTGGAAGCGGCGCACCAGTTGCAGCGCGGCCGGATTGCGGCCAAGCGTGAAACGCCAGCTCGCCGTACGCGCGCCGCCGTCATGCAGCTCGAGCGTGCCGACGCCGGCGTGGTCATGCAATTCCAGCACCAGGCCGGCATCCAGCGGCCATTCGGTCCAAGCGTCCGGCGCGCCGCTGCCGGCCAGCAGCCGGCGCTCGGTCAGCACCACCAGCCCTGGCCGAAAGCGCAGACGGGCATCGAGGTCCAGTTCAAGAACCTCCAGCACGCTTTCTTTGTGGCTCAGGCGGGATTGCAGGTCGGTTCGCCAGGAAACCGGCAGTGGCTCACTCGTTGACGACATTCATTACTCGATTCGATGGAAACAGCGGGATATGCGCGATGCGGCCTGGCAGCGATATACGGCACGGTGGGCGCGGCAGTCGGCCAAGCCGACCCTTATAGGATTGTTTGACAGTCCCTGTCAACCTTAAACGCATCGCCTCCGCCCTATGTTGACCCAAGAAATATTTATTTGCCGTCCAGGTAAACCAAATGTCGTCTACCGCGTTATGGAAAGTTACGGATTTCTTTCTTTGCGCACCAGCATGAGTTATTGGATCTCGGAAACATGAACAAAAAGAACATTGAAATTATCAATGTGATCACTTTACGCGGTCCGAACATCTGGACTTACCGGCCGGTGCTGGAGGCGTGGGTCGATATCGGCGCACTGGAAGATTGCCCTTCCAACACCATCCCCGGCTTCTATGAACGGCTTTCGGCCTGGCTGCCGGGACTGATCGAGCATCGCTGCGGCATCGGCGAACGCGGCGGCTTCCTGCAGCGACTGCGCGAAGGCACCTGGCCCGGGCATATCCTGGAACACGTGATGATCGAACTGCAGAATCTGGCGGGCATGCAAACCGGATTCGGCAAGGCGCGCAGTACCTCCACCCGTGGCGTCTACAAGGTCGTGGTGCGCGCACGCGACGAGCGAATCAGCCGCAGTGCGCTGTATGCGGCACGCGACCTGGTGATGGCCGCGATCGAGGATCGCCCGTACGACGTCGGCGCCACTGTCGCCCAGCTGCACGACATGGTGGACCGGCTCTGTCTCGGCCCCAGCACCGGTTGCATCGTCGACGCCGCCGGCGAACGGAGCATCCCTTTCTTCCGCCTCAACGAAGGCAATCTCGTGCAGTTCGGCTACGGCGCGCGCCAGCGCCGCATCTGGACCGCCGAGACCGACCAGACCAGCGCGATCGCCGAGAGCCTTTCCAGCGACAAGGAATTGACCAAAAACCTGCTGCAATCCTGCGGCGTCCCGGTGCCGGAAGGCAGCATCGTCAACAGCGCCGCCGAGGCCTGGGAAGCCGCCCAAAGCATCGGCCTGCCGGTCGTCGTCAAGCCGCTGGACGGCAACCATGGTCGCGGCGTATCCACCAATCTGAATTCGGCCGCCGACATAGAAGCGGCCTTTTTGCTGGCGGAACAGGAAAGCAGCGAGGTCATCGTCGAACGCTTCATTCGCGGCAACGAGCACCGTCTACTGGTCATCGGCGGCAAACTGGTGGCTGCCGCGTGCGGCGAGGAGGCCACTGTCATTGCCGACGGCAAGTCCAGCATTGCCGAATTGATCAACAGCCAGCTCAACAGCGATCCGCGCCGCGGCAGTAGTGAAGACTGTCCGCTCAACCTGATTCTGATCGATGAGGCGGACGATCCGCGCGTCGTGCTGCTGGAACTGGCGCGTCAGGGATATACGCCAGAATCGGTTCCGGCTGCCGGCAAAAAAATTCTGGTGCAGCGCAACGGTAACGTCGCCTTTGACGTCACCGACCAAGTGCATCCGACGGTGGCAGCGGCAGCTTCGCTGGCCGCACGCATAGTTGGACTGGATATCGCCGGCGTCGACCTGGTGGCCGAAGACATCAGCCGCCCACTGGAAGAGCAGCGCGGCGCCATTGTCGAGGTGAATGCCGGCCCCGGTCTGCTGATGCACCTGAAACCGGCGCAAGGCACACCGCGCCCGGTCGGACAGGCGATTGTCGATCATCTGTTTGCACCTGATACCAGCGCCCGCATTCCGGTGGTCGGCATCAGCGGCAGCCGCGGCAAGACCGCGGTGGCGCGTCTGCTGGCCCGCCTGCTCCACTTGCAGGGCGTCTATACCGGACTCGCCTGCAGCGACGGCCTCTACCTGAACCAGCGCCGTGTCGAATCCAGCGATTGCGCCAACTGGAAATCGGCGCACCGCATCCTGCTGAACTGCGCAGTCGAGGCCGCCGTGTTCGAAAACGGCTTCCGTTCGATTCTCGGCGAAGGACTGGCTTATGACCGCTGCCAGGTCGGCGTGGTCACCAATCTCGATGCCGACGCCCGCCTGCCCGAGTACTACATCGACGACGCCGAGCAGATGGCGAACGTGCTGCGCACGCAGGTCGACGTCGTGCTGCCCGGGGGCGTCGCGGTACTGAACGCCGCCGATCCGCGCGTGCTGGCGCTGGCGCCGCTGTGCGACGGCGAAGTGATGCTGTTCGGCCGCAGCGCGGCGATCCCGGCGCTGGCGCAGCACCGCAAGGCCGGCGGACGCGCCGTCTTCGTCGACGGCGCCCGGGTGGTCCTCGCTACCGGGGCTCGGCAGAATGCGATCGCCACGCTGGGCCCGGAAATGCGCTATGCGACGGCGGCAGCGACCCGGCTGGAATCGTTCCTGGCTGCCGTCGCGGCGGCCTGGGCGCTCGACATGCCGGTCGAAGTGATCCGTGCCGGCATCGAAGCGCCGCAGGACAAGCCGGCGGCAGGCATCGCCACCAATCACCCATCCACCGTTCTCCACTGAAGAAGAGCGGCACCACAAGGAAACCTGTTCATGGAAATAACGCGGATACGAGCATTGCGCGGCCCCAATCTCTGGAGCCGGCGCACCGCTATCGAAGCTATCGTCTCCTGTTCCGGCGCGGAACGCTCGGCAGCCGACATTCCCGAATTCGAGGTGCGGCTGCGCGCCCGTTTCCCCGCCATCAGCTTCCTGCATCCGCACGATCAGGAGCCGATCTTCTCGCTGGCGCACGTGCTGGAATACGCGGCCTTCGGCCTGCAAGCCCAGGCCGGCTGCCCGATTTCCTTTTCGCGCACGGTCGAAACCGTCGAGCGCGGCACCTACCAGGTGGTGGTCGAATACACCGAGGAATCGGTGGGCCGGCTCGCCTTCGAACTGGCGCAAACCCTGTGCCAAAGCGCGCTGGACGACCAGCCCTTCGATCTCGACGATGCCCTGGCGCAGTTGCGCGATCTCGATGAAGACGTGCGGCTCGGCCCCAGCACCGGTTCCATCGTGCAGGCGGCCGTCAAGCGCGGCATTCCGTTCCGGCGCCTGACCGAAGGCAGCCTGGTGCAGTTCGGCTGGGGCAGCCGCCAGCGCCGCATCCAGGCGGCGGAAACCGACCACACCAGCGCCATCGCCGAGTCGATCGCGCAGGACAAGGAACTGACCAAGTTCCTGCTGGCCACGGCGGGCGTACCAGTGCCCAACGGCCGTTCGGTCGACAACGCCGAGGATGCCTGGGCCGCGGCCACCGAAATCGCCGCCCCGGTAGTGGTCAAGCCGCGCGACGGCAACCAGGGCAAGGGGGTGGCCTGCAACATCAGCACGCGGGAGGAAGTGCTGACTGCCTACGCCGCCGCCCGTGAAATCAGTTCGGACGTGATCGTCGAGCGCTATCTGCCTGGCCACGACTACCGCTTCCTGGTGGTCGGCAACAAACTGGTGGCGGCGGCGCGCCGCACGCCGCCGCAGGTCATCGGCGACGGCGTGCATACGATTGCGGAACTGGTGGAACAGATCAACCGCGATCCGCTGCGCGGCGACGGCCATGCCACCTCGCTGACCAAGATCCGGCTCGACGACATCGCTTTGGCCACGCTCGCCAAGCGCGGCTACACGACCGACACGGTCCCGGCCAAAGGCACGCGCGTCGTTCTGCGCAATAACGCCAACCTGTCCACCGGCGGCACCGCCACCGACGTCACCGACGACGTCCATCCCGAAATGGCGGCGCGCACGGTGGAAGCGGCGCGCATGGTCGGTCTCGACATCTGCGGCGTCGACGTGGTTTGCGAAAACGTCATCACCCCGCTCGAAGCGCAGGGCGGCGGCATCGTCGAAGTCAATGCCGCGCCCGGCTTGCGCATGCACATCCAGCCCTCGTTCGGCACCGGCCGCGACGTCGGCGAAGCGATCATGGCGTCCATGTATGCGCCCGGCGACGACGGCCGCATCCCGGTGGTCGCCGTCTCCGGCACCAACGGCAAGACCACCACCGCACGCCTGATTGCCCACATCCTGGAGCACAACAAGCTCAGGGTCGGCCTGACCAGCACCGACGGCGTCTACATCCAGGGCCGGCGCATCGATAGCGGCGACTGCAGCGGCCCGCGCAGCGCGCGCAACGTGCTGCTGCATCCGGATGTGGATGCAGCCGTATTCGAAACCGCTCGCGGCGGCGTGCTGCGCGAAGGCCTCGGCTTCGACCGCTGCGACGTCGCCGTCGTCACCAACATCGGCCTCGGCGACCATCTCGGCCTGAGCTTCATCAGCACCGTAGAAGACCTGGCGGTGGTCAAACGCGTCATCGTCCAGAACGTGGCCGCCAGCGGCGTTGCGGTTCTGAACGCGGCCGACCCGCTGGTTGCCGCCATGGCCCAGGATTGCCCCGGCTCGGTGACCTTCTTTGCCAGCGAACGCGATCATCCCGTGGTCGCCACCCATCGCGCCAAAGGGCAACGCGTCGTGTATCGCGACGGCGACCGCATCGTGGCTTTCGAAAATGGCCAAAAACAGGAAATCAGCCTGGCCCGGATTCCGCTTACCGCCAATGGCATCATCGGCTTTCAGGTGGAAAACGCGATGGCGGCAGTGGCTGCCGCCTGGGGCCTCGGCATCGATTGGCAAATCATCCGTGCCGCGCTGGCCAGTTTCGTGAGCGACGTCAACACCGCTCCCGGCCGCTTCAACCTGTTCTCCTATCGTGGCGCCACCCTGATCGCCGACTACGGCCACAATCCCGATGCGATCCAGGCGCTGACGCAAACCATTGAAAAAATGCCGGCCCAAAGGCGCGTCGCCGTCATCAGCGGCGCCGGCGACCGTCGCGACATCGACCTGCGCGGCCAGACTGAAATTCTGGGTGCCGCCTTCGACCAGGTCATCCTGTATGAAGACCAATGCCAGCGCGGCCGTACCGACGGCGAAGTGGTTGCGCTCTTGCGCCAGGGCCTGGCCGGCGCGGCGCGTACCAAGGCGATTCAGGAAATCCGCGGCGAATTCCTGGCGATCGACACCGCTTTGGCCAGCCTGAACCCGGGCGACCTGTGCCTGATCCTGATCGACCAGGTGGAAGAGGCGCTGGCGCATATCGCCAACCGGATTGATAGCGCATGGCCGATGATGGCCACCGGTGCCCAGGAAGCCGCGGGCGAAGGCCCCCTGCCCGAGTGGGAGCGGCCGCTGTTGGCCCCGGCTGAAGGCCAGGCCGAGACCCAGTCCGCACGATAACAAGCGGCGGCGCGCCATGCGGCCGCGCCGCTCGGCTTTTCGGCACACATGAAAAGACCCGCTGGACTTTCGTTCAGCGGGTCTTTATGTCTCCTCGATCCTCGTTCGGCCTGGATTTTATCCAGGAGCGCAGTCTGCCCCAGTTTCGCCTGGACGTCATCATGCGGCGCAGCATACTGGACTTCGCGCAACAAAAAAAAGCCCGCGAACCTTGCGGTTTGCGGGCTAAATCCAATTCTTTAGGAGGAAATTGGAGGAGACAGAAGCATTCTACTGCGCCGCACCATGAAAGTCTGCTTGATTGTTCCAATAGCAGATATTCAAATCCAACATATCTTGACTTTTGCCTTCTCCATTTCCTCCTGCTGCGCCGTATCGGCCCGGAACCAGAGTCCACCAGCACCGATAGGCCCCCACTCACACCGGCGTCGCCAGCCTGCGGCTAATAGGTGAGCTGGATCTCCACCGCTGCGCCGGCGTCCGGCAGTTCGAAACGCGCTTCGTCATAACGCGCGGCGCGGAGCTTGGGCTTGGGATTGTTCGAAAAACCGTAACCCTTGGTCGGCATGCCGAACAGGTTGGTTTCGAGTTTGCCGCTGTTGTTATTGTCATGGAATGCCGCGATCGCATAGGTGCCGGCCGGGAGATCGGGCACCACGGCCTTGGCCGAATTGGTGGCGCCGTCGATGGGTACGACGATGCGTCGAATCGCCTTCGTGTCGTCTTTGGGAAAATCCTCCGGTCCTGCGAACACGGCAATGGCGACCTGGCCGCTGGTGTCTTTCACCCCGGTGACGGCGACCGTCAGCGTGGCCGCCGCCGCGTAGGACGACAGGCCGAGCAAGGCGAACGCCAGCAGCGGACGAAATGAGGCGGCTAGACCCCGGTCTCTTGAAAATTCTGGCACGAAGATATCCTCCTTATTTAAACGGGGTTGGCGCGGTCGTACCACGCTCCATGGAAACTCAAGGGTGTCGGATGCTGCAGCAGGATGCGGGCGAGCGGACCGTCGGCAAGCCGGTCCGAGCGGAAAACGCCGAGGAACGACTTGCCGGTTTTTCCGTCGAGTCCCAGCGATAGCAGCCAGCCGCGCTCATCGGCCGCGGCGGCATCCGCAACGAAGAGCGGTTCGCCGAGATGGGTGTCGTCCAGGTACACGCAATCCCGCCTGCCGGTTTCCATATCCAGCCGCGCCAGGCCATTGTGGAACACGGTCGGATGCGGCGCCGTAGTAAAGTAGCCGAATCCATGACGATGCGCGGCGACGCGCGCATCCACTATCGGGAATTCATGGTTTTCCGCACTCACTACCTCTTCCCGAATTTGCCGTTGTCGCAGGTTGATCACATAGCGGCGCACCGTTCCCGAGTACTGCTGCAAGCCTTGGCGGCCCTCCATGATGACCCTGAAGGCCGCCTTCTCGCCGAGGAAATGATCGGGTTCGTCATAACCGACGAAGTCGGCGACGATCGAATCGCCCGTTTCAAAGGCGTTGAGGCTATGCCACATGAAGCAGGCAGACGTCTCCAGCGTCAACGGCGGTGTTTCGCCGGTGCGGTCGATCACCATCAGCAGGTTGCCGTTGCGCGGCTTCCATTGCATGCTGTCGGTGAAACTGGCCAGGCCGCTCAGGTAGCGCACCAGCGAAAGTTCGACCGGATGCAGCAATACCAGAGCGTATCGCTCGGTGACAAACCAGTCGTGTATATAGGATGCGCGCGGCGCCACCACACGCTGATAATGCCGCAGCGTTCCATTCGCCGCCTGCACCACCAGATGCAGATGCGTGCGTGGGCCATATTCCATGCCCAGCAACAACCACTCTCCGGTTTTCGCATCCGTCTTGGTGTGCGCCTTATAGTCGACGCGGATTCCGGCTGGGCCGACCTCCTGCTGTCCGCGCGTCTCGAGCGTATCGGGATCGAGTCCATAAGGCAGGCCGACTTCGTCGAAAGCATACAGGCACCCGTTCTTCACCTGTGTCGTCACCCCCGCCTGCGACTTGATCTTGTTGCCCATATTGCGCAACATCCCGCCCGGCGCCCGCGTGGTCCAGGTCGGCAGCAACACGCGCTGTGCCTGCTGTTCCGCTACATACTTTTCCGTGCGCACGAAGCGGTTGCGGTAACGCACCTTGCGATCGTGGAAATCGAAGGCCTGGATCATGCCGTCGCCATCCAGCAGATGACTCTTGCGCACGCCGCCCAGATCAAAACGGCCGGGGCCATTGCGGTACAACGTCCCTTGCAACGCCGCCGGCAGCTCGCCTTCGATCTCGGGGTAGTAGTCGTGCTCCTCGGTCATGGATTGGGCGAGGCCCGTCAACCATGGCTTGCTGTCTGCAGCGGTTTCGTTTTGCATCATGGCGTATCGCTCCCTTGACAGTGGACAAGTCGGGATGTGGCGATGACAGAATATACACCAAAGGATATTTCCTCAAGGAAATGCACTCTAGCGACGCCCGGTACAGCGCACGGCCAAGGTTCGCAAATATTACGGCGCCGACCGGGACCCCAGGCGGCAGGGCGTAAAAAAGCCCGCAGGCCTTGCGGCTGCGGGCAACATCCAGAATCCCGGATGACTCACGAAGAAAACGCCTGCAGCCACTCGCTGCAGCAAGCCCATATTACCTGCCGCCCGTGACGACATCGTGACATCGCCTCCTCCCGTCCGGGCTGCGTAACCGCAGCTCGCGCGCCATCCAAATCCGGATTTTCCAGCTTACGATTTTTTTAGCGTTTGTTGAATAAAGTATTAAGAAAACTCACGCCCATCCTTTTTTATTATTGGCGTCACTGATCGCGCCAGCACGCGACATTGAATATTTCACCTCTAATGAATAGGAATGAATATGAACCATATCGAAGCCGAAGTCCGCGATCCGCAATCGCCAAGCGCCCTGCGGGTGGATATCTACCGCGGCATCCACAAGGCCGTACGTGCCTTCATGTGCGACACGCTGACCATGGTCGGACAGCTGGATATCGACGATGACGCGGACGTCACCGCGACGGTGGCGCAGGTGCGCGGCCTGGCGGCATTTTGCGCCGACCATCTGGCGCACGAAAACCAGTTCATCCACCCGGCCATGGAAGCACGCCGCCCCGGCTCGTCGGCATGGGGTCCGGGGGTCTGGGAAAACGCGGCGACCGGCGCGAACAGCACTGCGGCGATCGCCGGCAATGGGCATTCGAAAAGCGTGCGCGTGAATACTTCCGAAAAACCGAGTGGCAGCACCTCCGTGGCGAATTGCCGGTGATGGGCATCCGTGATCTGCACATCCTGCTCGGCACATGCCACGATCGTCGCCCCGGCCCCTTTCAACTGGATGGTGCGCAGCGTGGAAGGCTCGTTGAACACCACGGCAATGGCGCCGTGCGCCGCAATATCGGCCAACAGTGCAGCTCCCTGATGCCTGTTCAGAAACACCTTGACCGTGCTCCGATCCTCCGCAACCCAGCAGCCCAGGCCTCTTACCACGCTGGGGATATTTTGCGCATTACGGCTGGCGAGGGCGATCGACACGCCGCTTTGCATGAAGGCGGCCTGCTCGGCATCGATCAGCGATTCGGATTCCGTCATAAGGAATGCGCCTCTGCGGGACTGGACGTGTTGGATGGCCTTGACTGGCCATATCATCGAGACAACATTTTAAACAATTTCACGGCCTGCCCACACATTTCAAACGTCTTGCGCTACGCCGGCGAGGCTGAGCGTTGGCATTCCCTTTCCCTTCCTTCGTTAATCGGAAACGCCGCACATGCGAGGGATATAAGAGCGAGTGGAGCGGGAAATATCGAGTCCGCGATGACCCCGCCGTTTAGGAAAGCGATCGACGATTACGCCAGTGCAGACTTATTGCCAGACCGCGCAATAAAATAGCCATGCCTGTTTCCCGGCTCGTTGAAATATATCGGGCCAATGATAATTTCAAGCCCCGCTTCGCGACACATCGCGGAAAAAGGATGCAAGAACAAACCGTCGTTCCGGCTTACCGGCAGATTGAAGCACGTCAAATCATCGCAGATGAATACGTAACTCGCGATATGGCTGGCCTTGACCAGCAGCTCTTGAACTTTACTGGGTTGAATGTAATACAGGACGGCAAATGCGAGGAAGACGTCATAACGGCCGAGCTGCGGTACTAATTTCGAGAAGCCGTCTTCATCACAGACATGGAAGGTATCGTCTGGAAATTGCTGGCGCGCAAAATCAATTGCGCGTTCATTGATGTCGACTCCGCAGTACGCATAATTTGGCAGGAGATTTTTAATCAGGCGCAGATTATTTGCGCCGCTGCAACCATATTCGATGATTTTCGGCTGGCTGCAGTTGATGGCGACCATTAATTTTTGAAGTTCATGTATCAATGGTGTGCGCGTCAGGTACTTCTCGGTATATTCCAAATGACTATGCCTGTCGCTACGCCAGGTATTCCGATGCTTCGCTGAAAAAATATGATCGGATGTATGTTTTGAAAGTGTTTTCAAAATGACTTTCCGTGTGACCTCTTTGATCGCGCTCCGCATTCTGTTTTGCATTTGAAAATTCACCTTCAAAAGGTAGAAAGTTTCCGCAGCCACGCTTCCTGCGGGGCAGTCGCCATGGCGTATTGTTTCAGCCGGCGCGTCTACCGCAAGCCGCGGCCGCCATGGCATCCATGAGGATCATGCGACACCTGCTTACCCGGCTCTTGTTGCAGCCGGGGCATTGCAAAGATAGGCAAGGACAACAAAGTCGCGGGCCGGTACAGATACGAATGCAAGCCTGGATATCGGCTTACCGGCAAACGGTGGGATTTCAGTACGTCTTTTTCGTTATTTCTTTTGCGGCTACGCAAGCCACTTCTGAATTCTGGAACAGCGTTGCGCACCTGGGCTTACGCGAGATCAAGTTCATTGCAACAGAAAGAACCGACCGGGCTGGCGAAAGGGGGTGTGTACAGCTATCGCCATGGGATCGCATGGCATGCATGGCGATCACAGACCTCAGTAGCCATCTCCCGCTACACACGAAACTGAGGCCGGAACCCCCCTCGACATCGCATCTCTAACAAAGGCAAGCTCGTTACCTGGGATGCGCCATGAATCTCAAATTGCTTTCTGCGGCAGTGGTTACCGGTATGCTGGCCGCTGCCTGTGCTTCTCCTTCTGGCCCCCGCACCGATCTTCTAGGTTCGCCGGCAACACCGGCGGCGGCCACGCGCACGATCGTCGTGACCCCCACCACCAGATGGGTGAATGTGACGGGCGGCGAAATCGTCAAATTCGTCGTCGGCGATCAGGTATTCGCCTGGAATTTCAATGCGGCGCCGACCGTGAACGACTTCGATTTGCGCCAGGTTGCGCCACCCGGGGTATTCGATCACCAAGTCCAAGCCTATCTGGCGCCCGATCCGCGCTATATCGGCGGTGGCGGGCGCGGCGGTATTGGGGGCATGCATGGGAGTGGGCATGGGGGTGGGCATCGCTGAATTCCCGCTTTGCTGGCAGCGATGAACCGGCAATTTTTATACGGCGGAAATGAAAAAAGGGTTAGCTTGACGCTAACCCTTTGATTTCTTGGTGCTGATGGCCGGAATCGAACTGGCGACCTACTGATTACGAATCAGTTGCTCTACCGACTGAGCTACATCAGCGAAAGCGCGTATTCTATCAAAATATTCGGGCTTTCCGCTACATCAACGCGCATTTCCAATGAATGGATGGACGGCGGCCAGAGATTCCGCTGGCAGCTGCAAGTTTATTCGGCGTGATAGCCGGTCACCCGCTCCACTTCGGACTTCGATCCCAGGAACACCGCCACCCGCTGGTGCAGCTTTTCCGGCTGGATGTCGAGGATGCGCTGGTGGCCGTTGGTGGCGGCGCCGCCGGCCTGTTCGACGATGAAGGCCATCGGGTTGGCTTCGTACATCAGGCGCAGCTTGCCCGGCTTGTCCGGTTCGCGGGCGTCGGCCGGGTACATGAAGATGCCGCCGCGATTCAGGATGCGGTGCACGTCGGCCACCATCGAGGCGATCCAGCGCATGTTGAAATTCACCCCGCGCGGGCCGGTGCTGCCGGCCAGCAGTTCGTTGATGTAGCGCGTGACCGGCGGCTGCCAGTGGCGCGCATTGGAGGCGTTGATCGCGAATTCGCGCGTCTCGACCGGGATCTGCATGTCGCGCTGGGTCAGCACCCAGGAACCCATTTCGCGGTCGAGCGTGAAGCAATGCACGCCGTTGCCGGTGGTCAGCACCAGCACGGTTTGCGGACCGTAAACGGCGTAGCCGGCGGCGACCTGCTTGCTGCCCGGCTGCAGGAAATCCTGCTCGGTCGGCGTGGTCATGCCGTCCGGCGCCTTCAGTACCGAGAAGATGGTGCCGATCGAGACGTTGACGTCGATGTTGCTTGATCCGTCGAGCGGATCGAACAGCAGCATGTATTCGCCCTTCGGATAGCGGTTCGGGATCGGATGGATGCTTTCCATTTCCTCCGAAGCCATCGCCGCCAGGTGGCCGCCCCATTCGTTGGCTTCGAGCAGGATCTCGTTCGAGATCACGTCGAGTTTCTTCTGCACTTCGCCCTGCACGTTTTCGCTGCCGGCGCTGCCCAGCACCTCGCCCAGCGCGCCCTTGCCGACCGCGTGGCTAATGGTCTTGCAGGCGCGCGCGACCACTTCGATCAAGAGCCGCAGTTCGGCCGGGATGCTGTCATGCTGTCGTTGCTGTTCGACCAGGTGCTGGGTCAGGCTGATGCGCTTGGTGGGATTGCTCATGGATTCCTTAATGGCAGAAATTAATTGGCAAGGGATTTGGTGACGACTTCCAGCACGTCCTTCGACAGCTTGGGCGCGGCGGCGACGCGTTTCAGCGCGGCGCGCATGGCCTGCTGCTGGGGCGGCGCGAATTTGCGCCAGCGATCGAGGCTGCGCGCCAGCCGCGCGGCGAGCTGCGGATTGGTCGCATTCAGCGCGATCACCTGCTCGGCCCAGAACGCGTAGCCGCTGCCGTCGGCGGCGTGGAAGGCCGCCGGATTGCCGTTGCAGAAGCTGAAGATCAGGCTGCGCGCCCGGTTCGGGTTGTGCAGCGTGAAGGCCGGATGGCGCATCAGCGCGCGCACCGCAGCGACGTCGGTGGTGCGCGCCATCGCCTGTAGCGTGAACCATTTGTCGATCACCAGCGCTTCCGACTCGAAATCGGCGTAGAACTGCGCCAGCGCGGCGGCGCGCTCCGGCGCCTGGCTGTTGACCAGCGCCGACAAGGCGGCCAGGCGGTCGCTCATGTTGCCGGCCTCGGCGTACTGGGTTTGCGCCATGGCATGGGACGCTTCGTCGTCGGCTTCGGCCAAGTACGCCAGCGCGCTGTTTTTCAAGGCGCGGCGACCGGCAGACGCGGCGTCGGGCTGATAGGCGCCCGGCGTCTGGTTATCCCGGTAGGCGCGCAGGAAATCGGCGCTCAGCGCGGCGCCCAGCGTGCGGCGCAGGAACAGGCGTGCGGCATGGATCGCCTGCGGGTCGATCACTTCGACCTGCTCGGCCAGCATGGTTTCGGACGGCAGCGCCAGCGCCAGTTCGCGGAACGCCGGGTCGAGCGCGGCATCGTTCAGGGTCAGGCGCAAGGCCGCGATCAGGTCGGCCGCCCTGGCCGCATCGGCGGCGTCGAATCCGGCCTCGCCCGCCTCGCCCCCCACCTTCTGCGCCTTTTGGGTAAGCGCCAGCAATTGCCGCGTCGCCAGGCGCTGGCCGGCTTCCCAGCGGTTGAAGGGATCGCTGTCGTGCGCCATCAGAAACGCCAGCTCGGCGTCGCTGTAGTCGAATTCCAGGATCACCGGCGCCGAGAAATTGCGCAGCAGCGAGGGCACCGGCTGCTGCGCCACCTGCGTGAAGCGGAAGGTCTGCTGCGTTTCGGTCAGCTCCAGCACCAGCGTGGTCGGCGCGTCGTCGCCGGCAGCGCCCTCCAGCCGCAGCGGCAGGTCGCGCCCGGCGGTATCCAGCAGGCCGACCGCGACCGGAATATGGAACGGCAGTTTCTTCGGCTGGCCCGGCGTCGGCGGGCAGCTTTGCGTCAGCGTGATGTCGTAGGTCCGGTTGGCGGCGTCGTAATGCGTGGCGACCGCCACGCGCGGCGTGCCGGCCTGGCTGTACCAGCGCTCGAACTGGCCGAGGTCGCGGCCATTGGCGTCGGCCATGGCGGCGCGGAAATCGTCGCAGGCCACGGCCTGGCCGTCATGACGCTCGAAGTACAGGTCCAGCCCCTTGCGAAAGCCGTCGCGGCCAAGCAGGTCTGATACATGCGCACCACTTCCGCGCCTTTTTCGTAGACGGTGACGGTGTAGAAATTATTGATCTCGACATACGAATCGGGCCGCACCGGATGCGCCATCGGGCCGCCGTCTTCGGGGAACTGCGCCTGGCGCAGCACGCGCACGTCGTCGATGCGCTTGACCGCGCGCCCCGAATCGGTGCCGACCATGTCGGCCGAAAATTCCTGGTCGCGGAATACGGTCAGGCCTTCCTTCAGCGACAGCTGGAACCAGTCGCGGCAGGTGACGCGGTTGCCGGTCCAGTTGTGGAAATATTCGTGGCCGACCACCGATTCGATGCCGGCGTAATCGGCATCGGTGGCGATCTTCGGATTGGCCAGCACGTACTTGGTGTTGAAGATGTTCAGGCCCTTGTTTTCCATCGCGCCCATGTTGAAATCGCTGACGGCGACGATCATGAAGCGGTCGAGGTCGAGTTCCAGGCCGAAGCGCTCCTCGTCCCAGCGGATGCTGTTCTTCAGCGAATCCATCGCGTGCTGGGTCTTGTCCAGGTTGCCTTCCTCGACCCACACCTGCAGCAGCACTTCGCGCCCGGATTGCAGGCGGAATTGCTCTTCCTGGCACACCAGGTTGCCGGCCACCAGCGCGAACAAATAGGACGGCTTCTTGAACGGGTCTTCCCACTTGGCGTAGTGGCGGCCGTCGCCCAGGTCGCCCTGCTCGACCAGATTGCCGTTCGACAGCAGCACCGGATATTTCTTCTTGTCGGCGCGCAGCATCACCGTGTATTTCGCCATCACGTCCGGGCGGTCGGGGAAATAGGTGATCTTGCGGAAGCCCTCGGCTTCGCATTGCGTGAAGAAGTTGCCGTTGGAGACGTACAGGCCCATCAGCGAAGTGTTTTGCACGGGATGGGTGATGGTCTCGATCTCCAGCGTCACCTGCTCGGGCGCGGCGGCGATCCGCAACACGCCCTGTTCCAGCTGATAGGCGCGTTTCGTCAGCGGCTTGCCGTTCATGCGCAGCTGCACCAGTTCCAGCTCCTCGCCGTACAGCACCAGCTCCTTGCCGCCGGCAGCCGGATCGCGCCGCAGGGTCAAGCGGCTGGCGACGCGGGTGGCGGCCGGATCGAGGTCGAAGCCCAGCTCCACCGTTTCCACCTGATAGGCGGGCGCGGTGTAGTTCTTGCGGTAGATGGTGAGAGCGGTATCGGTACGCATGGGATGGGATAAATCGGGATAATGGGACGAAGGCCCATTTTACCAATCAAGCACGCGCCCGGATACGAGGGTCGCTGGCGCGACGTCATTCCCACGGGCATCGCCGGAGAACCGCATGAAACGCTGGATTCCCCTCCTCCTGATCGGCGCCAGCCTGCTGCTGGCCGGCTGCGCGACGACCATCCGCAGCGAGGTCACCGCCTTCCACGAATCGCCGCTGGATCTGGCGGACAAGTCGTTCACCTTCGAGCGCAGCGCGGCGCAGGACAACGATCTCGAATACCGCAGCTATGAAAACCTGGTGCGCGAGCAACTGTTGCGGCTCGGCTTCAGCGGCGCCGAAAAAGGCCAGGCGGCGACCTTGAAAGTGACGCTGCGCTACGGCATCGACGGCCGCGACGTCCGGGTCGTGGAGCAGGTACCGGTCGATCCATACTGGTACGGGGCGCCGTTCTATGGCCCCTTTTTCGGCCCGCCCTGGCGCTACGGCTACTACAGCCCGTTCTACGATCCGTTCTGGTATGGAGCGCCGCTGATGGTGCCGCGCGAGACCAACTACCAGCTGTTCACGCGGCGCCTGAACATCGCGATTGCGCGCGCCGCCGACGGCAGGAAACTGTACGACGTCAGCGTCAACAGCGAAGGCCGCATCGGCTCGCTGCCGGCCGTGATGCCGGCCATGATCCGCGCCGCGTTCGCGGATTTTCCGGGGCCGAACGGCGTGCCGCGCCAGATCGACCTGAAGCTGGAGTGAAGGCCGGTGCGCCACGCAAGTGGATCATGTATTCCATGGAGTATATGGAAATTTCGTAAATTTTATAAGCGGGATACGGCGCCAATACAGGGAGTATAGAGCGCCTTCCGGCAATTCGGCGCGGAGGCTCGCCGGGCCCGCGGCGCCCCCATTCCCGCCACCCCCGCGCCCATCGCGCCGTGCCTATTGAACGCGCGCCGCCCGCTGCGGCCGCTGGTAGAGCGTGTGCGAAGCGCGCGCCGCCTGCGTGTAGATGGTCGGCAGCTCCAGCTTGCGGGCGGCGAGCCGGTCCGGCCGCAGCGCGATCTGGAAGTCGATGCTGTCTTCCGGCGGCGGTAGCGGGCCGCCGCGCCGCGCCTCGGCCAGGGTCGCCAATGCCTGCCGCGTCAGCTGCTCGCCGATGCCCTCCGCCGACGGCACCACCGCCAGCGCGCCGCCGCCGGCGACGTAGCTTTCGCGCACGCCGATCGGCAAGGGTTTCGATTCGCGCTCGGTCCAGTCGGCCAGCACGCGGTTGTCGACTGGACGCGGATCGCCCGCCGCCTGCGGCAAGCCGTTGAAGCTCAGCACCAGCAGCACGTCGGCATCCTGCGCGGCGGCGCGCACCGCGTCCTGCCAGGCGCCGTAATCCGGCACCAGTTGCACCGCCACCAGCTGATGCGGCGCCCACGAAAAATCCTGCACCTGCTGCCGCTCCGCCTGCCCGGTGGCGTCATCCATGCCGAGCGCGCGGATGCGCAGGCCGGAGCGGTTCAGGTGGCGCAGCACTTCCACCATCTGCGCCATCGGCAACACTTCGCGGATGCCGGTGACATTCTGCGCCTGCGGATAGCCGAAGCTGGCCGCGTCCTCGCCCATCGCGTACACCACGCGCAGGTCGGAACGGTTGGCGTAATGGCGGCCGACATAGTCCTGCGCCTCCTCGCCGATCGCCACCAGCACGTCGGGGCGATAGCCGTCGATCACGTGGCGGCTGTTCTGGCTGGCGGCGGCCCACTGCTTGGCGCCCATCTGATTGGCAAACGACATGTAGTGCCAGCGCGTGGAAATCGGCTTGCGGTTGCGCGCCAGTTCGCGCCGGATGCCGCCATCGACCGCGACCGCCCATTCGGTGTCTTCGGAATAGCTGTGCAGGATCAGCATGCGCGGTTTCTGGTGGTTGAAGCCCACCAGCAGGCCGAACAGCAGCAGCAGGAAGGCGCCGCCAAGGATCAGAGTCAGTCGTGTTTTCATGGATGCGGGCGAAAACGGCGCGTCAATACAGGCCGAGCCAGCGCCAGTACGGGATCGACGCGTACGCCAGCAGCACGCGCAAGGGGTTCAGCCACCAGGCGTACTGCAGGAAGCGCGCCTCGTCGCAGCGCTTGCGCAGGCCGCCGGCCAGCGCCTGGGCATACGAGGAATTCTGATGCGGGAAAAACCAGATGTCGGAAAACAGCGACGCCAGGAACACCACCAGCCATGGATGGATGCCCTGCGCGACGCCGATCGGCAGCAGCAGCGTGACCGCCAGCACCATGCCGGCGGTGACCGGCAGGATCAGGCGCAGCAGCGTCGTTACCAATAAGGCCAGCAGGATGAACCAGCCGAGCTCGCCATTGATCCAGTCGAGCCGGTCGCCGATGGCGCTCACCAGCACCTCGTGCAGGCCGAGATAGTTGATCGCCTCGGTGAAGCCGTCCAGCGAGAGCAGGAAAAAAATGATCGGCCAGTCGATCTTGCTCTGGAACGCCTGCTTGTCGAACATGCCCAGCGCCAGCAGGCTGACCAGCACGAACGCCGCCAGCCACGCGGTTTGCGATTGATGCCACTGCGGCAGCGCGGCGCCCAGCAGAAATACCGCGAACGCCAGCAGAGCCACCCATTCGCGCGCGCGCAGCGGACCCAGCAGCGCCAGCTGGCCGGCGATGCGCTCGCGCGGCAAGGGGCTGCCGTGCTCGGCACGGAACAGGAAACGCATCGCCAGCAGATGGCAGGCTATCAGTCCGAGCGCCACCACGCCGGCGCCGACCAGCCACCAGGCGCCCTGGAATTCCAGCCGGAGCTGGGTCGGCAGCATCGTGAACGCCGCCAGGTTGGCCGATTTCGAGGTCAGCAGCAGCGGCGAAAACAGCGTGGCGCCGGTGAAGGTGGCGACCATCAGCGCGGTCGCCTCGCGGCTCTGCGACGGTGCGCCGAGGCTGCCGTCCATTTCGCGGTACAGCGGCAACAGCAGTGCCAGCCGGGCGTTGGAGGACGGCATCACGATCGACAGCACGGCGCCGAAGGCCGTCAGCGCGGCGCGGTGCCAGAACGGCCGGTCGGGCGATTTCAGCAGCACCCACAGCATGAAGCGATAGGCCAGGCCGGAACTGACCAGCACGGCGGACAAGGCGTACACGCCGAGCAGCAGCAGGAAGGCGCGCGAATAAAACCCATGCAGCGCCACCCGCGCCGGCACCAGCTCGATGAACAGCATGGCCACGATCGCGATCAGCGGCGGGATGTACTCGTCCACCACCGCGAACAGCCACATCACCGCCGTCATCGTGAACAGGCCGAGATAGATCGCGCTGTACTGCGGCAGCCCCGCCATGTCGGCCGCCAGATAGGCCAGCGGCGGCAGCACCAGGGTCGCGATCCAGCCGACGCGCTGCTTGACCGGCATGGTCGCCGGCGCCGCCTTCTCGAGCGCGACCTCGGACGGCGCGGCAACGCGGCCCATGCGCGCCGCCAGATCGATCAGCGCCGCCGATTTCAAGTCCGGATGGGTGGTCGTCAGTTCGCGCACCGCGGCGCGCGCGATGCGCAGCACCGACAGCCCGGTGACTGCGCGGGCGCTGACCAGGTGGCGCGGCACGTCGGCAAAGGCTTCGGCGCCGAAACCCTGGTCGGCGCCCAGCTGCCAGCGTTCGTCCGCGGCCGCCAGTTCGACCTCGCCGTCCAGAATCCAGTAGTAGTGATCGGCGGCCGCGCCGGCCTGGAAGATGTCGGCGCCGGCGGCGAATTCGCACTGCACCGTGCCGGACAAGAGGCGCGCCAGTTCCAGCGGCGCGCAGCCGGCCAGCAGCGGGTGTTGTCCGAGGGTGGTGGCGATGGAGGCCTGCATGGGTGTCGAATCGGCGCGGTGCGGAAAAGAGCGTTTATGGTAATCGAATTATTGCCGTCCAGATACCAAATCGCAGCCACAGAATGCGGCGCGGCGCCGCAACGCGCTGGCGTCGCGCCGCCTTCCCGCCTATGTCATGGCCGCGCCGGCGGCACCGGTTCGGCTTCGATGCGCTCCAGCGCGGCGTACTCGGCCGCCAGAAAGTCCAGCAGTTCGCGCACCGCCGGCAACAGTCCGCGGCGCGACGGGAATACCGCGTGCAGGATGCCGCTGTGCGGCGCCCATTGCGGCAGCACTTCCACCAGCCGCCCGGCGCGCAAGTCCTCGTGCACCGTCATGCTCGGCAGCTGGGCGATGCCGACGCCCTGCAACACCGCGCAGCGCAAGGCGGCGACGTCGTCGGTGATCAGGCGCGGCGTGTGCCGCACCTGGGCGGCGGCGCCGTCCGGGCCCTCCAGCGTCCACACGTGCTGCGCCCGCGCCGGCCCCAGGTCGAGGCTGGGCAGGCTGCCGAGATCGGCCACGCTGAGCGGCGCCGCGCGGTCCTGCAGCAGGCGCGGATGCGCCACCAGCCGCTGCGTGCTGCGCGCCAGCACCTTCAGCACCAGATCGGAATCCTCCAGCGGCGGCGAGCGCACCCGCAGCGCGAGGTCGAAGCCTTCCTGGATCACGTCGACGCGGCGGTTGCTGCTCTCCAGGTGCACCTGGACCCGCGGGCAGGCGAGCATGAAGCGCGCCAGCATCTCGCCGACCTGGTAGTACACCAGCGCCGACGGGCAAGCGACGCGCACCACGCCCTGCGGATCGCCATGCAGGCGGTCGATCACTTCCTGCGCGGCGTCGGCCTCGACCAGCATCGCCACGCAATGCCGGTAGTACTCGCGCCCGATCTCGGTCACCGTGAAGCGCCGCGTCGAGCGCTGGATCAGGCGCACGCCGAGGCGTTCCTCCAACAGCGCGATGCGCCGGCTCAGGCTGGATTTGGGCAAGCCCAGCGCGCGCCCGGCCGGGGCGAAGCCGCCGTGATCGACCACCTGGACATAAAAATACAGTTCATTCAAGTCGTGCATGGCCGCCTCCCATAGTCGCCCATTGTCCACACAGTGGAACTCTGATGCCGAATTCTGCCCTCTACCCAAGTATCGTTCCGCCACTATATTGTTATTCATGGTCTTCCCGCCTCGGGAAGCGCAAAAGGAGTCCACGATGAAAAAAATTCTGGGTGTCTACAGCGCACCGCGCCAGCACTGGGTCGGCGACGGCTTTCCGGTACGCACCATGTTCAGCTATGACACGCTGGGCGGGCATGCCAGCCCGTTCCTGATGCTCGATTACGCCGGCCCGACCGAGTTCGCGCCGGCCACGCGGCCGCGCGGCGTCGGCCAGCATCCGCATCGCGGCTTCGAAACCGTCACCATCGTCTACCAAGGCGAGGTGGCGCACCGCGACTCGACCGGCAACGGCGGCGTCATCGGCCCCGGCGACGTGCAATGGATGACTGCCGCTTCCGGCATCCTGCATGAAGAATTCCACTCCGAGGAGTTCACGCAGCGCGGCGGCACGCTGGAAATGGTGCAGCTGTGGGTCAACCTGCCGGCCCGCGACAAGATGGCGACGCCCGGCTATCAGGGCATTCTTGACGCCGAGATTCCGGCGCTGGAACTGGCCGACGGCGCCGGCACGCTGCGCGTGATCGCCGGCGACTACGATGGCCGTCGCGGACCGGCGCGCACCTTCACGCCGATGGACGTCTGGGATCTGCGCCTGCGCCAGGGGCATCAGCTCGAGCTGCCGCTGATGGCCGGCCGCACTGCCATGCTGGTGGTGCTGCGCGGCACGGTACTGGTGAACGGCAGCGAGGTGGTGCGCGAGGCGCAACTGGTGCAGCTCGACCGCACCGGCGCAGGGCTCAGCCTGGAGGCGAACAACGACGCCACGCTATTGCTGCTGTCGGGCGAGCCGATCGACGAACCGATCGCCGGCTATGGCCCGTTCGTGATGAACAGCCGCGAGGAAATCGCCCAGGCGATACAGGATTTCAATAGCGGGCGTTTCGGGCAGATGCCGCCTCAGTAAGGCGGCCCAGCCACCCGGCGGCGCCGGCCCCGGTCATTGCCGTCCCGGCGGGATGATCGGGGCAAGGATGCCGTCCTGCACCCCATCCATTCGATTGGGAGTATGTTGCAAAAACAACCATTACACGTCCGAAGTCAGCACCCTATACAGGGAGTATATGTTTCCCCCTCAGGAATACAGCGCCTCCGAAAGATAGGTGATCACTCCCATCAGCAGCACCACCAGGATCAGCACGATCAGCAGGCGGCCGAACTTCGGCGTGCCGTCGCCGCCGGCCGGCTGTTCGTCGGGATGGTTCATGGGATTGGCGACGGGCTGGTCCTGCGGGTCTTTCATTGGGTTCTCCATGGCCGGCTCAGGGAATCAGGATGGTGGAGCCGGTGGTCTTGCGCGCTTCCAGGTCGCGGTGCGCCTGCACCACGTCCTGCAAGGCATAGCGTTGATTGATGTCGATCTTGATCTTCCCGCCCAGCACCATGCCGAACAGGTCGGCCGCCATGTCTTCCAGATCGGCGCGCTTGGCGGCGTAGGTGAATAGCGTCGGCCGCGTGACGAACAGCGAGCCGCGCGAAGCCAGTTCGTTCAGGCTGAACGGCGGCACCGGTCCGGAGGCACTGCCGAAGCTGACCAGCATGCCGAGCGGCGCCAGGCAATCGAGCGAGCCGATGAAGGTGTCCTTGCCGATCGAGTCGTACACCACCGGCACGCCGGCGCCGTGGGTGATTTCCTTGACGCGCTCGACGAAGTTTTCCTTGTTGTAGTTGATGGTGTGGGTGCAGCCGTGCGCTTTCGCCAGCGCCGCCTTTTCATCGGAGCCGACGGTGCCGATCATGGTCACGCCCAGCGCGCGCGCCCACTGGCAGGCGATCAGGCCGACACCGCCGGCCGCCGCGTGGAACAGGATGGTTTCGCCGCCGCGCAAATGGAAGGTGCGGCGCAGCAGGTATTGCACGGTCAGCCCCTGCAGCATCATCGCCGCCGCGGTGTCGAAGCCGATCGCCTCCGGCAGCCGCACCAGCACCGCGGCCGGCATCACGCGCACCTCGGCATAGGCGCCGGGCGGGCGTCCCGCATAGGCCACACGGTCGCCCGGCCGCACGTGGCTGACGCCGGCGCCGACCGCCTCGACCACGCCCGCGCCTTCCATGCCGAGTCCGGCCGGCAAGGGCTGCGGATACAGGCCGTTGCGGAAATACACGTCGATGTAATTCAAGCCGCAGGCGTGGTGCCGCACGCGCGCTTCGCCGGGACCGGGTTCGCCGACTTCGACTTCGACGTATTCCATCACTTCCGGGCCGCCGGTCCTGGACATCCTGATTGCTTTGCTCATGGTTTTCCCCTCTTCATGCAAGGACTGAATGGATTAGAACGTTCCCGGGTAAGCGCCGCCGTCGAGCAGCACATTCTGCCCGGTCAGGTAGCCGGCCTGGCTGCTGCACAGGAAGGCGCAGAACGCACCGAATTCGGCGGCGCTGCCGAAACGCTGCGCCGGCGTTTGCCGCAGGCGCGCCGCGCGCGCTTCTTCGAAGGTCTTGCCAGCCGCTTGGGCGGCGGCCAGGATGTTTGCCGTCAGGCGCTCGGTCTCGAAGGCTCCGGGCAACAGGTTGTTGATGGTGACATTGTGCTTGACCGTCTGGCGTGCCAGGCCGGCGACGAAGCCGGTCAGGCCGGAGCGCGCGCCGTTGGACAGCCCGAGGATGTCGATCGGCGCCTTGACCGCGCCCGAAGTGATGTTGACGATGCGGCCGAAGCGGCGCGCGATCATGCCGTCGACGGTGGCCTTGATCAATTCGATCGGGGTCAGCATGTTGGCGTCGAGCGCGGCCAGCCAGTCGCTGCGGCTCCAGTCGCGGAAATCGCCGGGCGGCGGACCGCCGGCATTGGTCACCAGGATGTCGGGTTGCGGACAGGCGGCCAGCGCCAGCGCGCGGCCATCCGCGGTCGTGATGTCGCAGGCGACGGCGGTCACGGCGACGCCGCTGCTGCGCCGGATCGCCTCGGCCGCCGCCTCCAGCGGCTCGGCCTGGCGGGCGACGATGGTGACCTGCACGCCCTCGGCCGCCAGCGCCTCGGCGCAGCCGCGCCCCAGTCCCTTGCTGGCGCCGCACACCAGCGCCCGCTTGCCGCCTATCCCCAGATCCATGCGAACTCCTTCTCGAACGCCGGCGCCGGCCGTGCCCAGATGGCTAGGCGCGCTTGCGCGACAGCAGATAAATCCCGGCCAGCACCAGCGCGGTGCCGGCCAGCTGGATGCCGGTGACCGGCTCGCCCAGAATGATCGCCGCCAGAAACAGCGTCGACACCGGCCCCACCATGCCGGCCTGCGAGGCGCTGGTGGCGCCGATGCGCTCGACCGCCACCATCGTCATGTACACCGGCAACACCGTGCAAAACAACGCATTGATGAGCGAATACCAGTATACCGGCGCCGGCTGGATCAGCGTTGCCACCGGCCGCAGCAGGAAAAACTGGGCGATGCAGCAGACGCTGGAGACGCACATGGCATAGGCGACCAGCCGCATGCTGCCGACGCGCCGCACCAGTTCACCGGAAAACAGCAGATACAGCGCATAGGAAATGGCGGAAGCCAGGACCAGCACGCTGCCGAAACCAACATTGGTGCCGCCCACGTTGACGTCGTGCAGGAACACCAGCACCGTCCCGAGGTAGGAAATCACCAGTGCCGACCATTCGAAGGCGCCGATCCTTTTTTTGTAGAACAGCACCGAAATCAACAGCACGAACGACGGCGTCAGGAACAGGATCAGCCGCTCGAGCCCGGCGCTGATGTATTGTAGGCCGAGGAAATCGAGGAAGCTCGACAGGTAGTAGCCGATCACGCCCAGCACCACCAGCCGCAGCCGGTCGGGATTCGACAGCGGCGCCTCGACGCGCATGCGCCAGAACGCTACGGCGGCGAAGATCGGTCCCGAGAACATCATGCGGAAGCCGATCACGGTGACCGCATCGACGTGGTAGCGATACATCAGCTTGGCGACGATCGCCTTGGCGGAAAACAGCACGGCGCCGCAAATGGCGATGGCTAGGCCGCCGAGAAAAGCCTTGCGGGCGGCGGCGGAGTGCGGAGTGGTGGCGGTAGAGACGGGCATCGCCGAATTGTAAAGGCTACGGCGATACGGTGTCGCAGAGAAGGATTACGCGACGACCGCAACGCCAATAGCGCACGGCGGTAGCAATCCTTCGGCGAGGACGAGCAGGCGGCCCTTGTGGGGCCGCCATCGCTTATTCGCCCTCCCCGGCAGCAAGCGCAATACGCAAGGAGCCGGGAAGAAGGGGCCGGCAGTGACGCACTCGGGTCACCAGCCGGCGGACGTGAGACAAGAACGTCGGGCCGCTCAGAACTTGTGGCGCACGCCGACGTTGAACAGCTTGTCGGTGGCGCCGTTGGCGCCGGCGTTATAAGCGACGGCGTCGCCGTTGGTGGTGCGCGAGAAGCTGGTGTACACGGCGGTGCGCTTGGACAGGTCGTGGGTGTAGCCGATCGCCACCTGCGTGGCATCGGCATCCGCGCGCGCCTTGTCGGATTTGCGGATGATGGAGGCCATCACGGTACCGGCGTTGCCGACCGGCGCCCGCAGACCGAGCAGCGCATCGCGCGTATCGAGACCGGCGAAGCCCTTGTTCCAGGCGTACGCGGCATACGCCTTGACGATGCCGAAGTTGTAATTGCCGCCCAGCAGAGTGGTTTTCGCGCTGTCGGTCGCGGTGGCGTTCTTGACGTTGTGGTAAGCCAGCACGACGTCGACCGGGCCGGCGTTATAGCCGGCGAAGCCGGCCATGGTGCGGCCGGCCGCATTGTCGCCGGCCACTTCGCCGAAGCTGTAGTCGAATTCGCCGCGGAAGCCCTGCGCCGCATAGCCGTAGCTGACGGTGTTGTTGCTGCGGCTGCCGTAGTAATTGAACAGACGGGCCGTATCGCCGGCCAGCGTATCGCCGAACGGATCGAAGGTGCCGCTGTTGGAATAGATCACGGTGTTCTGCCGGCCCAGCTTGACGGTGCCGAAGCCGCCGCTCAAACCGACCCAGGCCTGGCGGCCGAACAAGGCGCCCTGCCCCATATTGCCGGTGTCCGTGGAAAAGCCGTTTTCCAGCGTGAAGATGGCGGACAGGCCGCCGCCCAGGTCTTCGGAACCTTTGAAGCCGAGCCGGCTGCCGTTCAGGATGCCACTGTCCATGCGCGTCACCGAACCGGCCGGGCCGCCATTGTTTTCATACGAGATGCCGGCGTCGACCACGCCATAGACCGTGACGTTGGTTTGCGCAAAGGCGGCGCCGGTCAGGGCACTCAGTACGGCGGCAGCGAGAAGCGATTTGTTCGATTTGTTCAACTTATTTCTCCAGGATAAGGGTGGATCTACTACGGGTAAGCGGCAAATCAGTGGATGATCTTGTTCAGGAAATCCTGGGCGCGATCGGTTTTCGGGGCGACGAAGAAGGTTTCCTTCGGGGTTTCCTCGACGATCGTGCCCTGGTCCATGAACACGATCTTGTCGGCGACCTTCTTGGCGAATCCCATTTCGTGCGTCACGCACAGCATGGTCATGCCCTCCTGCGCCAGCTCGACCATGACCGCCAGCACTTCATTGATCATTTCCGGATCGAGCGCCGAGGTCGGTTCGTCGAACAGCATCACTTCGGGGTCCATCGACAGCGCGCGCGCGATCGCCACGCGCTGCTGCTGGCCGCCGGACAGCTGGCTCGGATGCTTTTTGGCGTGCGCCGCCATGCCGACCCGTTCCAGCAGGCCAAGCGCCTTCTTTTCCGATTCCTGTGACGTGCGGCCCAGCACCCGGACCTGCGCGATCGTCAGGTTTTCCAGCACCGACAAATGGGGAAACAATTCGAAATGCTGGAACACCATGCCGATCCGGGTGCGCAGCTTCGGCAGGTTGGTGCCGGCCGCCTTCAGCGACTGCTCCTTGAACAGGATGTCGCCGGACTGGAAATCCTCGAGACCATTGACCAGCTTGATCAGCGTCGACTTGCCGGAGCCCGAAGGTCCGCAAAACACCACGACCTCGCCCTTCTCGACGCGCACGCTGCAATCCTTGAGCGCCTGGAATTTTCCATACCATTTGGAGACGTTTTTGATTTCAATCATGCGAAGTCCTTACTTGCAGCAATTTGACGGTCAGCGACAACAGTGAACAAATGACCCAATAGACGACACCGGCGAACAAGAGCATCTGGACGAGGGTGCCGTCGCGCTCGCCGATACTGGTGGCCCTTCTGAAAAAATCTCCGAGCGCGATCACGTAGACCAGCGAGGTGTCCTGGAAAATCACGATGCACTGGGTCAGGAGGATCGGCAGCATGGTCTTGAATGCCTGCGGCAGGATGACGAAGCGCATTGACTGCAACGGCGTCATGCCGAGCGCGCGCGCGGCATGGAACTGCCCCTTCGGCAGGCTCTGGATGCCGGCCCGAATGATTTCGGAAAAGAAGGCCGCTTCCAGCAGCGAAAAGGCCACCATCGCCGACACCAGCCGGATATCGACGCTGGGCGACAGGTCGAACACCGCCTTCAGCAGCTGCGGCACGATCAGGAAGAACCACAGCAGCAGCATGATCAGCGGGATCGACCTGAACACCGAGACATAGGTCTTGGCGAAGGCATTGAGCAGCTTGTTCTTGGCGATGCTGCACATGGCCAGCACCGTGCCCCACGCCAGGCCGCACAGGATCGCCACCAGGGTGATCTTGAGCGTCACCCACATGCCAGCGAACAGCAGGGTGCGCGATTGCGCGATGGAACTCCAATCCATTTCAAACATGTCAGTTCCCCATCAAGCCGGGCAGGCTGGTGCGGTTGCGCACCCAGCCCATCAGGCGAATGATCATGAAATTCAGCGCCACGTAAGCCAGCGTCACGCAGATGAAGGATTCGTAGGGCTGCGCGGTGTAATCGACCAGTTGCCGCGCCTGTCCCGACAGTTCCAGCAAGCCGATGGTCGAGGCCACCGCCGAGTTCTTGGAAATGATCAGAAACTCGGACGTCAGCGGCGGGATGATGGTGCGGAAGGTGACCGGCAACAGGATGTGGCGATAGGTCTGCGGCAAGGTGAAGCCGAGCGCCAGCCCGGCACTCTTTTGCCCTCTGGGGAGCGCATTGATGCCGGCCCTTACCTGTTCGCAGACGCGCGACCCGGTATAGATGCCGAGCGAGAAGATCGACACGACGAAGAACTGGGTATAGGGTTCGAGGCCCTTGATCCAGTCGCCAAGCGACACCGGCAGCAATTCCGGCACCACGAAGTACCAGATGAAAAACTGCACGATCAAAGGCACGTTCCGGAACACGGATACGTAAGCGGTGCCGAGGGCCGCCGCGAACCGGTTCGGCAGCGTGCGCATGATGCCGAACAGCGAACCGACGATCATGGCCAGCGAGAATGCCAGCACGGTCAGCACCACGGTGTTCAAAAAGCCGGAAGCCAGCCATCCCAGATAAGTTGTCGGTTCGCCTGTCGCCACCGGCTGCAACAGGATGCCCCAGTTCCACTTATAGTCCATCAGTGCCTCGTGAGATTAGAACGAAAGGCGGCCGCCGACCTGGTGTCGGCCAGCCGCCGGGCTTGCTGCGCTCAGGGAGTGATCCTGTCGTTGGGAGCGGCGAACAGCTTTTTCATGCCGTCCGACATCGGGAATGCCAGATTCAGGTTTTTGGGGGGAATCGGGCTCAGGAACCATTTGGCGTAAATTTTTTCCGCCTCGCCCGAGCTTTGCGCCTTGGCGATCACCTCGTCCAGCAGCGACTTCAGCGCCGGATCGTTCTTGCGCACCATGCAGCCGTAGGCTTCATACGATTGCGGCGTGCCGGTGATCACATAGTCGTCGGGATTCTTGGTCTTGGCGCGCTCGCCGGCCAGCAGTGCGTCGTCCATCATCATCGCCTTGGCGCGGCCGGTGGACAGCATCAGGAAGGATTCGCTGTGGTCCTTGGCGCTGATGATGCGCATGTCGAGATTTTTCTCGACGTTCATGTTCCTCAGGATTTTTTCCGAAGTCGTGCCGGCGCCGACCACCACGGTCTTGCCTTTGAGGTCGGTGAAATCCTTGACGCCCGAATCCTTCTTGACCAGGATGCGCGTGCCGATCTGGAAGATGCTGTTGCTGAAATCCACCTGCTGCTCGCGCGACTCGTTATGCGTGGTGGTGGTGCACTCGAAGTCGATCGTGCCGTTCTGCAGCAGGGAAATCCGGTTCTGCGAGGTGATCGGGATCTGCCGCACTTTCAGCTCGGGCAGGTTGAGCTGCTTCTTGATCTGCTCGATCACCAGGTTCGTCATATCCATCGAATAGCCGATCGGCTTCTGGTTGGCGTCGTAGTAGGAAAACGGGATCGAGGCGTCGCGGTAGCCGACCACGACCACGCCGTCGTCCTTGATTTTTTTCAGGGTGCCGTCAAGGCGGCGTCCGCGGCGACCGCGTTGCCCACGCCCAGCGCCAGCAGCGCGGCGGCGATGCAGCGGCCCAGCACCGCGCGCTTGCCGCTCGGTGTTAAATGTCTTGCTCATGTGTGTGCTCCTTGATGATTTTTTGACGGCCAAAGGTTCAGGAATTGCTTCGGTCAGCGCGGAAACATCGATGACATACATCTGCCGCTCCGACTCGTGCACCGAATCGATGCAGACCTGCTTGCCGTCGCGGCTCCAGCGCGGATGCAGGTCGCAGCGGTTTTCCTTGCTCAGGTTCGGATCGGCATAGAAGCTGCCCAGGTCATGGCGCACGCCCTGCTCGACGTCGAACAGGAACAGGATGCGCTCGTGCGTTTGCGAGTCCGGATAGGTGTCGCTCAGCAGCCAGCGCTTGTTGACCGGCGAATACGTCATGTGGCCGTTTTCGGTCAGGATGTCGGCGCCGATGACTTCCACCGCACCGTTCTCGCGGTCCTCGTAAAGGTGATAGTGGATGCTGCCCGCGTGCGGCCCCCAGACGATGATGTGGCTGTCGTCGCGCCACAGCGGATGCGATATCTGGTATTCCGATTTTTCATAGTCGAAGGTGCCGACCGCGCTCGGATCGAAGTCTTCGGCCAGCTGCGGCAGCGGATGGTCGGAGCATTCCAACAGGCGCATGTCGCTGCCGTCCGGATTGACCGTGATCAAACGATGCAGGAAGCAGGTCTCGTCCTTGACGCGCTCGGTCCAGCGATGCAGCAGCAGAAAGCGCGACGAAGCCGGATTGATCTCGATATGGCTGACCCAGTGGATCGCCTTGTCCATCGATTTCACCGGTTGGAAATTCTTCAAGTCGTGGTAACTGAACAACAGACGCGTTTCGCCGGTCGCCAGGTCCATGGTATGGACACCGTCATCGGCCGGTGCGTTCGGGAATTGTTTGGCCTCTCCCTCTTCGCTGTAGCCGATCGTCTCGTGCGTGATGTAAAGACGGCTATAGTCGATGCACAAGGCATAACGGCTGTTGGGCGCGACCACGTAGACCGGCAGCGGCATGGCGCGCTTTTCGCCGGTATCGACGTTGCAGATGGTCGAGCCGAAACCGGGATAGAACGACGAGGCATCGCCGCTGCGCGAGTTGTAGATCACCTGGCGGCCCGGCGCGCCGTCCAGCCATTGCAGCTGGCAGCCCATTTGCCAGTTCCAGGCCGTGGTCCGGTCCAGGCTATGGAATTTATCGCCGTCCTGGAGATCGAAAAAACCGACTTCCGCCGCCAGATCGGGGGTCAGCCGCGCATCCATCATCGGCACCTGGTTGGCGAGCAGATAACGGCCGCTCTTGTCCCAGACCGTCTTGTTGTAGTACCCGAAGAAATGGTGCATTTCGCCGGCGCCGAGACGGCGGCAGGGGAAGGCTTGCCTGTTTATTTTTTCCTGACTCATGACAAAAACAGCTCCGATGGTAATGGCGGGCACGCTGCGGCACGTCATTGACAGAGTTGCCAAATCTGCGGACGTGCCGGAAAGCACGCAAAGATATAGCCGCACACCAATACGATCAAATTCTTTTTTCTTCATCGGCTATTCAGAATTGATATACGTTATATTTGTGAAATCAATTGGGAAAGGACACCGGAATCATGGCAAGGCCATTGAATTTTGCGCAGATCGAAGCGTTCAAGGCGATGATGCAGATGGGGACCACCACCAGTGCGGCATTGATGCTGAATACGACGCAGCCGTCGATCAGCCGGCGTATCGCCGAGCTGCAGGCGGCCACCGAATTGAAATTGTTCGATTTGCACCACGGCCGGCTGCGTCCCACCAGCGAAGGCAAGCTGCTGTACAAGACCATCCAGAAGCATTTCGCCGGGCTGGAAAAAATTGAATCCGTGGCCGCCGCGATGCGCAAATCCGGAACCGGCGTACTGCGGCTGGGCTGCACGCCGACGCTGGGAACCGGATTGCTGCCTCCAGTGATCCGCCAGTTCCTGAAAAAGTTTCCGGATACCTACATCAACCTGCAGACCATGGGCACCGCGCAGCTCGCCGATCTCCTGCACCAGGACTTGATCGATCTGGCGCTGACCACGGGAACCTTGAATCCCGCCGACTTCCAGCCGGTCGTGATTGCCAAATCGAAGGCGGTATGCGTGCTGCCTTTGGAGCATCGTCTGAAGGATGCGCGCGGGATCACGGTGAAGTCGCTCAAGGACGAGCAGATGCTGTCCATCAGCGAGAGCGACGAACTCACCATCAAGATCAAGTCGCTGCTCAGAGCCCACCGGATTCCGGATCATTTCGCGATCGAGACGACCTCATCGATCACGGTGTGCGCGCTGGTCGCCGCCGGAAGCGGCGTCGGCATCGTCAACCCCTATGTCGCCGGCACGTTTGCCGGCCAGTTGCTGATCAAGAAATTCGAGCCCGCCATCATCATTCCGGTGCAAATGGCCATGCCCGCCCATACCGCGCCGTCGCTGCTGACGCGGCACTTCGTCGATATGCTGATGGAGCATGTGAAGGGGCGCTGAGGCCTGCCGCCGGCGCGCAAGGCGGCGGCCAGGCCAGATGCATCGCGCCCGCTTTTTGGCCGCCCGAGCGGTCTGGGGAAATCTGAGGAAGTCTTGAGAACGACGCGGCGGCGCGGAGGGCGGCTGCCATGCGCGCCCTACTCCGAGGGGAACAGATGGCCGAGCTTGTCGGCCTTGGTGTTCAGATAGCGCTCGTTGAACGGATTGCGCTTGATGATCAGCGGCAGCCGCTCGACCACCTCGACGCCGAGCTGGCGCATGGCATCGACCTTGCGCGGATTGTTGGTCATCAGCCGCAGCGAGCGGATGCCGAGATGCTGCAGGATCGGCTGGCACAGATGGTAGTTGCGCTGGTCGGGCAGGAAGCCCAGTTCCTCGTTGGCTTCCACCGTATCGGCGCCGGCATCCTGCAGCCGGTAAGCCTGCAGCTTGGCCAGGAGGCCGATGCCGCGCCCTTCCTGGCGTAGATAGAGCAGCGCGCCGCGCCGCTCGGCGGCGATCTTCTGCAAGGCGCTTTCCAGCTGCGGACCGCAATCGCAGCGCTGTGAAAACAGCGCGTCGCCGGTCAGGCATTCGGAATGGATGCGCGCCAGCACCGGCGCGCCGTCGTCGACATCGCCCAGCGTCAGCGCCAGGTGCTCCTTGCCGCTGGCCGGATCGAAAAACGCATGCAGCCGGAACGTGGCCCACGGCATCGGCAATTCGCAACTGGTGACGTACTGCACTTCGTCAGGGGCGGCAACGGCTACGGGATCGGCGTTCGGGTTCAGGGACATGGAAAATCTCGGCAACTCGGATAAGCGACGGCAAAAACGCATAAGCGGCATGGGCGGAGCTTCCGTCCATGCCGCATTTTACGGCCAACCGGGGCGAGCCTGCCGGACTCAGGGAATCGAAGCAAAAAATTAGCTGAGCGAGGACAGATTTCGCCGCTTTTGCAGCCAATAGTGACCTATTGACCAAAAAAGCGTGAAATATGAACCGTCAGGGTGTTTTTCGCCGTTTTCCTGATCCGGAGACTCCCGCAATATCAGGCGGCAGCCAATTCCGTGATGGCGCTGCGGGTTTGCGTCACGGCATTTCCGACTGCAGCCTCGCCCAGCGCCACGCCTTCGGTATGGACGAAGGTGATGTCGGTGAGGCCGATGAAGCCGAGCACCGCGCGCAGATAGGTTTCATGGAAATCCATCGCCTTGCCCGGGCCCGAGCTGTAGACGCCACCGCGCGAGGTGAAGACGTACACCTTCTTGCCGGTGACCAGGCCCACCGGGCCGGATTCGGTGTACTTGAAGGTCAGGCCGGCACGCGCCACCTGGTCGATCCAGGCCTTCAGGCCCGAGCTGATCGAAAAGTTGTACATCGGCGCGCCGATCACGATGACGTCGGCGGCGAACAGCTCGGCAATCAGTTGTTCCGACAATTGCGCAACCTGGTTCTGCTCCGGCGTGCGGTTGGCGGCCGGGGTGAAGAAGGCGCCCAGGATTTCCTCGCTCAGGTGCGGCACCGGCTGCGCCGCCAGATCGCGTTCGACGATGGTGTCGGTCGGGTGATTGGCGCGCCACTGGTCGAGAAATTCGGCGCTCAGCTGGCGCGACAGGGAGCCTTCGGTACGGACGCTGCTATTGATATGAAGAAGTTTGGCCATGATCATTTCCTTTCGTTCGAGATTGGTTGAGGAAATGATAGTCCGCGGTTAATATCGATGGAAGCCAGATAATTTAACTTGATATTATCAATTAAATCGATATGAGAGACCCGGGAAACCCGACGTTGGACCAGTTGCGCGTGTTCGTCGCCGTCATCGATGCCGGCAGCTTTTCGCGCGCGGCGCGCCAGTTGCACCGCACGCAATCGGTGGTCAGCTATACCATCGCCAACCTTGAAGCGCAGCTCAACGTAGCCTTGTTCGATCGCGGCAAGCGCAAGCCGGAACTGACCGAAGCCGGCAAGATGCTGCTGGCCGACGCCCGCACCGTGGCGCTCAAGGTGGACGCGATGCGCGCCCGCGCCAAGAGCCTGGCCGAGGGGCTGGAAGCGGAAGTGGCGCTGGCGGTCGACGTCATGTTCCCGGCCTGCCTGCTGGTACGCGTGCTGGACGCGTTCCAGCAGCAATTCCCGACCGTCGCCCTGCGCCTGAGCATCGAGGCGCTGGGCGGCGTCATGCAACTGGTACTGGATCGCACCTGCGGCCTCGGCGTCAGTGGCTGGATCGTCGAAACCCCGGACGCCATCGAGCGCCGGCAGATCGGCCACGTGCTGATGATCCCGGTGGCCGCGCCGGGCCACCCGCTGGCGCAGCACGCCGGCCCGATTCCCACCACGGTGCTGCGCGAACAGACGCAGCTGGTGCTGACCGACCGCACCGCCCTCACCGCCGGCCGCGACTTCGGCGTCTTTGCCGTGCGCGACTGGCGCCTGGGCGACCTCGGCGCCAAGCACGCGCTGCTGCGCGCCGGGCTGGGCTGGGGCAACCTGCCGGAACCGCTGGTGCGCGAGGACCTGGCCAACGGCCACTTGGTGCGCCTGCAACTGGTCGAACAAGCCGAAACGCCCTTCCCGCTGTACCTGATCCACCGCACCGACAACCCGCCCGGCGCAGCCAGCCGCTGGCTGATGGAACAGTTCGCCGACCGGCCGGTGGAGTCGGCGTTTGAGTGAGAAGCAACAATGGCCACTCGCCCAATCACGCGATAGCGTTTTCAGAGCCCTGTCACAGTTGGCTGTTGAGCGTTCTCGGACATAGGAGTCAGTGGGGTCAGAGTTTTTTCACGGTGTTTCATCGCGAACAAACTCTGCCCCCGTAACGGCCTAAAGGCATAAGGCCTCAAACCACGCAGGTTTTAGCGCTGTTGCACTTGATCCGTGAAAGCAGGGTCAGAGTGTTACTCCATAAGGCCGGCAAAAAAACTCCGACCCTGGTTTCACTCCCCCTCGCTTGGCATCGGCCTAAGTTTCAACAGCTAAAGCGACAGAGCCGTTTTCAGAGGCGGTTTAGAGGTGCTGTTGCTTTTGAAGGTGCTGTTGCTTTTGAAGGTGCTGTTGCTTTTGAAGGTGCTGTTGCTTTTGAAGTGCCGTTGCTTTTGAAGTTGCCGTTGCTTTTGAAGCATTGCCTTGAAGGTAACCCCCGCTTGGGACGCTGCCGCTGATGCGGCGCCGAAATCGGATCAGAAACGAAACATGTCTGAGCGCAGCGAGTTGGTTTCGTTTCCCGATTTTGGCGCCGCAGCAGCGGGAACCCGCAGGGCAGCGTCCTCGCGGTCGCCTTTCTTTGCTTACTTTTTTGGCGAGACAAAGAAAAGTAAGTAGCCGCCGGGCTACCCCCGGCTAGTCACCACGGAGTAGTAGCCGAATCGCTAGCAAACCGCGCACGCCACTAGGTTCCCGCCTGCGCGGGAACGACAAACCATGGAGTATATGACAATTTAATAACATTGACGGCCGAGATAGGCAACACACAAGGGGAGTATATGAAACCCTCCCTACTTCTTTTTCAACAACGACCCCAACACCCCCCGAATAATCTCCCTCCCCACCGTCGACCCCACCGTCCGCGCCGCCGACTTCACCATCGCCTCCACCACCGTATCCTTGCGCCGCGCAATCCCCGAGCCGCCAAACAGCCCGCCCATGGCGTTGCTCAGCATGTCGCCGAAACCGCCGCCCGAGCCATTCGCCGGCGCGGAATCGGCAGCGCCACCGCCCTTGCCCGCCGCCTGCGCCTGCTCGCGCGTCGGCTGGGTAGCGGCCACCCGGCCCGTCAGTTTTTCGTAGGCCGATTCGCGGTCGATCGCATGCTCATACACGCCGGCCACGATCGAAGCGGCCATGATCTCGCTGCGCTCGGCATCGGTGATCGGCCCGATCTGCGACGCCGGCGCCAGGATGAAGCCGCGCTCGACCACGTTGGGCCGGCCCTTTTCATCGAGGAAGGACACCAGCGCCTCGCCCACGCCCAGCTCCATGATGGCGCTGGCGGTGTTCAGCTGCGGGTTGGCGCGGAAGGTGTCGGCCGCCGCCTGCACCGCCTTCTGGTCGCGCGGCGTGTAGGCGCGCAGCGCATGCTGCACGCGATTGCCGAGCTGGCCGAGCACGGTGTCGGGGATGTCGAGCGGGTTTTGCGTGACGAAATACACGCCGACACCCTTCGAGCGTACCAGCCGCACCACCTGCTCGATCTTCTGCAGCAACGGCTTGGGCGCCTCGTTGAACAGCAGGTGCGCCTCGTCGAAGAAGAAGACCAGCTTCGGCTTGTCCGGGTCGCCCACTTCCGGCAGGCGCTCGAACAGCTCGGACAGCAGCCACAGCAGGAAAGTCGAATACAGCCGCGGCGCATTCAGCAGGCGGTCGGCCGCCAGGATGTTGACCACGCCGTGGCCGTTGGCGTCGGTCTGCATGAAATCGTCGATATTCAGCATCGGCTCGCCGAAGAAGCGGTCGCCGCCCTGCTGCTCGATATTCATCAATCCGCGCTGGATGGCGCCGATGCTGGCGGCCGAGATGTTGCCGTACTGGGTACGATATTCGGCCGCGCTGTCGCCGACCGCCTGCAGCATGGCGCGCAGGTCCTTGGTGTCGAGCAGCAGCAGTCCGTGGTCGTCGGCGATCTTGAACACCAGCTGCAGCACGCCTTCCTGGGTCTCGTTGAGATTGAGCATGCGCGCCAGCAACAACGGTCCAAGGTCGGAAATCGTGGCCCGCACCGGATGCCCCTTTTCGCCGTAGACGTCCCAGAACGTCACCGGGCAGCCGGCCCAGGCCGGTTCCGGCAGGTTCAAGGCCTCCAGCCGCGCCTTCAGCTTCGGATTCGGGGCGCCCGCCTTGGCCATGCCCGACAGGTCGCCCTTGACGTCGGCCATGAAGACCGGCACGCCGATCTCCGACAGCGCCTGCGCCAGCACCTGCAGGGTCACGGTCTTGCCGGTGCCGGTGGCGCCGGTGATGCAGCCGTGGCGGTTGGCCATGGCCGGCAGCAGTGCCAGCTCATGCTCCTGATTTTTCGCGATCAGCAAGGGATTTGCCATGATGGGGCGCCGTCTCCAAGAGGATTTGAGGGGGTGGCGGTATGCTAAAATTGCCTGCTTGATTATAGCGAACTCGCGTACGGAAGAATCACCATGGCTGGACACAGTAAATGGGCCAACATCAAGCATAAGAAAGCCGCCACCGATGCCAAGCGCGGCAAGATCTGGACCCGGCTGATCAAGGAAATCACGGTGGGCGCCCGCATGGGCGGCGGCGACATCGCCACCAATCCGCGCCTGCGCCTGGCGGTGGAAAAGGCGGCCGACGCCAACATGCCGAAAGAGAACGTCGCGCGCGCGATCGCGCGCGGCACCGGCAGCCTGGAAGGCGCCACCTATGAAGAGGTACGCTACGAAGGCTACGGCATCAACGGCGCGGCGGTGATCGTCGATTGCATGACCGACAACCGGGTGCGCACCGTGGCCGAAGTGCGCCACGCGTTTTCCAAGTTCGGCGGCAATATGGGCAGCGAAGGCTCGGTAGCCTTCCTGTTCAAGCACTGCGGCCAGCTGTTTTTCGCGCCCGGCACCAATGAGGACGCCTTGATGGAAGCGGCGCTGGAAGCCGGCGCCGAGGACGTCATCAGCGACGACGAAGGCGGTTTCGAAGTGATTACACCGCCGCACGATTTCGCGGCGATCAAGGAAACGCTGGAAAAAGCCGGCTTCAAGGCCGAAATGGCCGAAATCACGATGAAACCGGCCACCGAGACGCTGTTTACCGGCGACGATGCGATCAAAATGCAGAAGTTGCTCGACGCCCTGGAAAACCTGGACGACGTGCAAGAGATTTACACCAACGCGGTCATCAGCGACTAGCGCGATCCGGCCGCGCCTGGCAAGGCCGCCGGCCCACTTACAACGGCACTCAATGAAAATTCTGGTAATCGGCTCCGGCGGCCGCGAACATGCGCTGGCCTGGAAAATCGCCCAATCGGAACGGGCTCAAATGGTATTTGTGGCGCCCGGCAACGGCGGCACCGCGCTCGATTCGCGCATGCAGAACGTGGCGCTGACCGATCCGGCGGCGCTGGCCGATTTCGCGGCACAGGAACAGGTCGACCTGACCGTGGTCGGCCCGGAAACGCCGCTGGCGGCTGGCATCGTCAACCTGTTCCGCGCACGCGGACTGAAGATCTTCGGCCCGACGCGCGAGGCGGCGCAACTGGAAAGCTCGAAGGATTTCGCCAAGGCCTTCATGCAGCGCCACGCCATCCCAACCGCGCACTACCAGACCTTTGCCGACAGCCAGGCGGCGCACGCCTACGTCGATGCCCAGGGCGCGCCGATCGTGATCAAGGCCGACGGCCTGGCGGCCGGCAAGGGCGTGGTGGTGGCCATGAGCTTGGAAGAAGCGCATGCCGCGGTCGACATGATGCTGTCCGACAACAAGTTGGGCGACGCCGGGGCGCGCGTGGTGATCGAGGAATTCCTGGCCGGCGAGGAAGCCAGCTTCATCGTCATGGTGGATGGCCGCAACATCCTGGCGCTGGCCACCAGCCAGGACCATAAGCGCCTGAAGAACAACGACGAAGGCCCGAATACCGGCGGCATGGGCGCCTACTCGCCGGCGCCGATCGTGACGCCGGCGCTGCACGCGCGCGTCATGCGCGAAATCATCGATCCCACCGTGCGCGGCATGGCCAGCGACGGCATCACGTTTACCGGCTTCCTGTACGCCGGCCTGATGATCGACGAGCAAGGCAATCCGAAGACGCTCGAATTCAATTGCCGCATGGGCGATCCGGAGACGCAGCCGATCCTGGCGCGCCTGAAAACCGATTTCCTCGGCGTGCTGGAACACGCGGTCGGCGGCACGCTGGATCAGGTCGAACTCGAATGGGACCGGCGCACCGCCTTGGGCGTGGTGATGGCGGCGGCCGGCTATCCGGAAGCGCCGAAGAAGGGCGACACGATTTCCGGCATCCCGGCCGAAAGCGCCGATTGCGTCACCTTCCATGCCGGCACCGCGCTGGCCGAGGGCAAGCTGGCCACCGCTGGCGGCCGGGTGCTGTGCGTGGTCGGTCTCGGCGACAGCGTCAAGATGGCGCAGAACCGCGCCTACGCCGCCACCGACATGATCCATTTCGAGGGTGCGCAATACCGGCGCGATATCGGCTGGCGCGCGCTGAAGAAGCACGGTTGATGTCCGTTATGAACGTCCGATTCAAGTCAGCGATTCCCAAACTGGCATCCGCCGACATCGGACGCTCCATCGCGTTCTACAGGCAACTCGGTTTTTCGCGCTCCGCCGAGTATCCCGAATACGGGATTGTCGAGCACGATGGCGTCGAAATCCATTTCTGGCTCTGCGCCGACCCGCACATTGCGCAAGCCACCGGATGCCGCATCAATGTGGCGGACATCGGGCAGCTGTTCGAAACTTATTCGGCGCTCGGCGTGATCCATCCGAACGATCCGCTTTCTGTCAAGCCATGGGGATTGCACGAGTTTTCGATTCTGGATCCCGATGGCAACCTCGTTACCTTTGCCGAAAAGATAAGCTGATCCGGCGAGACAAGCGCGCCGAACACCTTCGTTCCCGGCCGGGACACAGAGGTACAATCCGTCCTGATCTCATTTACCTTACACATCGTGATCCACTCACCTACGTCACCACTCCTCGTCAAGACCTATCTGCTCGACCTGCAAGCGCGCATCATCGCCTCTCTTGAACACATCGACGGCCAATCCTTCAGCCAGGATGCCTGGGACCGGCCGGAAGGCGTGGGACCGATTGCCGGCGGCGGCGTCACCCGTATTCTGGAAGATGGCAGCGTATTCGAGCGCGGCGGCGTCGGCTTTTCGCATGTCAGCGGCAAGAGCCTGCCGCCTTCGGCCGCCGCCAACCGGCCCGAGATCGCCGGCCGCAGCTGGCAGGCAATGGGCGTGTCGCTGGTCCTGCATCCGCGCAATCCGTATGCGCCGACGGTGCACATGAACGTACGCTTTTTCACCGCCGAGGAGGAAGGCCAGCAGCCGGTCTGGTGGTTCGGCGGCGGCATGGACCTGACGCCGTATTACGGCTTTGCCGAAGACGCCGTGCATTTCCATCAAACCTGCCGCGCCGCGCTGGCGCCATTCGGCGACGACCTGTATCCCGGCTTCAAGAAGTGGTGCGACGATTATTTTTACCTGAAGCACCGGCAGGAACCGCGCGGCATCGGCGGCATATTCTTCGACGACTTCAACCGGCTCGGCTTCGAGCAGAGTTTCGCCATGATGCAGAGCGTCGGCGACCATTTCCTCGATGCCTACCTGCCGATCCTGCGCCGCCGCAAGGATGCCGCCTACGGCGAGCACGAGCGCGACTTCCAGGCCTACCGGCGCGGCCGCTATGTCGAATTCAACCTGGTCTACGATCGCGGCACCCTGTTCGGCCTGCAATCCGGCGGGCGCACCGAATCGATCCTGATGTCGCTGCCGCCGGTGGTCAAATGGCGCTACGACTGGCAGCCGTCCACCGGCAGTGCGGAAGCGCAACTGTATTCGGACTTCCTGATCCACCGTGACTGGGTGCAAGGTGCCGCCTGATTCCGCCCACAAGCAGCGGCCGTGCCTGGCGCTGCTGGGCGGCAGCTTCGACCCGGTGCACAACGGCCACGTGGCGCTGGCCGAATATTTCGTCGAGCTGTTCCAGCCCGACCTGCTGCGCGTCATCCCGGCCGGCAATCCCTGGCAGAAACACGGGCTGCAGGCGCCGGCCGCCGACCGGGTCGAAATGGTGCGGCGCGCCTTCGACCTGCAGACGGTTCCGGTCGTCATCGACTATCAGGAGATCGAACGCAGCGGCGCCACCTATACCATCGACACCTTGCGCGCGATCCGCGCCGAAGTGGGACCGGACACCTGCCTGCTGTTCCTGATGGGCGCCGACCAGCTGCAACAGCTGAATACCTGGCAGGGATGGCGGCAACTGTTCGACTACGCGCATCTGTGCGCCGCATCCAGGCCCGGGTTCGCGGTCGATGCGGCACAGGTTCCGGCGGAAGTCGCCGACGAATTCGCGCGCCGGCGCGGCACGCTGGAGCAGATTCATGCGGCACCGCACGGACTGGCCTACCTGGCCTCCAATCTGGCGGTGGATATTTCCTCGACGGCTATTCGTGCTGCTTTGCAGCATGGCGAACGGCCTGAATCGCTGGTGCCGGACGCAGTGCTAGACTATATTCAACACCATCACCTCTATCAAAACTAAATGGACATCAAAAATCTGCAAAGTACCGTCGTCGCCGCGCTGGAAGACATCAAGGCGCAGGATATCCGCGTGTACGACACCGTCCATCTGACCAGCCTGTTCGATCGCATCGCGATCGCCTCCGGCACGTCGAATCGCCAGACCAAAGCGCTGGCCGCATCGGTACGCGACAAGGTCAAGGAAAAAGGCGGCGCCATCGTCAGCGTCGAAGGCGAGGACACCGGCGAATGGGTGCTGGTCGACCTGGGCGACATGATCGTCCACATCATGCAGCCGGCCATCCGCGCCTACTATCGCCTGGAAGAAATCTGGGGCGACAAGGAAGTCAAATTGGGCGCCGCCAAGCGCGTTTCCAGCAGCAGCGCATCGAAAGCGGCGGCCGGCGAGGCAGCGCCCAAAAAGGCCGCACGCCACCTGACCGTCACCCAGACCGCCAGCGAGGAAGCGCCGAAGAAACGCGCGACCAGGAAGCCGGCCGCGGCCGACGATGGCGCGGCCGCCGTGAAAAAGGCCCCCGCCAAGAAAGCGGCGACGCCACGGACCAAGGCGAGCGACGCCACCACGGCGGCGGCATCGCCGAAAAAGGCCCCGGCCAAGCGCGCGCCGGCCAAAACCAAAACGGCCGAATAAGCGCCGGCCCGGTCGGCACCGCGCACCTAGCCGGACATGCAGCTTTTCATCGCCGCCGTCGGACACCGGATGCCGGCCTGGATCGAAACCGGTTTCGACGAGTATGCGAAACGCATGCCGCCGGAATGCCGCATCCATCTGAAGGAAATCAAGCCGGTCGAACGCTCCGGCAGCAGGAACGCGGAAACGGTAATGGCGCAGGAGCGTGCCAGAATAGAAGCGGCGCTGCCCAAAGGCGCGCGCATCGTCGCCCTCGATGAGCGCGGCCGCGACCTCACCACCATGCAGTTGTCAGGCTGCCTGACGCGCTGGCAGCAGGACGGACGCGACGTCGCGTTCGTGATTGGCGGTGCCGACGGGCTCGATGCCGGCTTCAAGGCGGGCGCCGACATGCTGATCCGCATCTCCAGCCTGACGCTGCCGCATGGCATGGTGCGCGTGCTGCTCGCCGAGCAGCTGTATCGCGCCTGGTCGATCACGCAGAACCATCCTTACCACCGGGCTTGATGTTTCCATGAAAGCGTCCGAACAAAAAATTTATCTGGCATCGAAAAGCCCGCGCCGGCGCGAACTGCTGCGCCAGATCGGCGTCGAGTTTTCCCTGCTGATGCTGCGCGAACACACGTCGCGCGGGCCCGAGGTATCGGAAGCGGTGCTGCCGGGCGAGGCGCCGGCCGATTATGTGCACCGCGTCGCCCACGAAAAAGCCGTCTGCGCCTTGCAGACCATGTACTGGCGCAAGCTGCCGGTACATCCGATCCTGGCGGCCGATACCAGCGTTGCCATCGATGGCCGGATACTCGGCAAGCCGGGCAGCCCGGCGGAGGCGATGGCGATGCTGAAGCTGCTGTCGGGCCGCACGCATCAAGTGCTGACCAGCATCTGCGTCTGCCATGAGCAACAGACCTGGCAAGCCACGCAAATCTCCGAAGTCGCGTTCTGCGAACTGACGGAGGCCGCGATCCGCGCCTACTGCGCCGGCAGCGAGCCTTACGACAAGGCCGGCGGCTACGGCATCCAGGGCCTGGCCGCCGTGTTCATCCGCGAGATCGCCGGCAGCTACTCCGGCATCATGGGCCTGCCGTTGTTCGAAACCGCGCATTTGCTGCGCCAAGCCGGAGTCCCGATTCCATGAGCGAAGACATCCTGATCAACGTAACGCCGCAGGAAACCCGGGTGGCGCTGATGCTGCAGGGCGCGGTGCAGGAATTGCACATCGAGCGCACGCTGTCGCGCGGACTGGCCGGCAACGTCTATCTGGGCAAGGTGGTGCGCGTGCTGCCCGGGCATGCAGTCGGCCTTCATCGACATCGGACTGGAGCGCGCGGCCTTCCTGCACGTGGCCGACATCTGGACCGCGCGCCTGCATGACGGCGCCGCGCCTGCGCTGCCGATCGAAAAGCTGCTGTTCGACGGCCAGTCGCTCACGGTGCAGGTGATCAAGGACCCGATCGGCACCAAGGGCGCGCGCTTATCGACGCAGATCTCGATCGCCGGCCGCATGCTGGTCTACCTGCCGCAGGACCCGCACATCGGCATTTCGCAGCGCATCGAAAACGAAGCCGAACGCGAGCAGCTGAAGAGCCGCGTGCAGCGCCTGCTGCCGCCGGAAGAAAAAGGCGGCTTCATCATCCGCACCATGGCCGAGGATGCCTCCGACGCCGAGCTGCAGATGGACATCGAATACCTGCGCAAGACCTGGGCGGCGATCACGCAGCAGGCCAAGCAGAAACCGGCGCCGACGCTGCTGTACCAGGACCTGAACCTGGCACAGCGCGTCCTGCGCGACTTCGTCGGCGACGAAACCGCCAGCATCCAGATCGACTCGCGCGAAAATTTCAACCGCCTGCAGGAATTCGGCGCGCTGTATACGCCGTCGGTGCTGCCGCGACTGGTGCACTATACCGGCGAGCGGCCGCTGTTCGACCTGTACGGGGTGGAAGAAGAGATCCAGCGCGCGCTGGGACGCCGCGTCGACCTGAAATCCGGCGGCTACCTGATCGTCGACCAGACCGAGGCGATGACCACGGTCGACGTCAATACCGGCAGCTTCGTCACCGGCCGCAATTTCGACGACACCATTTTCAAGACCAACCTCGAAGCGGCGCACGCGATCGCCCGCCAGCTGCGCCTGCGCAACCTGGGCGGCATCATCATCCTCGATTTCATCGACATGGAAAACGTCGAGCACAAGAGCGCGGTGCTGGCGGAACTCAACAAGGCGCTGGCGCGCGACCGCACCAAGATTTCGGTCTCGAATTTTTCCGCGCTCGGCCTGGTGGAAATGACGCGCAAGCGCACCCGCGAATCGCTCGCGCATATCCTGTGCGAACCCTGCCCCGCCTGCGGCGGCAAGGGTCAGGTGAAAACGGCGCGCACCATCTGCTACGAAATCCTGCGCGAGCTGCTGCGCGAAGCCAAGCAATTCAATCCGCGCGAATTCCGCATCCTCGCAGCGCAGGTCGTGGTCGACATGTTCCTCGAAGAAGAATCGCCGCATCTGGCGATGCTGGGCGACTTCATCGGCAAACCGATTTCCTTGCAGGTGGAAACGGTTTATCAGCAGGAACAGTACGACATCATCCTGATCTAGGGAAAACCGTAGCCGCACGGCCCGATATCCAACGGAACTTCACTTGTCGATGCGGTTCCAATTTGGACTGAGCCATCGAGGATGTTTCGCATGCTCATCTCTTGAATTCCGTACCCTGCGCGATCTCCTCGCCTCGAGAGCGGTTCAGTTTGCCATCCATTCACGCAACACTGTCTGCAAAGGAATTTCACCATGATGCAAGCCAACGAAATCAAGCAGCGTTTCGACCATATCGAGCGTAGCGTCCACCAGGCGGCGCAAGCCTGTGCTTCCGACAGCAACGTTCCCCAGGATCTGAAGCAGTGCATCACTCAGCTGGATCAGAAGACTACGCAAGCGGAACAGATCATGCAATCGCAGGATGAATCGAAGATTCGCGATTGCGTCGATCAGCTGGAGGAATTGGGTGACCGCGCCAAGATGGCGTGCCAAAAGTCGGGCGGCAATATCAACGACCAGCTCAAGAGCGCGGTCATGCAAGCGCATAGCGAGCTGTCGACGCTGAAGCATCAATTGCATTGAACCTACGCGTCCAACGCATGCCTCGGAGCGCTCTCGCGAACAGCGCGAGAACCGCTTCAAGGCCGGGCAATTCCTAAACGATCGAACTTGCGCCGGGCCGCTTCAGAAGCTGCCGGCAAATTGGTAGCGGCTGCCCGGGTGCCACATTTTTGCGACCGAGGCGACCTGCCCTTGCGACAGCGTTTTCCGGTTCAGCACAAGGCAGGGTTCCTTGGCCGGTATGCGCAGCATCGCTGCGATCTCGGCCGGGGCGCCGAGCGCTTCGATGCTGTAGCTCACGCCCTGCAGCGGCGCTGCCACCATCAGGTATTCGTTCGGCGTCGACACCGAAAAATCCTGCTCCATATAGTCCGGCGCTACCGCCGAATTGACCCAGCGGTCCTCGACCTGGATCGGCACGCCGTTATCGTAGTGCACGATGATCGAGTGAAACAGCAAATGGCCGGCGCGTACGCCGAACTGGCCGGTCAGCGGCTCATGCGCCTTGCTGCGCTCCAGCAGGTGCAGCTTGCTGCGATGCTGGTGGTCGCGCGCGCGCACTTCGTCGGCGATGCTCTTGATGGCCACCAGCGTCGCCTGATATTTATGCTGCGCGACATAGGTACCTGAACCCTGGATGCGGTTCAGTATCTGTTCCGCGGTCAGTTCGCGCACCGCGCGATTGACCGTCATGCGCGACACCGCGAACTGGCGCGCCAGCATCTGTTCGGACGGGATGGCCTCCCCTTCCTTCCAGCGCCCGGCCTGGATTTCCGCCAGCAGATAATCCTTGATGCGCTGGTAAATCGGAATTTCGGCTTGTTCCGCTGCGTCCAAATCTTCTGTTACGCCCAAATTATTCTCCTCCGAATGCTGCCGCCGGCTTGATATTTGCGGCGCGAATATTCGTCTCCCACACCTTGCCGACAACCCGCTTGCCAGCAAAAATTTTCTTTGCTAGAGTTGTATAGACAACTTATTATAAGCGAATAAAAACAATAGATCGCACCCGTTTTCTGGTTGTCGATCCAGCATTTTACGCACCATGCACGCTTGACCGGCCGGTCTCGATGCAGCGACCGGCCGATTGAGACGCTTGGCTTTTTGAAGTGATTAGGAGGAATCATGGTTGAGTTCAATCGCAAGAAACTGGTCGCGGCGCTTTTGGTAGGCGGCGTGCTTTCCACCCCGGCGGCATTTGCCGACATCAAGATCGGCTTCAACGTGCCGCTGACCGGCTTTGCCGCCTACGACGGCAAGTCGGCGCTGGAAGGCGCGAAGCTGGCGGTGGCGCAGGCCAATGCCAAGGGCGGCGTCAACGGTGAAAAGGTCGAGCTGGTCGTGTACGACGATCAGGCTTCGCCGAAAGAAGCCGCGCCGGTGGCGACCAAGCTGGTCGAAAAAGACCAGGTGGTCGGTGCGGTGTCGGGTTCGTACTCGGCGTCGACCCGCGCGGCGGCCGGCATTTTCCAGAGCGGCAAGGTGCCCTACATCGTCGCCTATGCGATCGACCCCAGCATCACGCTGACCGGCGACTACATGTTCCGCGTCTCGGCGATGGGCGACGTGCAGGGCCGCGGCGGTGCCAAGCTGGTCAGCAATCTGGGTAAGAAGCGCGTGGTGATGGTGACGCTGAAGAACGACTTCGGCCAGACATTGGCGGCCGGCTTCAAAGACGCCGCTCCCAAGTTCGGCATCCAGATCGCCAACGAGTACGAATACGGCCTGCAGGACCGCCAGTTCGGCGCCCTGGTGGCCAAGATCAAGTCCGACAACCCCGAGCTGATCTATGCCTCCGGCTATTATTTCAACGCCGGCCCCTTGATCTCGCAGCTGCGCGCGGCCGGCGTCACCGTGCCGGTGATCGGCCAGGAAGGCTACGACGGCGACAAATTCATCGAGATCGCCGGCGCCGCCGCCGAAGGCACGCTGATCACCACCTCGCTCGATCGCGACTCCACCGTCCCGGTAACCCAGGCCTTTTTGACCGAATTCCGCAAGACGGCCGGCTTCAGCCCCGACATGGTGGCGGCCTCGTCGTTCACCGCCACCACGATCATGATCGAAGGCTTGCGCAAAACCGGCGGCAAGGGCGGCGAGGCACTGAAAAACGCCATCGCCAGCGGCAGCTACGAGATGCCGATCGGCAAGCTGGCCTTCAACGACCTGCACGAAGTCAACAAGGACATCCAGGTGCAGGTAGTGAAAGACAAGGCCTGGCGCCGTCATTCGGTGATTTCCGATCCGGTCCTGCTGGCCGCGCCTACCAAAGCCCGCAACTAAAAAATGCCGCATGCACCGCCGTCCGCGGACGGCGGGGTGAGCCCGCTGTGCGGCAGCGACCGATGCCGCCCGGGCAATCCATGACAAGAACCTAGGAGCAAGGAACATGAACGCAAGTTTGAACGAGCGCGTCCGCGCCAGCGTGACGCCGGAACAGATCGAGGCATTTCAGCGCGATGGCGCGATCTGCCTGCGCCAATTGCTGACCGCGGAAGAAGTCGCGCTGCTGCGCAGCGGCATCGACGCCAACATCGCGCAGCCGAGCCCGCGCGGCAAGGTGGCCAGCAAGGCCGACGATCCGGGCAGCTTTTTCCAGGACTTCTGCAACTGGGAAGAGAATGACGCCTACCGCCGCTTCATCTTCGAGTCGCCGGTCGGCGCGGCGGCGGGCCTGCTGATGAATAGCCAATCCGCGCGGCTGTACCACGACCACTTGCTGGTGAAGGAACCGAACACGCGCCAGCGCACGCCCTGGCACCAGGACCAGCCTTATTACAACGTCGACGGCCGGCAGAATTGCAGCATGTGGATCTCGGTCGATCCGGTGGCGCGCCCTTCCACCCTGGAATTCGTCGCCGGCTCGCATCTGGGACCGTGGCTGATGCCGCGCTCCTTCAAGGAAAATCAGGCCAACTGGTTTCCGGAAGGGAGTTTGGGCGATTTGCCCGACATCGAGGCGGCGCGCGACCAATATCCGATCCTGGGCTGGGAAATCGAACCTGGCGACGTGGTCTGTTTCCATATGCTGACGCTGCATGGCGCCGGCGGCGTTGCGGAAAATCGCCGGCGGCGCGTGTTTTCGGTGCGCTTCCTCGGTGACGACATGCGCCATACGCCGCGCCAGTGGGCAACCTCGCCCGAATTCCCGGGGCTGAAGGACAGGCTGCCGGCCAACGTGCCGATGGATGATCCGCTGTTCCCGGTGCTATGGACGCGCCCGGCATGAGCGTGTACGTGGCCGCCTAAGCCGGCTGCGACAAGATGCAGGCGCCCGCCGGTGGCGCCTGCGCCGCATTTCGGAGAGCGGAATGGCCGCACTGCCGCGCGGAGGGATCGCAATCCCCGGGGGCGCGGGATGCCGGCCCGCGCGCCGTACACCGGCGTTGCCCCTCAAAAATCCGCCTTTGCGCAACGCGAAAATCCACCGGTCCAAGGTAACCGCGGCACGCTTGCCAGCGCCAATTTTCTTTGCTAAAGTTGTATATACAACTTGGCCCATTGCTACAGAGACGGATGAATCGCCTTCCATCTATGGGTTGTTGGTCAACTAGCCTACGCATCAGGCGCGCTTGGCGGGCCGGTCTGCAGACAGCAGCCGGCCCTCGAAAAGCGCCTGGTTTTTTAAAATGATGAGGAGGATTCAATGGTTCAGTTCAGTCGCAAGAAATTGGTCGCAGCGCTTTTGATAGGCGGCGTGCTTTCCACCCCGGCGGCATTTGCCGACATCAAGATCGGCTTCAACGTGCCGCTGACCGGCTTTGCCGCTTCGGACGGCAAGTCGGCGCTGGAAGGCGCGAAGCTGGCGGTGGCGCAAGCCAATGCCAAGGGTGGCGTAGCGGGCCAGAAGCTGGACCTGGTGGTCTATGACGATCAAGGCATCGCCAAGGAAGCGGTACCGGTCGCCACCAAGCTGGTGGAAAAAGACAAGGTGGTCGGCGCGGTTTCCGGCTCGTATTCGGGCTCGACCCGCGCCGCCGCCTCGATTTTCCAGCAGGCAAAAACCCCGTACGTGGTCGCCTATGCAATCCACCCCGACATCACGCTGGCGGGCGACTACATGTTCCGCGTCTCGGCCATGGGTGAAGTCCAGGGCCGTGCCGGCGCCAAGCTGGCGGAAACCCTCGGCAAGAAAAAAGCGGTGCTGATCACGCTGAAAAACGACTTCGGCCAGGCGCTCGCCAGCGGTTTCAAGGAAGCGGCGCCCAAGCTAGGCGTACAGATCGCCAGCGAATACGAATACGGCATGGCCGATCGCCAGTTCGGCGCATTGATTTCGAAGGTCAAGTCCGACAATCCTGAAATCATCTATGCCTCCGGCTACTTCTTCAACGCCGGTCCGCTGATCAGCCAGCTGCGCGCCGCCGGCGTGACGACGCCGGTGATCGGCCAGGAAGGTTACGATTCCGACAAGTTCATCGAAATCGCCGGCCCCGCCTCCGAAGGCACCTACATCACCACGTCGCTGGATCGCGATTCGAAGTCGCCGGTAACGCAGGCCTTCATCGCCGATTTCAAGAAATCCGCGAATTTCAATTCCGACATGGTGGCCGCTTCCGCCTATACCGCGACCAACGTGCTGATCGAGGGCTTGAAAAAGACCGAGGGCAAGGGTGGCGAGGCGCTGAAGAATGCATTGGCAGCCGGTACCTACGACACGCCGATCGGCAAACTGGCCTTCAACGATCTGCATGAAGTGAAAAAGGACGTGCAGGTGCAGATCGTGAAGGACAAGGCCTTCCATCACCATTCGGTCATTTCCGACCCTGTGCTGCTGGCGCCGCCGACCAAGCCCGCCAAGTAATTTTGCCCAACCCCGGTCCAGGCGGCGCGCCACGCGCTACGCCGCCTGCACCTCAACCCCGACCAACTGAGGACACTGCATGCTTTTTCTGGAGCTGATTGCGCAAGGGCTGGTACAAGGCAGCATCTATGCCTTGATCGCGCTGGGCCTGACGCTGGTATACGGGCTGCTGCGGATCTTGCATGTGGCGCACGCGGCCCTGTTCACGCTGGGCGGCTATGTCGGCGTGCTGGTCACCAATGCGACCGGCAGCCTGCCGCTGGCGATCGTGGTGGCGATGGCTGCCGCCGGTCTGGCGGGCATCGCCATGTACCGGCTGTGCTATGAGCCGATCCTGAAGCAGCCGCCGTTCGTGGCGCTGATCGCCTCGATCGGCCTGTATATCGCATTCGAGGAATTATTCCGCATCGTCTTTGGCGCCTCCGGCCTGTCCTATCAGGCGCCGCCGCTGCAGGACCAGGTGGCGCTGTTCGGCCTGCATTTCAAGCAAGCCGAACTGATGGTGATGGGCGGCACCGTGGTGATCATCGGGGTGCTCGGCTACCTGCAGAACCGGACCCGGATCGGCGTCGCCTGCCAGGCCACCGTATCCGATCCGCAGATGGCGGAATCGTTCGGCATCAAGCTGCGCACCGTGCGTGACCTGAACTTCTTCGTCGGCTCGGCGCTGGCCGGTTTCGCCGGCGTCTGGGTGGCGTTGCTGAACAACCTGGTGGAACCGACCATGGGCAGCGTGCCGTCCTACAAGGGGCTGGCGATCATCGTGCTGGGCGGCATGGGCTCGGTGCGCGGCACCCTGTTCGCGGCGCTGATTCTCGGCATCGTCGAATCGTTCGGCACCATTTATCTCGGTCAATTCCTCGATCGCAACGCCATCGCCTTTGCGTTCCTGATCCTGGTCCTGATGTTCCGTCCGCAAGGACTGTTTGCCAAACGCTGAGGACACGCAATGGCCTACGAAATTTCCCTTTTGACGTCGATGGGCATCATGGTGCTGTTCGCGCTGTCGCTCAACCTGATCACCGGCTTCTGCGGCCAGATCAGCCTCGGCCATGCTGCCTTCCTCGGCGTCGGCGCCTACACCTCGGCGCTGCTGTCCAAGGCCGGCCTGCCGTTCTTCGCCACGCTGCCGCTGGCCATGCTGATGGCCGGGCTGCTGGGCGTGATCGTCGGCATCGCCAGTCTGCGTGTGCGTGACGACTTCCTGGCCATCACCACCATGGGCGTAGTGTTCCTGTTCGTCGGCGTGGTGCGCCAGCAGGAATGGCTGGGCGGCGAACTCGGCGTGTCCGGCTTTCCCGGCTCCGGCCTGGAAAAACCGGCCTTCATGTGGCTGACCCTGGGCCTGGCCGCCGCCACCGCCGCCTTGTGCATCTACATCCGCAAATCCTGGATGGGCCGCGTCTTCAACGGCATCGCCGAGGACGAGGACACCATGCGCGTGCTCGGCATCGACGTCCCGCGCTACAAGCTGGCCGCCTTTGCCATGGGCACCGCGCTGGCCGGCCTGGCGGGCGCACTGTATGCGCAGCACTTCAAGTTCATCGGCCCCGACAGCTTCGGCTTCATCGAATCGATCACCGTGCTGTCGATGGTGGTGTTCGGCGGCATCGGCTCGGTCGCCGGCGTGGTGTTCGGCGCCGCGCTGCTGTCGGCGCTGCCGGCCTGGTTCCAGTTCATCGGCGACTACAAGCTGCTGGTGTACGGCGGCCTGCTGTTCTTGATGATGCGTTTCTCACCGGCCGGCGTGGCCGGCATCGTGCGTCGCCTGTTCAATCGCAAGGCCGCCGCCGCCAAGCCGGCAGCCGAAGGAGCGCGCGCATGACGACTTCTACACCTCTACTGCACGTGGACGGCGTGACGGTCCGCTTCGGCGGCCTGTCCGCGGTCGACAACGTCTCGTTCGACGTCCATCCGGGCGAACTGCTGGGCCTGATCGGCCCCAACGGTGCCGGCAAGACCACGATGATGCGTTCGATCACCGGCGTCGTACGGCCGACTGAAGGCAGCGTCTTTCTGGCCGGCGAAAATCTGAACGAGCTGCCGGTTCACAAGCGCATCCAGAAAGGCCTGGCGCTGTCGCAACAGCTGGTCAAGCCGTTCCGCGAAATCTCGGTGCTGGAGAACGTCGCGCTGGCCGCCGGCGCCGAGCGCACCCGTTCGCCGCTGAAGGCGCTGATGCACGTCTCGCAACGCGAAGAAAATGAGATCGGCAACGGCATGCTGGCGCGGGTCGGCATCGCCGGCTACGCCGACCAGATGCCCGGCATCCAGCCGCTTGGCATCCTGAAGCGGATGGAAATGGCGCGCGCGCTGGCCCTGAAACCCAAGCTGCTGCTGCTCGACGAGCCGCTGGCCGGACTCAACTCGAAAGAGGCCAATGCGCTGGCCTCCACCATCGCCGACATCAACCGCCAGGGCATGACGATCATCCTGATCGAACACAACCTCGGTGAAGTGATGCGCATCTGCAACCGCCTGGTGGTGCTCGATAACGGCCGCAAGATCGCCAGCGGCGCGCCGCGCGAAGTGATGGAACAGCCGGCGGTGCGCGCCGCCTACCTTGGCAGCGACACCATTGCCGAAGCGCAGAGCGGCAATGCGGTAGAAACAGCGGGAGGCACCCATGCTTGAATTGAAAAATCTTTCCTGCGGCTACGGCGCCTTCCACGCGGTCGGCGACTTGTCGCTGACCCTGCGTCCCGGCACCATCACCGGCCTCTTGGGCGCCAACGGCGCCGGCAAATCCTCGACCCTGATGTGCCTGGCCGGGCACGTCGCCTTGCAAGGCGGCCAGATTCTGTTCGAAGGCCAGGACATCGGCCGCATGCCACCCAATGAACGGGTGCGGCGCGGCATCGCCATCTCGCCCGAAGGCCGGCGCCTGTTCCGCGACCTGAGCGTCGAAGATAACTTGCGCGTTGGCGGCCTGGTCCGCCCCGCCGCCGATTTCAAACGCGACCGCGACCACGTGCTGGAACTGTTCCCGCGCCTGGGCGAGCGCCTCGATTCACTCGCCGCCAACCTGTCCGGCGGCGAACAGCAGATGCTGGCGATCGGCCGCGCGCTGATGACGCGCCCCAAGCTGATCATGATCGACGAACTGTCGCTCGGCCTGATGCCGAAGGTGATCGACCTCTGCTACCGCGCGCTGCAGAAATTGCGCGAGGAAGGCATGACGATCCTGCTGGTCGAACAAAACACCGACCGCGTGCTGGCCGTGGCCGACGACGTCTGCGTACTGGAATCTGGCCGCACCGTCTGGCAAGGCAGCGCCGAAGCGGCTGCCAAGGACCCGGCGCTGGCGGCGGCGTATCTGGGATTGCATTGAGCCGGATACGCGATATCGATTTGTTTTTGAAGTCGCAGTTGCTTTTGAAGTTGACGTGCCCTCGCTTGGGACGCTGCCGTTTGTGCGGGGCAAAAAATGGATCAGAAACGAAACATGTCTGAGCGCAGCGAGTTGGTTTCGTTTCCCATTTTTGTCCCGCATAAACGGGAAGCCGCAGGCCAGCGTCTTTGCGGTCGCCTTCTTTTTGCTTACTTTTCTTGGCGAGTCAAGAAAAGTAAGTGGCCGCCGGGCCACCCCCGGCTAGTCACCACGAAGTAGCGAAGTAGTTACCACGGCAAACGCCACTGATTTCCGCCTGCGCGGGAACGACAACCAAAAACAGCTTCACCCGATAGAACTCACTACCGTACTTTCGAAGGAAACCACCATGAACGCCATTTCCGAAAAATCCCTGCAAAACGCCGATCCGCGCCTCGACCCCAGCCGCGAAATCCGCGCGCCGCGCGGCAGCGCCCTGACCTGCAAGAACTGGGCCACCGAAGCCGCCTACCGCATGCTGCAAAACAACCTCGATCCCGAAGTCGCGGAAAACCCCAAGCACCTCGTGGTCTATGGCGGCATCGGCCGCGCCGCGCGCGACTGGGCATGCTACGACCAGATCCTGGCCAGCCTGAAAGACTTGAACGACGACGAATCCTTGTTGATCCAATCGGGCAAGCCGGTCGGCGTGTTCCAGACCCACGCCGATGCGCCGCGCGTGCTGATCGCCAACTCCAACCTGGTGCCGAAATGGGCCAACTGGGAACACTTCAACGAACTCGACCGCCAGGGCTTGTTCATGTATGGCCAGATGACGGCCGGTTCCTGGATCTACATCGGCAGCCAGGGCATCGTCCAAGGCACCTATGAAACCTTCGTCGAAGCCGGCCGCCAGCATTTCAACGGCGACTGGGCCGGGCGCTGGATCTTGACCGCCGGCCTGGGCGGCATGGGCGGCGCGCAACCGCTGGCGGCGACGCTGGCCGGCGCCGTCTCGCTCAACATCGAATGCCAGCAGTCGAGCATCGACTTCCGCCTGCGCACGCGCTACGTCGACAAGCAAGCGAAAGACATCGACGACGCGATTGCGCTCATCAAGCACCATACCGAAAAGAAGGAAGCGATCTCGATCGCGCTGCTGGGCAACGCCGCTGAAATCCTGCCGGAGCTGGTCAAGCGCGCCAAGGCCGGCGGCATCAAACCGGATCTGGTGACCGATCAAACCTCGGCGCACGACCTGATCAACGGCTACCTGCCGATCGGCTGGAGCGTGGCGCAGTGGAAGTCAGCGCAACAGGACGCCGGCCAGCACGCCAAGCTGACGGCCGATGCCGCCCAGGCGTGCGCGGTGCACGTACAGGCGATGCTGGACTTCCACGCCATGGGCATCCCGACCGTCGACTATGGCAACAACATCCGCCAAGTCGCGTTCGACACCGGCGTTGCCCAACGCCTTCGACTTCCCCGGCTTCGTGCCGGCCTACATCCGCCCGCTGTTTTGCGAAGGCAAAGGGACCGTTCCGCTGGGTCGCCTTGTCGGGCGATCCGGAAGACATCTACAAGACCGACGCCAAGATCAAGGAACTGTTCCCGGACAACAAGCATGCACACCACTGGCTCGACATGGCGCGCGAACGGATCGCCTTCCAGGGCTTGCCGGCGCGCATCTGCTGGCTGGGCTTGGGCGAGCGCCACATCGCCGGCCTGGCGTTCAACGAAATGGTCAAGAATGGTGAATTGAAGGCGCCGATCGTGATCGGCCGCGACCACCTCGATACCGGCCGGTCGCCAGCCCGAATCGCGAAACCGAAGCGATGCGCGACGGCACCGACGCCGTGTCCGACTGGCCGCTGTTGAATGCCTTGTTGAATACCGCCGGCGGCGCCAGTTGGGTTTCGCTGCACCACGGCGGCGGCGTCGGCATGGGCTATTCGCAGCATTCGGGCATGGTGATCGTCGCCGACGGTAGCGAGGCCGCCGCCAAGCGCCTGGCGCGCGTCCTAGTCAACGACTGCGGCTCGGGCGTGATGCGCCACGCCGACGCCGGCTATGACCTCGCGATTGCCACCGCGAAGAAACAAGGCTTGAAGCTGCCGATGGTCAAGTAAGCGGAATTGGGCCGGCGGCGCGTGCGAGGATTGATCAAACCAACCATAACGGAGACAGTCATGCCAGCAACCACTGACACCATCGCCCAGCGCATTCGCGCCTGCGTCACGCCGGAACAGATCGCGGCATTCCGGCGCGACGGCGCGATCTGCCTGCGCCAGTCGCTGAACGCGGAAGAAGTCGACCTGATCCGCGCCGGCATCGACCACAACATCGCCGCGCCGAGCCCGCGCGCCAAGGTGGCCAGCCAGCCGGGCGACCCCGGCTTCTTCCTGGAAGATTTCTGCAACTGGCAGGAAAATGACAACTACCGGCGCGTGATCATGGAAGGGCCGCTCGGCGCCGCCGCCGGCCTGCTGATGCAAAGCACCACCACGCGCCTGTATCACGACCACATGCTGGTGAAGGAACCCGGCACGCGCCAGCGCACGCCGTGGCACCAGGACCAGCCCTATTACAACATCGAAGGCATGCAGAACGTCAGCATGTGGATTCCGGCCGATCCGGTGCGCCGCCATTCGACACTGGAATTCGTCGCCGGCTCGCATCTGGGGCCGTGGCTGATGCCGCGCTCGTTCATGCAGAACGAAGCCAAGTGGTTCCCGGAAGGCAGTCTGGCCGATCTGCCGGACGTCGAAGCCGATCGCTCCAAATTTCCGATCATCGGCTGGGAAATCGAACCGGGCGACGTGGTCTGCTTTCATATGCTGACCCTGCACGCGGCCGGCGGCGTCGACGGCGATCGGCGCCGGCGCGTGTTCTCGGTGCGCTTTCTGGGCGACGACATCCGCCATGCGCCGCGGCCGTGGGTGACTTCGCCCGAATTTCCCGGCCTGGCACAGGAACTGCCGGCCGGCGCAACGATGGATCATGCATTGTTTCCGCTGCTGTGGACGGCCGGCACCGGGCCGGCGGCAACTGCCTGAGCGCTCCATATACTCCTAAGCATGCAACCCAATTCCGGACATAAATAATAATAATTTTTAACATACTCCTATCATGAGACAAGAAACCTTGACGATCCAGCCGGGACAATTCGCCCTTGCCGAGCTGCGCGCGGTGTGGGCCGGCGCGCTCCCTCTGACGCTGGCACCCGGCGCCTATCCGGCGATCGAAGCATCGGCGGCGCTGATCGGCCAAATCGTGGCCAAGGGCGACGCCGCCTAC
>CAVPMM010000001.1:0-697844 GCA_963706525.1 uncultured beta proteobacterium | reverse complement strand
AACAAGGAGTAACAGTGCCACGCTGAAATCCTCCAGCGGAAAATATTTCGCCCTGGCTTCGCGCTCTCCAGGAATAGAGACTTCCCCTCCCTTTCTGAAGAATTTCTGCCTCTTTTTTCGTCAAATGCTTGAAATGTCCAGGATAAAGACTGAAAACCTCCCAATCCGCCTTATTGGGCGAGGCCGCTGACCACACCTCCATAAGGCAGACCGGGAGTCGCTGCCCCTTATTGCGCCGTTTGCTGCCTTGGCAGAATTTATCGACGCAGGGATTTTTCCGGAGAGCGCTCGGCTCAAAATATGGATGTATTTCAATATATGCAAACTACTTTTTATAACTTAATCGCATATAAGGAAGCTGGTAAACTGTCGCTTGCCCTGGATTCTGTGATTTACCAAGCATCGGCGCGATAGAGAAACGGATGAATCCATATACTCCATGAGTAAGCAGCTGATTCCGAAGGCAAGCAAACAGAAAAACACATATACCCCTAACAAACCTCCGAATTGAATACTTCTGACGGAGTTTTCCGTCCCACGCCGTGATCCGCATAGAACAAGTCCACAAAACCTACCAAGTCGACGGCCGCGCCATTCCCGCGCTGTCCGACATCAGCCTGAACATCGGCAAAGGCGAGATCTTCGGCATCATCGGCCGCTCCGGCGCCGGCAAGAGCACGCTGATACGCACGCTGAATTTATTGGAACGTCCCTCAAAGTGGCCGCATCTTCGTCGAAAACGAAGACATCACGGCTTCGACAGCAGCCAACTGCTACGCTTGCGGCAACGGATCGGCATGATCTTCCAGCACTTCAACCTGCTCAATGCCAAGACGGTCGCCGCCAATATCGAGTGGCCGCTGAAGATCACCGGCAAATACTCGGCGGCCGAACGCGCCGCGCGCGTGACGGAACTGCTGGAACTGGTGGGCCTCGCCGAGCATCGCGACAAATATCCGGCGCAGCTGTCGGGCGGCCAGAAACAGCGCGTCGGCATCGCCCGCGCGCTGGCCAATACCCCGCATCTGCTGCTGTGCGACGAGGCGACCTCGGCGCTCGACCCGGAAACCACGCAGGCGATCCTGCGCCTGCTGCTCGACATCAACCGCAAGCTGGGCCTGACCATCGTCCTCATCACGCACGAGATGCAAGTCATCCGCAGCATCTGCGACCGCGTCGCGGTGATCGAAGCCGGCCGCATCGTCGAGTCGGGCGAGGTCGCCGAGGTATTCCTGCATCCGCAACACATGGTCACGCGCGGCATGGTGGCGGAAAGCGATCCCTTCGCCTCGGAAGCGCTGGGACTGCTGCCGCAGAATTTCGCCGGGCGGCTGCTGCGCCTGACCTATGTCGGCGACGTCACCTACCAGCCGATCCTGAGCGAGATCGCCGCCGCCACGCCGGCCCGCATCGCGATCCTGCAAGGCACCATCGCCCGCATCAAGGACACGCCCTACGGCCAGTTGCTGGTCGAACTGCAGGGCGAGCCGGACGACATCGCCCAGGTCTTGCGCGCGCTGGACCAGCACCACATCCGTCACGAGGCGCTGCAATGATCGACCTCTCCATGATCGAATGGGCCGACATCTGGCAGGCCACCTGGGAAACGCTGGCGATGACCGGCTTTTCGCTGCTGTTCACCATCCTCATCGGGCTGCCGCTGGGCATCCTGCTGTTCGTCACCGGCCGCCGGCAGATGCTGGCGCAAGGCGGCGTCTACGCGATCCTGTCGTTCGTGGTCAACGTGCTGCGCTCGGTGCCGTTCCTGATCCTCTTGATCGTGATGATCCCGATCACCGTGCTGCTGGTCGGCACCTCGCTCGGGGTCGAAGGCGCGATTCCGCCGCTGGTGGTCGGCACCGCGCCGTTCTTCGCGCGCCTGGTGGAAAACGTCTTGCGCGACATCGACCGCGGCGTCATCGAAGCCTGCCAGGCGATGGGCGCCAAAAACCATCAGATCATCTTCGGCGCGCTGCTGCCGGAAGCCCTGCCCGGCCTGATCGCGGCCGCCACCGTGACCGCGATCGCGCTGATGTCGTATGCGGCGATGTCCGGCGTGATCGGCGGCGGCGGCCTCGGCGACCTGGCGATCCGCTTCGGCTACCAGCGCTTCCAGACCGAAGTGATGGTCGTCACCGTCGCCATCCTGGTGGTGCTGGTCCAACTATTGCAGCTGTTCGGCGACCGCCTGGTGGCCAAATTCACCCGCAAATAACCCGTTACTTTCCCCGTTAATCAAAGGAGTTTTCATGTCTCGCAAACTATCGCTGCTGCTGGCAGCCTCGCTCAGCTATTTCGCCGCAACCGGCGCAGCCCACGCCGCCGACAAGCTGGTGATCGCCGCCACCCCGGTGCCGCACGCCGAAATCCTGGAATTCGTCAAACCGATCCTGGCCAAGGAAGGCGTCGACCTGCAGGTCAAGGTATTCACCGACTACGTCCAGCCCGCCGTGCAAACCAATGAAAAGCGGGTCGACGGCAACTTCTTCCTGCACAAGCCCTACCTCGACGAATTCAAGAAGAGCCACAAGAACGACATCGAAGTCGCGGTCGCCAAGGTCCACGTCGAGCCGCTCGCCGGCTATTCGACCAAGTACAAGAAACTGGCCGACGTCCCCAACGGCGCCACGGTGGCGATTCCCAACGATCCGTCCAACTCCGGACGCGCCTTGCTGCTGCTGGCGCAACAGGGCGTGATCAAGCTGAAGGACTCGAACAATATTTCGGCCACCCAGAAAGACATCGCCGAAAACCCGAAGAAGCTGAAGTTCAAGGAACTCGAAGCGGCGACCCTGCCGCGCGTGCTGAACCAGGTCGACCTGGCGCTGATCAACACCAACTACGCGATCGAAGCCAAGCTCAATCCGGTCAAGGATTCGCTGTTCATCGAGGACGCCAATTCGCCCTACGCCAACCTGCTGGTGGCGCGCACCGACAACAAGGACAGCCCCGCCATCAAGAAGCTGGCCGCCGCGCTGAACTCGCCGGAGGTCAAGCAATTCCTGGCGGAGAAATACAAGGGCGCGGTGGTGCCGGCGTTCTGATATAGCGCCGTGTCAAGCTGAGTCGCCGGCGTCATGCGCTGCGCAAGTTACATAGCGCAGCCTGCGCCGGCCGCTCTTTTACGAAAAGGATATGATCTCGGACTTCAACCATGTGATCAGCCAGGAATCCAACCCATGCCCACTCCCGATCAATTCAATCAGCGCGGCGCCGAAAACCTTCCCGGCCATCTGGGGATCACCATCACAGAGGTGAGTAATGGAGAAGTGCGCGCCGAACTGCAGGTGAAAAAATCGCTGATGGCGCCCAATGGCTACCTGCACGCCGGCAGCGTGGTGACGCTCGCAGATACCTCCGCAGGCTATGGCTGCGTCGCGCATCTGCCGGAAGGCGCAACCGGCTTTACGACCATCGAACTCAAGTCCAATCACCTTGGTACGGCGCGCGACGGCACCATCGAATGCGTCGCCCGCCCCGTCCACATAGGCAAGACAACGCAAGTATGGGACGCCGTTGTGACGCACCGCGAATCGGGCAAGACCATCGCCCTTTTCCGCTGCACCCAAATGATCCTCTATCCCAGCGCAAAGGCGTGACACGGGGCTTGAACCGGACGGATTCGCAAGCTCCGCCATGAAAAAACCGAACCACGAAAGCGGGTTCGGTTTTTTTTGGCCGGCATTCGGATATCGTCGCCATCCGGCGACGGCAAGCTCGGCACGCCCTCCTCATGTCGCCGTCCCACTCGAACAAATCAGTCGACGCTGCGTCACGAACGCGACAAAGTAATTGGAAGCGGCTTTTGCGAAATCCCGTATGTACGCTGAGCGTTTGGACGGATAGCCCCGGCGAGCCAAGAGCGACGCCACCGCCCCGCCATCTCGCGGCTCCAGCGCTTCCCGCCCCTGCCGGGCGCAGCATTCGACAGACGTTTCGCACGTAGCTGGCATTACCTCGGAAATTCCATAGCACCGACATTTTTTGCGATGAGGCGGGCGAGTCGAGTATTCTTCCAACTGCATTTCTGGAGCTCGCATGAATCAAGCACAAACCGCAAAACACCGTCTTCTCGCCCAGGCCGAGCGCGATTACCAGCCTGAACTCGTCGCCATCGATGCGGAAGCCATCGCACGACTGCCGATCCGCACCGACCGCTTCAACCACCTGACGGTCGGCTTGTCGGGCCAGCCCGCGGGCCGGACGCCGGAAGGCGCGGCAGCCTACAGCATCGTCTTGAACAGCCTCAACTTCATGTTCTGGACCCCGACCCCGCAAGGAATGGCGCGCTACCACTGGCGCGACGAGGGTGGCGCGCACGGCCCGAAGGCGGCGCTGGACCATAGTCTGGGGCGAGGAAGCGACGCCGGTCCGAGTACGCGAACGGCTGGCTGCGCGCTTCCCGATGGCGTATGGCCAGGACGCCTACCTGATGCGCGCCCAGCTCGCGCTGATGTGGTTCGCCGGCTACTTGGCCGAGCAAGGCGTGCAAGTCGACTGCGACATCACGGTCGCCGCCAGCTACCAGATGCCGCGCGTGATGCATTCGATCCAGGTGCTGCGCTTTTCAGCGGCGCTGGCGGCACAGATCGACAGCCACACGCTGATCCTGCGCAACAGCCCCGAAGAGCGCGCGATCCGCGCGGCGACCGTGCTGGGGGCGCAGGCGATGGCCGAGCATCTGCGGGTGTCGCAGCATGCGATGGTCAATGTGCTGTGGCAGAACCGGCATGCGTGTGGGGCGATTCCGTACCATCTGACGGTCACCACCGACTATTGAGCGCGGGCCCCCATGGAGTGAATTCAAACGACGAGTACGTCCACCTTTGGGAAGCGGCGGTCCCGGCTCCGGCTCTATTCGTTCAAACATAGCGGTTGTTCTTGGCGCCATAAGCAAAGTCGGCGCGTTCAAAGCTGCCATCGTTATGGCCGACTTTGTTCCAAACCGGGATATGCGCATTGCGCATCGGCCTTGAATGAGCATACGAATAATCAGCTCGGGATCAATCGACGGTCGGCCCGTATGGCTATAAAAGCCGGCGATATGCTGGTGAAATTCGCTCAAGTCGAGATAGTGATCGACGGCACGCAGCAGATGATCCTGGGGAACATACTCGTCGAGACTGTCGGAAACGAAATACTCGCGTTTCGTTGCCTGGGCTTCCAACATCACAGCCTGCGGCCAACATCCTCGACATCTTTCCACCGTAGGCCGATTGACGTCTTCCTTCAAGGGGCTTTCCAACAGAATTGGCCCCCAACTGACGTTCAGGAGGTGCGCTCTGCCACCGGATGGAGCCATAATGCGTCTGTTCATGTGACTTCCGCCATTGTGCAAGCCCGCTATTCATGCAGGCAGGTAGTCGCCAAGTTCATCATCGCGCTATCAGCTTCCGAGGCGGGCAGCGTGCCCCGGGGAAGGAAGAAACCCGTGCCGATCGAGCCATCCGACGACGAACACTCCGAAGCCGCTCAGCCGAGCAGGCCAGCGCCGAACGCGCCGCCAGCGAAGTGGCATCCGCCCCTTGAGCGCAGCCGATTCGGCGGCACGGAACGCCGGCCTGAGCGTCCTGTCGACGATGACGCGCCGGTGTCGCGCAGCGACCTCAGCAAGGGGCCCCAGGAACTGCTCGAGCACCGCACGGCCCGCATCAACAAGGGCGTTCTGGTGATCTCGTCGGTGGTGATCCTCGCTTTCTCGGTCTGGGCCATCCGCATGCCCGACGACGCGCGCACGACGATGAAGACGGCCGTCGACTGGATCGCGACCAACCTCGGTTGGTACTACGTGCTCACGATGACTCTCGTGATCGGTTTCGTGCTCTGGGTCGCGCTTTCCAAGGAAGGCGACGTGCGGATCGGTCCCGACCACTCGCGGCCGCAGTACAAGCTCGTGACCTGGGTCGCGATGCTGTTCGCCGCGGGTGTCGGGATCGACATGCTCTTCTTCTCGGTCACCGGCCCCGTCGTGCAGTACCTGCATCCGCCTTCCGGCGAGGGCGGCACATCCGCTGCGATGCAGGATGCGGTCGTCTGGACGATGTTCCACTACGGCATCGCCGGTTGGGCGATGTATGCGCTGCTCGGCATGGCGATGGGGTACTTCGCCTACCGCTGGGGCATGCCCCTGTCGATCCGTGCGGCACTCTACCCGCTGCTCGGCAGGCGCGTGCGCGGCCCTCTGGGTGACGGCATCAGCATCATCGCGCTGGTCGGCACCGTGTTCGGCGTCGCCACGTCGATGGGCATCGGCGTCGTATTGTTGAACGTCGGCTTCTCGCTGATCTTCGGCCTGGAACAAGGCCTGGCGCTGCAGATCGCGCTGGTCATCGGCGCGGTAGTCCTGACCATCGCGGCCACCACCTCCGGCGTCGACCGCGGCATCCGCTGGATCTCCGAACTGAACCTCTGGAGCGCGGTGGCGATGATGGTCTACATCCTCTTCACCGGACAGACGGCGTTCCTCTTGAACGCCCTCGTTGAGAACATCGGCCGCTTCCTTCTCACGTTCCCCGCACGCACGCTGCAGACCTTCGCCTACGAGCCCGGCAGCGCCAAGTGGATGGGCGAATGGACGCTGTTCTTCTGGGCGTTCTGGCTCGCGTGGGGGCCGTTCGTCGGTGTCTTCCTCGCCCGCATTTCGCGCGGGCGCACGCTGCGCGAGTTCGTGATTGCGGCAATCACCGCGCCCGTGCTGTGCGACTTCATCATCGTCTCGCTGTTCGGCAATTCGGCCCTGTACCAGGTGCTGCACGGCAACGCTGCGTTCGCCGACCTCGCGGTCCAGAGCCCGGAGCAAGGCTGGTACGCACTGCTGGAGATGTTCCCGGGCGCGATGTTCCTGATCGGGCTGGCGACGCTCTCGGGCTTGCTGTTCTACCTCACGAGCGCGAACTCGGGTGCGATGGTGATGTCGAATTTTTCGGCCTCGATCCCGGATCCGTCACAGGACGGGCCGAAGTGGTTGCGCATCTTCTGGGCCGTGCTGACCGCGGTGCTCACCGTGGCGATGCTGCTCGCGGGTGGCGTGACGACGATGGAGTACGCGACGCTCATCTTCGCGTTACCGGTGACGATCATCGCCTACCTGGTGATGGCGTCCTTCTACAAGGTGCTGCGGATGGAGCGGGCCGAGCGCGAGGGTCAGGTGCTGCGAAGGCCGTCCATGGCTCCGATCGGCGGCCACGTGCCGGAGCGGTCATGGAAACAACGGCTTGAACAGCTGCTCGCTTACCCGATCGCTGCGGCAAGTCACCCAGTTCCTCGAGCGCACGGTGCGGCCGGCGCTCGACGACGTCGCCGCCGAGTTCCGCAAGCAGGGTTACGAGGTCGAGCGGAGCGCAATCATCAACGCGAGCGGCATCGAGGAGCCGCTGCTGCGGGTGTCGATGGACGCGTTCCGCGACTTCCACTACCACGTCGCCATCGTCGAGGCGCCGGTGCCGATGTTTAGCGGCCGGATGTCGCGTGAGACCGACGTCTACTACCGGCTCGAGGTGTTCACGCAAACCGGTTCGGGCGGCTATGACCTGATGGGCCTCACCAGGCAGCAGGTGATCGACGACGTGCTCGAGCGATACGAGGCCCACCTCGCGTTCCTCACCCGCTCCACGGAGACCAATACCGCATCAGTGCTCACACCGCCGATGCCGCCCCAAGACCAGCAGTCCGCCGTGCCCGAAGGACGCGGCGGACATCCAGAACCTTGAAGAGAAGAAGGAATGACGACCATCTGATCAACGCCGATTGGAGGTATTGAAGTATCATCACGGCGCTTCGGCGAAGGCAGTTCACTGAAATCCGATCAGCCTTGAAGTCGACTCACCTTCAAGCGGCCCTTCCCTGCACTTCTCCAGGTTCCAACAAGCGCCGCAATTCCCGCGTCGCCTTCACCATATTCTCCAGCGCCTCGCAAGTCTCCGCCCACCCCCGCGTCTTCAAGCCGCAATCCGGATTGACCCACAGCCGCGCATCGGGAATCACGCCGCGCGCCTTGTGCAGCAAGCGCGTCATTTCCTCCACGCGCGGCACGCGCGGCGAATGGATGTCGTAGACGCCGGGGCCGATGTCGTTGGGGTAGTCGAATTCGCCGAAGCCGTCCAGCAATTCCATGTCGGAGCGCGAGGTTTCGATGGTGATGACGTCGGCGTCCATCGCCGCGATCCAGGGCAGGATGTCGTTGAATTCCGAGTAGCACATGTGGGTGTGGATCTGCGTGCTGTCGGCCACACCCGATGCGCTGATCTGGAAGGCGCGCACGGCCCAGTCGAGGTAATGGCGCCAGTGGCGGCTTTTCAGCGGCAGGCCTTCGCGGAAGGCCGGTTCGTCGATCTGGATCATGCCGATGCCGGCTGCTTCCAGGTCGCGCACTTCGTCGCGCAGCGCCAGCGCGATCTGCAGCGCGGTGCTTGCGCGCGGCTGGTCGTCGCGCACGAACGACCATTGCAGCATCGTCACCGGGCCGGTCAGCATGCCTTTCATCGGCTTGTCGGTCAGGCTTTGCGCGAAGCTGGCTCCAGGCCACCGTCATCGGCTCGGGACGATAGACGTCGCCGTAGATGATGGGCGGCTTGACGCAGCGCGAGCCATAGCTCTGCACCCAGCCATGGGCGGTGAAGGCATAGCCCCACAGCTGTTCGCCGAAGTATTCGACCATGTCGTTGCGTTCCGCTTCGCCGTGCACCAGCACGTCGAGGCCGAGTTCTTCCTGGCGCTTGACCGCCAGGCGGATTTCGTCGCGCATGCGCTCCAGGTAGTCGAGATGGCTGAGTTCGCCGCGCTTGTGGGCGCTGCGCGCCTGGCGGATCGCGGTGGTTTGCGGGAACGAGCCGATGGTGGTGGTGGGAAACAGCGGCAGCTGCCATTTCGCCTGCTGCGCCTTGATGCGCTCGGGGAATGCCGATTGGCGCCGGCTGTCGCTGTCGGCAATCCGGCCCAGGCGCTTCTGCACCAGGCTGTTGTGGATGCGGGTCGAAGTGGCGCGGGCGGCGACGGCGGCGCGCGCTGCGGCGAATTGCTGTTGCGTTCCTGCGGCATCGCCGTTGAGCGCGCGCGCCAGCGCGGCGACTTCATCGAGCTTTTGCACGGCGAACGCCAGCCAGCCTTTGAGCTCTTCGTCCAGTCCGGCTTCCTGCGCCAGATCGACCGGCACGTGCAGCAGCGAGCAGCTGGGCGCGATCCACAGGTTCTCGCCCAGCTTGGCCTTCAAGGGTTCGAGCGTGACCAGTGCGCGATCCAGGTCGGCGCGCCAGATGTTGCGGCCGTCGATCACGCCGGCCGACAGCACGCGCTCCGCCGGCCAGTCGTGCAGAAAGGCGTCGAGCTGGTCCGCGCCGCGCACCAGGTCCAGATGCACGCCGGCCACCGGCAGTTCGCGCAGCAAGGCGGCATGCTCGCCCACTTCGTCGAAGTAGGTGGCCAGCAGAATCTTCGGCGCGTGCTGCGCCAGCGCCGCGTAGGTGGGCGCAAACGCGGCGCGCCATGACTTCATCGAGGTCGAGCGCCAGCACCGGTTCGTCGAGCTGCACCCATTCGACGCCGGCCGCGCGCAGCCGCGCCAGCACCTTTTGATAGGCGGCCAGCGCGCGCGGCAGCAGGTCGAGCTTGTGCGCGAGGCCGTCCTTGATCTTGCCGAGATACAGCAGCGACAGCGGGCCCAGCAGCACCACCTTGGCGCGATGGCCGAGCGCCGCCGCCTCGGCGACTTCGTCGAACAGCCAGTCGACGCCGCCGTCGAAACGCAGCTCGGCGGTCCATTCCGGCACCAGGTAGTGGTAGTTGGTATCGAACCACTTGGTCATTTCCATCGCGAAGTGGCGCTCGCTGCCGCGCGCCATCGTGAAGTAATCCTGCAAGGTGAGCGGCGCAGCGCTGCGGGAGTGCGCAAAGCGGTCCGGCGTCGCGCCCAAGAGCGCCAGGGTGTTCAGCACCTGGTCGTACCAGGCGAAGTCGCCGACCGTGACGAAATCCAGGCCGGCCGCCTGCTGCGCCGCCCAGTGGCGCGCGCGCAGTGTGCGGCCGGTGTCGCGCAGCGCCGCTTCGGTGGTTTCGCCGCGCCAGAACGATTCCAGCGCGAATTTCAATTCGCGTTGCGCGCCGATGCGCGGAAAACCCAGGGTGTGTGCGACTGCCATAGCTGCTCCAAAGACGATTTTCGATGCTTGCTATGGTGGGCCAAGGCCGTTTATGATTCAAACGATAAATATTGTGAATCAACTTGAATTTTATTCATAAATCTATTGCCATGCCTTCGATCCTGGAATTGCGCCACCTGAAAACCCTGGTCGCCCTGCGCGAAGCCGGCAACCTCTTGCGCGCCGCCGCCCTGCTCAACCTGACGCAGTCGGCGCTGTCGCACCAGATCAAGCAGTTGGAGGAACACCACGGCATCGCGCTGTTCGAGCGCAAATCGGTGCCGGTGCGCTTCACGCCGGCCGGCGAGCGGCTGCTGCAGCTGGCCGACGCCACGCTGCCGCAGATCGCGGAAGCCGAGCGCGATCTGGCGCGCCTGGTGCAGGGCACGGCCGGCCAGTTGCGGATCGCGGTCGAATGCCATACCTGCTTCGACTGGCTGATGCCGGCGATGGACGTGTTCCGCCGCCGCTGGCCCGAGGTCGAGCTGGATATCGTGTCCGGCTTCCAGGCCGATCCGGTCGGCCTGTTGTACGGGCATCGCGCCGATGTCGCGATCGTCTCGGAAATCGATCCCGACGAGGCGGTCGATTACCACCCGCTGTTCCGCTTCGAGATCGTGGCGCTGCTCGCGCACGAGCACGCGCTGGCCGGGCGCGATTACCTGGCGGCCGAGGATTTTGCCGGCGACACCCTGATCACCTACCCGGTGCCGGACGACATGCTGGACGTGGTGCGCCAGGTGCTGAAGCCGGCCGGCGTGCAAGCGGCGGCGCGCCGCACCACCGAGCTGACGGTGGCGATGCTGCAACTGGTGGCCAGCCGGCGCGGCATCGCCACGCTGCCGATCTGGGCCGCGCAGAATTACCTGGACCGCGATTACGTGCTGGCCAAGCGCATCACGCCGGAGGGGCTTACCGGCCGGCTGTACGCGGCCTGCCTGCCGGAGTTGTCGGCCAAGCCGTATCTGGCGGATTTCGTTGCCAGCACGCGCGAGGTAATATAGTGCGGAGCGGCAGCACACAACTCATCACATGCACAACCACGTTAAGAAATCCGGTCTGCTCCTGTACGGCATCGCGCCGATGTCGCGATCGTCTCGGAAATCGATCCCGACGAGCCGGTCGATTACCACCCGCTGTTCCGCTTCGAGATCGTGGCGCTGCTCGCGCACGAGCACGCGCTGGCCGGGCGCGACTACCTGGCGGCCGAGGATTTTGCCGGCGACACCCTGATCACCTACCCGGTGCCGGACGACATGCTGGACGTGGTGCGCCAGGTGCTGAAGCCGGCCGGCGTGCAGGCGGCGGCGCGCCGCACCACCGAGCTGACGGTGGCGATGCTGCAACTGGTGGCCAGCCGGCGCGGCATCGCCACGCTGCCGATCTGGGCCGCGCAGAATTACCTGGACCGCGATTACGTGCTGGCCAAGCGCATCACGCCGGAGGGGCTGACCGGCCGGCTGTACGCGGCCTGCCTGCCGGAGTTGTCGGGCAAGCCGTATCTGGCGGATTTCGTTGCCAGCACGCGCGAGAGTTGCTATTTGAGTTTGCCGGATGTGGAATTGTTGTGAGGTACCGAGCGTGGGTGGCGGACGCTTGGTTGTTGGAGAGAGGATAGGAGTATATTGCCATAATGGCCATTTTATCTGCGACACAGACTGCCATATCAAGGAGTATATGAAGCGGGCATGTGCCGAAACTTGTAGAGCTATGAAGGCTTAGAAGTTATTGGGATTGTTGGGGTACGCGAGACATCGGAGTTATTGGGGTCAGAGTTTTTTTTCGCGGGTTTTGCGAAAATTACTTTGACCCCAATAACGGATCTCGGCTCAATAAGCGGATTGGGAAATTGAGACTCCAAATCGCCCGGATTTCGAAGCTCTGCCTCCAATCCGTGAAAGCAAGGTCAGAGTAATTTTCGCGGAAAGGCGTCGCGAAAAAACTCTGACCCTGGTTTCACTCCTGCTTCGCTTGTTTTAGCGAATACACAGGGAGTATGGCGCCAAGTTGTCCATCATACGGCGGGAATTTACGTCTTATGTCTGGAGTATATAAAAGCAAGGCCGGCAATCGCCGGCCTTGCCCCCCATCCTTCCTCGGCCGTAATCTGCCTTCGCCCCCTATCCCGTCTTCACCCTACCCCGCAGCCCCGTCCCGATGGAGTTATTGGGGTCAGCGTTTTTTTCGCGGCGTTTTGCGAAAATTACCCTGACCCCAATAACGGACTACTCCTCATAACGGGCCCGAGGAACTCATCTGAAAACCGCGCGGGTTTTGGCGTCCTTGCCTCCAGTCCGTGAAAGCAGGGTCAGAGTAATTTTCGCGGGAAGGCGTCGCGAAAAAACTCTGACCCTGGTTTCACTCATGAACCGCTTATTTTCAGCGCCGGCTGCGCTTTTATGCCGCAGCCCCGTCCCGATAGCGATCACGCAACTGCTTGCGGTTGAGCTTGCCGACCGCGGTCTTGGGGATGTCGGCGACGAACAGCACGCGCTGCGGCTTCTTGTACGAAGCCAGCTGAGCGGCCACATGCGCGATCAGCTCGGTTTCGGAGGCCTGCTGCTCCGGCCGCAGCACGACCACGGCGGTGACGATCTCGACCCACTTGTCGTGCGGCATGCCGATCACCGCGCATTCGCGCACCGCCGGATGCGTCATCAGGGCGTTTTCCACCTCGCGCGGATAGACGTTGTAACCGCCGCTGATGATCATGTCGGAGGTGCGGTCCTTGAGGAACAGATAGCCGTTGGCGTCGAACACGCCGACATCGCGCGTATGCACCCAGCCGTCGGCGCGGAAGGTGCCGGCGGTCTGTTCGCTGGCGTTGTGATAGCCGGCCACCGCCGACGGCGCGCGCACGGCGATTTCGCCCGGCGTGCCGGGCGGTACGCTATTGCCCTCTTCGTCCACCAGCTTCATTTCGACGTCCAGCGCCGGCTGGCCGCAGGCGTCGAGCAGCTCATCCCGGTGATCCTCGGGCCGCAGCACGGCCAGGCACAGCGGCACTTCGGTCTGGCCGTAGTATTGCCAGAACCGGTGCTGTCCCCACAGTTCCATGCCGCGCTTGATGATGGCGCGCGGCATCGGCGAGGCGCCGTAGATCACGTTTTTCAGGGACGAGACGTCGGTGGTGGCGATGTCGGGATGCTCGAACAGCATCTGCATCATGGTCGGCACCAGGTTGATCGCGGTGATGCGTTCGGCCGCGATGGTGCGCAGGAAGCGCGTCGGATCGAAGGCCGGCAGGATCACGGTGCGGCCGCCGCGCAGCCAGAACGGCAGCACGAAGACGCCGCTGGCGTGGATCAGCGAGGCCGCATGCAGCATGGCGTCTTCGTGCGTCGCCGGCAGCAGGTTCAGCAGGACGTTGCGGCAGATCGCCGCGTACGAGCTCTGCGTATGCTGGGCCGCCTTCAGCGTGCCGGTGGTGCCCGAGGTGTAAAGCGTCAGCACCACGTCGTCCGGGCGCACGTCGAGTTCCGGCCAGGTCGCCGGCTGCCGCTGCGCTTCGGCGATCAGGTCGCGCCCGCCCGCCATCGCCGCGTCCAGCCCCAGGCATGCCAGTTCCGGCAATGCGCCGGTCAGGGCCGCCGCGCGTTCGGCCAGATCGGCGCCGAACACCAGCGTCCGGCAGCCGGTGTCCTGCAGCATGCGCACGTGCTCGGCCAGCGACAGCCGCGCATTCAGCGGCACGCGGTTGATGCCGGCCTTGACGCAGGCGAAGTCGACCGGGACGCTGTACAGCCCGTTGTTGAGCAGCAGCGCCACGCGGGTGTGCGGCGCGATGCCGCCGGCCAGCAATGCGTTTGCCAGCCGGCTGCTGAGCGCGTCGACTTCGCTGAAGCTGAGGCTCTGTTCGCCGAACACGATGGCGGTACGCGGCCCATGCTGCAGCGCGCCGCGCCGGATCAGTTCGTGATAGGTCGGGCCACTGGCATGAACGGTGCTGGCTGGCGTGATACTCATGGTGATCTCCTGGTGCTGTAACGGCTCCGGCGAAACCGGCGGTTGAGGATTTTCCGGGCCGACTGGCGGCCCGTTGTTCTTATGAGTTGCCGAACTGTCCGTGCCGCCCCGCGCCCTGCGTGAAGCGGGCGGCGCCGGCCTCGCCCTCGGCGAAGACGATCGGCACGCCGTCCTTGCCTTCGCGGCGCAGCGCTTCGGCCAGCGGCAAATCCCACTGCCCGTAGGCGGAACGGCGGTCGGCCAGCATGCATTGCTGCGGAAAGGCGGCGATCTGCCGCGCCAGTTCCTGCGCCGCCCTCAGCGCGCCGCCGCTGGGCGTGATGCGGTTGACCAGGCCCATGGCGCGCGCTTCGACGGCGGCCACCGGACGCCCGGTCAGGATCAGATCGAGCGCGCGCCCCATGCCGACGATGCGCGGCAGGCGCACGGTGCCGCCGTCGATCAGCGGCACACCCCAGCGCCGGCAGAACACGCCGAATACCGCGTCCTCGTCGGCCACCCGCAGGTCGGCCAGCAAGGCCAGCTCCAGGCCGCCGGCCACCGCGTGGCCATTGATCGCGGCGATCAGCGGCTTGCTCAAGGCCATGCGCGTCGGTCCCATCGGGCCGCTGCCGCCGCCGTCGGGATCGAGTTCGTTGCGCAATGCGGGGTCGGCGATGGCGCCAAGATCGGCGCCGGCGCAAAAATTGCCGCCGGCGCCGGTCAGGATGGCGACGCGCAAGGCGTCGTCGGCCTCGAAGCGCTCGAAGGCGGCGCGCAACTCCGCCGCCATCGGGCCGTTGACGGCATTGCGCTTGGCCGGACGGTTGAGCGTGATGGTGCAGACCGACTCGGCGACGCTGAATGAAATGTTTTGCATGGCATGGCCTTTTCTTTTGGGTTCTCGTTGTTGCCCAACTAAAATTACACTGAACGCCTGGATGCCCCATACTAGGAAATATTTCTTTATTACGCAAACATGGACACTATATGTAATATTCCGGTCGCCTCGCCCAGCGCGCCGGACCTGATCCTGGACTTGCTGATGGCCCATGGCGGCACCCTGCCGGTGCTGGCGCTGTGCCGCGCCGGCAGCCTGATGGGGATCGGTCAGTCGGCCGTCAGGGTGGGCCTGACGCGGCTCGCCGGCCAGGGCAAGATCGTGCGCGGCGCGCGCGGCTGCTATGCATTGAACCTGTCCGGCCCGGCGCTGGCGCGCGACGTCGACGACTGGGGTCACAAGGGTTCGCAAACCGTTGCCTGGCGCGGCCATTGGCTGGCGGTGCAGGATGCCGGCGTATTGCGCTCCGACAAGACCGCCTGGCGGCGCCACAGCCTGGCGCTGGAATTGCGCGGGCTGGCGCCGTTCCAACCCGGCCTGCACGTGCGGCCCGACAATCTGAAGGGCGGCGTGACGGCGGTGCGCACGCAATTGCTGGAGCTCGGGCTGTCGCCGCAGGCGCTGGTGTTCCGGCTGGACGGGCTCGACCCGGCGCGGCAGGCGGCGGCCCGCAAGCTGTGGCAGGTCGACGCCCTGCTGGCCGAATACCGCCGCCTGCAGAAGGCGCTGGAGCAAAGCGGCGCGCGCCTGAAAAAGCAGAAGCTCGACATCGCGGTGCGCGAATCGCTGCTATTGGGCCGCGCCGTGATCGCGCAGCTGATCCGCGATCCGCTGTTGCCGCCGGAATTGATGCCGTCCGAGGCGCGGCTGGCGCTGATACAGACGATGCTGCAACTACCAGCGCGAGGCGCTGGCGCTATGGCGCAGCTGGATGGCGTTGCCGCAGATGCGTATTGACTGGCGGCCATCCGGGGCGTCCGCACCGACGTTCTACTGGGGCAGAGTTTTTTACGCGGCATTTTGCGTAACGCTCTGTCCCCTACGAACGCGTGGGACAGCGTCAGGATCTGGACTGACGGGTTTTAAAGCGATCGTCGCGAAATCCAGCTGTCGCTCGTTTGAGATCTGGATTGGCCGATAGCTGCACGCCGTTTCAATTAGCTGCATATGACCGCTGCATAAAGGCTCGAGCCGGACGTTCGGCTTGCAGCTATCCTCCTCGCTCCTTGTCGTCGCTTTCTGCCGAAGCTCTCTGCACGAAATTAGTTTGCATGCTAAACTTTAGCATTCAAATAGTTTTGCGAGAACGACGTGCAGCAACTCGACCAAACCCTGATGAATCTCACCATGTCGCTGGGACAAGTAGTCCGCGCCTACAAATCGGTAGCGGACAAGCTGGCGTCCGGTTTCGGGCTGTCGCAGGCGACCGCCTGGCCGGTCGTGATCGTCGGCCGCCTGGGCGACGGCGTGCGGCCCGGCATGGTGGCCGACGCCTTGGGGCTGGAGCCGTCTTCGCTGGTGCGCGTCATCGACCACCTGGTCGAGGCGGGTTTGCTGGAGCGTTTTGAAGACGCCAGCGACCGCCGCGCCAAAACGCTGCATCTGACCGCCGCCGGACGCGAATGCGCGGCGCAAATCGAAGAGGCGCTGGTCCCCTTCCGCCGCCAGCTCTTCAAGGGAATCGACGCCGCCGATATCAAGGCATGCGAGCGCGTGATGGATCAGCTCGGCGCCGCCATCGCCAACCTTCGCCAAAGAGCCGCTAGAGCAATAAGCATCATGCGGCTTCCGACCGCCTCGAGGCGTTGTTTTCGTTGAAATGTTTTGCGGCGTCGATGCTGGCGCTGTATGTGGCCATGCGCATCGGCCTGCCGCGCCCGTTCTGGGCCATGATGACCAGTTACGTCGTGGCCAATCCGTTTTCCGGGCCGGTCCGCTCCAAGGCGGCGTATCGCGTGGGCGGCACGATACTCGGTTCGCTGGCCACGGTGCTGCTGGTGCCGAGCCTGGCCAATTCCCCGGAGCTGCTGTCGCTGGTGCTGGCCTTGTGGGTCGGGGGCTGCCTGTATATAGCGCTGCTGGACCGTACGCCGCGCTCCTATGTCTTCATGCTGGCGGGTTATACCGCGGCGCTGATCGCTTTTCCGGCGGTGGGCGACCCGGGTACGATTTTTGACGTTGCCCTGGCGCGGGTCGAGGAAATCATCCTCGGCATCGTCTGCGCCACGCTGGTCCACAGCCTGGTGTTTCCGCAAAGCCTGGGGCCGGTATTGCTGGCGCGGCTGGACCGTGCCATCGGCGACGCGCAACAATGGATCGGCGATGCGCTGGCAGACGGCGACCGGGGCCGCAGCGGTCAGGATCGCCGCAAGCTGGCCGGCGACATCACCGAATTGCGCCTGATGGCGGTGCATCTGCCGTTCGACACCTCGCACCTGCGCTGGACCTCGCAGGCGATTCACGCCATGCACGACCGGCTGGCGGCGATGGTGCCGCTGCTGTCGGCCATCGAGGACCGCCTGCACGCATTGCGCCAGATCGACGGCGCCGCGCTGCCGGCGCGGTGGAATGCCTTGCTGAACAAGATTGCCGACTGGGGCCAGGGCGGCCTGGACAGCGTACCCGGTCACGGCGACGCCTTGCGCCGGCAAATCGATGAAATCACGCCCGCCATCGCCGGCGACGCCACCTGGAAACAGATGCTCGAAGTGAACCTCGCGGCGCGCCTGCACGCGCTGCTCAACGCCTGCGAGGAATGCCTGGACCTGCGCCGCCATATCGCCGCCGGCCAGCGCGGAGCCTTGCCGGCGGAAGCGCGCCGCCAGAGCGCCGTCTCGCCGGGCATGCTGCATCTGGATCACGGAATGGCGCTGATGTCGTCGCTGGCGGCGATCATTGCGATTCTGTGCTGCTGCGCATTCTGGATCGTGACCGCCTGGCCGGCCGGTTCGGCGGCGGCCATCATGGCGGCCGTATTCTGCTGTTTCTTCGCCACGCAGGACGACCCGGTGCCGGGCATCAAGCTGTTCCTGAACTACACCCTGGTGTCGGTGCCGATCTCGGCGCTGTACCTGCTGGCTGTTCTTGCCCGCCGTCCACAGTTTCGAGATGCTGGCGCTGGTGATCGCGCCGCTGTTCCTGGTCCTCGGCGTGTATATGGCGCGCCCAGCGACCGGCGCGCAAAGCGGCGGCCATCGCTGTTCGGCGTGGCCGGCACGCTGGCGCTGCAGGATACCAACACCGCCGACCTGGCCTCGTTCCTGAATTCGATGCTGGCGCAGGTGGCCGGATCGAGGCGCGGCGGTGATCACACGGCTGTTCCGCTCGGTCAGCGCGGCGTGGACCGCACGCCGCTTGTTGCGCGCCGGCTGGGACGATCTGGCCCGGCTCGGCAGTGCGGAACAGGCGCCGTCCCTGGCCGTCGATGTCGGCCCGCATGCTCGACCGCGTCGGATTGCTGACGCCGCGTCTGGCGATTGCGGGCGCGCATGCGGATTTGCAGGCGGCCGATGCGCTGATCGACCTGCGCATCGGTCTCAACATGGCGCAATTGCAGCAGCTGCAGTCGCAGCGCGCGGATGGCGGCGCTTCGGTGCGGCCCTTGCTGCGGCAGTTGTCGCGATTACTTCCGCCGGCGCCCGCAGCAAGCGGCGAGCGCCGATCCGGCCTTGCTGGCATGCCTGGACGATACCTTGCGTGCCGTCTGCGCCAGCCTGCCGACGCCTGCATCTCAAGCTCACCAGCGCGACGCGGTGGCCGCGATTACCGGCGTGCGGCGCGATTTGTTCCCGGATGCGCCGCCCTATCAGCCATCCATCATTCATGCAAAGGAGAGCCCATGATCGGCGAAGTCAGCCTGTACGGCCTGTATGTCCCGTCGCTGCTGCTGCTGGCGCTGCTGGCACTCGTCGTGGCGCGCGATGCTCGGCCGGGTGCTGGCGCGCGCCGGTTTTTACCGCTTGGTCTGGCATCCGGCCCTGTTCGATCTTTCGCTGTTCATTCATCACGCTGTGCGGTTTCGCATTCCTTGTTTCCAACCGGTTTTGACATGACCCTGAAAATTTCCTTTCCGGCGCTGGGCCGGCTTCAGCGTCACCCTGCTGGCCGTCGCCGCCGCATTCGCCGCCGGCTGGTGGCTGTGGCAGCACTATGAAGTCGAACCGTGGACCCGCGACGGCCGCGTCAAGGCGAATGTGGTGCAGGTGGCGCCCGACGTCTCCGGCCTGGTGACCGAGGTCCTGGTGCGCGACAACCAGCAGGTCAGCGCCGGCGCAAGTCCTGTTCGAGATCGATCGCGCCCGCTTCGAACTGGCGCTGCGCCAGGCCGAGGCCTCCGAACGGGCGGCGCGCGTCGCACTCGCGCAAGCCAGCCGCGAAGCGCGCCGCAACAGCGAACTGCGCGAACTGGTGGCGCAGGAAGCGCGCGAGCAAGGGCCAGTCGCGCGTCGATCAGGCGCGCGCCGCGCTGGAGCAGGCCGATCGTCAACCGCGACGCCGCCAAACTCAACCTGGAGCGCACGCGGGTGGTGTCGGTGGTCAACGGCTTCGTCACCAACCTCGACCTGCAGGCTGGCGCCTACGTCAGCGCCAGCCACCCGGTGCTGGCGCTGGTCGACCGCAACTCGTTCTACGTCGAAGGCTATTTCGAAGAGACCAAGCTGCCGCGCATTCACCAGGGCGACCCGGTATCGGTCGCGCTGATGGGCAGCGGCCAGCCGCTCACCGGCCATGTGGAAAGTTTCGCCGAAGGGATTTTCGATCGCGACCGCAGCACCGGCGCCAATCTGCTGCCGAACGTCAATCCGACCTTCAACTGGGTGCGGCTGGCGCAGCGCATTCCGGTGCGCGTCGCGCTCGATGCCGTGCCCGAGCATATTCGCCTGGTGGCGGGCCAGACCGCGACGGTTGCCGTGCACGCGGCGCGTCAAACAGTAAAACACACATCATGTCTTTATATCGATCGATGGCGTCGGCCAGCGCCGCCGCCCTCCTGCTTTCAATGTCTAGCCGCCTGCACCACCGTCGGGCCCGATTACCAGGTTCCGCCGCAGGCGGCCATCAACCGCAGCGCCGCTGCCGCGCCCCTGGCGGGCGCCGACGAAGCGCCGTTCAGCGCGCAGGCGCTGCCGCCGCAATGGTGGCGCCTGTATCGCGACGGCACGCTGGATGGATTGATCGACAAGGCATTTGTCGCCAACACCGATCTGCGCGTGGCGGCGGCCAACCTGGCACGCGCGCGCGCCGTGCTGGGCGAAGTCGAGCAGGCCGGCAAACCCGCGCTCGGCCTCAACGCGGCGCCGGCCTATGGGCGGCCGTCGGCAGCGGCCAAAGGTTTGTCCCAGTCCCTGTCGGACAGCGGCAGCTACGATGCCGGCGCTCAACGTTTCCTACCAGGTTGACCTGTTCGGCAAAATCGCGCGCGCGGTCGAGGCCACCGGTGCCGATACGCAGGCCGCGCAAGCCGCCTACGACCTGGCGCGCGTGAGTGTCGCCGCCGATACCACGCGCGCCTATGTCGACGCCTGTTCCGCCGGCGCACAGCTCAACGTTGCCCAGCATTCGCTCGATCTGCAGCAGCAATTCGTGCGCCTGACCGGCGCGCGCGTCAAGGCCGGACGCGGCACGGAACTGGACACTCCTGTGCCGGAAGCCAAAACGCTCTACTCTTGCGGATGCGGCGCACTGTCGGACGGGCTTGCATGCATAGCTTCCTCCGCGCGCCAAACACGCTATCGCCATGCAAGGAATGTGTCTTGCCATGCATCCTATTTCTGCACTCAGCATAAGGAACCGCCATGAATCAACGCCCGCTCGGCCGCACCGGCCTCGAAATCGCCCCGCTCGTCTTCGGCGGCAATGTATTCGGCTGGACCGCCGACCAGCAGACCTCCTTCGCGCTGCTCGACCGTTTCACGGATGCCGGCCTGAATGCCATCGACACCGCCGACGCCTATTCGGCTTGGGTGCCGGGTAACAAGGGCGGCGAATCGGAAACCATCATCGGCAACTGGCTGAAGGCGTCGCCCGGACGGCGCAACAAGGTCGTCATCATCACCAAGGTCGGCTGGACCGGCGGGTCGGGTGGCAAAGGCCTGGCGGCCAGTGCGATCATGAGCAAGGTCGAGGATTCGCTGCGGCGGCTGCAGACCGATCGCATCGACCTCTACCTCAGCCACCGTCCCGATCCGGACACGCCGATCGAGGAAACCCTGCGCGCCTATGAAACGCTGGTCCGGCAAGGCAAGGTGCGCGCCATCGGCTGTTCCAACTATGACGCCACCCAATTGCGCGAGGCGCTGACGGTGTCGTCGCAAAATAAGCTGCCGCGCTACGAAGTGCTGCAGCCCGAGTACAACCTCTACGATCGCAGCGGCTATGAAGGTCCTCTGCGCGACCTGTGCATGGCCGAAGGGCTGGGCGTCATCACCTACTACAGCCTGGCGTCGGGCTTCCTGTCCGGCAAATACCGCTCCAAAGACGATTTGAACAAGAGCGTGCGCGGCCAGCGCGTCAGCAAGTATCTCGACGCGCGCGGCTTGCGCATCCTGGGCGCGCTGGACAGCGTGGCGGCGGCCCACAACGCGCAACCGGCCGAAGTCGCGCTGGCCTGGGTGATCGCCCGCGAAGGCGTCACCGCGCCGATTGCCAGCGCCACCACGGTGGCGCAGGTCGACAGCCTGATCCGGGCGGTCCAGCTCAAGCTGTCGGCTGCGGATATCGAACTGCTGAACACAGCCAGCGCGTAACGGCCGGGCGGAACATGCGCCTGGCCATGCGGCGGGCGCTTCCGGCCCCGCAGGAACGCGGAGCCGGCAAACGCTCAGGAGCGCCTAGCGGCCGGCGGCTCCCAGGTCGGCGGCCGGGAAAAGCAATCCACCAGGTAGTCGATCATCACCCGCACCTTGGCCGGCGGTCGGCGCTCCGGCGGATACAGCACATGGATGCCGCCCAGCGCGAACGGCGGATGGTCCAGCTCGATTGCCAGCAGATCGCCGCGCTGCACGGCGGCGCCCACCACGAACTGCGGCTGGTAGATCAGGCCCTGGCCGCCGAGCGCTGCGGCCAGCAGGGCTTCGCCATTGTTGGCCATCAGATCGCCGCTGATCGCCACCCGCACGTCGCCGTCGCGGCCGAACGCCCATTCCTTGCTGCCGACCCAGGGTGACAGCGTGTAGCCCAGGCAGTTGTGCTGGGCCAGCTCGGCTACGCGGCGCGGCATCCCGCGCCGGTCCAGATACTGGGGCGCGGCGCACAGCAGCATGTCGCAGTCGCCCAGCTTGCGGGCCTGCAACAGGCTGTCGCCCAGCCGGCCGACGCGTATGCCCATGTCCCAGCCGCCGTCGAGCAGGTCGACCTGGCTGTCGTTCAAGCCCAGCTCGACCTTGACCGCCGGATGCCGACGGCTGAATTCGGGCAGCAGCGGCGCGATGAACAGCGTGCCGAAGGAAAGCGGGACATTCATGCGCAACAGGCCGCTGGCCTCGACCCGCTGCGAGGCGGCATTGGCCTCGGCTTCGTCGATTTCCGGCAGGATGCGCTGGCAGGCCTCGAGGTAGCCGCTGCCGGCTTCGGTCAGGCTCAGCCGGCGCGTGGTGCGGTGGAACAGCTTGACGCCGAGGTGGGCTTCCAGCGCGTCGACATGCTTGGTGGCCATCGCCGGCGACATGCCGAGATGGCGGGCGGCGGCCGACAGGCTGCCGGCGCTGGCGGCGCGCACGAAGACGCGCATTCCGGTGACGCGATCCAGCATCAGTTCCTACTCCTGGCAATAAGTGATCATCGTTTTCAAGGGATTCTCTTCTATTTGATCGAAAATTATACTGTGTCTCATGATCCCTTCAGACCGGAGAACCCCTATGTCGACCAGCGCAACCTCGGTGCCGGCACGCATGCCGACGCTGTTCATCCCGCACGGCGCGGGCCCCTGCTTCTTCATGGACTGGAATCCGCCGGCCACCTGGAACCGCATGGCCGACTTCCTCAAGGGCGTGGCCGATACGCTGCCGCCGCCGCGCGCCATCGTGCTGGTCTCGGCGCACTGGCTGGGGCCGCAGTTCAGCGTCACCAGCGGCCCGCAGCCGGAGCTGATCTACGACTATTCCGGCTTCCCGCGCCATACCTACGAGCTGCGCTACGGCGCGCCCGGCAGCCCGGCGCTGGCGGCGCGCATCGTCGAACTGCTGGGCCAGGCCGGTATTGCCTCGCGGCAGGACGCGGCGCGCGGTTTCGACCACGGCATGTTCATTCCCTTGAAGCTGATGTTCCCCAAGGCCGACATCCCGGTGGTGCAACTGTCGCTGCGCACCGATCTCGATCCGCAGGCGCACCTGGAAGCGGGCCGCGCGCTGGCGCCGCTGCGCGACGAAGGCGTGCTGATCGTCGGCAGCGGCATGAGTTTCCACAACATGCGCGGCTACGGCGACCCGCGCTTCGGGCCGATTTCCGACGAATTCGACCGCTGGCTGACGGCGGCGGTGGAGTCGGCGCCGCAGCAGCGCCAGGCGCAATTGCTGCAATGGGCGCAGGCGCCGTCGGCGCGCCTGTCGCATCCGCCGCGCGCCGAAGAGCACCTGCTGCCGCTCATGGTGACGGCCGGTGCGGTTCCCGAAGGCAGCGGGCGGCGCGTGTTTTCCGACCGCGTGATGGAAACCACGCTGTCCGCCTTCCGCTTCGACTGACCTACAGGAGATCGCTCATGATCATCGACTTGAGCGGCAAGACCGCCATCGTCACCGGCGCCACCGCCGGGATTGGCTTCGCCATCGCCCAGGGATTGGCCCGGGCCGGCGCCAGCGTCACCATCGTCGGCCGCGAGCAGGCGCGACTGGACGCCGCCCTCGCCGGCCTGCGCGCCGACGCGGGCGCCCCACCCGTTCGCGGCGTGGCCGCCGACCTCGGCACGGCCGCCGGATGCCAGGCGCTGATCGCCGCGCAGGCGGAGACGGACATCCTGATCAACAATCTCGGCATCTACGGCGCCAAGGAGTTCTTCGACATCAGCGACGACGACTGGGAGCAGATCTTCCAGGTCAACGTCCTGAGCGGCGTGCGCCTGTCGCGCCATTACGCCAAGGGCATGCAGGCCAAAGGCTGGGGACGGATCCAGTTCATCTCCAGCGAATCGGCGCTGAACATCCCGGTCGAAATGGTCCATTACGGCGTCAGCAAGGCGGCGCTGCAGGGTCTTTCGCGCGGACTGGCGAAAGTGCTGGCCGGCAGCGGCGTCACCGTCAATTCGATCCTGCCGGGGCCGACCCGCACTGCGGGCGCGATCGCCATGCTCGACCGCATGGCCAAGGAACAAGGCGTTTCCGCCGGAGGAAATGGAGGCCCGTTTCCTGCGCGAGAATCGTCCCTCGACCCTGATCCGGCGCTTCGCCAGCCCCGAGGAAGTCGCCAATCTTTGCGTCTACGCCGCCTCGCCCCAGGCCAGCGCGACCACCGGTGCGGCGTTGCGCGTCGAAGGCGGGATCGTCGAAAGCATCGCCTGAGTTCCCGGCCAGCCCGGTGCCGGGATGGCGGCCTGCCGCCTCATGCACCGGGTTTCCACCAAATTTATCCCTACAGGAGCGCAAGTCATGCCGGTCTCATCATCCGCCCGGATCAAGGCGAACAACCCGACCCGCCTGATCCTTCGCCTGTGCAAGCATTGGGGCCACAAATTCCCGGTCAGCTTCGACGAACGCCAGGGCGACGTCCAGTTGAGCATCGGGCGCTGCCTGATGCAGGCGCAGGAGGGCGAACTGGAGGTGCGCCTGGAAAGCAGCGACGCCGAACAACTGCAGAAGCTCGAACAGGTGGTGGCCGATCATCTGCAGCGCATGGCCGGGGCCGAGGCGCTGAGCATCGAGTGGCGCCGTTGAGGCGGCCGCCCCGCCGGTCGGCGTGAATCGGGCGGAATGCTGCCACTGGGGCGCAAGGCTCGCCGCGCCCGGCAGGCTCATTTAAATCGACCGAAAAGGTGCCGTTCGGCACCCACAACCCTAATCAAGTCACAACAGGAAAGGCCAATGGCGTTTGTCGTAACGGAAAGCTGCATTCAATGCAAATATACGGACTGTGTCAGCGTATGCCCGATGGATTGCTTCATGGAGGGACCGAATTTCCTGGTGATCAACCCCGACGAGTGCATCGACTGCTCGATGTGCGTGCCGGAGTGCCCGGTGAATGCCATCGTCGGCGAGAACGAAGTGCCGCCGCAGCAACTGCACTTCATCGACCTCAACCGCGAGCTTGCGCAGCACCCGCAATGGCGGCGCATCACGCAGCGCAAAGGCCCGCTGCCGGATCACGAGGAGTGGGCGCAGGTCAGCGAGAAGCTGCCGTTCTTGCAGCGCGAGAAATCCGACTGATCAGCGCTGGGCTCGTGCCCGGCATGCTGCGCGCCCCGGCCGGCGGCACGCCTGCCGACCAGCCCATACATCACGGGAGTATATTGAAAAAACGACCATTTCATGCCCGGCATAGGCTGACCATGTATTGGAGTATATGAATTGGCACGGGAATTCGGTAGACCCGCAGGACAACCGGAAGCGACCTCGACTGCCTACCGCGCTACGCCAGCTTTTCCGGCAGCCACCAGCACCCCATCCGCATCCGCATAAATCCAGTTGCCCGGATCGACCGTAACGCCGGCGATCGACGCCCGCACCTCGCGCTCGCCGACGCCCTTCTTGATGCTCGTGCGCGGATGCGTCGCCAATGCGCGCACGCCGATCTCGCAGGCATTGATCTCTTCCGAATCGCGGATACAGCCATCGACCACGATGCCGGCCCAGCCATTCTGTTCCGCCAACTGGCCGAGATTGCCGCCGACCAGTGCGCAACGCTTGCTGGCGCCGCCGTCGATGACCAGCACCCGGCCATTGCCGGGCGTTTCCAGCGTGGCGCGCACCAGCGTATTGTCCTCGAACACTTTCAGGGTGGTCGCCGGGCCGCAGAATTTGTGGCGGCCGCCGAATGCGGCAAACACCGGCGGCAGCACCGCCAGGCCGCGTCGGCCAGTTGCTCCTCGTTGGCATCGCACAGATCGCAGGTAGCAAAGGACATGGTTTTCCCGATCAAGCTGTCAACTGACAGGGATTATAGCCGGCGACCCGGGAGCAGCCGCCTATGCCGCCTGTGCCCCAAGCGCGTTCCTGCGCGCGGTATTGTTGCCGACGCGCAGCGCGGTCAGGATCGCCAGGAACTGGAAGGCGCCGATCAGCACGAATACCCAGGCCGGGTGGCTGCCATCCATCATCGCGCCGAACATCAGCGGCGAAATCGCCAGTCCGATGTCATTGCCGGAATAGACCACGCCATATACGCGGCCGGTGGCATTTTTCGGTGCCGCCGCGCGGATCATCAAGTCGCGCGACGGACCCGCCACGCCGGCACCAAAGCCGACCCCGCCCATCAGGATGATGGCCAGCAGCGACGGCACCACGCCGGCCGCAATCAACAGCGCCATCACGCCGGACGCCGCCAGAGCCATGCCGATGATGCGATCCGGGCGCTCGCTCTTGGAAGCAGCGAAGCCGCCGATGACCATGCCCACCGCCGAGGCCAGCATGTAGGCGGTGAAGCCGGTCGTGGCCCAGGCCAGCGGCATGCCATACAAGTCGCGCAGGCTGGTCGAGGAAAAGCTCTGGATGCCGCCCAGCGCCATCGCGTTGATGACGAAGAAGGCAAAGCACATCCAGATTTCCGGCAACCGCAGAAAGCCGAGCAAGTCAACCTTCGGCAAGACATCGCGCTGATGGCCGGGCCACCGCTGGCTTGCGCGGTTTCCGTCAACAACAGATCGCGGCACAGCACCAATACCAGCAGCACCGCCAGCGGAATGAAGGCGGCCGCAAACAAGGCGATGCGCCAACCGGAGATACTGGCGATACCGGCCAAAAAGATCGGCGCCGCCGCCCAGCCCAGATTGCCGGAAATGCCATGCACGGAAAATGCGTGGCCGAGTCGCGCCTGGACACCCGCTTGTTGAGCAACGTGAAGTCGGCGGGATGGAACACGCTGTTGCCGAGCCCGGCCAGCATCGAACCGGCCAGCAGCATCGGATAGTTTTGCGCCACCGACAGCAAGAGTGCCGACGCCGCCAGGCAGCCAAGGCCGAAAAACAGCACGATGCGCGCCGACAGGCGATCGACCACGAAGCCGGCCAGCGCCTGGCCGACGCCGGAGACGATGAAAAACACCGTCATCAGGAAGCCGAGTTCCGCGTACGACAGGCTGAAGGCATCCTTCAGCCACGGAAACAGCGGCGCCAGAATCAGATGGAAAAAATGGGAAACGCCGTGCGCGACGCCGACTAATCCGATTACCTTGACATCCTGGCTCAAGCCAGAGTTAGCAGCCGCCATACACCTCTCTCAAATACAACGCAATATGCCAGTGTAAGCAAAAAACAAACGGCTGTTTTAAGATAGGAAGACAATTTTTATCGATTATCTGCCAAGGCCTTCCATGCCGGTTCAACCACTCACCAACACCACGCCGCACCCGCCCGGTTTCGAGCCGAATGCGCAGCGACCGGTGCGCCTGCTGGCACGTGACCTGCAGGGTGCGCAATCGCTGCGCGCGCACAGCCATCCCTGGGGCCAGGTGACGTTTGCGCTGGAAGGCATCGTGCGCATCAGCTCCGGCAACAGCAGCTGGATCGTGCCGCCGCTGCGCGCCATCTGGATTCCGCCCGACCTGGCGCACGGACTGGTCACGCTGGAGCATACCCGCCTGCGCGTGCTCTACATCGACCCCGCCAGCACGCCGTTTGCCGGCCGCGACTGCAAGGTACTGGAGGTATCGCCGCTACTGCGGGAATTGATCGTCGCGCTGGCCGCCAGCGACGGCATCGGCCCCCGCGAAAGCCTGATCCGCGCCCTGATTCTCGACGAACTGGGGCGCCTTACGACGTTGCCGATCTGTGTACCGATGCCGACCGACAAACGCCTGAAGGCGCTATGCGAAATGCTGATCGCCAACCCCGCTTCGGATCGCACCTTCGCGCAATGGGCGCACCGCGTGGGCGCCTCGCCACGCACGCTGGCACGCTTGTTCGAACGCGAGCTGGGCATGAGTTTTGGCGCCTGGCGCCAGCAAATGCGACTGGCGCACGCGGCGCCGATGATCACGCGCGGCCTGCCGCTGTCGCAGGTGGCGGCGCAGCTCGGCTACGCCAGCCAGTCGGCGTTTTCGGCCATGTTCAAGAAAACCTTCGGCCAGTCGCCGTCCGCATTTTTTGCACCCAAGCCGAATTGACCGGAGCAGCGGACTGGCCGCAGTTCCGCGTACCCGGAATTCCCTGAAGGCCCAAGCGGCTTGAACCGCGCCATGGGCGCCCCTGCCGTTCGGTCAAAGGACTTCGGTTCTTGTCATTTCCCCTGCGCGGGAATGACAAGCCGAAAACTAGACGTGGGAGCGATGCCGCTCGATGCAGGTGTGCAGCACCTCGTCGCCCGGCTTTTGCCACCAGTTGGCGGCGGAGAAGATCTCGACTTCGGTGAAGCCGGCAAACCCGGCCGCCTCGATCCAGCCGCGGATCTTGCGCAGTTCGATCACGCCGTCGCCCATCATGCCGCGGTCGAGCAGCAGGTCGCGTGGTCGGCACCAGCCAGTCGCAGACGTGGAAGGCCAGCAGACGCTCGCGCGCCGGCGCGCGCGATCTGCGCTTCCAGCTTCGGGTCCCACCAGACGTGATAGACGTCGAGCGCGACGCCGAGCGCGCCGCTGCGCGCCGGGTCGAGCGCGTCGCAGAGGTCGAGCGCCTGTTCCAGCGTGTTGATGCAGGCGCGGTCGGCGGCATACATCGGATGCAGCGGCTCGATCGCCAGCGGCATGCCGACCGCGCGCGCGTAGTCCAGCAGCTTGCGGCGATGCCGTCGCGCACCTGGCTGCGCGCGCCGGCCGATGTCCTTGTGCGCCGCTTGCCTTCCAGCGCGCCGGCAGGCCGCCGACCACCAGCACCAGGCAGGGCGCGTCCAGCGCCTTGGCCTCGTCGATGGCGCGGCGGTTGTCGTCGAGCGCGGCCTGCAGGCCGGCGCGCTGGCGGCCGGGAACATGCCGCCGCGGCAGAAGCCGGAGAGCGCAGGCCGTGCGTCGCGCATCAGGCGCGCGGCGGTCATCCAGCCCGCATGTCGGCCACCTGGTCGCGCCACGGCGAGATGGCGCGGATGCCGTGCTCGGCGCAGCCGTCGATGATGTTCGGCGAGCGTCCACTGCTTGCGCACCGTGGCGGTGTTGATCGACAGCCAGTCCGTGGTCCGTTGGAGAAATCGCGCATCATGTCAGCTGTCACGCCGTGCACGCGCCAGCACCTGGCGTCATGCGCCGGCACGGCCAGCTCCGGATCGCGCAGCAGGCCGGCCGCGTCGGCCAGCCGGAACAGCTCGGCCAGATGCGGCAGCGAGCGCGTGCTCTGCTGGCCGCCGACCATCGTGAAGTGGTCCTGGTGGCCGTTCAGCTAGGCCAGGAACACCACGCCGGTCTTGTAGAAGCGCGTCGGCGCCTGGAAGATGTGGCGCGACAGCGGCACGGTCGGCGCCAGGATGGCGTGGAACTGCTGCCGCGTCGCCCGCCGCCAGCGCGCCGAGCGCGGCCGAGGCCGCCGGCGCGATGGCGTCGAAGATGCCGAGCAGCGCGTCGCTGTAGCCCTGCGTCGTCGCCGGCGATCAGCTCGGCGTAGTTGAAGTCGTCGCCGGTGTACATGCGCACGCCCGGCGGCAGCCGGCGGCGCATGGCGATCTCCTTGTCCTTGTCGAGCAGCGAAATCTTGATGCCGTCGACCTTGGCGGCGTTGCGGCTGATGACGTCGAGGCGACGTCCATCGCCGCGTCGATGGTCGGCGTCGCCCCAGTAGCCCGCCAGCGCCGGATCGAACATCTCGCCGAGCCAGTGCAGGATCACCGGCTCGCGCGCCTGCGACAGGATGCGGTCGTAGACGCGCGCGTAGTCGTCCGGGCCGCGTGCCACCCGGGCCAGCGCGCGGCTCGCCATCAGGATGATCCGGCCGCCGAGCGCCTCGATCGCGGCCATCTGCTCTTCGTAGGCGCGGATCACGTCGTCGACGCTGCGCGCCGCGTCCGGCGCCAGGTGGTCGGTGCCGCAGCCGCAGGCGATCAGCGCGCCGGGCACGTGCTTGCGCCGCGTCAGCGAGCGGCGGATCAGCTCAGCGAGGTCGGCCAGTCCAGGCCCATGCCGCGCTGCGCCGTGTCCATCGCCTCGGCCACGCCGAGGCCCGAGCGACCACAGGTGGCGGCGGTAGGCGATCGTCGCGTCCCAGTCGATCGCGCCCTCGCAGCCAGGGGTCGACGCGCGCCAGCGGGTCGGCCACCACATGCGCCGCCGAGTAGGCGATGCGGTTGAAGGCGCGCCGCGCTGCGCTGGCGGCGAAGCTGCGCGGCGCAGCGCAGCGCGATAGGCGTCGATGCCGCGCGCGCCGGCGCGCTCGTAGGGCAGTTGTAGCGACAGGCTCACGTCAGACTCCGCAGTCGCGGAACGTCGATCCAGCGCCGCTCCTTCCAGCTTTGCAGCGCAGCTTCGACCAGCTGCACGCCCTTGGCGCCTTCGAGCAGGTCCCAGTGGCAGGGCGCGTCCTCGGCGACGTGGCGGATGAAATGCTCCCACTGGATCTTGAAGCCGTTGTCGTAGACCTGCGTGTCCGGCACCTCCTGCCACTGGTCGAAGAAGTTCATGGTCTGCTTGACGTCGGGGTTCCACACCGGCCTCGGCGTGTTCACGCGCGGCTGCGCCCGGCAGTCGCTGCAGGCCGGCGACCGCCGAGCCGTGCGTGCCGTCGACCTGGAAGGTCACGAGGTCGTCGCGCCGCACGCGCGTGCACCAGGAGCATGTTGATCTGCGCGATGACGCCGCCCTCCGAGCTCGAAGGTCGCATAGGCGGCGTCGTCGGCGGTCGCCTGGTAGGGCTTGCCGCTTTCGTCCACGCGCTCGGGGATGTGCGTGGCGCCGAGGCAGGACACGCACTTGACCTCGCCGAACAGGTTGTCGAGCACGTAGCGCCAGTGGCACAGCATGTCGAGGATGATGCCGCCGCCGTCTTCCTTGCGGTAGTTCCAGGACGGCCGCTGGGTCGGCTGCAGGTCGCCCTCGAACACCCAGTAGCCGAACTCGCCGCGCACCGACAGCATGCGGCCGAAGAAGCCGGCGTCGACGCAGCATGCTCGAGCTTGCGCAGGCCGGGCAGGAACAGCTTGTCCTGCACCACGCCGTGCTTGATGCCGGCAGCCTTGCGCCAGCCTGGCGAGCTCGACGCGCCTCGTTGCAGGTTGGTGGCGATCGGCTTCTCGCAGTAGACGTGCTTGCCGGCGCTGATCGCCTTGGCGAGCAGCGTCGGCGCGCATCTGCGTCGTGCCGGCGTCGAAGAACACGGTGTCGTCCGGGTTGGCCAGCGCGGCGTCGAGGTCGGTGCCCCAGCGCTCGATGCCGTGGGCCTGCGCCAGCGCCTCGATCTTGTCGCCGTTGCGGCCGACCAGGATCGGGTCGGGCATCACCGGTCGCCGTTCGACAGCGTCACGCCGCCCTGCTCGCGGATCGCGACGATCGAGCGGATCAGGTGCTGGTTCATGCCCATGCGGCCGGTGACGCCGTGCATGATGATGCCGAGTCGTTGTGTGTGCCATGGCGGTGTCTCCTTGGAAATAGTCAGGTGAAAGGCCGCGTCGGCGGCGCCAGTCGAGGTCGGGCCGCGCTGGCGAAGCCCGGTTGAGCGAGCGGCGGGTCGATCCGCCCGTCGCGGATGCGCAGGCGCGCCGCGCCGTCGCTCTTCGTAAAGGTCGCGGGTGGGCGAGCGGCGAAGGCCTGCTGCTCGGCCGCCGGCGCGCCGCCAAGCCGTCGACGTAGTGATGGCCGTTGCGCTCGCAGTGCGTCAGGCCGAGCAACGCGACCAGCGCCAGGTCCTGCTGCACCGCAAGCCCGGCCTGGCAGGTCAGGTCTTCGGCGGACATGAAGTAGCGCGGCTCGCCGCCGGCTTGCGCGTTCCACTGGTCGCAGCGGGCGCGGTTGAGGATCGACTTGTAGAGGCCCTTGCAGCTCTTGCTCGACACGCCGCGCATAGCCGAGCGCCTGGCCTGCGGAAAGGCGTCGAGCGTGCCGTCGGCCTCGTCGATCAGCAGGGGCATGCGCTGCGCCAGACCGTGCATGTCGCGCTCCAGCGCATGCGCGCGATGGATCGGCTGCTCGATGAAGGCGACCCGGCGGCGCCAGCGCGCGCCAGCGCCGGCACGCGATGGAAGCCGTCGAGAAACTCGGCGAAGGCCTGCGCATCCGGCGTACTGCTCGTTGCCGTCGAGCGTGAAGCGGTTGCGCCGCGTCGCTCGAGCACCGCGGCGATGTGCTGCAGCCGCGCGAGGTCGGCGCCAGCGTCGCCGCCAGCTTGATCTTGAAGTAGCGATGGCCGTAGCGGCGATCGCGCCTTCGCAGCGTCACCGGCAGGCCGTCGTGCGGCGCGTCCGGCCCGGCATCGCTGTCGCGGATCGCATCGACCAGGCCGACCGTGTGGCGCGCCGCGATCGATGCGCGGCGGCGGCCGCTGCGCCAGCAGCGCGTCGATGTCGCAGCCGGCCAGGTCGGGCGCGACGTCGGCCAGGCCGAGGCCATGGCCGATGCCGCACAGGTTGCCGCGCATGGCGGCGGAAAAACTGAGCGCGGCGTGCCGGCACAGCGCGTCGAGCACCGCGCGGTCGAGCACCGCCGGGCCGAAGCTGGTCGACAGCGGCTCGAGTCCGTGGCGCCGCCCGGCGTCCAGCAGCGCGGCGTAGTGCGCGCGCGAAATGCTGCCAGGCGCTGCGCCTGGCCGCGTCGCCGGGTAGGCGTCGCGCGCCAGCCGCAGTGCCAGCCGCAGCTGCTCGACGTTGTCGTCGTTGGTCAGCGCCGGGTTCTTGTCGAACCACTTCGGCACCATCATCTCGGCCGCGCAGCCGTGCGCCGTGCGCCGTCCGCAATCTCGATGCGCGCCCGCACGAAGACCTGCGGGCAGCGCGTGAGCGTGGCCGCGCCGAAGCGGAACGGCAGGCGCAGCGCGACCGTCGCGCTCGAAGAAGGCCGACCTCGGCCGACGCGGAAAAGCGGAAGCGCCAGTCATGGACAAGCTCAGTGGATCCAGCGTGCCCTGCGAGAAGAAATGCGCGCGCATGGTCTTGGCGTAGGCGGCGAACGCCGGCGAGCCCATCACGTCGAGCGGCGCGCGGGCGCGGCAGGTCGATGTCGTAGACCGCGGCGATGCGAGCCCGGGCGCTCGCTCATCACGATCACGCGGTCCGACAGGAAGATCGCCTCGGGGATGCTGTGCGTGATCAGCAGCACGGTCTTCTTCGACGCGGCCCAGATGCGCTGCAGCTCGAGGTTCATCTTCTCGCGCGTCATCGCGTCGAGCGCGCCGAAGGGCTCGTCCATCAGCAGCACCGGCGGGTCGTGCAGCAGCGCGCGGCAGATCGACGCGCGCTGCTGCATGCCGCCGGAGAGCTGCCACGGGTACTTGTTCTCGAAGCCCTTCAGGCCGGCCATCTCCATCAGCTGCGTCGGCGCGTTCGCGCGCCGCGGCCTTGGGCAGGCGCGCGGATCTCGGCCTGCAGCAGGATGTTGTCGAGCACGCGTGCGCCAGGGCAGCAGCACCGCGCTCTGGAACACGATGCCGACGTCCTTCTGCGGGCCGTTGATCGGCTTGCCGCGCCAGCGTCAGCTCGCCGGCGCTGATCGGCAGCAGGCCCGCGACCATCTTCAGCAGCGTGCTCTTGCCGCAGCCCGAGGGCCCGACGACCGAGACGAACTCGCCGGCGCGGATCGAGAAGTCGAGCGGCTTGAGCGACTCGACCGGCGCCGTCCTTGGTCTGGTAGATCTTGGTGACGCCGCGGGCCTCGATCAGTGCGGATGTCGGCATGACGTGCGCTTGCATCTGGCGCCGGGCAGATCAGTTGCGGCAGGAAGTCGAGCGTCACGTAGTCCTCCGGCTTGCCGCGCGTGGCCGGCGTCCATGCCGCCGTACTGCACCAGCAGGTCGAGCGAGTCGTTGACGTTCTTCATCGCCACGCGGAACGGGCGCTGGTTGGCGGTTTCCTTGGTGTGATAGAGCGCGACGCTCTGCTTCATGCCGACGATCAGCGTGTCGCGCACGCCGGCCTTGCGGTTGGCCTTGAGCATCGCGTCGACCGCGGCCTCGGGGCTCTTCTCGGCCGCCTCGGCCGCCGGTGGAGGCGCGCATGAAGCGCTTCACCAGGTCGGGGTTCTCGGTCAGCAGGTTCCTTGTTGGCGATGATGCCGGAGCTGATCTGGTTGACGCCCGAGTCGGCGAAGCGGATCGGCGTCACCGGCTTGCCGGTGGCGTCCTGCAGCTTGATGGCCTGGTCCATCACGTAGCCCAGCAGCAGGTCGGCCTGGCCGTTGATCACGGCATTGAGCTTGGTCTGCGCGTCGCCCGAGACGATCTTGAACTGGTCCTGCCGTGATGTCGTTGACCTTCAGGAACAGCGGCCACATCTGCGACATCGAGTCGCCCGGCGTCACCGCCACGGTCTTGCCGACGATGTCCTTCGGCGTCTTGATGTTCTTCTCGGTGAAGCCCATGACCGACATCGGGCTCACCTGGAACAGCACGCCGGTCGACTTCAGCGGCGCGCCCTTGGCGGCGGCCTTGATCATGGTCGGTGACGTCGATGTAGCCGAAGGTGGCCGACTTGGCGGCCACCGCCTGCGCGGTCACGGCCGAGCCGCGGCCTTCCTGGATGTCGAGGTCGATGCCTTCGTCGGCGTAGTAGCCGCGCTCCTTGCCGAGGAAGAAGGGCGCGTGCTCGCTGTAGAGGTACCAGTTGAGCATCAGCGTGACCTTGTCCTGCGGCTTGCGCCTGCGCATGGGCCGGTGGCGAGGCCGAGCGGCCAGGGCCGCGCGGCGGCCAGCAGTCAGCGAAGTCAGTTTCTTCATGCTGTTGTCTCCTGTCGGTTGGTTGTATGCGACGGGAAACTCAGACGACTGGGTGACTCGTGGCGCTGCGAGGCATGCCACGGAATCATCAGCGCTCGACCAGGTCGACGACGACGAACAGGATCACGCCGATGCTCGACAGCACCACCAGCGCGGCGAACATCAGCGGCAGGTCGAAGTTGCCGTTGGCCACCTGCAGCACGTAGCCGATGCCCGAGTTGGAGCCGACGAATTCGCCGACCACCGCGCCGACCACCGCCAGCGTGACCGACACCTTGAGGCCGCTGAAGATCGGCCGGCAGCGCCTGCGGCAGGCTGATCTTGAAGAAGATCTGCAGCCGGCTCGCGCCCATCGAGCGCGCCAGGTCGATCATGTCGGGCTCGACCGACTTGAAGCCCATCACCGTCGACACCACCACCGGGAAGAAGCCCAGCAGGAAGGCCGACGATCACCTTCGGGAAGATGCCGAAGCCGAACCACACCACGAACAGCGGCGCGATCGCGACCTTCGGGATGCTCTGCGAGAACACCAGCAGCGGATAGACGTAGGACTCGACCAGGCGCGAATAGGCGATCACCATCGCGATCGGGATGCCGATCAGCGATCGGACAGCGCGAAGCCGCCGAGCGTGGCGAGCGTGGTCTTCCAGCTCTCCGCCAGCAGGCGCGGCCATTCGGCGACGAGCTGCTTCACCACCTCGCAGCGGCGGCGGGACCAGGTAGGCGGGAATCTTGAAGAGGCGGATCGCGAGATCCCACAGCACCAGCAGCATCAGGATCAGCAGGAACGGCCGGAGTGCCGGTGCGAGCAGAGAGTTTGCGGAGCATCGAAGAAGTTCGGCCGGCATCGCGCGGTCGCCGCGCACGTCAATTAACCAACTGGTGAATTAGATCAGAGCGAACTTGCTGTCAACGTCAAGCCGGCAGGAGATGCCCGGTCAGCGCAGCACGTAGCCCAGCACCAGGTCGGTCATGTGCGACAGGCGCTGCGCCATCGCCTTGGGCGTGCGCAGGTCGCGTCCGAAGATGGCCGACAGCGTGTCGTTGTTCGACAGGTAGAAGTAGCAGAGCGAGGCGATCGAGATGTAGAGCTGGACCGGGTCGACGCCGGCGCGGAACAGGCCGTCGCGCCGGCCGCGCTCGAGCACGCCGTCGAGCAGGTGACCAGCGGCGAGTTCATTTCCTGGATCCGCTCCGAGCGCTTGCAGATGCGTCGGCCCGGTGCAGGTTCTCGCTGTTGAGCAGCGTGATGAATTCGGGATGCTCGAGGTAGTAGTGCCAGGTGAACGAGACCAGCCGGCGGATCGCCTCGACCGGCTCCATCTCGTCGAGGTGCAGGCGCTGCTCGGCCTTGCGGATGTCGGCGTAGGTGCCCTCGAGCACCGCCAGGAAGAGGTCGTCCTTGCTGCCGAAGTAGTAGTAGATCAGGCGCTTGTTGAGCCGGCGCGCTCGGCGATGCTGTCGACGCGCGCGCCGGCCAGGCCGTGCTGGCGAACTCCTCGATGGCGGCCTCCAGGATCGATTTCTTGGTTCGCTCGGGATTTCGGGTGCTGTTTTCTTGCGGCATGTCGATTCGGCTTGTTTCGGTTTTGAAAACCCGATATTAACCGAACGGTTACATAAATTGAAGATGGCCGCCCTTGTCTGGCTAATTTTCATCGAGCAAACCGCTGAGCCCGATTCGCGGGGCGGCGGAAAAATCAAGCAGCCACCCTGCCGGCGCAGCCGTCAGGTCTTGCGCGTGCTGCTCGCCGAGCGCCGGCATAGGTCCAGGAAAGAAGCCAGGCGCGCGGAGAGGATCTTGCGCCGGTTATGAATCAAATAGAAACGCCGCTTGAGCGGCGGCAACGGCGTCTGCAGTTCGACCAGGCGGCCGCTTGCGAGCCAGTCCGCGACCACCGGGCGCGACATGCAGGCGATCCCGAGCCCTCGGCGACCGCATGCTTGATCGCCTCCGAATTGCTGATTTCGCCCGCGTCCGCAAGTAATGCAGATGCGGCGTCAGGCATGCTCGACCGCCTCGCGCGTGCCGGAACCGAGCTCGCGTAGCAGCCATTCGGCCTGGCGCAGCGTTCTTGACGCGGCACCTTGCCGCTCGCGCCTGTCTTCCAGCAGTCGGATGATCGGGCCGGCCGCGACGATCAGCGTCATCCTCGAGCCAGAGTTCCACCTGCAGTTCCGGCTCATGGCAAGGCCCCTCGATCAGGCCGGCGTCGACCTCGAAATTCGCCACCGCCGGGCGATGTCGGCGCTATTGGCGATCACGACGCGCGGGCCGGCCCGTGCCACCCCCGCTCCTCAGGGCCGCAAGCAGCGTCGGCAGCACATAGGTACCGATCGTGGTGCTGGCGCCGATACGCAGCCCGATGCCGTCGGCCGAGTCCGCCGCGCCGAACTGGCTGTTCGATCGTCGCCGCCGCATCCAGCATCTGGCGGCCTGCGGCAGCAGCAGCCGGCCGTTGTCGTTCAGGATCAGGCGCTTGCCGACGCGATCGAACAGCGCATCGTCAGCACGTCTTCCAGTTCGTTCAGGGCGGCGCTGGCCGCCGACTGCGACAGCGCTACCGCATGCGCTCCGGCCAGCGTACTGCCCGTCGCCGGCCACCGCGACGAAAATCTGCAACTGTCGCAATGTCAAACGCATGCAGGCCTCCAATCAACCTGTTTAACTAGGTTAATTATAGACAAACAAGTCGTTTTATCTAATTGAATCCGCAAGTCCCTACACTGGCTGCATTCGGCTCCGCTCGAGAGCCCTTTTACCGGAGAAGAATCATGCCACGCATGCCCTTCGAACCAGGCGCCGCTGCCGGCGCCCCGTACCGCAGGCTGCCCCGCCAGCGGCCGTTTCTGGGCCGCACGTTGCCGGGCCTGCTGCTGTGCGCGCTGCTGGCCGCCGCCGCGACGGCCTGGGCAGGCTCGCCTGGTTGCAAGGCGCACGGCCTGTCCGCGCTGACGCTGGCGATCGTGCTCGGGATCGCGCTGGGCAATACCGCGTTTGCGCGAATCGCCGCGCGCTGTACCGCCGGCGTCGGCGTCTCCAAGCAAAACCTGCTGCGCCTGGGGATCATCCTGTATGGATTTCGCCTGAGCTTCCAGGACATCGGCCGGGTCGGCATCGCCGGCGTGGCGATCGACGCGCTGGTCTTGTGCTCGACCTTCGGCCTGGCGCTGCTGCTCGGCCGCCGGCTGTTCGGGCTCGATCGCGACACGGCGGTGCTGATCGGCGCCGGCAGCTCGATCTGCGGCGCTGCCGCGGTGCTCGCGACCGAGCCGGTGCTGCAGGCCCGCGCCGACCAGGTGACGGTGGCGGTCTCGACCGTCGTGGTGTTCGGCACCCTGTCGATATTTCTTTATCCCGCTGCTCTATACGCTGGAACCTGCGGTGGCATGTGCTCGGCGCCTCGGCGCTTCGACTTCGGCATCTATGCCGGTTCCACCATCCATGAAGTGGCGCAAGTGGTGGCGGCGGCGCGCACCCTCAGTCAGGATGCCGCCGACACCGCGGTGATCGCGAAAATGGTGCGGGTCATGATGCTGGCGCCATTCCTGATCGGCCTGTCGCTCTACCTGAACCGGCGCCAGGCCGCCGCCCACGGCGCGCTGGCAGCCAGGGACGGCGCCCGCCGCATCACGATCCCCTGGTTCGCCTTTGGCTTCGTCGCGGTATGCGCGTTGAATTCGCTGTCGATCTGCCGCCGGCCGCTGGTCGCCGGCGTCGTTCGCTTCGATACGGTGCTGCTGACGATGGCGATGGCGGCGCTCGGCCTGTCCACGCACCTGTCGGCGATTCCGCGCGCCGGCGTGAAGCCGCTGATGCTGGCCGGCCTGCTGTTCGCCTGGCTGGTCGCGGGCGGCGCCATGATCAACCGCCTGGTGATGGACGCGCTGGCCTGAGCTGCGGTCACCCTTGAAAAAAAGCCGCCGGTCCGATCGGACCGGCGGCTTTTGGCCATTGCCGCTCGCGCGGCGCCCCTTATGCGCCCTTGGTGAAGCTCAAGGCGCCCCGGTCGACGTCGAGATGGATCACGTCCTTCGGTCCGAACTTCCCTTCCAGGATCAGCTTCGACAGCGGGTTTTCGATTTCCTGCTGGATCGCCCGCTTCAACGGCCGCGCGCCGTACACCGGGTCGAAGCCGGCCTCCGCCACTTTCTGCAGGGCTTCGTCGGACACTTCCAACCGCATCTCCATCCGGGCCAGCCGCTGCTCCAGGATGTGCAGCTGGATTTTCGCGATGGCGCCGATGTTCTTTTCGTCGAGCGCGTGGAACACCACGATCTCGTCGATGCGGTTGATGAATTCCGGCCGGAAATGGTTGCGCACTTCCGCCAGCACCGACAGCTTCACCAGCGCCGGATCGCTTTCCTCCATCGCCTGGATCTTTTGCGAACCGAGGTTCGAGGTCATCACGATCACCGTGTTCTTGAAGTCCACGGTGCGGCCCTGGCCGTCGGTCATGCGGCCGTCGTCGAGCACCTGCAGCAGCACGTTGAACACGTCCTGGTGCGCCTTCTCGATCTCGTCGAGCAGGATCACGCTGTACGGCTTCCTGCGCACCGCCTCGGTCAGGTAGCCGCCCTCTTCGTAGCCGACATAGCCCGGCGGCGCCCCGATCAGGCGCGCCACCGAATGCTTCTCCATGAATTCGCTCATGTCGATGCGGATCATGGATTCCTCGGTATCGAACAGGAACGCCGCCAGCGCCTTGCACAGCTCGGTCTTGCCGACGCCGGTCGGGCCCAGAAACATGAACGAACCATACGGCCGGTTCGGGTCCGACAGGCCGGCGCGCGAACGCCGGATCGCGTCCGATACCGCGACGATCGCCTCATGCTGGCCGATCACGCGCTTGTGCAGCTCGTCTTCCATGTGCACCAGCTTGTCGCGCTCGCCCTGCATCATCTTCGACACCGGGATGCCGGTCGCGCGCGACACCACCTCGGCGATTTCCTCGGCGCCGACCTGGGTGCGCAAGAGCTTCGGCTTGCCGCTCCCGGCGTCGCTGCTTTCGGCCTGCTTCAGCTGCGCCTTCAGCTCGGGCAGCTTGCCGTATTCGATCTCGGCGGCTTTTTGCCAGTCGCTCTTGCGCTTGGCCTCTTCCATTTGCTGGATGGCCTTCTCGATCTCTTCCTTGATGTGGGCGCCGCCCTGCACCACCGATTTTTCCGCTTTCCACACTTCTTCGAGGTCGGCGTATTCGTGCTGCAGCTTGTCGATCTCTTCCTCGATCAGCGCCAGCCGTTTCAGCGACGCTTCGTCGGTTTCCTTTTTCACCGCTTCGCGCTCGATCTTCAGCTGGATCATGCGGCGGTCGAGCCGGTCCATCACTTCCGGCTTGGAATCCATCTCGATCTTGATCTTGGAGGCGGCTTCGTCGATCAGGTCGATCGCCTTGTCCGGCAGGAAACGGTCGGTGATGTAGCGATGCGACAGCTCGGCGGCCGCCACGATCGCCGGGTCGGTGATCTCGACCTTGTGGTGCACTTCGTATTTTTCCTGCAGGCCGCGCAGGATCGCAATGGTCGCTTCGACGCTCGGCTCATCCACCAGGATCTTCTGGAAACGCCGCTCCAGCGCCGCATCCTTTTCGATGTACTTCCGGTATTCGTCGAGCGTGGTGGCGCCGATGCAGTGCAGTTCGCCGCGCGCCAGCGCCGGCTTCAGCATGTTGCCGGCGTCCATCGCGCCTTCCGCCTTGCCGGCGCCGACCATGGTATGCATCTCGTCGATGAAGACGATGGTCTGGCCTTCGTCCTGCGCCAGTTCGTGCAGCACTGCTTTCAGCCGCTCCTCGAATTCGCCGCGGTACTTGGCGCCGGCCACCAGCGCCGCCATATCCAGCGCCAGCACCTTCTTGTTTTTCAGCGAATCCGGCACCTCGCCATTGACGATGCGCTGCGCCAGCCCTTCGACGATCGCGGTCTTGCCGACGCCCGGTTCGCCGATCAGCACCGGGTTGTTCTTGGTGCGGCGCTGCAGGACCTGGATCGCGCGCCGGATTTCGTCGTCGCGCCCGATCACCGGATCGAGCTTGCCGTTGCGGGCGCGCTCGGTCAGGTCCAGCGTGTATTTCTTCAAGGCTTCGCGCTGGCCTTCGGCGTCGGCCGACGACACGCCGGCGCCGCCGCGCACCAGGTCGATCGCGGCTTCCAGCGCCTTGCGCTGCAGGCCGTGCTCGCGCGCCAGACGGCCGGCCTCCGACTTGTCGTCGGCCAAAGCCAGCAACACCATTTCGCTGGCGATGAATTCATCGCCGCGCTGCTGCGCTTCGCGGTCGGCCAGGTTCAGCAGCCCCATCAGCTCGCGCCCCGGCTTGATGTCGCCGCCGGTGCCGGAGACCTTGGGCAGCCGTGCCAAGGCGCCGGCCAGCGCATTCGACAATGCGCCGACATTGACGCCGGCGCGCTGCAGCAGCGAACGGGCGCCGCCGTCTTCCTGCTTGAGCAGCGCCGAAAGCACGTGCAGCGGCTCGATGTACTGGTTATCGTTGCCGACCGCCACGCTCTGGGCGTCGGTCAGCGCTTCTTGCAACTTGGTTGTGATCTTGTCGAGACTCATGGATTGCTCCCAAAAATGCTCCCGCACACGGGAAGAACTTGGAAATCAAGTGAGGCCGCCAGGTTGTTTTTCAAGAAAGGGGTAATGAAGATGTGGCGGGAGCGCCGCATGCCGTCGCCGGCCGCCGGGAGGCCGGCACCTCGCGGCTTGCCGATCCGGATGAAGTCCGCTGCGGGCATGCCGCAAACCATCCAAATGGAAACATGGGAGCGCCTCAGGCAGGCATTTAATGTAAAGGAGTATATTTGAATCGCCAATATTCGACCAGTGAGAAACGCCCGTTTTTCTGCATACTCCCTTGATTGCCGTTATCCGACGAGGGCCCGGTAAGTGGCGAAGCCGGCGAAGCAGAGTGTCAGCGATCCCAGCAGATGCAGCGCCGAATGGCCTAGCGCCCAGCCGAACTCGCCGCGCTGCAGCAGGATCATCGCTTCCGCCGAAAAGGTGGAGAAGGTGGTCAGGCCGCCGAGAAAGCCGGTGACCGCCAGCAGCCGCCACTCGATCGGCAGCGCCGGATATTTTTCGAAGAAGGCGACCGCGATGCCGATCAGGTAGCCGCCGGTCAGGTTGGCGATCAGCGTGCCGTACGGCAATGCGTGGTGATAGGCGTTGAGCCAGGTCGAAACGCCCCAGCGCAGCCAAGCGCCGCAGGCGGCCCCGATGCCGACCGCGAGCCAGCTCATTGCGGCACTTTGGCGCCGTCGGCGCCGCCCCATTTGGCCAGCGCCAAGTCGTCGCTGCAGCGGGCATCGACCCAGCGCGCGCCCTGCGGCGTCTGTTCCTTCTTCCAGAACGGCGCCTGGGTTTTCAGGTAATCGATGATGAATTCGCAGGCGGCGAATGCCTCGCCGCGATGGGCCGCCGTCACCGCCACCAGCACGATCTGCTCCAATGGCTTGAGCGGTCCGACGCGGTGGATCACCAGCGCGTCGAACAGCGGCCAGCGCGCGCGCGCCTGCTCGACGATGTCCTGCAACGCCTTTTCGGTCATGCCGGGATAGTGCTCCAGTTCCATCTCGGCCACCTGGTCGCCCTCGTTGAGATCGCGCACCGTGCCGACGAAGGTGACGATGGCGCCGACTTTAGGGTTGGCGGCGCGCAGCTGGAGCAGTTCGGCGTTGAGGTCAAAGTCCTCGGTCTGGACGCGGATAGGCATGATCGATCGATAAAAACAAATAAAACCGTTTCAGGACAACAGCAGCAAAGCGAGCGCAATCGCGCCCGGCACTGCCTGGACCAACAATATCTTGCGGCTGGCGGTGGCCGCGCCGAACAAGCCGGCGACGATGATGCAGCCGACAAAAAAGAGCTTCACCGCGAAACCTTCGGCGCCCAGCCACAATCCCCAGAGCAGCCCCGCCACCAGGAAGCCGTTGTACAGCCCCTGGTTCGCCGCCAGCGCCCTGGTCGACGCCGCGAATTCCGCCGTCGTGCCGAAAGCGCGGCGCCCGGCGGGCTTCTCCCACAAGAACATTTCCAGCACCAGAAAGTAGAAATGCAGCAAGGCGAGCAGCACGACGGCGAGGTTGGCAGCGGTATGCATGGAGTCTCCGGTTTTTATCGTTATTCCTGGCCGGATCGCCGCGCATTGCGCTCCGGCAGCATTTGGGACTCACAGGGAATCCGCCACGGGGCGAATTCCCGAACTGCGCTCAGCCGCCCGTCACCGGCGGAAAAAACGCGACTTCGCCGCCGTCGGCGATCGCGGTTTCGGCCTCCGTCATCACGTGATCGTAGGCCATGCGCAGCGCGCGCCCCTCGGCCAGCACTTCGGCCCAGATGCCGCCGCGCGCCGCCAGGAAGTCGCGCACGTCGCCGACGGTCTGCACCTGTGCCGGCAGGGTCACGGATTCCTGGGCAATGCCGAGCGCCTCACGCACGCTGGCGAAAAATCGAAGCTGGATTTTCATCGCGGATGTTTCACTAGTACAGCAGTTCGTTGAAAGGGATGAAGCGTACGGTATCACCGATGGCGATGGTCTGGCCAGGCGGGTTGTCGATCAGGCCGTCGCCCCAGACGGTCGAAGTCAGCACGCCGGAACCCTGGTTCGGGAACAGGTCGAGGCCGCCGCCGGCGTTGATGCGGGCGCGCAGGAATTCGTTGCGGCGATCGCCCTTCGGCCAGGCGAAATCGGCGCGCATCGCGTAGCTTTTCGGCGCCACGTCCGGCACGCCTTGCAGGCGCAGGATCAGCGGCCGCACGAACAGCATGAAGGTCACCAGGCTCGATACCGGATTGCCGGGCAGGCCGAGGAACCACGCGCTGCCTTCGCTCGCCTCGCCCTGGCTATCGGCGCTGCCGCGGCGGACGGAGCCGAAGGCCAGCGGCTTGCCGGGCTTGATGGCGATCTGCCACAGGTCGAGCCGCCCTTCCGCCTCGACCGCCGGCTTGATATGGTCTTCCTCGCCGACCGAGACGCCGCCGGAAGTGACGATCAAATCATGCTCGCCAGCGGCACGGCGCAGCGTTTCGCGCGTCGCCGCCAGGGTGTCGGGCACGATGCCGTAGTCGCTGATCTGGCAACCGAGATTTTCCAGCAGGCCGCGCAAGGTGAAACGGTTGGAGTTGTAGATCGCGCCCGGCTTCAGTGGCTCGCCCGGCATCGCCAGTTCGTCGCCGGTGAAAAACACCGCGACGCGCAGCTTGCGCAACACCGGCAACTGCGCCAGTCCGACCGAAGCGGCCAGGCCCAGTTCCTGGGCGCGCAAGCGCGTGCCGGCGCTCAGGATCACGCTGCCGGCGCGGATGTCCTCGCCGGCGCGCCGGATCCATTCGCCGGGCTGCGGCGTGTGCTTGATCGTGACCTGCGTGCCGTCGGTGCTGGTCATTTCCTGCATCACCACGGCGTCGGCGCCGGGCGGGATCAGGCCGCCGGTGAAGATGCGCGCGGCGGTTCCCGCTTCCAGCGGCTGGCCGACGTGGCCGGCGGGAATCCGCTGCGCCACGGTCAGTTGCGCCGCGCCACCGGCGCAATCGGCGGCACGTACCGCATAGCCATCCATCTGCGTGTTGTCGGCCGGCGGCACATCGATGTTCGATGTCTGGTCGGCCGCCAGCACGCGGCCGTTGGCATCGAGCGTCGCCACCGTTTCGGCCTGGGTCAAGGGGTGCACCGCGCTCAATAGCGCATCGAGTGCGGCGCGCGCAGTCAGCATCGGCGGCAAGGAAGGTTTTGGGTCGGACATGAGGGACGTTATTCTCCACGATAAAACCCGGCTCGGCGACGCCCTGCTCGAACCGGGTAAACAAGCGATCGAAACCTGAAAAGGTTAACACTTACGCGAGTGTAAAACATAGCGGGCGCGCCTGCCGCGCGCGCCGCGGCAAGCGGCCTAGCCGGCTACGGCGCTCACGCGGCGAAAAATGCGGATCATAGGCTGCGCCGCATGGGATTCATGCACGAAGACAGACTGCAAACTTGCGGAAGATAGCGGACGCCATAGAGGCGTGATAGGCGAAATACAGCGGGGCGCGACAAAATGGCGCGCGCAGGATTCCTGCGCGGCATTCCTTGCCGCCTGCGTTCAGCGCATGCCGGCGGCGAATCGCGCTTCGATTCGCTTGCCTGCCAATCCAGCCTACGCTGCGTGCTTTTCCACAGTCAGCGGCGGCGTACCGTCCTTGAACAGCTGCCGCAGCTGGTCGCGGAATTCCGGCGTGTCCTCATGCTTGTGCACCGACACCGCGTGCTGTACCGCGGCGTCGAGGAGTTCGTTTTCGCTATCCGCGGACATTGCCACGGTGCAGTTACTCTCGCTCGGGAATTCCCGGCAATCAATGTATTTGCGGGACATATCGGCCTCCGGTTCGATGGCCCGGATGCGGCTTGCCTAGCGCGCGGCCCCTCCGGGCGCAGGACGCGGGAAGCGCCCTGCATCTTTATTTATATGCCGGATTCCGGCGTGCGCAAGCAAGGATTCGCCGCCTGGCGGAACTCCGCTAGAGCGAAGTCAAGCAAGCGTTTTGAGCACTGCCGCCGCGACGCAGAATCTACGGTGTGGGAATGGTTCAGGCGGAAGGCGCTTGCGCGGCGGCGAGTTCGGCATCGCGCGCCCGCGCCCGCGCCACCGACGGCCGGGCGTTGATGCGCGCCATGTAGGCCTGCAGCACCGGCAGCTCGGGCACCAGCTTGAAGGCGGTGGTCCAGGTCAGCGCCGGCCCCCACAACAGGTCGGCGGCGCTGAAAGTGTCGCCGAGCAGGTAGGGCCCCTTGGCCAGCTGATCGGTCAGCGTCTTGAGCATCGTGTCGTAATCGCCGTAGGGCGAAGTCGAAGCCGCCGCCGGCGCGCGCTGCATCGCGCGATCGACCACCGCCGGCTCGAAACACGAACCGTAATACACCATCCAGCGCAGATACGGTCCGCGCAGCGGATCGCCGATCGGCGGCGCCAGCTTGGCTTCCGGATAAAGATCGGCCAGATACATGAACACCGCCGGCTGCTCGGTCACCAGCGCTTCGCCGTGCCGGATCGCCGGCACTTTGCCCATCGGATTGATCGCCAGGTAGGCCGGCGTGCGCTGTTCGCCGGCCTTCATGTTCAACGCATGCATTTCGTAATCGGCGCCGAGTTCGTCGAGCAGGATCAGGGTGCCGAGCGAGCGCGTATTGGGCGAATGGTAGAAGGTGATACGGCGGCTGGCCATCATGAATGCTCCTTAGGTTGGTGTGGATCGGCATCGCCGGATCGCGCGGGAATCATATACTCCCTTACAATATGTGCGATACCGCCCTATGTAAGGCGGCCTAAACCACATACCCCCTTGAAATACGCTGCAAAAACGAACAATTGGACGGGACCGGACTCCCCCGCCCGCCGCCATCACAAGCCGGTATGCGCGGCAATGAAACTCTTCACCGCCGCCACATCCGCCGCCATCACTTCGAAGCGCTGCGGCAAGGCCTCGATATTCTCGAAGCCGGCCGGACGCTCGGCGTCGCGGCCCAGCGCTTCGCGGATGGTTTCGTTGAACTTGGCCGGCAGCGCGGTTTCCAGCACGATCATCGGCACGCCAGGCGTCATGTTTTCGCGCGCCACCTTGATGCCGTCGGCGGTGTGGGTGTCGATCGTGATGCCGTAGCGTTCTTGGACGTCGCGGATGGTGGCCAGCCGATCCGCGTGCGTCGATTTGCCGGACACGAAGCCGTAGCGCCCGACCTTGGCGAATTCGTCGCCGTCGCTGCCCGGTTTGCCGGACAGGTCGAAGCCGCCTTGCGTTTCCACTTTCCTGAACAGGGCATTGACGCGCGCGCTGTCGCCGCCCAGCAGGTCGTAGACGAAGCGCTCGAAGTTGGACGCCTTGGAAATATCCATCGACGGGCTGCTGGTGTGATAGGTCTCGGCCGATTTGCGCACGCGATAGACGCCGCTCTTGAAGAATTCGTCGAGCACGTCGTTTTCGTTGGTCGCCGTCACCAGCTGGTCGATCGGCAGGCCCATCATGCGCGCGATGTGGCCGGCGCAGATATTGCCGAAATTGCCGGACGGCACCGCAAACGAGACTTTCTGCTCGCTGCTGGTGGTGGCGCTCAAGTAGCCGCGGAAGTAGTACACCACCTGCGCCACCACGCGCGCCCAGTTGATCGAATTCACCGTGCCGATCTTCTGGCGCGCCTTGAATTCGAGGTCGTTCGAGACCGCCTTCACCATGTCCTGGCAATCGTCGAACACGCCTTCGATGGCGATGTTGAAGATGTTCGGGTCTTGCAGGCTGAACATCTGCGCGGTCTGGAACGCGCTCATTTTCTTGTGCGGCGACAGCATGAAGACGCGGATGCCGCGCTTGCCGCGCATCGCGTATTCGGCGGCGCTGCCGGTGTCGCCCGAAGTGGCGCCGAAGATGTTCAGCTCGGCGTGGTGCTGGTCCAGCGTGTATTCGAACAAATTGCCGAGCAGCTGCATCGCCATGTCCTTGAAGGCCAGCGTCGGACCGTTGGACAACGCCTGCAGCACCAGCTTCTTGCCGTTCGACTCTTCCAGCACGCGCAGCGGCGTGATCTGCGCCGCATCGTCGCCGGCGCGCGCATTGCGGTAGACGTCGGCGGTGTAGGTCCTGTGCGTCAGCGCCCGCAGGTCGGCATCCGGGATATCGGTGGCGAACTGCTTCAGGATTTCGAACGCCAGCTCGGCGTACGACAGGCCGCGCCAGGCATCCAGCTGCGCGCCGCTGATCTGCGGATAGCGCGCCGGCAGATACAGGCCGCCGTCCGGCGCCAGGCCGCCCAGCAGAATTTCGGAAAAGGCTTGCGGCGGACACTGGCCGCGGGTGGAAACGTATTGCATAGAGTCGGATTTTCGGGTCGGGTTGCGCTACTGCGGCGCAGCGGGATTGTGAAAAGGGAAGGTTCGCTATCAGCCGGCCATTATAACTTCGGAAGCCGGCAAGATTTTCCACGCCGCCCTTATTTCGCCATGCCGCGATGACCGACGGTCCGGCGCCATCAGCAAGCCGGGTAATTCACCGTCACACCGGCCATCGCCGCCCCATGCAGCGCCAGTCCGCCGAGCGAGGTTTCCTTGTACTTGGCCTGCATGTCAGCCCCGGTCTGGCGCATGGTTTCGATCACCTGGTCGAGGCTGACGAAATGCGTGCCGTCGCCCTTGAAGGCGAGCGAGGCGGCCGAGATCGCCTTGACCGCGCCGATGCCGTTGCGCTCGATGCATGGGATCTGCACCAGTCCGGCGATCGGGTCGCAGGTCAGGCCAAGATGGTGCTCGATGCCGATTTCGGCGGCGTTCTCGATTTGCTCGTTGTTGCCGCCGAGCGCCGCCACCAGCCCGGCCGCTGCCATCGCGCAAGCGACGCCGACTTCGCCCTGGCAGCCGATTTCGGCGCCCGAGATCGAGGCGTTGCGCTTGCACAGCATGCCGATCGCCGCCGCACGTCAGCAAGAAATCGCGCACGCCGGTGACCGGATCGCGCGGCTTGCAATCCTCGGCGTAATAGCGCAGCACCGCCGGGATGATGCCGGCGGCGCCGTTGGTCGGCGCGGTCACCACCCGGCCGCCGGCGGCGTTTTCCTCGTTGACCGCCATCGCGTACAGGATGACCCGGTGCAGCGCGTCGTGCGGCAATCCTTCGGCCGCGCTGCTGCGCCGCATGCCACAGCGCGGCGGCGCGGCGCCGTACGTGCAGCCCGCCCGGCAGCTCGCCGCCGGTTTCCAGGCCGCGCGCGATACAGCCGCGCATCACCTGCCAGACACGGTCGAGGAAGGCATCCAGTTGTTCGTCGCTGCCGAATGACCGCCTCATTGGCGCGCAGCATCGCCGCGATCGACAGGCCGCTGTCGCGGCCGTGCTGCAGCAGATCGGCCATGGTGTCGAAGCGGAACGGCAGCGCGGCGCAGCCCTGCCGTGCCGCCGGCGCTCTCGCCGGCGGCGCGGATGAAACCGCCGCCGATCGAATAGAACATCTCGCGACAGCGTGCTGCCGTCGTCGCGCACCAGCGTAAAGCGCATGCCGTTCGGATGCTCGGGCAGGCTTTCGCGTTGATGCCACAGCAGATCGCGCGCGGCGTCGAAGGCACCGGCTGCGTGCCCAGCAGCCGGATTCCGCCGCTGGAGGCTCACCGCGGCCAGCCGCGCGTCGATCGGCTTCCGGCTCGACGTCCTGCGGCGTCTCGCCCATCAGGCCGAGCAGGATCGCGTGGTCGGTCGCATGGCCGATGCCGGTCAGCGCCAGCGAGCCGTACAGTTCGACCTGAATCCGGCACGCCTGGTCGAGCGCACCGCTTCCAGCAGGAAGCGGCGCGCCGCCAGCATCGGCCCCACCGTGTGCGAACTCGACGGTCCGATGCCGATCTTGAACAAGTCCGCAACCCGCATGTCCATCGCAAACCTCCGTCAACGACTCAGGCGGCGTGCGTCAGCGCAGCCGGCGCGACCGCGAGCTTGGCCAGCATGTCGGCCACCATCTGCTCGAGGCCGATCTGCGCCTGCCAGCCCCAGTCGGCGCGGGCGGCGCTGTCGTCGACGCTGTGCGGCCAGCTGTCGGCGATGGCCTGGCGGCTGTCGGGCTGGTAACTCACCTCGAATTGCGGCAGCCGGCGGGCGATCTGCTGCGCCAGTTGGCGCGGGTTGAAGCTGACGCCGGCGACGTTGTAGGCCGAGCGGATGCGGATCCGTTCGGCCGGCGCCGCCATCAATTCGAGCGTGGCGCGGAAGGCGTCGGGCATGTAGATCATCGGCAGCGTGGTATCCGGTCCCAGGAAGCAGACGTAATTCTCGCCGCGCTCGCCGCGTGAAGCATCGCGATCGCGTAATCGGTGGTGCCGCCGCCGGGCGGCGATTTGTAGCTGATGACGCCCGGGTAGCGGATGCTGCGCACATCCACGCCATAGTGGCGGAAATAGTATTCGCACAGGCGCTCGCCGGCCAGCTTGCTGATGCCGTACATCGTGTCGGGTCCATCACCGTGGTTTGCGGCGTATCGGTCGCCGGCGTGTTCGGGGCCGAACACGGCGATCGACGACGGCCAGAACACGCGCAGCGGCTGGCCGGCCTGAAGGCGCGCGCGCGCCATTTCCAGGATGTTCAGCAAACCATTCATGTTCAGCTTCCACGCCTTCAAGGGCGCCCGTTCGCCGGTGGCCGACAGCATCGCCGCCAGCTGGTACACCTGGGTGATGCCGTTGTCGGCGACCAGGCGCGCCAGGCGTGCCTGATCCAGCACGTCGAGCTGCTCGTAGCGCGCCGCCGCATAGAGATTCTTGGCGCCGATGTCGGTCGCGATCACGTTCTGCGCGCCATGCTGCGCGCCCAGTGCGCTCACCAGTTCGCTGCCGATCTGGCCGTTGGCGCCGATGACCAGTATCCGTTCCATCAGTTGACCTCCCGCTTGATTCAGCAACCCGAGTTCGGCGCCGGCCTGGGCGAATGCCGCCAGCGCCCGATCCAGCTGCGCCGTGCTGTGCGCGGCGGACAGCTGCACCCGCACCCGCGCCTGCCCCATCGGCACCACCGGATAGAAGAAGCCGGTGACCAGCACGCCCAGCTCGTACAGACGCGCGGCAAATCGTTGCGCCAGCGGCGCGTCGAACAGCATCACCGGCACCACCGGATGGGTGCCGGGCTTGATGGTGAAGCCGAGTTCGCGCGATCTCGGCGGCGGAAATAGGCGGTGTTTTCATGCAGGCGGTCGCGCAGCTCGGTCGAGGACGACAGCCGCTCCAGCACCGCCAGCGAGGCGCCGGCGATCGATGGCGCCAAGGTGTTGGAAAACAGATAGGGCCGCGACTTCTGGCGCAGCGTTTCGATCACCTCGCGCCGCGCCGCGGTAAACCCGCCCATCGCGCCGCCCAGCGCCTTGCCCAGCGTGCCGGTGATGATGTCGATGCGTCCCATCACGCCGTGGTGCTCGTGGGTGCCGCGCCCGCTGGCGCCCATGAAGCCGGAGGCATGGCATTCGTCGATCATCACCAGCGCGCCGTAGCGCTCGGCCAGGTCGCAGATCTTGTCGAGCTGGGCGATCGTGCCATCCATCGAAAACACGCCGTCGGTGACGATGACTTTGTGGCGGCTGCCGGTCGCGGCCTGCAACTGCCGCTCGAGGTCGGCCATGTCGTTGTGCTGGTAGCGGTAACGCGCCGCCTTCGCACAGCCGGATGCCGTCGATGATCGAGGCGTGGTTCAGCGCATCCGAAATGATCGCATCCTGCTCGTCGAACAGCGGCTCGAACAAGCCGCCGTTGGCGTCGAAGGCGGCGGCGTAGAGGATCGTGTCTTCCATACCGAGGAAGTCCGCCAGGGCGCGCTCCAGCTGCTTGTGGACGGTCTGCGTGCCGCAGATGAAACGCACCGACGACAGGCCGTAGCCATATTTTTCGGTGGCGGCGATCGACGCCTGCACCATCGCCTCGTCGCCGGACAGGCCCAGATAGTTGTTGGCACAGAGGTTGAGCAGGGTCTTGCCATCGTCGCACACCACTTCGGCGCCCTGGCGCGAGGCAAGCACCCGTTCCGGCTTGAACAGCCCCTCCTTGCGCAATCCGCTCAAGCCGTCCGCCAGCTGCGCATAAAACGCCTGATTGCCGCTATTGCCCGTATTCATGGTGCCTCTCCGAGGATGGATTCCGTTTGGCGTGCTGCAATCTCCGTCTGCTACGATGCCTCATTCGGCCATCAGGCCAAATTCCATTATTTCGAATAATAATTCAATATAATGGATATTAGCCAAACCCATTGAACATTGCAAGCCATGGAAAAACCCAGTCCGGCCAATGTGCCGCCCGAAGTCGGCGCCACCCTGCAACGCCTGCGCCAGCAGCGCAGCCTGACGCTGGAAGACCTGTCGCGCGCCGCCGGCGTGTCGAAGTCGATGCTGTCGCAAATCGAGCGCGAGAAAGCCAATCCGACCATCGCGGTCGCCTGGCGGCTGGCGAATGCGCTCGGCGTCGGCATTGCCGAACTGCTGTCGACCGCGCCGAAGGAGGCCGAGCCGATCCGCATCCTGGAATCGCACGAAACACCAACCTTGCCGGGCGCACACGCCGGCTATGTCTTGCGCATCCTGGGGCCGATGGAACTGGCCGGGAAGTTCGAATGGTATGAATTAACGCTGGCGCCGGGCGGCGCGCTGGTGTCGAACCCGCACGATCCCGGCACGATGGAGCACCTTACCCTGCTGCACGGCGCGATCGACGTCGAAGTCGACGGCGCCCAGAAAAAACTCAAGCTGGGCGGCACGGCGCGCTATCGGGCCGATAGAAATCATGCGATCCGCAATGCCGGAAAAACCGAAGCGAAGGCACTCATGGTGGTGATTCATCGCTGAGTGCCGGCCTGCAAATTTTCGCCATGCCTGCCCCCTCTCCTGAGGCGGATGGCAGCGACGAAGCTGGATATTTCCTTCCGCTGGGCTTGATCGCCGTCAAAAAAACACCGCTCGTTTTCGCTACCGTGAAAAGATGGCGCGCCGGCTAAACAACCGCAATCAGCGGCCGATCCGGCGGTTCGCCACAGGAGCGTGTCGATATGGAAACGCCAGTCATTATCACCGTCGCGATCACCGGTTCGGTCCCGCGCAAGAAAGACAATCCCGCAGTTCCGGTGACGCCGGCCGAGCAGATCGAATCGACCCAGGAATGCTTCGAAGCGGGCGCCACCCTGGTGCACATCCATGTGCGCAACCCCGACGAATCGCCGAGTTCCGATCCCGAGCTGTTCGCGCGCGTACAGGAAGGAGTAAAGAAATATTGCCCGGGGATGATCATCCAGTTTTCGACCGGCGGCCGCGGGCGCGAGCAGGCGAAGCGAGGCGCCATGCTCTATCTGAAGCCGGACATGGCGTCGCTGGCCACGGGATCGGTCAATTTCCCGACCGACGTCTATGAAAATCCGCCGGATTTCATCGAAGGGTCTGGCGCGCACGATGCTCGAAAACGGCATCAAGCCCGAAGTCGAGGTATTCGACCTGGCGATGCTTTACAACGCCGCCAACCTGGTCCAGCAAGGATTGCTGGCGCCGGCTCCGCACGTCCAGTTCGTCATGGGGATCGGCCAATGCACTGCCGGCGCGACGCTCGGTCTTCGACTTCCTGCGCGCCGAGCTCAAGGCGCTGCTGCCCGACGCCACCTGGGTCGCCGCCGGCCTCGGCCGCAATCAGTGGGAGGTCAACCAATGGTGTCTGCAGGAAGGCGGCCAGTGCCGCACCGGACTGGAAGACAATACCCGCTTCGACAAAACCCGGCTGGCCGCCAGCAATGCGGAGCTGGTCAAGAAAATTGTTGATCACTGCAGCGAGTACAACAGGCGGCCGGCAACGACGATAGAAGCACGACAACTGCTGGGGCTGGCGCCAGCGTCCTGATAGGGAGTGCTCGGTCAGGCAGACAGCCACCGTTGCCAAGGCAAGATCGTGGTGTTCTGCCGGTCATGAACGGACTGAAGTACGCCACCGCAATTGAAAAAGGGCAGTGCTGTGCACTGCCCTTGCCAAACTACCCTAAGCTACTTGCCTTGGCCGCCTCATTCCGTCGCGCGGCACACCGGCAAAGCCAAGTCCGCCATCGCCAGCTTCGGCGCCTCCTGCGCTTCCTTCGATTTGGCGGCAAACCAGCGCTGCCATGGCGTTGCTTGCAACCGGACGCGCCGCCACGGTCAAGTTGGACACTGCCCTGGCCGCCTGCTTCAAGGGCTTCTTCGCCGGTACCGTCAGTGGGCAGAACTCGCCCTTCTTCTGGGTCCAATGCAAAAAGCTCTTGCTGGACATCTTTGGCATCGGACTCCACGATGTCCCCTATCGTGCCATCCGCATTCACATACGCCAGGCGATTCTGATTTTGCGGTGGCGCCTGTTCATACTTGGCAATCTGTGCAGGCGTGAGAGGCGTCTCATTTGGCGCTGGCGTGTACTTTTGCGGATCGACAATGACGCTATAGACCGACGCAGCCTTGCGGCGGACATGGGAAATAGGTGTCCAGCTCATTCTCATCAGGACAGGCGTTGCATCCTGAGGGCAGCTACCGAACGGCATGGTGCCATGCGCGTTCTTGGAATCTTGCTGTACATAGAAAAACAGCATGCCTGCGTCACTGTCATAGAAATAGATTGCTTCCGCCGTGTGAGGTCGTGCCGTCGGGCTTGGTCAGATCCGCCAGTGTCGCTACGGCACTAAGCGGCTTTTTCTTGAACACGCAACATCTCACCCGAGAGTTCAGATCCTGCCGGACAAGTCCACTGTCCAACGGTTTTGCCATAATTCCCATCCGCAGGGCAGCCGTTCAGTCCAGATTACGCCGGTCGACCATCCTGAGCGTCCGCATTCATGCAATGTTGCATTGCCATAAGCCGCTGCGGTGCCATCGTACTTGTTGAAGACTCGCTTCCAGGCGTCGGCCAGCCCGCCGGAATTGAAATCTACAGGCCCCCCGCCCCAACGTCTTGACGCCACGCTCCAGCTTGAAATCGCGGCGTTGAGCTTCCTGCCGTGCCCTATCCACATAGCGAATTCCGACTCGAACGTAGAACGGCTTCTTGTCCATGTCCGGCTTGACGGCATCGGTCAGGCCGACATGCACACGGTTTGGCATCCCATTCGGTTTTATACGGTCAGGGGTACCCCTCAAGTCCTTGGTAGTCGGCGCGACTTTCCACCACGTACCCAAAACCACTGGCCACCTTCGGTTCCCAAATTCCCAGGCCGTTACGACTCCGCAAATTGCATGGACTGGAATGCCCCGGCATCCCTGGAGGTCTTCGTGAAGATCATGTCCTGCCAATATACATACACTTCCTTGCCTGTCGCCGGATCAAGACCGGTTTCACAGCAGGATAAAGCGCCTCGAATTCCAGGCTCGCCATATTGGCCGGCGAAATGAGCGAGGTTGGGCGCGCCTCCGCCACTTCATCTTGCCGCACCGATCGCAAGGCACTCATCCACCGCGTTGGAGGCATAGTTGAACGGCAGGTTGTTCAAGCGAAATCGGGTACTCGCCCGGCTGCCGGCTTACCATCCGGTCCGACCACCTTGATAGCCGGTAAGACTGCCATCCAGATCGATCAGCGCAGTGTTCTTGTCACCATCTTCAAACGAGCGCCGGATTGACATGCTCCGTGTAGATCTGGTGACGCAGATCGACGTTATCAAAACTCAACTCGCGCGCTGACCGTGGCCGTCGGATAGGCACTTTGATTGGCTTGAAACCATCCCAAAGCCGCATCGCCCTCATATACCCTGTTCCCTTTGGGATAGGCATTGAAATTCTTGAGATGCGTGGCATCCCGCAGGTCAGCAAAGGCGCCGGGTCTTTCAGGAAATTGACGAAATGGTTGCGCAGTATACGCACCGGACCGTCGTACACCATGTAACCGGCGGAGTTCCAGAACGGCGTTTGGTACTTCTTTTCATTGATTTCATTGGACTTCGGATTGTAGTCGACGCAGCCTTTATTTTCCTGGCATGACGGTATCCGGGCATGGACCCCAACGATCGACGTTATTGGTGCTGACGCCCAACGAACACCGAATCCTTCAGCAAGCCCAGACGCCTGGCGCATTGCCATCGGCCCCGCCGGAACTGACCAGGGTGGCCGAATCCCGATTGGTGGCAAAGCGCCCATGTCGTGATAGCATTCCAGGTTGGACGAATCCAGATGCCGCGATTGCGGATGCGGGTTGCCGTCAAGCCTTCGAAATGGGCGATCAGGTTTTCCGCCCATTCTCATTTCTGGGAAAGAGTTGCTGGGTAACCGTCATATCATCTCGGTTTCAGCAAACACGCCGTCATAACACGCATGCACCCGGTTGTTGCGGAAGGTGCCGACGGGCTGATACCTTTCTATCGCCCACTATTCGGTGCGCCACATACCAGTAGCCCTTGCCCATGCCCTGGCAGCCGCCAATCGAGTTGCCGATCATGATCCGTGGCGGGGTTCACGATCCAGAAGCCGGTGGCCTGTTCCACGTATATCGCCCTCCTCAGGGTTGCATCGATCATCGGATTTGTTCGTCTCGTGCTACCCGGTACAAAAGTCCTATATCGCGCACCGCTGCAATGGATGCCGTGTAACAGCCGCCCCTCGTCGGATTGCGCTTGATTATCCGTATTACGAATCTTGAAACCATCGTATCGTTCCTTGGCCAAATTGTCGCCCTCCCACCAATTCTTGAAGCCATCGCCACTCTCACTCTTATATTGCGGAGCGGGGTCGACGTCGAAGTAATGGCTCATTGCGCCCAGCCCCAGGTTATTGCGGAAGCTGATGCCTTTTTCGTCCCCGATTTCCTGATAGAACAAATGCCCGATCGCCCGCGCGCAGACGTTGTTGTTGATGCTGATATCGCTGGTTGAGTGAATCGCGATGCACTTGTTGTAGCTATGGTGAATGCTATTGCTATTGATCAGATGGCTGCCGGTCGGCGTCCCGGCCTGATGAAAGTGAATCGGATAGCTGCCAAGGCGCTCCTTGCCGAATTTTTCAAGTTCGACGCCCTCGATCGAGACTTCCTTGTAATTCTTATGAATACGGATTTCTCCGCCCCAGTGCAGGTCCGCTTCTGCGGCGGCCGGTCCTGGCGCGGGCGTTTGCGCAGTCAACACCACGTTGCGGCTGATGAGGCCGACTTCACTGCGTTCATCGACGCCAAAATTGATTTCCTTGCCGGCGCCGTAATTGGTGGCCGACGGCACACCTGGATCGGCGCCGCCGAAGTGGTAATGGCGCAATGCTTTTGTAAGCTCCACTTCAGTGACGCCAGCGTCTTTTTTGAAGGTCAACTTCTTGATCTGGACGAATTCGGACTCGAAGGGGCTGAAACTGGAGGTGGCGATCACGATCCAGTCATTGGGGCGCCATGCTCCGGCGCCTTCGGTCACGTTGCGCGCCAGCACAATTACATTGTCGGCGGTAGTTACGGGCGCTCCGATACCCTTCATATCTCGATATTTCCCCGGGCCGGCAGGTTGAGCCAGGTGAGTCCAGCTCACACCCGCAGCTTCCGGGGCTTTCCTGCCTTCCACCGGCGTCACCCCTTTGATGCCATACATGCGCAAGATGCCGCCCGGCAGCACCGCGATGCCTTTATCGGCGCCATTCGCGCTGTCGTCTGCCTCCGCGCGTTTTCCAGTAAACGTCACCTTGATCTGGCTATCCGGATTTTCTACGCCCACCGGACAAGAGGCCGTGCCCAGTGAAAGCAAGCCGGCAACACTGATGCCTTTGGTATGCAGCTCGATCTGATCGAAAGTGCGGGGAAGCACCAGCTTGCCATCTGCCTTGATCGTGATCTGACCCAGCGCTTCGGCATCCTTGAATGACTTGTCGATGATGACACTGGGGCCGCAGCCGCCCTCGCCAATCGTCACATTCCGATTCGGGTCCTTGGTTTCCAATAGGCACGCCGACAACAGCTTTGGCTCTTCTGCACTACCAGCGGCCTTCATCGTTCTCCCGCCAACCGACTCCTCGAACGCGGTGCTACAAGCTTTTACCTGTTCGGCGAGAAGGCGGCGGCATATCGTCATTTCCGCTGTCGCTGGAGCCGCCACATCCCGCCAGGACAAGCAGAAGCGCCAGTGACGCCCCAAAGGGATGACGGCAACGGCGTGTGCGCCGACTGAAGCTGAAGCTGGTTGCGTTTTGTGCCAGATACTCCGAACATCATGTGCCTCCCATTATTTTTTAGCGGCCCAAAATCATGCCAACGCCTGGTTAAGCGCCAGACTCTGCAATCTTTGTCAGCAAATCTGGCTACTGGCTGTATTTTCTTTCTTTTGGCCTAGTTGCCATCATGACATGGAGATTGATAAAGAACCAACTTCAAATACCCAGTTCCACATGTCACAATTGACATATAAAATTCGTTTCCTTACAGAATGTCTGGAGTATCTTGGAAAACTGACCATTTATGGCAAAAATCAAGCCTAATATTGGGGAGTATATTTAGGCGCTGACACTGTTTCAATTGAAGCCAAAACCTTGTGCAGCACTATGAACAACTCAGACTTAGCAGCCAGGGCGCAGCCAGCCATGCACAACCAATGAGAGGAAAGGCATTGCAGTTCCCCAGACGGAGAATGCGACGAAGCCATTGTAGGCGGGAGTCTCGGACGCCGGAATAGCTCTGATGTGCTATGCGGGACGAAGGATCAGGCCGGGGATGGGCATCCAGGGGCGGCTGTCCCGAATCCAAAAAGCAGAGGAATGAAAGGCGCGCTCTTGGATGGGCAAGGCTGTGCAGCGCCGATTTGGGTTTGAACCGAAGCGGCGCGAAAGTCGAAGAAGCAAACCTGAATGGTGCAAACCCGGCATTTGCCATCCTGACGCGGGCCTCGAAAAAAATCGCCTGCCCGCGCCGCTTGCATCGCGAGCGCGGCGAACCGCGCTCCTGGAAAATCAGGCCAGTTCTTCCAGCCGGATCTTGGTGACCTTGCCCAGCACCGTCGGCAGCTGCTCGATCTTGGCGATCGCCGCCTCGATGTTCTTTTCCTGCGTCTGGTGGGTCAGCATGATGATGTCGGTCTGCGACTCGCCTTCGGCCGGCTCCTTCTGCAGCATGGCGTCGATCGAGATCGTCGAATCGGCCAGGATGCGCGTCAGGTCGGCCAGCACGCCGGGCTTCGTCGGCCACGTGCATGCGCAGGTAGTAGCTGGTGGTGACTTCGGCCATCGGCAGGATCGGCGTATCGGCCATCGCGTGCGGCTGGAAGGCCAGGAACGGCACGCGGTGCTCGGGGTCGGCGGTCGCCAGGCGCGTGATGTCGACCAGGTCGGCGATCACGGCCGAGGCGGTCGGCTCGGCGCCGGCGCCCTTGCCGTAATACAGCGTGGCGCCGACGGCGTCGCCCTGCACCAGCACCGCGTTCATCGCGCCCTCGACATTGGCGATCAGGCGCTTGGCCGGGATCAGCGTCGGATGCACGCGCAATTCGATGCCGTCCGCGGTGCGGCGCGTGATGCCGAGCAGCTTGATGCGGTAGCCGAGCTGTTCGGCATAGCGGATATCGGCCGCCTGCAGCTTGGTGATGCCTTCCACGTGGGCGCGCTCGAACTGTACCGGCACGCCGAACGCGATCGAGGCCATGATGGTCAGCTTGTGCGCGGCGTCGACGCCTTCGATGTCGAAGGTCGGGTCGGCTTCGGCGTAGCCGAGGCGCTGCGCCTCCTTCAGCACGACGTCGAAATCCAGGCCCTTGTCGCGCATCTCGGACAGGATGAAGTTGGTGGTGCCGTTGATGATGCCGGCGATCCATTCGATGTGGTTGGCGGTCAGGCCTTCGCGCAATGCCTTGATGATCGGAATGCCGCCGGCCACCGCCGCTTCGAACGCGACCATCACGCCCTTTTCCTGTGCCGCCTTGAAGATTTCATTGCCGTGCATGGCGATCAGCGCCTTGTTGGCGGTCACCACGTGCTTGCCGTTGGCGATCGCCTGCATCACCAGCGTGCGCGCCACGCCGTAGCCGCCGATCAGCTCGATCACGATATCGATCTCGGGGTTCGCCACTACCAGCCCGGCGTCGCCGACCACCTGGCATTGGCCGTTGGTCAGGGCGGCGGCGCGTTCCAGGTCCAGGTCGGCAACCATGACGATTTCGATCGCGCGGCCGGCGCGGCGCGTGATTTCTTCCTGGTTGCGCTTCAGGACCTCGAACGTGCCGGCACCGACGGTGCCCGCGCCCAGCAAACCCACTTTGATTGATTTCATATGCCTTCTTCTACTTGAGATGCGCCGTTCATGCGCCGTTTTCGATAAGGGACGGACGTGAGCGGCAGGTGATGGCCGCCCCGCGCCGGCTGCCGTGCCGGCGCGGTAGGCGGATGGATTACGCGGCCTTGTGGCGCCTGCGATAGCCGTCGAGGAAACGCGCGATGCGGCCCATCGATTCGGTCAGGTCGTCGGTATTCGGCAGGAACACCACGCGGAAATGGTCCGGCGTATGGTAGTTGAAGCCGGTGCCCTGCACGATCAGCACCTTTTCCTCGGCCAACAGCTGGTAGGCGAACTGCTGGTCGTCGGCGATCGGATAGACCGCCGGGTCGAGCCGCGGAAACATGTACAGCGCCGACTTCGGCTTGACGCAGGACACGCCGGGAATGTCGGTCAACAGCTTGTGCGCCAGGTCGCGCTGGCGCGCCAGACGGCCGCCGGGGGCGACCAGGTCGTCGATGCTCTGGTAGCCGCCGAGCGCGGTCTGGATCGCGTACTGTCCGGGTGCGTTGGCGCACATGCGCATCGAGGTCAGCATATTCAAGCCCTGGATGTAATCCTTGGCATGCTTTTTCTCGCCCGATACCACCATCCAGCCGGCGCGGTAGCCGCACGAGCGATAGTTTTTCGACAAGCCGTTCAGGGTGATGAACAGCACGTCGTCCGCCAGCGAGGCAATCGAGGTATGCCGGGCGCCGTCATAGAGAATCTTGTCGTAAATTTCGTCGGCGAATACGATCAGCTGGTGCTGGCGCGCGACTTCGACGATTTCCTTCAGCACGTCGACCGAGTACAGCGCGCCGGTTGGGTTGTTCGGGTTGATGACGACGATGGCGCGCGTGTTGGACGTGATTTTCTTCTTGATGTCGTCGATATCCGGCAGCCAGCCCGCCTGTTCGTCGCAGACGTAGTGCACCGGATTGCCGCCGGACAGGCTGGTGGCCGCGGTCCACAACGGGTAATCGGGCGCCGGCACCAGCACTTCGTCGTCGCTGTTCAACAGCGCGTTCATGGCCAGCATGATCAGTTCGGAGGCGCCGTTGCCGAGGTAGATGTCGTCGATCGTGACGCCGGCGATGTTCTTTTCCTGGGTATAGTGCATCACCGACTTGCGCGGCGCGAACAGGCCCTTGGAATCGGTGTAGGGCGAAGCCGCCTGCATGTTGCGGATCATGTCCTGTACGATTTCATCAGGGGCGTCGAAGCCGAAGGCGCCGACGTTGCCGATATTCAGCTTGATGATCTTGTGGCCCTCTTCTTCCATTTGCTTGGCTTTGTCCAAAACCGGGCCGCGGATGTCGTAGCAGACGTCCGCCAGTTTTTTCGATTTCTGAATGGATCGCACAGATGCAATGTCCTTATGGTTTGATGCAAAACGAATGCCGCGCCGACGACGGCCCGCGTGCCTGCCGCCCAAATGCAAAACCGGAGCATACGGATAAGTATGTGAGGATTCGGACGCCGTGAAGACCGGGATAGGGTCTGAACGGCAAATTGGGAGACGGGGTCCGGCACGCGCAGTGCAACATTATGCTGCAGTGCCAGAATCTTTCATTCTGCCGAAAGCGCCCGCTTTTATCAATCGCTAGCGGCCGGTTTTCGACGGAAAACGCTACAATGCAGCACTTTCCATCCCCATTGTCGAAAAATCACCCGCCGATTCGATCGGCCGGCGACACAATGCCATGAAGCTCCATGCCACTCCCACCCAGCAGTATCAAACCGTCACCGCCTACGACGATACCGGCATCGAAATCAACGCGGTGCGCTTCGATTTCAGCCTGCTGGTGCTGCCGGAAACGCCGCCGGTGCCTTGGCCGGTGACCGCGTTCGAAACCCTGGGCGAGGAACATTTCGCGCAGATCGAAGCCACGCAGCCGGATGTCGTGATCCTCGGCACCGGCCGCCGCCAGCACTTCATCCATCCGCGCCTGACCGCCGCACTGGCGGCGCGCCGCGTCGGCGTCGAATGCATGGACAACAAGGCGGCTTGCCGCACTTACAACATCCTGATGGCGGAGGGCCGCAAGGTGGCTCTGGCGCTGATCATCGAAACACCATTCAACCAACCCGCAACCGAAAAAGGCGCCGACTCCCGACATGCGTGAACTGCACACCTCGAAACCGTTCGTCTGGGGCCTGCTCATTATTTTTCTGGCAATCTGGTTTTACGCGCTCGGCGCCCGCACGCTGGTGCCGACCGACGAGGGCCGCTACGCCGAAATGGCGCGCGAGATGGTCGCCACCGGCGACTGGATCACACCGCGCCTGAACGCGATCAAGTATTTCGAAAAGCCGCCACTGCAAAACTGGATGAACGCCCTCACCTTCGAGGCGTTCGGCCTGGGCGAATGGCAGGCGCGGCTGTGGACGGGGCTGTGCGGATTGCTTGGCGTATTCCTGGCCGGCTATGCCGGACGCCGGCTGTTCGGCGCGCGCGTCGGCTTTAACGCGGCACTGGTGCTGGGCTCCTCCGCCTTCTGGATGGCGCTGGCGCACATCAATACGCTCGACATGGGCCTGGCCGGCATGATGACGCTGGCCCTGTGCGGCCTGCTGCTGGGGCAGAATCCGGCGGCCTCGGCGCGCGAACGGCGCAACTGGATGCTGGTGTGCTGGGCCGGCATGGCGCTGGCGGTGCTGTCCAAGGGCCTGATCGGCGTCGTGCTGCCGGGCGCGGTGCTGGTGCTGTACACCTTGCTGGCGCGCGACTGGGCGATCTGGAAGCGGCTGCACCTGGTGGCGGGAACCCTGCTGTTCCTGGCGATCACGGTGCCGTGGTTCGTGCTGGTGTCGCTGAAAAATCCGGAATTCCTGCGCTTTTTCTTCATCCACGAACACTTCCAGCGCTTCACCAGCAAGATCCACCATCGCGCCGGTCCCTGGTATTACTTCATTCCGATCCTGCTGCTCGGCATCCTTCCCTGGCTCGGGATGCTGGCGCAAAGCCTGTGGCACGGGCGGCGCGATGCGGCGGCGCCAGCCGGCCCCGCCGCCGGCTTTCAGCCGAAGAAGCTGCTGCTGACCTGGTCGGTCTTCATCTTCGTGTTTTTCAGCATTTCCGGCTCCAAGCTGCCGTCCTACATCCTGCCGATCTTCCCGGCCCTGGCGCTGCTGATCGCCTGCTATCTGGAACAGGCGCCGGTGCGTGCCGTGCAGTTTTCGGCCGCCCTGCTGCTCTTGATCGGCATCGCCGGCGTGGTCGGCGGCCCGTTCATCCCGCGTCTGACCGATGTCCCGTTTGAAGTGCCGCTGTACCAGGCCTATGTGCCATGGGTCGTTGTCGCCGGCGCGCTCGGCATCGTCGGCGGCGGCGCCGTGCTCTGGCTGGCGCGGCGCCAGATGTCGTGGGCGCTGGTGACGCTGGCCGCCGCCGGCTACCTGTGCGCGCAACTGCTGATGCTGGGCCACGAGCCGTTGGGCCGCTATGCCTCGGGCCTCGACCTGGTGCCGGCGATCGAGGCCGAGCTGACGCCGGAGACGCCGATCTATGCGGTCGGCCGCTACAACCAGACCCTGCCATTCTATCTGCGCCGCACCATGATCCTGGTCGAGCACGCCGACGAGCTGGAGTTCGGCCTCAAGCAGGAACCCCATCTCTGGATCCCGACCCGCGCGGCGTTCGTCGAAAAGTGGAATGCGGACCTGGCGGCCGGCAAGAAGTCGCTGGCGATCCTGAACCCCGATCGCTTGCCGGACCTGGAGCGGCTCGGCATGAAGCTGCGCGTGATTGCCTCCGACCCGCGGCGCATCGTCGTCGTCACCCCCTGAGGCAGGCAGAGCATGAATCTCGCTACCTTCGGCTTCATCTTCGCCGGCATCTGCCTCAATGCGGTCGCACAGCTGCTGCTGAAGGCCGGGACCAACGCGGTCGGTGCAATCCATCTGACGGCCGACAACTGGTTCGGCACCGGCCTCAAGCTGGCGACGCAACTGCCGATCCTGGGCGGCCTGTCCTGCTATGTGATTTCGGTGCTGGTCTGGATCATCGGGCTGTCGCGCGTCGATGTCACGATCGCCTATCCGATGCTGTCGCTCGGCTACATCATCAACGCCATCGGCGCCTGGTATTTCCTGGGCGAAGCGATCTCGGCGCAGCGGTTGCTGGCGATCGGCGTCATCATCGTCGGCGTGGCGTTGCTGGCACGCAGCTGAGCACATCCAACACCGGAGTATGTTGAAAAATCGTCCGTTTCATACCCGACATAGACGATCCTCATTGGGAGTATATGAATCAAGCAGTTTCTCCCTTTAAGAAAACGGCATCGGCACAACCATCCATTGACGAGTACAGCATGACACAAGCCTTTCTCCCCTTTTCCAAACCGGTCATCGACGAAGCCACCATCGCCGCCGTCGGCGACGTGCTGCGTTCGGGCTGGATCACCAGCGGTCCCAAGGTGCAGGCGTTCGAGGCGGCGCTGTCCGAATATTTCGGCGGGCGGCCGGTGCGCACCTTCAATTCCGGCACCTGCACCATGGAAATCGCGCTGCGCATCGCCGGTATCGGCCCCGGCGACGAAGTGATCACGACGCCGATTTCGTGGGTGGCGACCGCCAACGTCATCATCGAAGTGGGCGCCACGCCGGTATTCGCCGACATCGATCCGATCACGCGCAACATCGACCTCGACAAGCTGGAAGCGGCCATCACCCCGCGCACCCGCGCGATCATCCCGGTCTACCTGTCCGGCCTGCCGGTCGACATGGAGCGCCTGTATGCGATCGCCGCCAAGCATGGGCTGCGCGTGATCGAAGACGCGGCGCAGGCGCTGGGCTCGACCTGGCAGGGCAAGCGCATCGGCGCCTTCGGCGATTTCGTCTCGTTCAGCTTCCAGGCCACCAAGAACGTCACTTCGTCCGAGGGCGGCTGCCTGGTGCTGAACAACGCCGACGAGGCGCGGCTGGCGGAGAAATACCGCCTGCAGGGCGTGAGCCGCAGCGGCTTCGACGGCATCGACGTCGATGTGCTGGGCGGCAAGTACAACATGACCGACGTCGCCGCCGCCATCGGCCTCGGGCAGTTCGCCCATATCGACGCCATCACCGCACGCCGCAAGCAGCTGGCGAAGCATTACTTCACGACCTTCGGCCGCAGCTTCGAGCGCGACAGCGGCGCCCAGCTGCCGGTGGCCGATATTGAAAACTCCAACTGGCATCTCTATCAAATCGTGCTGCCGGAATCCATCACGCGCGCCGAATTCATGGAAAGGATGCAGGAGATGAATATCGGCATCGGCTACCACTACGCGCCGATCCACCTGTTTTCGCTGTACCGCGCGCGCGGCTTCAAGGAAGGCATGTTTCCGGTGGCGGAAAAGGTCGGGCGGCGGATCGTCTCCTTGCCAATGTTCAACAGTCTTGCCGAAGAGGATATCGAGCGCGTGGTCGGCGCGGTAAAATCCATCCTTTGTCAATAAAACCAATCGAGACTGCCCGCTTGATGAAACCAGAACTCTCCGTCGTCATCCCGGTGTACAACGAGCAGGCCGGCCTTGCCAAGCTGTTCGAAAGGCTGTACCCGGCGCTCGATGCGCTGCGCATCTCCTATGAAGTGATTTTCGTCAACGACGGCAGCCGCGACGATTCCGCCAGCATCCTGGCCGACCAGTTCCGCCGCCGGCCGGACGTGACGCGGGTGGTGCTGTTCAACGGCAACTACGGCCAGCACATGGCGATCCTGGCCGGCTTCGAGGCCACCCGCGGCAACGATCGTGGTGACGCTGGATGCCGACCTGCAGAATCCGCCGGAGGAAATCGGCAAGCTGGTCGCCAAGATCCGCGAAGGCTACGACTACGTCGGTTCGATCCGGCGCGAACGGCAGGATTCGGCCTGGCGCACGCATGCCTCGCGCGCCATGAACCGGCTGCGCGAAACCATCACTCACATCAAGATGACGGACCAGGGCAACATGCTGCGCGCCTACGGCCGCAACGTGATCGACCTGATCAACCAGTGCCGCGAAGTCAATACCTTCGTGCCGGCGCTGGCGTATACCTTCGCGCGGCACCCGACCGAGATCGTGGTCGAGCACGAGGAGCGCGCCGCCGGCCAGTCCAAGTATTCGCTGTACAGCCTGATCCGCCTCAATTTCGACCTCGTGACCGGTTTCTCGCTGGTGCCGCTGCAACTGTTTTCGCTGCTCGGCATCGGGCTTTCGTTCGTGTCGGCGGCGCTGTTCGTGCTGCTGCTGATCCGCCGCTTCATCTTCGGCGCCGAGGTGGAAGGCGTGTTCACGCTGTTCGCCTTCACCTTCTTCCTGATGGGCGTGATCCTGTTCGGCATCGGCCTGGTCGGCGAATACGTCGGACGGATTCACCAGCAGGTGCGGGCGCGCCCGCGCTATGTGGTGCAGACCATCCTGGAACAGTCGGCTGAGCAGCCGCTGCTGGCCGACGCAAGCGAAGTCCCGCCGGACCACGAACGGCGCATGGTCGCGCGCGAACCATGAGCAAGCGAGCCGTCGTCTTCGCCTATCACAATGTCGGCGTGCGCTGCCTGAAGGTATTGCTGGCGCGCGGCGTCGAGGTGGCGCTGGTGGTCACGCACGAGGACAATCCGGCGGAAGCCATCTGGTTCGAATCGGTCGCGCAAGTGTGCCGCGAGCACGCGATCCGCTGCATCACGCCGGCCGATCCGAAAGCGCCGCAGCTGCTGGCCGAGGTGCAGGCCGCGCAGCCCGATTTCATCTTCAGCTTCTACTACCGCCACATGCTGCCGGCCGCGCTGCTGTCACTGGCGGCGCGCGGCGCCTACAACATGCACGGCTCGCTGTTGCCGAAATACCGCGGGCGGGTGCCGATCAACTGGGCGGTGCTGCACGGCGAAACCGAAACCGGCGCCACCCTGCACGAAATGGCGGTCAAGCCGGACGCCGGCACGATCCTGGCACAGACCGCGGTGCCGATCCTGCCCGACGATACCGCCTACGAAGTATTCGGCAAGGTGGTCGTGGCCGCCGAACAGACCTTGTGGCAGGTGTTGCCGGCGCTGCTGGCCGGCCACCCGCCGCAACTGGCGAACGATCTGGCACGCGGCAGCTATTTCGGCGGCCGCAAGCCGGAAGATGGCCGCATCGACTGGACCCAGCCGGCGCAGGCGATCTACAACCTGCATCGCGCGGTGGCGCCGCCCTACCCCGGCGCATTCACCGAACTGGCCGGCCAGACCTGGATCATCCAGCGCGCCCGCCTGCTCGCCGATTCCCATCCGGATTTGCCGCCCGGGCTGGCGGTGGTGGATAATCGCATCCTTGGCGTCGGCGCCGACGGTCGTGCGCTCCTGATCCACGAAATACTGGCGGATGGCCGAGCGGCGACGCCGGCACAGCTGCGGCAGGCGATCGCGGCCGCGCGCAACCCTATTCAATAACCAAGAATCCCTATGAAAAAAGTCCTCATCCTCGGCGTCAACGGCTTCATCGGCCATCACCTGTCCAAGCGCATCCTGGAAACCACCGACTGGCACGTGTACGGCATGGACATGATGACCGACCGCATCAACGATCTGCTCGACAACGACGCCTACAAATCGCGCATGCACTTCTTCGAGGGCGACATCACCATCAACAAGGAATGGGTCGAATACCACGTCAAGAAATGCGACGTGATCCTGCCGCTGGTGGCGATCGCCACGCCGTCGACCTATGTCAAGCAGCCGCTGCGGGTATTCGAGCTGGACTTCGAGGCCAACCTGCCGATCGTGCGCTCCGCCGCCAAGTACGGCAAGCACCTGGTATTCCCGTCGACCTCGGAAGTGTACGGCATGTGCCACGACGAGGAATTCGACCCGGAAGAGTCGGAACTGATCTGCGGACCGATCAACAAGCCGCGCTGGATCTATTCCTGCGCCAAGCAGCTGATGGACCGCGTGATCTGGGGCTACGGCATGGAAGGCCTGAACTTCACGCTGTTCCGCCCGTTCAACTGGATCGGCGCCGGACTCGATTCGATCCATACGCCGAAGGAAGGCAGCTCGCGCGTGGTCACCCAGTTCTTCGGCCACATCGTGCGCGGCGAGAACATCTCGCTGGTCGACGGCGGCCAGCAGAAACGTGCCTTCACCTATATCGACGACGGCATCGATGCGCTGATCAAGATCATCGCCAACAAGGACGGCGTCGCCAGCGGCAAGATCTACAACATCGGCAATCCGACCAACAACTATTCGATCCGCGACCTGGCCGACATGATGCTGACGCTGGCCGCCGAGTACCCGGAATACGCCGCCTCGGCGAAGAAGGTGCAACTGGTCGAAACCACCTCCGCCGCCTACTACGGCAAGGGCTATCAGGACGTGCAGAACCGGGTGCCGAAAATCGCCAATACCTGTGCCGAACTGGAATGGCAGCCGACCACTTCGATGGCCGACACCTTGCGCAATATCTTCGACGCCTACCGCAGCCAGGTCGCCGAAGCCAAGGCCCTGATGGATTGATTCGGCTTGCAACGCGGGGCGATGCGCTGCGCCCCGCGTCGACGATTCCTTGATTCGCTCACCTTCCAAGGCTGACGTGCCGCTGCTGACCCTGAAAATCGACGCCGACACCTATCGCGGCACGCGCGAGGGCGTGCCCAACCTGGTGCGCCTGCTTGCGCGCCACGAGGCGCGCGCCACCTTCCTGTTCTCGCTCGGGCCCGACCACACCGGCTGGGCCCTGCGCCAGGTATTCCGGCCCGGCTTCTTCAGCAAGGTCTCGCGCACTTCGGTGGTCGAGCATTACGGCCTGAAGACCCTGATGTACGGCGTGCTGCTGCCGGCGCCGGATATCGGCAAGACCTGTGCGGATCACATGCGCGCCGTGCGTGACGCCGGCTTCGAATGCGGCATCCATACCTGGGACCACCGGGTCTGGCAGGACAATGTCCAGCACAAGGACGCCGCCTGGACCCGGCAGGTGATGCAGAAGTCGTTCGAACGCTTTGCCGAAATCTTCGGCAGCGCGCCCGCCACGCACGGCGCCGCCGGCTGGCAAATGAACGCGCACGCATTCGAGCAACTGGATGCGTTCGGCATTGCCTACGCCTCCGATGGCCGCGCGATGCTGACAGACTCCGGGACATTGGCCGACGCCGCGGCCGGCCCGCACCGGCTGCGCATCGGCGAGCGCACGCTGGACTGCATCCAGCTGCCGACCACCCTGCCTACGCTCGACGAACTGCTGGGACGGACCATCGACGGCGTCCTGCTCACACCGGCCAACATTGCCTCATGGCTGCTGCGCTTGACCGAAAACAGGCGCGATCACGTATTTACCCTGCATGCGGAACTTGAAGGGCAAAAATTCGCCCCCATATTCGAGCAACTGTTGCAGGGATGGCGTGCCCAGGGCTATGAATTTGCATCGATGGCCGAGCACTATCGGCGCGTGAAGGATGAGCCCGTGCCGGTGGTTCCGCTCAAGTTCGCCGAATTGCCGGGGCGCTCGGGGACCATGATCGTGCAGTGAATACGCGCTCGTTCGCGCCTCCCGGTTTTGCAGGAGATAGCGCAACACGCCATCACGACCGCATCGCAAACGCACCGGAGAATGCCGTGGTAGAAAATTTGCCCCAATTAAACGAAATCGTGTCGGAATTTTCCGCCCCCATGACCGGCGGAAAAACCTTTGAACTCTCTGATTTCAAAGGAAAAAATTTGGTCCTGTATTTTTACCCCAAGGACAATACCCCCGGTTGCACCACCGAAGGCATCCGTTTTCGCGAACTCTACGCGCAATTCCGGCAAGCCAATACCGAGATCGTCGGCGTCAGCCGCGACAGCCTGCGCTCGCATGAGTCCTTCAAGGCCAAGCTCGACATGCCGTTCGAGCTGATTTCCGATCCCGAGGAACAGGTCTGCCTGATGTTCGACGTGATGAAGATGAAGACCATGTACGGGCGGCAGTCGCGCGGCATCGAGCGCAGCACATTTGTGATTGACGGTTCGGGCAGATTGGTGAAAGAATGGCGTGGAGTGAGAGTGCCGGGACACGTCGATGAAGTACTGGAATATGTGAAGGCCATTGCGTAACCGTTGAATTCAAACAGTAGTACCCCTCCCGATCAGCCGTTTGCGGAAAGGCCAGGCGCCTTCCCAAACGGCTTTTTGCTTTTCAAGCCGACGCTTCGCCCCTCTGGATTTCCCTTGCGAATGCTTGCCCTGACGCAGAAATTGCGTATTGAAACACTTTATAGATCGAGGTTCTGATGCCGCTACCGAAACTCCCGAGCAAACCCGCTGCGCTGCTGTCACCCGATGATTATCCGAAAGCGGAAGCGGGCAAACCTGTCAAACCCCGGATTCAATTGATCGAGGCCGTGCCGGCGCCATCGGCGCCGGTTGCCAAGGAACGGCCAACGGAGAAAACGCCGGCCGCCAAAAAGCCGGCACTCAAGCCGCCCGTCGTCGACTCGCGCATGAAGTCGAGCACCAGCCGCGCCGCCGACCGTTCCGGACTGACCAAGCTGTTCGTGCTCGATACCAACGTCCTGATGCACGATCCGACCGCGCTGTTCCGCTTCGAAGAGCACGACATCTTTCTGCCGATGATGACGCTGGAAGAATTGGACAATCACAAGAAAGGCATGTCGGAAGTCGCACGCAACGCGCGCCAGGTATCGCGTTCGCTGGATGCGCTGATCGCCGACATGCCCGACGGCGCGATCGACGAAGGCATCTCCCTGTCCAAGCTCGGCAACAAGGAAGCCAGGGGGCGCCTGTTCTTCCAGACCAAGCTGGAAAATGGCACGCTGCCGCAAGGCCTGCCGGTCGGCAAGGCCGACAACCAGATCCTCGGCGTCGTGCGCGCGCTGGAAGAGCAGCATCCCGGACGCGCCATCGTACTGGTGTCGAAAGACATCAACATGCGCATCAAGGCCCGCGCGATGGGTTTGCCGGCCGAGGAATACTTCAACGACCACGTGCTGGAAGACACCGACCTGCTGTATTCCGGCATCATGCAGCTGCCCGACGATTTCTGGAATAAGCACGGCAAGGCCATGGAGTCCTGGCAGGAAAACCGCAACGGCAGCGGTTATACCTACTATCGCCTGTCCGGGCCGGCGGTGCCGTCGATGCTGGTCAACCAGTTCGTCTATACCGAGCCGAAAAACGGCGAGGCGGCCTTCTACGGCCATGTCACCCAGATCAACGGCAAGACCGCGGTCATTTCCACGCTGCGCGATTACACCCACGCGAAAAACAATGTCTGGGGCATCACCGCGCGCAATCGTGAACAGAACTTCGCCCTGAACCTGCTGATGGATCCGGAATGCGATTTCGTGACGCTGCTGGGCCAGGCCGGCACCGGCAAAACCCTGCTGGCGCTGGCCGCCGGCCTGGCGCAGGTGCTGGAAACCAAGACCTACAATGAAATCATCGTCACGCGCCTGACGGTGCCGGTCGGCGACGACATCGGCTTCCTGCCCGGCACTGAGGAAGAGAAAATGTCGCCCTGGATGGGCGCGCTCGACGACAACCTCGAGGTGCTGAACAAGCCGGACTCGGATGCCGGCGAATGGGGCCGCGCCGCCACCCAGGACCTGATCCGCTCGCGCATCAAGATCAAGTCGCTGAATTTCATGCGGGGACGGACCTTCGTCAACAAGTTCCTGATTGTCGACGAAGCGCAAAACCTGACGCCCAAACAGCTCAAGACGCTGATCACCCGCGCCGGACCGGGGACCAAGATCGTCTGCCTCGGCAATATCGCGCAAATCGATACGCCCTATCTGACCGAAGGCTCGAGCGGCCTGACCTATGTCGTCGATCGCTTCAAGGGCTGGTCGCACAGCGGTCATATCACGCTGGCGCGCGGCGAACGTTCGCGGCTGGCCGACCACGCGAGCGGGGTGCTGTAAACCGGCTCGCAGCTGTCCGCGGCGAACGCCGCCAGCTCAGCCTCCAAGCTCAATCCGGCTAAGCACCGGATTGAGCTTTTTTTATGCCTTCGATCGGCAGCGAAGCAAAAGGCGCACAGCAATCCATTCGTGCATCATTTTTTTCGCTCATTTATAATTGCCCAGGCAATTATTATTTTGACTCGCCATGGACCCATTCCCTCCACTTTTCTCGCTACAGGATTATCAGGTCGAGGATAGCGTCGGCTATTTGCTGAAGCGCACGCGCGCGATGCTGGTCAACGCGGTGGACGACACCCTGACCGAACAGGGATACGACATCACCTCGGCGCAAGGCAACCTGCTGTTCATGCTGGCCACCGGCAAATACCGCACCGCCGCCGACCTGGTGCGCGAAGTCTGCATCGACGCCGCCTCGATGAAGCGCATGATCGACCGCCTGGTGGCGCGCGACCTGATCCGGCGCGAACCGAGCGCGTACGACCGGCGCCTGATCAATCTGCATCTGACCACGCCCGGCCTCGAGCTGGCGCAGCAGATGCCGGCGGTCTATGTCGCGGTGCTGAACAAGAGCTTTGCCGGCTTCAGCGCCGAGGAAGTGGGATTTCTGAAAAGCCTGTTACGCAAGTTGCTGGCGAATTCTCCCGCTGATCCTCGATAAAAATTAATTGCCTAAGCAATTTAAATAGCTGGAATAACTTCCCCTCATGAACTCCATTCCTCGGCCTCTCCCTGTGCCGGCCACTTCGCCGATCCCGTTCGCCCGGCGGCTGACGGTTGCCGGCGCCGCCTTGCTACTTTCCGCCTGCGCCAATTTCAGCGGCATCCACAGCAATGCGCGGCTGGCGGCGCCCGAACAATATGCCAGCGCGGCATCGCTGCCGACGCAGGCGGGCGCCTGGCCGCAGCAATCGTGGGTGGGCGAAATCGGCGGCCCGGCGCTGCAGGCGCTGGTGGACGAAGCGTTGGCCGCCAATCCGGATATGCAAAACGCGGCGGCGCGCATCGCCAGCGCCCGGGCAGCGGCACGCGCCGTGGCGGCGAACGCGCTGCCGACAGTCGGCGCCAGCTTCAGCAGCACCTACCAGCGCTACTCCGAAAACGGCATCTTCCCGCCGCCGCTGGCCGGCTCCTACCAGACCGACAACGAGCTGACGCTGAACTTTTCCTACGATTTCGATTTCTGGGACAAGCACGGCGCGCAATTGCGCACAGCGCTGGCATTGGACAAGGCCGCCACCGCCGAGCACGCCAGCGCGCGCCTGATGCTGACCACCGCCATCGTCCGCACCTGGCTGCAACTGGGGCGCCAGCAGGCCCAGTTGCAGCTGGCCGAACAGCAATTCGAGGTGCGCGAGAAGCTGGATCGGCTGACGCAGCAGCGCATCGCCGCCGGCCTCGATAGCCGCGGCGAACGGCAGCAGACGCAATTACAGCTGGCCGGCTTGCGCGCCGACCGTTCGCAATGGCAGGAAGCGATCGCCTTGAGCCGCAACCAGCTGGCGGCGCTGCTCGGTCAAGGTCCGGATCGCGGCCGCAGCATCGCCGCGCCGGAAGTGCCGACGGAAGGCGCCGGTGCCTTGCCCGACCAGCTGCCACTGATGTTGCTGGGCCGCCGCCCCGATATCGTCGCCGCCCGCTGGCGCGTGGAAGCGGCACAGGGCGACATCGACGTCGCCAAGACCCAGTTCTATCCGAACGTCAATCTGATGGCATTCACCGGCCTGTCCAGCCTCGGCATCTCGAACCTGCTGAAAGCCGGCAGCCTGGTGGCCGGCGTCGGCCCGGCGATCCGGCTGCCGGTATTCGAAGGCGGCACCCTGCGCGCGCAGCTGCAGGGCCGGGTAGCCGCCTACGACAGCGCAGTCGCGCTGTACAACCAGACACTGACCGAAGCACTGCACCAGGTTGCCGATCAGGTGCAGTCGCTGCGTGCGGCGGCCAGCCAGAGCCGCGAACGGCAACGGGCCACCGAGGCCGCGCACAACATGCTGCTGCTGGCGCAGCAACGCCAGCGCGTCGGCACCACCAACACGCTGCAAGTGCTGGCCAGCGAAAGCGCCTGGCTGTCCCAGCGCCAGCTGGCGCTCGAAGCGCAGGCGCGCCAGGCCGATCTGCGAATCGGCCTCATCAAGGCGCTGGGCGGCGGCTTCGACGCCACTCGCGAAGACCTTGCAGTGCCGGCCGCACTGCCGCAGGACGCCGCCAATTCCCGTTCGCCCAACTCATAACGGCCCGTTACGCCGCCCTCTCCCCCTTTCCGCTCAGAACGCACCATGACCGCCTCCAGCCCCAGCACCTCCAATCCCAGTCCAGCGCCGGTACCGGCGCCCGCCACGCGCAGCAAGCGCCGCACGCTGTTGATCGGCACCACCATCGTGCTGTTGCTGGCGCTGATCGTCTATGGCATCTGGTGGTGGCTCTACGCCAGCCACTATGAAACCACCGACGACGCCTATGTCGCCGGCAACGTGGTACAGGTGACGCCGCAGATCGGCGGCACGGTGGTGGCGATCAATATCGACGATACCGAGCGGGTGCAGGCCGGCGCGCCGCTGATCCGGCTCGACCAGGCCGACGCGCGGGTGGCGCTGCAGCAGTCTGAAGCGCAGCTGGCGCAGACCGTGCGCGAAGTGCGCACGCTGTTCACCAATAACGGCGCACTGGCCGCCAATGTCGCCGTGCGCAGCGGCGAGGTGGAGCGCGCGCGTGCCGATCTGGCGCGGCGCCAGGAGCTGCTCGGCACCGGCGCGGTGTCGCTGGAAGAGGTGGCGCACGCCAAGAGCGCCTTGCAGACAGCCGAATCGGCGCTGCAGGCGACGCGCGAACAATTGGCCTCGAACCGCGCGCTGACCGAGAACACCACCATAGCGCTGCATCCGAACGTGCAGCGCGCCGCCGCCCAGCTGCGCGCCAACTACCTGGCATATGCGCGTACCGAATTGCCGGCGCCGATCAGCGGCTATGTCGCCAAGCGTTCGGTGCAGATCGGCCAGCGCGTCGCCGCCGGCACGCCGCTGCTGTCGATCGTGCCGCTCGATACGCTCTGGGTCGACGCCAATTTCAAGGAAGTGCAGATTGCGCGCATGCGCATCGGCCAGCCGGTGACGCTGCATGCCGATGCATACGGGTCCGACGTCGAATACCACGGCAAGGTGGTCGGCCTGGAGGCCGGCACCGGCTCCGCCTTTGCGCTGCTGCCGGCGCAGAATGCCAGCGGCAACTGGATCAAGGTGGTGCAGCGCATCCCGGTGCGCATTTCGCTTGACCCGCAGGAACTGGCCCGGCATCCGCTGCGGATCGGATTGTCGATGCGGGTCACGGTCGACATCGAACACGCCGAAGGCAATTCGCTGACCAATAGCAACCAGATGCGCAACGAGGCCGCTTACCAGACCGACGTGTTCGACGTCGCCGGCGCACAAGGCCGACGAAGAGATCGCCCGCATCATCGCCGCCAACGCCGGCACCCGATAAAAGCATCCGGACCGGAATCCATCCATGAATGCGACTACCCGCCCCGCTCCGCTGCCGCCGCTGCACGGCCCGCAACTGGTGCTGGGCACCCTGGTGCTATCGCTGGCGGTGTTCATGAACGTGCTCGATACCTCGATCGCCAACGTTTCGATACCGGCCATCGCCGGCGATCTGGGCGTCTCGCCGCAGCAGGGCACCTGGGTCATCACCTCGTTCGCGGTAGCCAATGCGATTTCGGTGCCGCTGACCGGCTGGCTGACCCAGCGCCTGGGCCAGGTACGGCTGTTCGTCGGCGCCATCCTGCTGTTCGTGCTGGCCTCGTTCCTGTGCGGCGTGGCGCCCAGCATCGAATTCCTGATCGGCGCCCGCATCCTGCAGGGCGCGGTCGCCGGGCCGATGATCCCGCTCTCGCAAACGCTGCTGCTGTCGAGCTATCCGGCGGCGAAAAGCGGCATGGCGCTGGCGTTCTGGGGCATGACCACGCTGGTGGCGCCCGATCATCGGCCCGCTTGCTCGGCGGCTGGATCTCGGACAACTATTCCTGGCCGTGGATTTTTTACATCAATATTCCGATCGGCATCTTCGCCGCCTGGGCTACCTGGTCGATCTACCACAAGCGCGAATCGGCGGTGAAGCGGCTGCCGATCGACAAGATCGGACTGGCGCTGCTGGTGCTGTGGGTCGGCTCATTGCAGCTGATGCTGGACAAGGGCAAGGAACTGGACTGGTTCAGTTCCTCTGAAATCGTCGATCCTGGCCGTGATCGCTGCGGTCGGCTTCATCTACTTCATCATCTGGGAACTGGGCGACGCCCATCCGGTGGTCGACCTGTCGCTGTTCAAGGGGCGCAATTTCAGCGCCGGCGTGGTTGCCATCTCGGTCGCCTACGGCGTCTTCTTCGGCAGCCTGGTGATCCTGCCGCTGTGGCTGCAAACCCAGCTCAGCTATACCGCCACCGAGGCCGGCATGGTCATGGCGCCGGTCGGCATCCTGGCGATCCTGATGTCGCCGATGGTCGGCAAGCTGCTGCCGAAGGTCGACGCCCGCATCGTCGCCACCCTGGCATTTACCATCTTTGCGCTGGTGTTCTACATGCGCGCCCAGTTCACCCCGGACGTCGATTTCATCACGCTGATGATTCCCACCATCATCCAGGGCGCGGCGATGGCCATGTTTTTCATCCCGCTGACCTCGATCATCCTGTCCGGGCAGCCGCCGGACAAGCTGCCGGCCGCGGCCGGCCTGTCGAATTTCGTGCGCATCATGTTCGGCGGCATCGGCACCTCGCTCTCCACCACGCTATGGGATAGCCGCAGCACGCTGCATCACGCGCAGCTGGCCGAACACACCGGCCCCGACAACCCGGTGTTCGGCCAGGCGGTGCACGCCCTGACCGCGCAAGGCATGTCCGAACCGACCGCTTGGGCGGTGCTGGAACGCACGCTCAGCGTGCAAGCCAGTACGCTGGCCGCGGCCGATATCTTCTGGCTGTCGGCGATCCTGTTCCTGATGCTGATCGGGTTGGTGTGGCTGACCCATCCGCTGAGGACAGCGGCGCGCGCCGGATGCGGCGGGCGCGCATTGAGTGGTCGATGCCAGGCGGCTGTTACAAAAAACCGGCGCCGCGATGGGATGTCCATCTGCGGCGCCGGTGTTTTGATTGCCGGAAAATCCGCCGCGGCGGCCGAATCTTCCGGATGGCGCTTGCTGGACGCCTAAAATATTTACTAGGGAGTATGCCTTAAAATCGGCCAATTCCGCAGAAGAACAGGCCGAATTTTAAAATACTCCCTGTTGTGAAAATACGCCTGAATTCCTGGCTTCACTACCGGCGGCGCCAAGGCCGCTTCACCGATGCCTTGAAATCGTCCCCGCTGAGGCTAGCCAGCGTCCAGCGCGAACGCCTAAAACGTGTGCGTCCCGACCCACCAGGCGATCGCCGCCATGAAGGCCGAGGCCGGAATCGTCAGACCCAGGCCCAGACGATATTGCCGGCCACGCCCCAGCGCACCGCCGACATCTTCTGCGCCGCGCCGACGCCGACGATGGCGCCGGTGATGGTGTGCGTGGTCGAGACCGGAATGCCGAGGGCGGTGGCCATGAACAGCGTGATGGCGCCGCCGGTCTCGGCGCAGAAGCCGCCGACCGGCTTCAGCTTGGTGATCTTCTGGCCCATCGTCTTGACGATGCGCCAGCCGCCGAACAGCGTGCCGAGGCTGATCGCCGAGTAGCAGCCGATGATCACCCACAGCGGCGGCGACGTCGTCGCTGTGCCGTGCGAGTAGCCGGCGGCGATCAGCAGCATCCAGATGATGCCGATGGTCTTCTGCGCGTCGTTGCCGCCGTGGCCCAGGCTGTACAGCGCCGCCGACACCAGCTGCAGCGCGGCGGAACCACTTGTCGACCCGGCGCGGCGTCGAGCGCACGAAGATCCACGACACCAGCAGCATCATGATCGAGCCGAGCAGGAAGCCGAGCAGCGGCGACAGCACGATGAAGGCGACGGTCTTGAGCAGGCCGCCGACGATCAGCGCGCCGGTGCCGCGCCTTGGCCACCGCCGCGCCGACCAGGCCGCCGATCAGCGCGTGCGACGACGACGACGGAATGCCGTAGTACCAGGTGATCGATGTTCCAGCAGCGATCGGCGCCGACCAGCGCGCCGAAGATCACGTAGTGGTCGACGATCGTCGGGATCGATGGTGCCCTTGCCGACCGTGGTCGCCACGTGCAGGTGGAAGACGAAGATCGCGATGAAGTTGAACGACGGCGGCCATCGCCACCGCCGTCTGCGGTTTCAGCACGCCGGTCGACACCACCGTCGCGATCGCGTTGGCGGCGTCGTGGAAGCCGTTCATGAAGTCGAACACCAGCGCGACCAGAACGAGCGAGCGACGGCCCAGATAGCGATTTGAATCGAATGCATCGATGGTGTTATTTTACTGTTCATTGATCGCGATTGACGGCTGGTTAACGCTGAACGGAAGTCGGTCGGCCGCTCGCCGGCCTGAGGCTTCATGCGTTTTCGACGATGATGCCTTCGATGATGTTGGCGACGTCTTCGCAGCGGTCGGTGACGGTTTCGAGGATTTCGTAGATCGCCTTCAGCTTGATCAGGTTGCGCACGTCCGGCTCGTCGCGGAACAGCTTCGACATGGCGGCGCGCATCACGTGGTCGGCGTCCGATTCCAGGCGGTCGATTTCCTCGCAGATCGGCGACGATCTGGCTGCGCGTTGTCCATGTTGTGCAGCAGGCCGACGGCCGCCTGCACCTTTTCGCAGCAGGCCAGGCACAGCTCGGCCAGGCGCTTCGCCTCCGGCGTGATCGCCTTGCAGGTCGTACAGCGAGATGGTCTGGGCGGCGTCTTCCATCAGGTCGAGGATGTCGTCCATGCGCGTGATCAGCTTGTGGATGTCGTCGCGGTCGATCGGCGTGATGAAGGTCTTGTGCAGCAGGTCGATGGTGTCGTAGGTGATCTTGTCGGCCTGCTTCTCGATGCTCTTCGATCGCGTGCGCGCGAATTTCCAGGTCGTCGAAATTGGTCATCAGCGCCGACCATCTCCTGTGCGCCCTTGACGCACAGGTCGGCGTGCTGGTTGAACAAGTCGAAGAATTTGCCCTCGGTGGGCATCAAGCGTCCAAACATGGTTTGTCTTTCTATGGGTTAAGCGCAAGCCGGCGCCGCGATACGCACCGGCCGATCTGAGTGCCGCTTAGTCGCCCCGGTACAGCGCGGAACCGCCGGCTGTAATTGTCGAACTTGGTGTACTGGCCGAGGAAGGTCAGGCGCACCGGCGCCGATCGGGCCGTTACGCTGCTTGCCGATGATGATTTCGGCGGTGCCCTTGTCGGGCGAATCGGGGTTGTAGACCTCGTCGCGGTAGATGAAGAGGATGACGTCGGCATCCTGCTCGATGGCGCCGGATTCGCGCAAGTCGGACATGACCGGACGCTTGTTGGGGCGCTGCTCCAGCGAGCGGTTCAGCTGCGACAGCGCGATCACCGGGCATTGCAGCTCCTTGGCCAGGCCTTTCAGGGTGCGCGAAATTTCCGAGATTTCGGTGGCGCGGTTTTCGCCGGCTCGAATTGGCCGACATCAGCTGCAGGTAGTCGACGATGATCAGGCCCAGCTTGCCGCACTGGCGCGCCAGGCGGCGCGAGCGCGCGCGCAGCTCGATCGAGTTCAGCGCCGGCGTTTCGTCGATGTAGAGCTGGGCATCGTTCATCTTCTGGATCGCGTGCGTCAGGCGCGGCCAGTCTTCGTCGTTCAGGCGGCCGGTGCGCAGGCGGTGCTGGTCGAGCCGGCCGACCGAGCCCAGCATACGCATCGCCAGCTGGGCGCCGCCCATCTCCATCGAGAACACCGCGACCGGCAGGCCCGCTTTCGATGGCCACGTTTTCGCCGATGTTGATCGAGAACGCGGTCTTGCCCATCGACGGACGGCCGGCGACGATGATCAGGTCGCCCGGCTGCAGGCCGGAGGTCATGCGGTCGAGGTCGATGAAGCCGGTCGGCACGCCGGTGATCTCGCTCTGGTTGTCGCGGTTATAGAGTTCGTCGATGCGCTCGACCACCTGCGTCAGCAGCGGCTGGATTTCCAGGAAGCCCTGGGCGCCGCGCGCGCCCTCTTCGGCGATCGCGAAGATCTTCGACTCGGCTTCGTCGAGGATCTGCTTGACTTCCTTGCCCTGCGGACTGAAGGCCTGGCCGGAAATTTCGTCGGCGACGGTGATCAGCTTGCGCAGCACGCCGCGGTCGCGCACGATCTCGGCGTAGCGGCGGATATTGGCGGCGCGACGGCGTGTTCTGCGCCATCGCATTCAGGTACGGCAGGCCGCCCACTTCCTCGGCCTTGCCCATGCTGGACAAGCGACTCGAACACGGTGATCACGTCGGCCGGTTTGCGAGCCGTTGATCAGCTTGACGATGTGCTGGAAGATGATCCGGTGGTCGTAGCGATAGAAATCGTCGGCGTGCATGAAATCCGCAATTCGGTCCCAGGCGGCGTTGTCGCAGCAGCAAGCCGCCGATGCACGGATTGCTCTGCTTCGATGGAGTGCGGCGGGACGCGGAGAGAGTCCAATTGCGGATCGAGAGGTGCATTCATGGCGCGAATTATACCTTCTTCATGCGCTGCCCTTGGCCCGTTACGGCAATAAAAAAGCCGGGCGAACCCGGCTTTTTCATCACTCTAACAAGTGCCAAACGGCGTTTCCTGCGCGACTCAGGCGTGCTCGCCCAGCACAGCGACCGTCATGTCGACGACGACGTCGGTGTGCAGCGCAACCGTCACCGGATGGTCGCCGATGATCTTCAACGGGCCGTTGCGGCATGCGGACTTGCGCCTTTTCGACCGCGAAGCCTTGCTTGCTCAGCGCTTCGGCGATGTCGAAGTTGGTGACGGAACCGAACAGACGGCCGTCGACGCCGGCTTTTTGCGAGATCTGTGACGGTCATGCCGTTCAGCTTTTCGCCTTGCGCCTGGGCAGCGGCCAGTTTCTCGGCAGCAGCTTTTTCCAGTTCGGCGCGCTTGACTTCGAATTCGGCCACGGCGACTGCGGTGGCGCGGCGTGCCATGCGTTGCGGGATCAGGAAGTTGCGTGCGTAACCGTCCTTGACGCTTGAACGACGTCGCCGAGATTGCCGAGTTGACGACTTTTTCCAACAGAATGACTTGCATGTTTTTCTCCTATTCTTCGCCGTCGATTACGCGTTGTGCAGATCGGTGTACGGCAGCAGCGCGAGGTAGCGCGCGCGCTTGATCGCGGTGTCCACCTGGCGCTGGTAGTGCGCCTTGGTGCCGGTCAGGCGTGCCGGCATGATCTTGCCGTTTTCCTGGACGAAATCCTTCAGGGTGTCGACATCCTTGTAATCCACCTGCTCGACTTTGGCGGCGGTGAAGCGGCAGAATTTCTTGCGCTTGAACAAGGGATTTTGCTGTTTGACGCTTCTGCTTTGAGTTTGAGTTTGTTCTTGTCGAATTTTTTACCGAATGCCATTTTTGGCTCCTGTATCTATAAAAGTATCGTTGGTTTCAGCCACGAAATCAGTGATGTGAAAGACGAGGCTTTTGCTGTTGCGGTTCTTGCGCGCCAGGAATCCGGTGAATCGAAAATTCGCGTCCCAGCTCAGCCCGATTGAATCGTCCTGAAATCTCGCCGGCGGCGATGCGCGGCAATTTCAAATTCAACCAGCCTCGTATTCCCTGCTTCGACCTGTTGCGAACTGTGCAGCAACTTGGCCGACACAATCGGGATGCCAGCCGGGGTATAACGCAGAATTTCGCGCTCGCCGATGCTGGCATTCAAGCTAAGCTGATTCACGCTCCCGTGGCAATGCAAGAATCGTACGGCAGCAGGCGCTTCGGCCGCGATGGCTCTTGGCTGCATCTTCCTTCTGCACCGCCTTCATCATCGGCGACGGTGCGGTTTCGGCCTTCTTCATCTTGACGGTCAGGTGACGCAGGACGGCGTCATTGAACTTGAAGCTGGTTTCGATTTCGACCAGGGTCTCGCTGTCGCATTCGATGTTCAGGCAGACGTAGTGCGCCTTGGCCAGTTTCTGGATCATGTAGGCCATCTGGCGACGGCCCCAGTCTTCAACGCGGTGAATCTGGCCGCCGCGCGCGGTCACGATACCTTTGTAGCGCTCGATCATCGCGGGCACTTGCTCGCTTTGATCCGGATGGACGATAAATACTATTTCATAATGACGCATGTAATCTCCTTTTGGACGGATTAAAAAATGCCCACCCCGGCGTCAAGACGAGTGTGGGAAGAGGAAAACCCGAAATAATACGCCGGAACCCCAAAATACTCAATATATTCATGGAGTTCCCTGCCTCGATTTCGATGATCCGCAGTGCATCCAGCAGCACCGGAATCAAGCCCGATACCGGCAAAGATGCATCCATGCACCAAAATTGCTGGCCTTTATAGACAGATTTCCGGCCATTGCACGCCGCTGTCGCACTAGCGCTTGCGCTTGACCAATAACTGTATAAAAATACAGGCTGTTGATAATCCCAGCGCCGACATCGCCTTCCTTCCATGCTCAAACTGACCGCCCGCCAGCAGCAGATCCTTGATCTCATCAGGAATGCCATCGAAAACACCGGCTTCCCCCCGACCCGTGCCGAAATCGCCGCCGAGCTTGGCTTCCGCTCGGCCAACGCCGCCGAAGAGCATCTGCAGGCGCTGGCGCGCAAGGGGGCGATCGAAATCTCGCCCGGCACCTCGCGCGGCATTCGCCTGCGCGACGTCGAGCGCATGGGCGGCCAGCCGGGGCAGATGGTGCTGCCGCACCCGGCCCTGATGCAATTGAGCTTGCCGCTGATCGGGCGCGTCGCCGCCGGCTCGCCGATCCTGGCGCAGGAACATATCGAGGCGACGTATCGGGTCGACGCCACGCTGTTTTCCGCCAAACCGGACTACCTATTGAAAGTGCGCGGGATGTCGATGCGCGACGCCGGCATACTCGACGGCGACCTGCTGGCGGTGAAAAAGATCGACAGCGCCAAGAATGGCCAGATCATCGTCGCCCGCCTGGGCGACGACGTCACCGTCAAGCGCTACCGCAAAGCGGGCGCCGTCATCGAACTGCTGCCGGAAAACCCGGATTTCGCTCCGATCCGCGTGACGCGGGAGCAGGACGATTTCGCGCTGGAAGGACTGGCGGTCGGGTTGGTGCGCAGCTGGCATTAGCAGGCAGACGCCGCACCGCCGCCGCCCGGCCATGACGGGCAATGCGCCCAGCCCGACATGATGACGCGCGCTGCGCGACAGAATCACCACCTTGCTGGCGCTGGAAGTAGCACCGCCCATGCCGTTCGAATGCTGATGGTAGGGATCCGGGCTGCCGGTCACGCGCAGCACGAACGCATCGCGCGGCGGGATCGGCCGGCAGGTCGCTCTCCTGGAAAAACACGCCCTTGGCAGCGCCGCCCCGCATGTACAGCGCCGCAATTCGCTTCATTCGCGAACTTCAATAAAAAATAGCCCGGTCATTCGGGCGGTCGCCAAAGCTGCGTCCTTCGTGCGCCGGCACTTACCATATACTCCCCATATCGAGTCATTATCTCGCTCGAAAAATATATGGTTTTGCAATATACTCCCTCTCCTACATCAGCGCGAGCGCTCCCGCAAAATCCGGGTGGCGATGCCGCGCAGGATATTGACCTCCTCGGTCTCCAGCTGCGTGCGCGCGAACAGGCGCTTCAGGCGCGGCATCAGCTTTTTCGGATTGGCGGGGTCGAGGAAATCGATCGCCACCAGCGCCTGCTCCAGGTGCGCGTACATGCCCTCGATCTGCGCCAGGCTGGCGGCGTCGCCGTGAAAGCCGACCGCGCCGCTGCGCCTGGCCGTCGCCCAGCGCAGCGATCCGGCATTCGTAAGCCAGCACCTGCACCGCCTGCGCCAGGTTCAGCGAGGAATATTCCGGATTGGCCGGGATGTTGATCAGCACATTGCATTTTTCGACGACCTGATTGGGCAGGCCGAAACGTTCGTTGCCGAAGATCAGCGCCGCGTTCAGGCCGGGCTCCGCCGCCACCTGGGCGGCCAGCGTGCGCGGCGTCAGCACCGGCGGCGAAAATTCGCGCAGCCGGGCGCTGACACGGCGGCGGCGAAATTGCAGCCGTCGAGCGCCTCGTCGATCGATGCCGACGATGCGCGCCGCCGCCAGGATATCCTGCGCGCCGCTGGCGAAGGCGACGGCTTCTTCATGGCCGATGGCATCCGGCACGCGCGGATTGACCAGCACCAGTTCGGTAAAGCCCATGGTCTTCATGGCGCGCGCCGCCGCGCCGATATTGCCGGGACGGCTGGTTTCGACCAGCACGAAGCGCAGGCGATTGAAGACGGGCATAGTGGGTTTGCGGCAGGTTCATTTAAAATAGCGGGATTGCGCGGTGAGAACGGGGCAAAATCACATCGATTGGCCGTGGAGTTGTCGCTTCGTCGCCGCATTGCTCATTATTCATCCGACACGTCAGTCAATGCGCACCCAGTGCGGCTCCGTTTCCGGCAGGCGACGGCGCTGCCATTTTAACGGAATCCCTATGCATCCCATGCTCAATACGGCGATCAAGGCCGCCCGCCGCGCCGCCACCGTCATCAACCGCGCGTCGTTCGACGTCGATCGCTGAAAGTCACCAAAAAGCAGCACAACGATTTCGTCACCGAAGTCGACCAGGCGGCCGAAGCGGCGATCATCAACGTCCTTGCGCAGCGCCTATCCGGACCATGCGTTCCTGGCCGAAGAATCGGGCGCCTCGGCCAACCTGCACGACGAGCACGAATACGTCTGGATCATCGACCCGCTCGACGGCACCACCAATTTCATCCACGGCTTCCCGCAATACTGCGTGTCGATCGCGCTGCAGCAGCGCGGCCAGATCACGCAGGCCGTGGTCTACGACCCGATCCGCAACGACCTGTTTACCGCCACCAAGGGCGCCGGCGCCTACCTGAACGACAAGCGCATCCGCGTCAGCCGGCGCGACAAGCTGGCCGACGCGCTGATCGGCACCGGCTTTCCGTTCCGCGACATGCAGGGGCTCGACGAATACCTGCGCATGTTCAAGCTGATGACGCAACACTGCGCCGGCATGCGCCGCCCGGGTGCCGCCGCGCTCGATCTGGCCTACGTCGCCGCCGGCCGCCTCGACGGCTTCTTCGAAAAGACCTTGAAGCCCTGGGACATCGCCGCCGGTTCGCTGCTGATTACCGAAGCCGGCGGCATCGTCGGCAATTTCGCCGGCGAATCCGACTACCTGCACCACGGCGACGTCCTGGCCGGCAGTCCGAAAGTGTTCGCACAGATGGTGAGCCTGCTGGAGCCATTCAAATAATCAACCGCAGCTGACCGCGGCCGGCGCTTCTGTTTGCAATAAGGCAGCGCGCCGCCGGCCAGCTGCTATACTGCGCCGGTGCGGCACATTCTCCAGTCACCTTGCCGCTGTCTATTCCGACCTCCGTATTCCAATCCGTTTGCCTGCGACTGGCGCCTTTTGCGGCGACAGGCCGATATTTTCTATTGAGTTTTCATGTCATTTACTTCTCTCGGCCTGTCCGATGAAATCGTTCGCGCCGTCACCGAACACGGCTACACCACACCGACCCCGATCCAGGCCCAGGCGATTCCCGCCGTGCTGGCCGGCGGCGACCTGCTGGCCGGCGCCCAGACCGGCACCGGCAAGACCGCCGGCTTCACGCTGCCGATCCTGCAGCGGCTGTCGCCGCCAGCGCCGCGCGCCGCCGGCGCCGCGGCCGCTGCGCGCGCTGGTCCTGACGCCGACGCGCGAACTGGCGGCGCAGGTCGAGGAAAGCGTGCGCACCTACGGCAAGTACCTGAAGCTGCGCTCGGCCGTGATCTTCGGCGGCGTCGGCATCAACCCGCAGATCAAGCTGCTGAAGCAAGGCGTCGACATCCTGGTGGCCACGCCGGGCCGCCTGCTGGACCACATGCAGCAAGGCACGGTCGATCTGTCCAGGATCGAAATCCTGGTGCTGGACGAAGCCGACCGCATGCTCGACATGGGCTTCATCCGCGACATCAAGCAAAGTCCTGGCGGTGCTGCCGACGAAGCGGCAGAACCTGCTGTTCTCGGCCACCTTCTCCGACGAGATCAAGGCGCTGGCCGACGGCTTGCTCGACAACCCGGCGATGATCGAAGTGGCGCGCCGCAATTCGACGGTCGAAGTCATCGCGCAAAAGATCCATCCGGTCGATCGCGACCGCAAGCACCCGCTGCTGGCGCACCTGATCAAGACCCACGACTGGCCGCAGGTGCTGGTGTTCACCCGCACCAAGCACGGCGCCAACAAGCTGGTCGAGCAGCTCGGCAAGGACGGCATCGGCGCGCATGGCGATCCACGGCAACAAGAGCCAGGCGGCGCGCACCCGCGCCCTGTCCGAGTTCAAGGACGGCAGCCTGCAGGTGCTGGTGGCGACCGACATCGCCGCGCGCGGCATCGACATCGACCAGTTGCCGCACGTGGTCAACTACGATCTGCCGAACGTGCCCGAGGACTACGTGCACCGCATCGGCCGCACCGGCCGCGCCGGCGCCACCGGCGCAGGCGGTATCGCTGGTGTGCGTCGACGAGCACATCATGCTGCGCGACATCGAAAGGCTGATCAAGCGCGACACTGCCGCAGGAAGTCGTGCCGGGGTTCGAGCCGGACCCGAACGCGCGCCCGCAGCCGATCCAACTGCGCAGCGGCGGCGGCGGTGGCCGCGGCCAGGGTAACGGCAGAGGCGCTGCCGGCACGCGCGCTACGCCGGCCGTCAAGCCGCAAGGTCCCGGCAGGCCGCAGGGCGGTCAAGCGCCCGGACGCTCCTCGGCACCACGCCGCTCGGGCGGCCGCGGCCGATAATAAAAAATTGGCGGCATCATCGGCCGCTTCATCGACGGGCGCACCTCGCGCGCCCGTCCACTCCTTCCTTCGCTCTGCTGATTTATCCGCATGCCGCCATGTTGCTGGCCGGCCGCAACACGCCCTATCCTGGTCTGGATTTGAGACGATCAATACGCTAAGATAGAAAATATTTCTTTTCGGCACAATTTCAATTTTTTCGTGCCAAAACAACAACTTACGCAGTACCCGTCAACCGTTCGCGCGGGCCGCACGGCATCCAGGTTTTCGACAGGATCGTATTGATCGCGCGCTAAGCGACGCAATAGATGAGCATGGATGCCGTCGCAGATTTTTGTACATTCCGGCACTCCAGTTCGTCCGCGGTCAAAGCCGTCTGTCCGATTGCCGCTGACGTTACTCGCCACTTCGAGTAGGAACGCCATTGAAAAATGCATATCGTTCGACGCGGCGCTGGCTCGCCGGCTTGCAACTGACCGTCCTGCTGCCGCTGTTTGCGGTACTGCTGCTGGTGGCGCTGTGGGCCGGCGTCGTCTCTCAGATCGAACAGGAGCGCACGCTCGCCTTCCAGCAAGCGACCAGCAAAAGCGACTCTCTGGCCGAGACCTTCGAACTGCGTACCATGCGCATTTTTCAACAGGTGTCGCAAGTCACCCGCTTCATCAAGTTCGAATTCGAACAGCATGGTGGTGAGCGCGCCCTGCCGCGGCTGATCGCCAGCGACGTTCTGCCGCCGAAAATCGTCAGCCTGGTGACGATGGTCAATGCCTACGGCAGGATCATGGCCAGCAACCATGCAATACCCGACCATGATCTCGCCAAGCGCGCGGCATTCCGTGCCCATATCGAGCACGACTCGGACAGCTTGTATATCGGCCTGCCGATCTTCAATCGCACGGCCCAGCAATGGATGGTGCTGGCCAGCCGGCGCCTCAACCATGCGGACGGCTCGTTTGCCGGCGCCATCATCGTCGCCCTGCCGCAGATCTATCTCACCGATTTCTACGACCGTGCCGGCCTCGGCATGCACAGTTCGGTCAGTCTGCTCGGCACCGATGGAATATTTCGTGCGGTTCGGGTCGGCAACCGGATGCTGGCGATCGAGCCGCAACGCGTGCCGCTGCCTTCGGTGATATCAGCGCCGGCGCGGCACCATAGCGCGATCGCCGCCGGCGGCACGGATCAGCTTCCGCGCATCGTCAGCTACCGGCAATTGGAGGATTTTCCGCTGATCGCCATCGTCGGCGTCGCCGAGGAGGAGGTCTACGCCAGGTTTACCGGACGGCGGACGATGTACCTGTGGTCGGCAGCGATCGCCAGTGCCGTCATTCTCGCCTTCTTTGCGCTCCTGATGCGGCTGAGCCAGCGCCTGCGCCGGAGCATGCTGCTGGCCAAGGAGGCCCAGGCCACCTTTCGCGCCGCGGCCGAAGGCAGTCTCGATGCGTTTTACATTTTAAAAGCGGAACGCGGCGTCGACCGCGCGATTCGCGACTTCGCCTTCATTACCGTCAACCGCCGCGCGGCGCAGCTATACGACAAATCAGAGCGCAGCATCATCGGCAAAAAGCTGCGCGACCTGCTGCCGGCCGGCCACGGCGACTTTTTCGAGAAATGCCTTCAGGTCGCCCACTCCGGCCAAGCGCTGGAAGAGGAATGTGAAACGCCGACCGCCGACGGCGGCCCCCGTTGGTGGCATCACCAGTGGATTCCCCTCGAGGAAGGTATCGCGATTACCAGCCGCGACATTTCGCTGCGCAAGCATATCGAAGCCGAGAATCGCAACAGCCATCATTTCCTGCAGTCGCTGATCGACTACATCCCGACCCTGATCTACGTCAAGAGCCTGGAGCCCGACCAGGGCGGTCGGATGATAGTCTGGAACAAGGCAGCCGAAAACGTGACCGGCTATCTCTCCAGCCAAGTCATCGGCAGGACGCTGGACCAGATATTCCCGGCCAGAACCGCTCGCGAATTCCAGAAATTCAGCAACCGGATGCGGGCCAGCCCGCAAGTCATTGACGTGCCGGAATGGGCATTCCGGCGTCCCGACGGCGAGCTGCTGTATCTGCGCAACATCTCGGTGCCGCTGTTCGATGCCAACGGCAAGCCGGAGTACCTGATGGGCCTTGCGGTCGACATCACCGAACGCCGCGCGCAGGAACTGGAACTGCGCACCAAGCAGGCGGAACTGGCTGCCGCCAACGACTCTTCGCCGCTCGGGCTGTTCCGTACCGATGCCGCCGGCCAGTGCACCTACGTCAACCGCACCTATGAAGAAATGTCGGGCCTGAGCGGCGCCGAGGCGCTGGGCGCCGGCTGGGCGCGCTCCATCCATCCTCAGGACAGGCTCAAGGTATTCCAGGCATGGGGACAATCGGCACGCACGCATCAGCCCTATCAGGGCGTCTACCGCTTCGTGCACGAAGACGGCCAGATCGTCTGGGTGTCGGTCAAGACTGCGCCAATCCTGGTGGACGGCAGGCTGCGCGGCTATGTCGGCAGTGTCGACGACATCACGGCACGGCGCGCCGCCGAAAAGGCCTTGCTGGAGAGCGAACAGCATTTGCACCGGATTGCCGATACGCTGCCGGCGCTGGTCGCCTTCGTCGATACCGAACAGCGTTTCCGTTTCAACAATCTGGCCTATCAGCGGATATTCGGCATCGACCGCAACACGATCCGCGGCAAAACCGTGCGCGAACTGCTGGGCGCAGTCGCTGTACCTGCAGGTCGCTCCTTATGTCGAGCGCGCGCTGGCCGGCGAAACCGTCACTTTCGAGATCGATGAGCAACGGAACGGCAAGTATCGCTGCTCGGAAGCGACATACACGCCGCAGTTCGACGACGAGGACGGCAGTCGCGTCGTCGGCTTCCACGTCATGAGCCATGACATCACGACCAAAAAAATCCATGAGCGGCGGCTGGTCGAAATGGCCCAGATCGACAGCCTGACCGGCCTCCTGAATCGCGCCGGCTTCGAGAAAAAATTGATCGATGCGATGTCCGCAAGCCGCAATTCGAGGAAATTGATGGCGCTGATTTATATGGACATCGACCATTTCAAGCAGATCAACGATACCTACGGCCATCCGATCGGCGACGCGCTGCTGCAATCCTTCGTCGGCCGCCTGTCGCGCGCGCTACGCTCGACCGACAGCGTGGCGCGGCTGGGCGGCGACGAATTCACCATCGTCATGGAAAAATTGACCAGACCCGAGGATGCGGCGACGATCGCCCGCAAGATCGGAGAAGCGATGCGCCCCCCTTTCCTGCTGGAAGACAATACGGTGAACATCACCGTCAGCATCGGCCTGGCCTACTATCACGGTGGAGCCCAGGAACCGCCCGCCCTGCTGAAGCTGGCCGACGACATGCTGTACCAGGCAAAAAAAGCTGGCCGCAATACCTATCGCATCGCACCGCTGGCGCCTCTCTAGCAGGCGGCATTCCTGTCGTCCGTCTACCACAAATTTGTACGCCTACTTGCTTCATATCAATGGCTTGCGCGCTCACGCTTCGCACAATGGAGGCGTCATCGAATACGGAGGCCACCATGCGCGAGGACAACATCGCATTCAAAAAGAAGCTGCACGAAAACAAGATCCAGGAGGCCAGGCGGCACAATGTGCAATGGGCATGCGGGCTATCGGCGTTGGTGGCGGCACTGGTGCTCCTGTCGGCCCGATATCTCGGATGACCTCCCTTTTTCCATTCAGCGGCAAGCCATCGGCAGCCATGAAATGGAAAAACAGCGGGATTAGAATGTCGATGTTCCTTACTTCGCTTCGGAGGCAGGAGAACGTCATGCACCAGCCGTTAGGGAAGCAAGCCAACAGTTTTGGAGCGGTTGCTATACCGCTCCATCCGTATCCGGCGCAGAACCGCGACGAACCGGCTTGGGCCATGGCGACCTTACCCGCGCGGAGAAAAGCGCCTGTGCCGGACTCCGCCGCCGCGAGTAAGAACACAGGCCCCGCTGAGGGCGGCTCCCGTACCGGCGACAAATCCATAAGCAGGGAAGGCGCCGATTGCAGAGCGGCGGCCGGCGGGCCAAGGCATGACGCTTGATAGCTACCGCCGCAAGCGCGACTTCCGCCAGACTCCCGAACCGCGCGGCAGCAAGGGCAAGGCGCAGCGAAAACTTTCCTATGTCATTCAAAGGCATCAGGCCAGCCATCTCCACTACGACTTCCGGCTTGAACTGGACGGCGTCCTGAAAAGCTGGGCCATTCCGAAAGGGCCCAGCCTCGATCCCGCCCAGAAGCGCCTGGCGGTACAGGTCGAAGATCATCCGCTGGAATACCGCAGCTTCGAAGGAGAAATCCCGCCGCATCAGTACGGCGCAGGCACCGTCGTCATCTGGGATCAGGGCAACTGGATTCCCGAAGACGACCCGCATGAGGCCTATCGCCGCGGACATCTCAAGTTTCGGCTGGAGGGAGTCAAGCTGAGCGGGGGCTGGTCGCTGGTCCGCATGCAGTCTTCCAAGGCAGGAAAAGAAAACTGGTTGCTGATCAAGGAGCACGACGCGCATGCCGCTACTGGCAGCGCCGCCGACATCACCAGCGCGCGTCCGGAGAGCGCCGCGGCGCAAGCGCCGCGCACGCCGGCCAAGACCGCGCATGCCAAAGCGGCGGCCGGATCGTCGGCTCGAAAGGCGGCAACGGCCGCAAAAGCCATCGCGGCGGGGATGCCGGACAGCGTGCAGCCGCAACTGGCCACGCTGGCGGCCAGTGCGCCGGAGGGCGACAACTGGTTATCGGAAGTCAAATTCGACGGCTACCGCGCGCTATGCCGGATTGCGAACGGCCAAGCGCAACTGTTCACCCGAGCCGGCCATGACTGGAGCGCAAAATGGCCGGCGCTGATCGAAGCGGCAGCCGCCTTGCCGGTCCGCGAGGCATGGCTGGATGGCGAAGTGGTCGCCATCGGTGCCGATGGCACGGTGAATTTTCAGTTGTTGCAAAACTTCGCCCGCGACGACAATGGCGTCCAGCTTGCTTACTACCTGTTCGACCTGATGTACCTGGACGGCCGCGATTTGCGCCAAATGCCATTGGTGGAGCGCAAGCAATTGCTCAAATCCCTACTGAACGGCCGGGCAAACGGACCGCTGCTGTACAGCGATCATGTATCGGGCAATGCTCCGCAGGCGTATTCCCTTGCGTGCATGCATGCACTGGAAGGCATTGTCGTCAAGCGCGCCGACGCCCCTTATGTGTCCACCCGCAGCCGAACCTGGCTCAAGCTCAAATGCCTGCTGCGCCAGGAGTTTGTGATCGGCGCTCATACCGACCCGGCCGGCGCCCGCGAAAAATTCGGCGCCCTGTTGCTCGGCGTGCATGAGCCCGACGGCCAGCTCTCCTATGTCGGCAAGGTCGGCACTGGATTCGATCAAGCGACGCTGCATGCGCTGGCCGAGAAATTTACGCAACTTCGCAGTCGCAAATCCCCCTTCCGCGATCCGCCGAGCGGCAAGGGACTGGGCCGCATCCACTGGCTGCGCCCGGCACTGGTGGCCGAGGTGCGCTTCTCCCAATGGACCGCCGGCGGCGCGATCCGCCATGCCTCGTTCGTAGGGCTGCGCAGCGACAAACCGGCTGCCGAAATCGTGCGCGAAAGAGCCGCGAGCGCCACCGAAGTACGCGATCTCGAACGAACAGCGGACGAGCCGGCCGACAACAAGCGTCCGGCCAAACCGCGCCGGCGCCCTGCCGCTCATCCTGGCACGGACGATGACGAGACGACACTTGAAGGCGTCAAGCTTACGCATCCGTCGCGCCTGCTGTTCCCGGATGCGGGCATCAGCAAACTCGACCTGGCGCAATACTACAAGGACGTTGCCGACTGGATTTTGCCGCACCTCGCCGGGCGGCCGCTGACGCTGGTACGTTGCCCCGAGGGCCAGGGGCGGCAGTGTTTTTTTCAAAGGCATGGGAGCCATACCGTTTCCGCGGAAGTGGAAACGGTGAAGGTGGCGAGAAGCGATGGCAAAGCGTCGTACATGATGGCGAATTCGGCGGCGGCGCTAGTGGGACTGGTGCAGTTGGGCGTGCTGGAATTGCATACCTGGGGAGCGCGCCAGGATTCCCTGGACAGGCCCGACCGCCTGATCTTCGATCTCGATCCTGCCCCCGGCGTGCCGTGGAAGCAGGTGATCGAAGCGGCGCAACGGGTGCGCACGCTCATGGATGAAATCGGCTTGGCCAGCTTTGTCAAAACCACCGGCGGCAAAGGTTTGCATGTGGTCATCCCGGTGCGGCCGGAAAAACCCTGGGACGATATCAAGACATTCGCGCGCGCGGTGGCCGAACGCCTGGAGCGGACCTATCCCCAGCACTTCACCGCGAAAATGACGAAAACCAAACGCGCCGGAAAAATCTTTATCGATTATTTACGCAACGCCGCGGAAGCCACCGCGGTCGCCGCCTATTCGACCCGGGCCCGGGCCGGCGCTCCGGTATCGACGCCGATCGGATGGAATGAACTGGGACCGGACCTGCATTCCGACAGCTTCACCTTAACCAACATCCGCGCCCGCCTGAAAAAATTGAAGCGAGACCCATGGGCGGCGTATTTTTCCTCAAACCAGCACCTCACCGACAAGATGCTCGACATCTTGACTTCCGATTGACCGCGCCCGCCACACGGATATTGGCAGTTCAGCCACAGCCACAGGCGGCGCGAAGCTGCGGTCGTTTTGTCTTTCCTTCGTTTTGGTCGTGACCATCGGAATTAAAGCCCTGCCAGAATCGATTTCGCAAAACAATCATTAACTTAGGAAACTAAAAATTCCTACCAGAATCAGAGAAGGCTGTGTGTCGGAAACATTTCATATTGATAAAGGCGTAATAATGGAAAAGCAAGGCAATAGAGGCGAGCACGATGGAAAAAAAACCAATTTTTTAACGCGACTGACGAACACCTGTTCTGCGCCGCTGACGCAAGTGGCCTTGTTTGCCTTGAGCACCTGGCTGATCGTGCTGGGATTGAAAGGTCTGGCCGGCTTCCCCATCAACCAGGTCACGGCAGTTGCGGACCTGTTTGGGATCGTCATTGTCATCGGGGCGGCGCGCTGGTTCAAGGCCAGGGCAAGCGCCAAGTAAGCCGCCGTTTCGGAGAAAGTCGCCGCCGGATTTCGATCCAAAGGCCCATGCTGCAGCGATAGAAAAGGTCGGCGTTTACCGGCGGTTACATTCTGTTACAGCGGTTACCATCGAATGTTAGCCAAGGTTCGTCCGGTGGAGTTTAATAGACTCAATATCCACCGGGAATCAACATGAAAAATCTCCGCCTTTTTCTCCTTCCGCTTGCCCTCTTTGGCGCCTGCGCCGCAACGCTGGCGCCGAATGCCATGGCGCGGGACCAGATCGACTGGTCGATCAGCATCGGTTCACCCGGCTATCCGGCTCCGCCGCCGGTGGTGTACCGCCAGCCGCCTGTTGTCTATGCACCGCCGCCCGTAGTCTATGCGCCACCACCGGTGGTGTATGCGCCACGACCAGTGGTTCCGATGGTGGCGCCCGGCGTCGTCTATACCAGCCCGGGTTACGTCTATGACTACGGATATCGCGGACGCCCATGGCGCGGCCGCGACGGTCATTGGCACCGGCATCACAAGGACCGCGATTGAGGTCTGCGGCCCGGCTGGCAAGAACGGATCGGTTATAATTCGGCGGCTTCGCCCATGCGGCGATGATGCCAACCAACCCAAGGGTTAGACTAGGTCTAGCCCTTTGTCGTTTAAAGGCAAGCGGCCGAATTCGCTTGAACGAACTTCCATGCAACAGCACACTCCTGAACTCTCCGACGCCGGCACGGCAGCGGAAGCCATGTCCGATACCATGCCGCGCGCGGACACCACCCGCGAAGTGGCTCGGCGCCGTACTTTCGGCATCATTTCCCATCCGGACGCCGGCAAGACCACGCTCACCGAGAAGCTGCTGCTATTCTCCGGCGCGATCCAGCTGGCCGGCACCGTCAAGGGCCGCAAGAGTGGCCGCCATGCCACCTCGGACTGGATGGACATCGAAAAGCAGCGCGGCATTTCGGTCGCCAGCTCGGTGATGCAGTTCGAATACCGCGAGCACGTGGTCAACCTGCTCGATACGCCGGGTCACCAGGATTTTTCGGAAGACACCTACCGCGTGCTGACCGCGGTCGATTCGGCGCTGATGGTGATCGATGCCGCCAAGGGCGTCGAAGAACAAACCATCAAGCTGCTCAATGTGTGCCGCATGCGCGCCACGCCGATCATCACCTTCATGAACAAGATGGACCGCGAAACCCGCGATCCGCTGGAGCTGCTGGACGAAGTGGAGTCGGTGCTGAAGATCCAGTGCGCCCCTGTAACCTGGCCGATCGGCATGGGAAAGGCCTTTCGCGGCGTGTATCACCTGCTGCGCGACGAAATCCTGTTGTTCACCGCCGGCAATGCCAATGCCGATCAGGAATTCGAAGTCATCAAGGGCATCGACAACCCGCGCCTGGTGGAGATGTTTCCGCGCGAAATCGAGCAACTTAAGATGGAAGTGGAGCTGGTGCACGGCGCCTCGCATCCGTTCGACCTCGAAGCCTATTTGGCGGGCACGCAGACGCCGGTGTTTTTCGGCTCCGCCATCAACAATTTCGGCGTGCGCGAAATCCTGAACGCGCTGATCGACTGGGCGCCGGCGCCGCGCGAGCGCGATGCCACAGTGCGCGCGGTGGCTCCGGCCGAACCGCGCTTTTCCGGCTTCGTATTCAAGATCCAGGCCAACATGGACCCGGCGCACCGCGACCGCATCGCCTTCCTGCGCGTCTGTTCCGGCCATTTCGAGCGCGGCATGAAGATCAAGCACCTGCGCCTCAACCGCGAGATCAAGGTTTCCAGCGTCGTCACCTTCATGGCTTCCAGTCGCGAGCAGGTGGAAGAAGCCTACGCCGGCGACATCATCGGCCTGCCGAACCACGGCAACATGCAGATCGGCGACAGCTTTTCCGAAGGCGAATTCCTGCAGTTCACCGGCATTCCCTATTTCGCGCCGGATTTCTTCCGCGTGGTGCGCATCCGCAATCCACTGAAAATCAAGCAATTGCACAAGGGTCTGCAGCAGCTGGGAGAGGAAGGCGCGGTGCAGGTGTTCAAGCCGATCAACAACAGCGACCTGATCCTGGGCGCGGTCGGCGTGCTGCAGTTCGAGGTGGTTGCCAGCCGTCTGCTGAATGAATACGGCGTCGATGCGGTATTCGAAGGCGCCTCCATCAGCAGCGCACGCTGGGTATCCTGCGACGACAAGCGGATGCTGGCCGATTTCGAAAAATCCTCGGCCGGCCATCAACTGGCGCACGATGCTGCCGGCAACCTCGCCTTTCTGGCGACCTCCGGCGTCAATCTGAAGCTGACGCAGGAGCGCTGGCCGAAGGTGACCTTCCACGCCACCCGCGAACATGCGGTCAAGATCGGCTGAGTTCCGTCACGGCTTGGAGAGGGCGGCCTGCGGTTCGCGCTGCAGCGCCATGTGGCGGAAATAGGCGAGCAGATCGTCCAGCGCGACATCGGGCAAGACTTGTTGCGAAAAACCCGGCATGTGGCGCTGCGGCCAGCTGCGCACCGCCGCCGGGTCGCGGATCAACCTGCGCAGGAACGGTTCCTGGAAATATTCGACCGGGCTGAAAGGTCGGTTCAGATCGGGGCCGAGCGCGGCATCGCCGCCGCCGTTGAGCTGATGGCAGGCCGCGCAATGCACCGAAAATACCTGGAAGCCCCGCCATTCCGGCCCATCCGCCGCCTGCGCGCGCTGCGGCAACATTTGTGGGAAACGTACGGCCAGTGGCTGGCTGTCGGCGATGCGGACGATCTGATAGGGCCACTGTTCGGGCGAAATCCCCATTTTTTCGGGTGCGGTCCACACCAGGTAGAACGGCCCGGCGCTGGGAGCGCCCGGCTTCAACGCCGGCCACATAGCGTGCGCCGGTTCGACCGCCAGCCAGGCGTGCGTATCCTGATCGCCCTTCAGCAAGCTGGCGGGGATGGTGGCGGCAAATCCGTCCGCCGCAGCGAATTTCACGCTTTCGGTTCGACCCAGCTCCGGCAATAAGGCCGGCAATGGTATGGCGCGGAACCGCATCGGCCGCTTGTAAGCCACATCGGCCGCCACCTCGATCGTGCGCAGCGCAGGGTGCGCTAGCAATTCTGTCCGGCTGTAGCGCCGCACCTGGCTGTGGTGGGCGACCTCCAGCACCGGCTCGGCGGCATTGACCAGCACCATGTACAACGCGGCCGAAAACAGGAATGCCATTTTCAGTACCGAATGCCCAAGGCGTTTGGCGGACTGCCAGCTGCGCGGGCGAGCGCCATGGGCGGCTCATTTCACAAATCCTTTTCCCTGGCCGGTCAACACGAGCTTGTGCAGCCACAGATTGCGGGTGGCGATCAGGATTTCGCGCAGCAGATAAATGAAACTGCCGATCAGCGCCAGCATCGCCAGGATGAACAATCCGGCGATGAAGCGCGACAACCCCAGATTCAGCAAGTCGCCGACGAACAGCGCCGCGATCACCAGGCAAACCAGCAATGCGCAGCTGGTACTCAAGGTGATCGCCCGGCTGATCAGATGCGCGCGCCGGTACAGGATATCGAGTTCGCCGCGAGCCTCGCTCTGTTCGGACTCGCTGCCGTTACGGACCCGCTCATCGACCGTTCGCGAACGGTCGATGATACGCGCCAGGCGATTGGTGAGCACCGTCAGATTGGTACCGACACCCGTCAACAAGAAAACCGGCGCAATCGCCAGCTGGATGATATGGCCGACATCGCCGATCTGGATTTCCATGTCGATGAGCTTCCTTCGCTAGTCCTGGATGAGCTTTTCAGTACCGCCATAGCGCGGCCGCGATTGCTATAGTCTAGCAGCTGCCTGATTGCAAACTGCGGCTCCCAGGAGAGTTTTTGCGGCTCCATCACCTGGATGCCCGAGGCCCGCCGCGCTTGGCCGGCCTGCCGATCATCCGATCCGCTTGACGGGATGCAAAAATGCTAAGCTTCTGAAACTGATTTTCCCTCCACGATGATCCTTACAGGAAGCAGCGTCCGATGAGCGATCGACCAGACCCAGGCTCCGTCCAGGAAGCATTCTCGCCCGCAGCGGCGGTTTCCGCCTCGGCCGACAAGGTCAGCGCGTGGCTGCTGTCGACGTTCCATTCGGCCATGGACGGCATGCTGGTGGTCGACGCCTCGCATCAGATCGTGCTGCTGAATCGGGAAACGGAGCGAATGTTCGGCTATTCGGCCAAGCGCCTGATCGGCAAGCCAATGGACGTGCTGTTTTCGATCCTGTCGCCCACCGACCATTGGCCGCAAGTCCATGCGCACCTCGCCGCCAAGACGGGGCCGGCAGCCCAGCTCAAACTGGCACTGCAAGGCGTACGCGCCAATGGCGAGGAATTTCCGGTGCGGGCCGCGGTTTCCGCCGTGGTCACGGAAGGCGAACAGTTTCTGGCGCTGATACTGCATGAGATGAAGCCGGAGGCCGAGGCCGAGCAAGCGCCGACGCTGACGCCGACGCTGCTGCGCAAACTGAACGCCTCCACCCACCAAGCCCACGAGGTGGAACGGCGACGCTTCTCCCGCGAGCTATACGACGACCTGGGGCAGAACCTGGGCGTTCTGAAACTCGATCTCGACTGGCTGCAAAACAGCTTTCCCGAAGCCGGCGCGCCCTTTCACGCGCGCGTGGAGCAAATGCAGACCGTGCTCGATAGCATCATCGTCCGCACCAAGAGCATCGCTTCGGCCTTGCGCCCACCGCTGCTGGACGATTTCGGGCTGGTGCCGGCGCTGAAATGGGCCAGCGAGCGCTTCCAGAAGAAGACCGCAATCCGCTGTTCATTGCAGGCCGGGGAGTTCCCGGCAAAAATCGGCGACCCCGTCGAATCGGTGATTTTCCGCGTGGTGCAGGAAGGGCTGCTCAACATCGAGAGGCATGCCCGGGCCAGCCACGTCAATATCGCGCTCTGGCGCACCGAGGACCGCCTGCATGTGCTGGTGCGCGACAACGGCGCCGGCATGACGGCGCACAGCAGGAACAAGCCCGGCTGCTTTGGGCTGATCGCGATGCAACAGCGGATCTATTCGCTCAACGGCAAGATTGCCATCACGAACGTACAGCCGTCGGGTGTGGAAATTCATGCCTCGATTCCGATCGAGCTGCTGCCCGAGGCCGGGGTGAGGCCATGATCCGCATCGTGATCGCCGACGACCACACCATCATGCGCGAAGGACTGAAGCGCATCCTGGAAGGCGTCGACGAAATCGAAGTGGTGGGAGAAGCCGTCAACGGTTTCGAAGCGTTGGCCCATGTACGCAAGGGCGGCTTCGACCTGCTGCTGCTGGATCTGTCGATGCCTGGCCGCAGCGGCGTCGACCTGATTCGCCAGATCAAGGACGAGGCGCCCAAGCTGCCGATGCTGATCCTGACCATGCACGACGAAGAGCAATATGCGGTACGCACCATCCGCGCCGGGGCGCGCGGCTATCTGACCAAGGAAAGCGCCGGCACCCAGTTGGTGGTGGCGATCCGCAAGGTGGCTTCCGGGCGGCCCTACATCAGCGAGGAAGTCGCCGAGCAACTGGCGATGGAAGCCATGCCGGCGCAGCAGGTTTTTCCGCACAAGCAATTATCCGACCGCGAATTCGAAGTGTTCACCTTGCTGGTCAGCGGCAAATCGATTTCCGACATCGCTGCCCAACTCCACCTGAGCGCCAAAACGGTCAGCACTCACAAGGCACGCATCTTGCACAAGATGGGTGTGCCGTCGCTGGCGGAATTGGTGCAATACGCCGTCGCCCATCATCTGTTGGGCCCGTTGAAAAACTGATCCCGCTTCAGGGTTGAGGTTTTTGGCGGAACACATTTTGTAGGCGGAATCCTACAGAGCCGCGGTGTTTTCCCATCCCCACATTCAGTTACGACTTATTGTTATAGCTTAAGAACGTTGCAATAATTTTAACTTAAATCACGGTATTAAATGCACGGCAATTCCAGCGAATCCCGCGTGCATCGAAATGCCGGGATTTATGAGTCCGACTCGAAATAATCAGTGGCAGTTTGTTACGCCCGGCGTACAGGCGGTCGTAGAAAAACATTCAGGGAACTGATTTCGGCTATCACGCCAATCGTGCTAATCAAGAAACAGGAGCTTAATATGATGTCTACCTCAGTAACAGAAACACCCTCTTCTCCCGCAGTATCGCTTCACTCCTCGCCGATGGATGCCGGGTGGCAACGACAAGGCAGGCTCTGGTCAAGTTTGAAGGAAGTATGCGAACTGCTGCGGATTCCCTCGGCCTGCACGGTTGCCGACGAAGAACTGCTGTTTCAGCACGTGCAGTTCAAGACGGGTCAACGGATCTACACCATTGGCCAGCCTTTCGACACGCTTTACATCGTTCACTCGGGCTTCCTGAAAACAGTCCTGATCGATGAATTCGGCAACGAACAGGTCCTCAGCTTCCCGATGCGCGGCGACCTGCTTGGCATCGATGGCATCCATACCCGCCATCATGCATCGGAGGCGGTGGCGCTTTCCAATTGCGACGTGATTTTGCTGCCCTTCAAGAAATTGACGGCGCTGGGCCGCATGCATGCGGAACTTGAGCCCGCCATGTACGCCGTGATGAGCCGCGAACTGGTGCGCGAACAGGCCATGGTCAGCATGCTGGGCGCGCTCAGTGCCGAAGCCCGAGTGGCACGCTTCCTGATTTCCCTGTCGGAACGCTTTGCCGACATGGGGTATTCGAGCAAATTTTTCAATTTGCGCATGACGCGCCACGAAATCGGCAGCTACCTGGGCCTGACTCTGGAAACGGTGAGCCGCACGCTCTCCGCATTCAATGAAATCGGCTTGATCAATGTCGATCAGCGCTCGATCGGAATCAACGATGCCGAAGCCTTGAAATCCCTGCGCCGGCTACCTCCCTCGAGCTCGCGCGCCAAGCAGAGCGCTTCCCGCAAGCAAAAACGGAGCTTGCTGGACTCCGCCCCCGAAACCGGCTGGAGCCCGCTGGCAGCTTCTGCCTGATCTACTGGCCTGACCGCTCCTTTCGCGGTCAGGCCCTTGCCCCATTCTCGCCCTCACTGCCGCTCCCCTGCTTCCCCACGCTTCTTCATTCGCTGAACCAGTGCGCCATGGATGTGTCTATTGGTAACGACACGTAATTTTGCCCATGGTGTACCAGGCGCCGTGCTTTTTTGCGAGCCAGGCGGGTTTGGATCGCACGGCGTTCACCCGTACGGTGTTTTCTGCTGATTCATGCGGGTGCACCCGGCATGATGCGCGCCATGCAGGCGGGTTTCCATGCAACCAAAAATTCACATTTCGTTTTTCCCGAAAAACGCGGGATCGGTATCTGCGCTGTTTTATGTGGAATCGGAAGGCAATATCTACGGCTGGTACGGGACTAGTACCAGCCGCCGCTTTTCGGCCGCCTTTTTCATGGCCGAAAACTTTTATGCGAAGCACACCACCATCCTGCATCGCAGTCTCCATGGCGACGTCTACGGTCCCTGGATAGCCGACTATCCCCCTACCCGCGGCAGGAACCGCTGCCCGCTTCCGGAAGCCATTCGCCATGAACTGGAGCGGCTCCAGTTCGAATTCATGGAAGAGTGGCTGTTCTTCAAGACCGATCCGGCCATCGATTCCGAACTTGCCGCCTATCAACAACGCGGGCTGCCGCTGAACACGCTCAACATCAAGTTCAAGCGCTTGAAGCGCCTGGTGGAAAGCAACAGCATCTGGAGCTATGCAACCTCCGGCGCCGACCTGAATGTCATGGAATTCCTGCAGAAATACCTGCGCCTCAATCGCCGCAGTACCAGCTGAAGGCAGGCGGCCGGCGCTCAAGCCGCCGCGTGGCCGGCAAACAGTTCAGGACTGATAGCGTCGCCATCCTTGATGACCTGCAGCACCATGTTGGAACGGATGTCCTGCACGCCTGCCGTCTTGTACAGTTTTTCCAGCACAAAACTGGAGTAGTGCTTGAGGTTGCGTGCCCGTACCCGCAATAAATAATTCGCTTCGCCAGTGACGATATAACTCCCCACCACTTCCGGCCAGCTGCGCAACGCCGCCGTAAAGTTTTCGTGCCAATGCTCGACGTCGCGCCGCATCGTCACCTGCACGAAGGCATCGACCTCCAGCCCAAGCAGCGCCGGGTCCAGCACCGCGCCGTAACGGCTGATGACGCCGCTCTCCTCCAGTTGCTTGACCCGGCGCAGGCAGGAGGACGGCGACAGGAACACCCGCTCCGCCAGTTCCAGATTGCTGATGCGGCCGTTTTCCTGCAGCAGTTCGAGAATCCTGAAATCGGTGGCGTCCATGCTCATTTCGAATATTTGCTCACTATGGACATAAAATAAATAAATATATTGCGCATCACTGGATATAAGCGGTCATTATGCAATATAAATTCATCCACTTTGACCTAAAATTATTTCCATGTTTTGCCCCGGAATGCCCATGCCAATCAGCGCCACACTGTGGGACATCAGCCCGTCGCTTTCCGCCGAAACGCCGGTCTGGCCCGGCGACACGCCGTTTTCGAGCGACACCACCTGGCAGCTGGGCCCGGATTGCCCGGTGCAGGTCAGCCGCGTGACACTGTCCACCCATTCCGGCGCCCACTGCGACGCTCCCTCGCACTACGATGCCGGCGGCGCCTCGATCGACGCAGTGGCGCTGGATGCCTATCTCGGACCGTGCCGGGTGATCCATTGCCTGGACGTCACCCGTATCGAACCGCGCCACATCGCGCGCGCCTTGGATAACACTCCGCCGCGCGTGCTGCTGCGCACCTATCGGCAGGCGCCGCTCAGTGCCTGGGACCCCGCTTTCGCCAGCGTCGCGCCGGAGTCCATCGCCTTGCTGGCGCGGTACGGCGTCCTGCTGATCGGCATCGATACGCCCTCGCTCGACCCGCAGGATTCCAAGACGCATGGACGCGCACCACGCGGTGCGCGCCCACCGCATGGCCATCCTGGAAGGCATCGTGCTCGATGCGGTGGCCGAAGGCGACTACGAGCTGATCGCGCTGCCGCTGAAGTTGACAGGCCTGGACGCCAGTCCGGTGCGCGCCATTTTGCGAACCCTCCCATCAAGGAACCCGACATGACCACCCGCAGCGATTGCCTGGCGCTCGACCGACAGCGACCCACTGGCGCCCTTGCGCGACGAATTCGACTTGCCGCAAGGCGTCATTTACCTCGACGGCAATTCGCTCGGCGCCCGCCCGAGGGCGGCGCTGGCGCGCGCGCAGCAGGTGATCGCCGAGGAATGGGGCAGCGACCTGATCCGCAGCTGGAACAAGGCCGGCTGGTTCGAGCTGCCGGCGCGGCCTGGGCAACCTGCTGGCGCCGCTGATCGGCGCCGGCGCCGACGAAGTGGTGGTCACCGATTCGACCTCGATCAACCTGTTCAAGACGCTGGCGGCGGCGCTGCACATCCAGGAGCCGGCACGCGCTCCGGCGCGCCGGCGCGCACGGTGATCGTCACCGAACGCGCCAACTTCCCGACCGACCTGTATATCGCGCAGGGCCTGAGCGGCTGGCTCGACCGCGGCTATGCCCTGCGCCTGGTCGATGCGCCGCAGGAGCTGGCCGACGGCGATCGACGAGCGCACCGCAGTGGTGATGCTCACCCACGTCAACTACCGCACCGGCTACCTGCACGACATGCGCGAGCTGACCGCGCAGACCCATGCGCAAGGCGCGCTGGCGATCTGGGACCTGGCGCATTCGGCCGGCGCGGTGCCGGTCGACCTGAACGAAGCCGACGCCGATTTCGCGGTGGGCTGCACCTACAAGTACCTGAACGGCGGCCCCGGCGCGCCGGCCTTCTTCGTGGGTGGCGCAGCGCCATCAGCGCGATTTCCGCAACCGCTGTCGGGCTGGTGGGGCCATGCCGCGCCGTTCGCGATGCAGCCGGAGTTCCGCGCCGGCCGCCGGTATCGGCAGCGCGCTGTGCGGCACGCAGCCGATCGTTTCGCTGGCGCTGGTCGAATGCGGCCTGGATATTTTCCGGCAGCACCACGATGGCGCAGGTGCGCGCCAAGTCGCTGGCCCTGACCGAGCCTCTTCATCGAGCTGGTGGAGACGCGCTGCGCCGCCCATCCGCTGCGCCTGGAAACGCCGCGCGCGCCGAGCGGCGCGGCAGCCAGGTCAGCTTCGCCCATCCGCACGGCTACGCGGTGATGCAGGCGCTGATCGCGCGCGGCGTGATCGGCGACTATCGCGAGCCGGAAATCATGCGCTTCGGCTTCACCCCGCTCTACACCCGCTTTGTCGACGTCTGGGACGCGGTCGAGATCCTGTCGCGACATCCTCGACCGCCGCGCCTACGACATCGACGAAGCGCGCACCAGCGTGACCTGAAGCGCGGCCGACCGCCACCAAGGAAAAACATCATGGAAGCGAAACAGCAAGAGACCCCGGACGACTGGCACGGCGCCCGGATGGATTTCAGCCAGACGATGAGCTATGGCGACTATCTGGGCGCTCGATCAGCTGCTCTCGGCCCAGCATCCGCGCTCGCCCAACCACAACGAGATGCTGTTCATCATCCAGCACCAGACCAGCGAACTGTGGATGAAGCTGATGCTGCATGAGCTGCATGCGGTGCGCCGCAATCTGCGCGCGGGCGACCTGCCGCCGGCGTTCAAGATGCTGGCGCGGGTGGCGCGCATCATGGACCAGCTGGTGCACGCCTGGGACGTGCTGGCGACCATGACGCCGCCCGAATACTCGGCGATCCGGCCCTATCTGGGCAGCTTCGTCGGGCTTCCAGTCGGGTCAGTACCGCGAGATCGAATTCATCCTCGGCAACAAGAACGCCGCTCTGCTGGCCGTGCATGCCGCGGCGCCGGCGACCCATGCGCGGCTCGATGCGGCGCTGCGCACGCCCTCGATCTACGACGAAGCGATCCTGCTGATGGCGCGCGAAGGATTCGCGATCGACGCCGCGCGCCTGGCGCCGGACTGGAGCCGGCCGACCGCCGCCGACGCCTCGGTGCAGGCGGCGTGGCTGGCGGTGTACCAGGACCCGGAACGCCATTGGGCGCTGTACGAACTGGCGGAAAAGCTGGTCGACCTGGAAACCGCCTTCCGCACCTGGCGCTTCCGCCATGTCACCACGGTCGAGCGCATCATCGGCTTCAAGACCGGCACCGGCGGCACCGCCGGCGTCAGCTATCTGAAGAAGATGCTGGACGTGGTGCTGTTTCCCGAATTGTTCGCGCTGCGCACGGCGCTCTAGGATACTCCCGTTGGCACAGGCACATTCCGGACGAATTCATTATGAATTTTCCATATACCCCTAAATCGCTCCAATATCGGCCCAGCGACGCGGAAAATGCCAGGCGACACGGCCAAACTACGTCAATCGAGGAATTACTTACATACTCCCATATAGCATGGCCGATTTCGGCCAGATATAGGTCGAAATTACAACATACCCCTTAGATCAAGTCGAACGACCTGCCGCCACATCAAGTATTCGATCGCACAACAAGTGTCGGACGCGGGCACGCCGTCCACGCAAAAGAACCAGGCCGCCGCGGCTGGCATCCACCCTTGCCGCTGCGCGCTACAATGGCCAACCGGCCGACACCGTCGCGCCGCCGGCTCTCCCTCACGAATAACAAGAAGCCATCGTCATGAGCGAATCCCGCAAACTGCGCACGCTGACCGTCCACGCCGGCCAGCATCCCGACCCGCAATACGGCGGCCTGGCGGCGCCGATCTACCAGACCACCACCTTCGCCTACGGTTCGTTCGATCGCGGCGCGCAGATATTCGCCGGTGAAACTCCCGGCTACGTCTACAGCCGCATCGCCAATCCGACCGTGGCCACGCTGGAGCGCAAGCTCGCCGCACTGGAGCAGGCCGAGGACGCCGTCGCCTTCTCCAGCGGCACCGGCGCCATCGGCGCGCTGCTGCTGGCGCTGCTGAATCCGGGCGACGAAATCCTGTTCGTCGCGCCGCTCTACGGCGGCACCGAAACGCAGTTGCGCGACCTGCTGCCGCGCTTCGGCATCCGCGCGACGGCGGTGGCGAACGCCGACGCCCTGGCGGCGGCGATGACGCCACAGAGCCGCATGGTGTACGTGGAAACGCCGATGAACCCGACGCTCGGCATCGTCGACCTGCGGCAAGTGGCGGCCTTCGCCCGCGCAAACGGACTTGATCAGCGTGGCCGACAACACCTTTGCGACGCCGATCCTGACGCAGCCGCTGGCGCTCGGCATCGACCTGGCGCTGCACTCGGCCACCAAGTACATCGGCGGCCACGGCGACGCCACCGGCGGCATCGTCTGCGGCGCGCGCCGCCATCTGGACCGGATCCGCCATGTCGGCATGAAGCAGCTCGGCTCCTGCATGAGCCCGCAGGATGCCTATTTGTTCATCCGCGGCGCCAAGACCCTGGCCCTGCGCGTCGAGCAATCTTCGGCCAATGCGCTGCAGCTCGCGCAATTCCTGCAACAACGGCCGGAGATCGGCCGCGTCTATTACCCCGGCCTGCCCGGCCACCCCGATCACGCGGTGGCGGCGCGCCAGATGCGCGCGTTCGGCGGCATCCTGTCCTGCGAGATGGCCGGCGGCCTGCCGGCCGCGCGCACGCTGCTGGATTCCTTGCAGCTGATCACCCAGGCGGTATCGATCGGCGATACCGATTCCCTCGCCTGCCATCCCGCCAGCACCACCCATCGCGGCGTGGCGCCGGAAATCCGCCAGCGCCAGGGCGTCACCGACGGCATGATCCGCTTCAGCATCGGCATCGAGGACGCCGACGATCTGCAGGACGACCTGGCCCGCGCGTTGGCCATGATCCGCTGACAAGCACGCGAATTTCGATGGGAGAGGAAAACAATGGAGCACCATGTCAAGGTACTGCAGACCTACATGCAAGCGCTGGGAGACAGCGACTATGCGACGATCGTCGGCCTGTTCGCCCCTGGCGGCAAGGTACTGTCGCCATTTCTGGGAGAAATGGATGCCGCGCCCTTCTTCGAACGCCTGAAAGGCGCCTCGGCCAAAAACGTCATCACCCCGATCGACATCTTCACCAGCGCCAGCGGCTCGAACCGCGCCACCGCCTATTTCCAGTACGACTGGACCGTGACCGACGGCACCCTGATCACGTTCAAGGTGATGGACCTGTTCGAATTCGAGGAAGACAGCGATCGGGTCAGCTATCTCAGCCTGATCTACGACACCCACCCGATTCGCGCCACGGCGGGAAACAAGTACGAAAAAGCCGGCCGTCCGACCTGACCGGCGCGCATGGGTGCCCTGCCGCATCCAGATGGAGAGCGGGCGGCGCTGCGGCCGGCATCAGGAAATCGAGGCGAGCGGCAGGTTGCACAGCAGGTTCTGCGGCTTGATGCGCAGGATGCCATCGGCGTTCATGGCGCAGCCGAGATAGACGGGTTGACCGGCAAGCTCCGGACGGAGCGGCGCATAGCCGATGAAATCGAGCTGGAATAGCGACAGCAGGCGGCTGTTGCGCACCGCATCCAGTGCCTTGCCCCGATACAGGTCGTTCAGGATGCCGGTGGCTTCGGCATCCAGGCCGATATGCCAGGTCCAGCGCCGATCGGTGATTTCACGCAAGGGCCGGACCGCTACCTCGGTCGCGTAAAAGTGCCGCACCCACTTTTCCAGCACCCGGCAGAATGCGGCCAACGCGGCGCCGTCGTGGTTGAAGCCGATGACGGTGTCGTGCCGTTCGTCGCGCGTCCAATATGTTTCGGCGTTGCCCTGGTCGAGCACGTCCAGATCGACCCGGCGCGGCTTGGCCTTGGCCTCGACCAGAAGACGGCCGATATCGCCGTAATGGGCGCCGGAAGCGTGCAGATCGACCGTTTCGGCGTCGGCCAGCAGCACCGCGCCGTCTTCTAACGCGACTTTTTGTGGCCGGAAGAACAGTTCGGCAGCACGCGCTTCGAGCGGGTCAGTAGTGCCGTCGAGCATGTTGCGCACGATGATTTGCGCCAGCTGGTCGATGAAAAGCGGCGGCACGCTCACGTCGCCGCCACGGAATAGATCAAGATAGGCCGTTTCCAGCGTCGGCGCCGCCAGCAGGCGGTCGCGCCAGGCCAGCAGCAGCGCGTAGTTTTCCCGGGTGTCCGCATCCGCCATGGCGGCCAGCTCGGCGCTGGACACCGGCCGCCGCGGCGCATCGAGCAATGCCGCATGCAGCAGGCGTTCCGCAGCGCACGATTCCGGCAGCGGCATCACTTCCGGGCGCCGCCACCACGCGCGCAGCAGCTCGTCGCTCACGCCCAGCCGGCCGTCGGCATCGCGCCGGGCAAGATGAAAGCCGCAATGGTTCCAGAAATCGGGCATGGACGGAGTGGCACAAAATACAAGGCTGCCAGTATCCCATATCGCGCCAACTAAATTACGGGCGTTGCCCCATGCTCACGGTCGGGCCGCGTGGCGCTTTGTCCGAATCCGTCCGCGCATTTGCCGGAAAAGGGGCGGATGTCAGATTTTCTGCATGGAATTAAGCACTTAGCCCCTTGACAAAGGCCAATAGCTCTGGCTTTTGTTGCGCTGCAATGCTATAATCAAACGTTGTCCGATCAGCTGATCCACCTCTCACCAAGCGCCATAAGGCGGCTTCCTTACGGACGCGGCTGCGCGACGAATCTCCTGAATACTTGTCGCGCCGTCCAAGGGCTGGACCATCATGCGTCCTGAAAGTTGCCGCTCGGCAAAAATCCATGGGACTACAGCGCCCATGGAGAGACGTATCGCCGCTGTCACGAATTCTTCATTCTCGATCCAGAAAGAGCCGCCCATGTCCAATGCGAAACCACAAACCAGTCGCCGTTCAACGGAAAGCAATGCCGATTTGCAAGCGACCACCGCCAGGGGCATGCCTGAGGTGACGAGAATCACGGACGCCGCATTGCTCGCCGCAATCGATACCTCAGGATACGCGATGCCGGGCACCAAGGTGCCGGGCCGCCGCGGACGCAGGCCCAGCGAGTTTCAGCCCGAGGATGAGGAAATCTCGGTCCTGAACGCCATCGAACGCGCCGAACTGAAAGCGATAAAGAACCGGCGCAACAATGCCGCTTCGGCAGGCTCGTCGGATGAAGCGTGGCAGGAAGAGCGCCGCCAGCAAATTGCGCAACTGATGCAGGCCGCCCGCGACCGCGGTTTCTTGACGCATGCGGAAATCAGCGACCACCTGTCCGAAAATTCCACCGGGCCGGACGACCTGGAACGCCTGACGGCGGCCTTGAACGAGATCGGCATCGCCATCTACGAGCGCGCGCCCGACATCGACGCGCTGTTGTCCGATAGCGCCGAGAGCCATACCGTGCATAACGCTTCGGACGACGTGGTGGAGGCCGCCGCCGAAGCCGTGCTGGCCACGACTTCCTCCGACTTCGGCCGTTCCACCGATCCGGTACGTCTCTATATGCGGGAAATGGGCGCCTCGCCGCTGCTGACGCGCGAAGGCGAAATCGAAATCGCCAAGCGCATCGAAGCGGGGCAAAAAGAAATGATGCGGGCGATTTGCGCCTACCCGGCCACCATTGCCGAAATCATCGCCGCCGCCAAAAAGATCAGCGCCGGCGAAATGAAAATCGGCGATCTGGTGGATGGCCTGTACGACCTGCCGGAACCCGACGCCGCGTCTGCCGCCGAGCCCGCCGGCCAGGCGGTTGCGGCCGAGAGCGACGACGACGAGTCCTTCGACGAGGAGCATATCGAAGAGGACGAGGAAAGCGCCGCCGCGATAGCCGCCGATGTCTCGCGGCAGCATGCCGAGCAGGTCGAGTCGCTGGCCATGGAAAAATTCACGCGCATCGCCGCGCACTTCGATCGCATGGGCAAAGCCTACGAAGCCCATGGCTACCAATCGGAGCGCTACATGGAAGCGCAGCAGACGATCGTGGAAGAGTTGATGACCATCCGCTTCACCTCCAAGGCCATCGAGGCGCTGTGCGACAACGTGCGCGCGCAAATCGAAACGGTGCGCGCCATCGAACGCAAGATACTGGATATCGCGGTGAACCAGTGCCGCATGCCGCGCGAGCGCTTCATCCAGAGCTTCCCCGGCAAGGAGACCGATCTGGCGTGGGTGGATGGCGAAATCGCCCGCAAGAGCGGCGACAGCGCCGCCCTGCAGCGCCACGCGCCGGCCATCAAGGAAGCGCAGGGCCGCCTGATCGATTTGCAGGCGCAGCTGGCGCTGTCGTTGCCGGATCTGCGCGCCATCAATCGCCAGATGGTCGCCGGCGAGAAAGAAGCGCGCCGCGCCAAGCACGACATGACCAAGGCCAACCTGCGCCTGGTGATCTCGATCGCCAAGAAATACGTCAACCGCGGCCTGCAGTTTCTCGACCTGATCCAGGAAGGCAATATCGGCCTGATGAAAGCGGTCGACAAGTTCGAGTATCGCCGCGGCTTCAAATTCTCGACCTATGCCACCTGGTGGATCCGGCAGGCGATCACGCGCGCGGTGGCCGACCTCGGCCGCACCATCCGCGTGCCGGTGCACATGATCGAATCGATCAACAAGCTGAACCGCATATCGCGCGAAATCCTGCAGCAAACCGGGGCCGACCCCGATATCGCGACGCTGATGGCCAGGATGGAAATGCCGGAACACAAGGTCAAGGCCATCATGAAGGTCGCCAAGGAACCGATTTCGATGGAAGCGCCGGTCGGCGAGGACGGCGACATGTCGCTGGGCGACCTGATCCAGGACAGCGACGCGATCAGTCCGGACGACGCCGCGATGCAATCGGCGATGAACGGCGTGATCAAGGAACTGCTGGAGTCGCTGACACCGCGCGAAGCGAAAATCATCCGCATGCGCTTCGGCATGGACATGGCGAGCGAACAGACCCTGGAAGAAATCGGCAACCAGTTCGATGTGACACGCGAACGGGTGCGCCAGATCGAAGCCAAGGCGCTGCGCAAGCTGCGCCATCCTTCACGCTCCGACCGCCTGAAGGATTTCCGCCAAGCCAACGCCTGAGCCGGTGGCCGACACCACGCCCGGGCCATTGACTAGGGACGGCACGCCGGAGACATGTTCCGGAGGCGACGGCCGCATGCCAACCCATGCCGCCCACTTGCTGGACGTCAAGCCGGGCGCCGTCTGCGCGCCTGCGCCGCCGGCCGGCCCGGCGGTCACGGTCTCCGAGCACGAGGGCGTGCTCTATCTGCATCTCGGCACCGAATGGATCCAGGGCGCGATGCGCCTGCGCAAACCCGATGCGATCGAGATCGAGTACGTGCAGCAGATGATGATGTGGATGCTGTTCAACCAGCAACCGCGGCACATCGTCCAGCTCGGATTGGGCGCCGCGGCATTGACCAAGTTCTGCTACCGTCAGTTTCCCGCCGCGCGGATCACGGCCATCGAACTCAATCCCGCCGTCATCGCGATCTGCCGCTCGACGTTCCGCCTGCCGCCGGACGACGCCCGGCTCCAGGTGTTGCAAATGGATGCGCTGGAATTCGTCATGGATCCCGCCAATCATGGCACTGCGGACGTCCTGCAGATCGACCTGTACGATGCCGCCGCCCGCGGGCCGGTGCTGGATTCGACGGAGTTCTACCAGGCCTGCGCCGACTGCCTGACGGCGGACGGCATGATCACCGTGAACCTGTTCGGCGATTTCCTGAACTACGGCAAGAACCTGCAGGCGATGGAAGCGGTATTCGATGCCGTCGCCTGGCTGCCCGAAGTGCACGATGCGAACGTGGTCGTCATCGGCTTCAAGCGCGCGCCCGAAATCGAATTCAGCGTCCTCCACCAGCGCGCCGCGGCGATTCGCCGCACGACGAGCCTACCGGCAAAATCGTGGGTCAATGGATTGAAGACCTGGATGATCGATCAGCAGGACGAGGCGTCCGCCTGACTCCGTCGGTGCGCGACTCGACCGGCACCGGGCCATGTCCGACTCGCCCATCAATGCTCGCGAGCTTGCCGGCTTTAATCGATGAAGTCCGTCCTCCGTCCCGGAAAAAATAAAGCCTCCGGCAAGGAGGCTTTAGGTTACTGCTGACTTATTTCTTTTATTGGCGGAGAGGGTGGGATTCGAACCCACGGTACGCTCACACGTACGCCTGATTTCGAGTCAGGTACATTCGACCACTCTGCCACCTCTCCTGATTCGGTCGTTTTGCCGCGCGGGATGCAGCAAAGCAAAAGATTATATCAGAACCACTCAAAATTCCAAAAATTTTCGAGCGCCTGGACCGCTCATCCCCATTCCCCATGCCGATACCGTTCATGCTCCTGTCATAAAGCATGCCTAATATTGCTTCATGTAATTTTTACAATGGTCCGCTCAAGCCGGCGGAATCTGGATAAAGCAATGAAAGTCGCACCCGGGATCGCATTCATGGAAACCCGCTCCCACCTGGACGAGGGAGCCGTCCTCGCCTCACTGCCATTCGTTAAAGCCATCCGCGAAACACCGCCGCCGGCCGCCGCAGCGGATAGCGGCCATTCGCCCGTGACGCTGTCCTACCATTCGGCGTCGCCACCGACAGGAGAAAGCTTGCTGCCGCGCCTGCATGAAATCGTGGAAAAGCGTCTGTTGCATGCGCTGTACCAGCCGATCATCGATCTCCAGAACGGCGGCATCCTCGGCTACGAGGGCTTGATTCGCGGCCCGGCCGACAGCCCGCTGCACTCGCCGCTCAACCTGTTCAAGGTAGCGCGCACCAATGGCCTGACGGTCAAGGTCGAGCACCTGTGCCGGCGCGTCGTGCTGGAGCAGTTCGCCGCTCTGAATCTGCCGGGCAAGCTGTTCCTGAATGTCAGTCCGGAATGCCTGCTGCAACCGCAGGCCAGGTATGGCGAAACCCTGGATTACATCCAGGATATCGGCATCCATCCGGATCGCGTGATCATCGAACTGACCGAGAGCCAGCCGACCTACGACTACGAGCTGCTGCGCAAGGCGGTCACGCATTACCGCGAGATGGGCTTCCAGATCGCCATCGACGACCTGGGCGAAGGCTTTTCCAGCCTGCGGCTATGGTCCGAACTGCGGCCGCAGTACGTCAAGATCGACATGCATTTCGTCCAGGGTATCAACCACGACCCGGTCAAGCGCCAGTTCGTGCGCTCGATCCAGGAGATCGCGGAAAAATCCGGCACCGTCGTGATCGCCGAAGGTATCGAAACCCAGGCCGAGCTGCTGCTGATCCGGGAATTGGGCATAGACTGCGGCCAGGGCTATCACATCGCGCGGCCGAACGGCAATCCGGCCACCGCGCTGTCGGCGGAAATTGTCAAAACTCTGAGCCGTGACGCCGCTCAGCGCTCGCCGAACAAGGGTTTGTGCGGGCGGCAGGCGCCCACCGCCCTGAAGCTTTTGCGCATCGTGCCGACCGCAACCTCGGACATGAAAAACAGCGACATCTACGAATTATTCCTCGGCGATCCCAAACTGCAGATCATTCCCGTCGTCGAAAACGGCACGCCGATCGGCATCATCAACCGCTACACCATGATCGACCGCCTGGCTCGCCCTTATCAGCGCGAGCTGTACGAAAAGAAATCGTGCACCTTCTTCATGGACCCCAATCCGCTGGTGGCGGACAAGGACACCAGCCTCCAGGATCTCTCCCACATCATCGTCGAAGCCGATCCGCATCACCTGTTCAACGGCTTCATCATCGCCGACCAAGGGCAATACCTGGGCATGGGTACCGGCCACGACCTGATGCGCGAGATCACGCAAATGCAGATCAACGCCGCGCGCTACGCCAACCCGCTGACGCAGCTGCCCGGCAACGTGCCGATCAACGAGCACATCGATCGCCTGCTCCAGGATGGCGTGCGCTTCTACGCGTGCTATTGCGACCTCGACAACTTCAAGCCGTTCAACGACGTCTACGGCTATCGCAAGGGCGACGACGTGATCCAGTTGAGCGGCCGGCTCCTGGGCGAATTTTGCGATCCCAACCAGGACTTCGTCGGTCACATCGGCGGCGACGATTTCATCGTGCTGTTTCAAAGCGAGGATTGGGAAGTCCGCTGCCGCGCCATTCTGGATGCGTTCGGCACACAGATCCTGGACTTCTACAGCATTGAAGACCGCGAGCGCGGCGGTTATGTGACCGAGGACCGGCAAGGCAGGAAAGTGTTTCACCCGCTGGTCAGCCTGTCGCTCGGCGTGGTCAGGGTGGAGTCAGCGCAATACTATTCGCATCACCAGATTGCCTCGGCGGCCGCAGAGGCAAAAAGGCAGTCCAAGAAAATCCACGGCAACAGCCTGTTCATAGACCGCCGCGTCGCGCCGCAGCGCCTAACCGCGGCGCGCTTCAGGCAAATCCGGTTCAGCCCTGCGGTACCAGCCGCGTCAGCCCCGCCATATACGGCCGCAACACTTCCGGAATGTCGACGCTGCCGTCGGCCTGCTGGTAGTTTTCCAGCAGCGCCACCAGCGTGCGGCCGACCGCGAGGCCGGAACCATTCAGCGTGTGCACCAGTTCCGGCTTGCCCTGTGCATTGCGGAAACGCGCCTGCATGCGGCGTGCCTGGAACGCTTCACAGTTCGACACCGACGAGATTTCGCGATAGGTATTCTGCGCCGGCAGCCAGACTTCCAGGTCATAGGTCTTGGCGGCGCCGAAACCCATGTCGCCGGTGCACAGCGTGATCACGCGATAGGGCAGCCCGAGTTTTTTCAGGATGGCTTCGGCGTGGCCGACCATCTGCTCCAGCGCTTCGTAGGATTGGTCCGGATGGACGATCTGCACCATTTCCACCTTGTCGAACTGGTGCTGGCGGATCATGCCGCGCGTATCGCGGCCGTAGCTGCCCGCTTCGGAGCGGAAGCATGGCGAATGCGCCGTCATCTTGATCGGCAGCGCATCGGCGGCGACGATTTCATCGCGCACGATATTGGTCAACGGGACTTCGGCGGTCGGGATCAGGTACAGCGCCGCATGTTCGGCGCCGGCCTCGGCGTCCTGGCCGCCCTTCTTCACCGCGAACAGGTCTTCCTCGAACTTCGGCAACTGCCCGGTGCCGCGCAGCGAATCGGCGTTGACGATATACGGCGTGTAGCACTCGGTATAGCCGTGCTCGCCGGTGTGCGTATCCAGCATGAACTGCGCCAGCGCCCGATGCAGGCGCGCGATACCGCCCTGCATCACGGCGAAGCGCGAACCGGTCAGCTTGGCCGCAACGTCGAATTCCAACCCCAGCGCGGCGCCGACATCGACATGGTCCTTGGCCTCGAAATCGAAGCTGCGCGGCGTGCCGACCTTGCGCACTTCAACGTTCGCCGTCTCATCGTCGCCGACCGGCACCGATTCGTGCGGCAGGTTCGGCAGCGCCAGCATGAAATCGCTGAGCGCGGCCTGCACCTGGTCCAGCTGCTGCGCCGATGCCTTCAGCTCATCGCCGATGCCGCCCACTTCGGCCATCACCGCCGAGGCATCCTCGCCCTTGCCCTTCAACATGCCGATCTGTTTGGACAGGCTGTTGCGCCGCCCCTGCAATTCTTCGGTGCGGGTCTGGATCTGCTTGCGCTGCGCTTCCAGCGCATTGAAGGCGGCGACGTCCAGTTTGAATTGGCGCGTCGCCAGGCGGGCGGCGACGCCGTCGATATCTTTGCGCAGGAGTTGGATGTCGATCATGGAAATGCGATGCGTTGATTTGGAAGGCGCCATTGTATCAAGGCGGCCGGCCGCGCCAATGCCGTTGGTCCTCCGCAGCGGGGAACCAGCGGAATATTGACCGCAAGAAACCGACATTCGATAATGCCTGACCCAACCAGGAGCGTCCCCATGCAGCAATGGCTTTTTCTCGCGGTGGCTATCGTCAGCGAAGTGATCGCGACTTCGGCGCTGAAGGCGTCCGACAGCTTCAGCCGGCTCTGGCCATCGGTGCTAGTGATTGCCGGCTATGCGATTTCGTTCTACTTCCTATCACTGACCTTCCGCACGATCCCGGTCGGCGTGGCCTATGCGATCTGGTCGGGCGTCGGCGTCACGCTGATCGCGCTGATTGCTTGGCTGTTTCTCGGACAGGCTATGGACTTGCCGGCCCTGATCGGCATTGGATTGATCATTGCCGGCGTGGTGGTGCTGAACCTGTTTTCCAAATCGGTTTCGCACTGAGGCGCGCGGCGGCGCCTCCACCGCATCCCTACTCCCCGTCCTTTTTTGCCTGCCGGTCGAGCGACCGCAGATAGGCCAGCTTTTCCGCGATCTTCTGCTCCAGCCCGCGCGGCGTCGGCACATACCAGTGCGGCTCGGCCATCCCGTCCGGCAGATAGGTCTCGCCGGCGGCGTAGGCGTTCGGCTCGTCGTGCGCGTAGCGATACAGCTTGCCGTAGCCGAGTTCCTTCATCAGCTTGGTCGGCGCATTGCGCAAGTGTTCGGGCACCGGGCGCGACTTGTCCTTGGCGACGAAGGCGCGCGCCGCGTTGTAGGCGTTATAGCCGGCGTTGCTCTTGGCCGCCACCGCCAGATAGATGACCGCCTGCGCCAGCGCCAGCTCGCCTTCCGGGCTGCCGAGCCGCTCGTAGGTGGCGGCGGCGTCGTTGGCCATCTGCATCGCGCGCGGGTCGGCCAGGCCGATGTCTTCCCAGGCCATGCGTACGATGCGGCGCGCCAGATAACGCGCATCGGCGCCGCCGTCGAGCATGCGCACCAGCCAGTACAGCGCCGCGTCCGGGATTGCGAGCCGCGCACCGACTTGTGCAGCGCCGAGATCTGGTCGTAGAACGCGTCGCCGCCCTTGTCGAAGCGGCGCAAAGTGTCGCCGAGCGATTGCGCCAGCAGCGCGGCGTCAACCGTCTCCTGTTTTTTCGCGGCAGCGGCACGCGCCACGATCTCCAGGTTGTTGAGCAGCTTGCGGGCGTCGCCGTCGGCGCTGGCGACCAGGGTCGCCTTCGCCTCGTCGGTGAAGGCCAGGCCATCAAGTTCGCTGCGGCAGGCGCGCTCGACCAGGAGCGCCAGATCCTCATCGGTCAGCGATTTCAGCACGTACACGGCGGCGCGCGACAGCAACGCGCCGTTCACCTCGAACGACGGATTTTCAGTGGTGGCGCCGATGAAGGTGAACAGACCGCTTTCAACGTGCGGCAGGAAGGCGTCCTGCTGGCTCTTGTTGAAGCGGTGCACCTCGTCGACGAACACGATGGTCGATTGCGGGTGCAAGCCGGTGCGCGCCAGTTCGGCCTTTTCCACCGCGTCGCGAATGTCCTTGACCCCGCCCAGCACGGCGCTGATCGGGATGAACTGAGCATCGAAGGCCTGCGCCATCAGACGCGCAATGGTGGTCTTGCCGACGCCCGGCGGCCCCCACAGGATGCAGCTGTGCGGCCGCCCGGATTCGAACGCCATGCGCAGCGGCTTGCCTTCGCCCGAGGACGTGTTGCTGGCCGATCACGTCGTCCAGGGTGCGCGGGCGCAGGCTTTCGGCGAGGGGGATATGAAGAGGTTTCACGCAGTCATTCAGCGGGCCGGAGATGCAGAGGTTTCACGGTTACCAATCATCCAGCGGGCTCGGCGTACCGGGCCCGCGCTTGTTCAATGCCGTGAGTGTAAATCATGGTGGGTCGCTACGTCCGCGTATCCGAACATCCAGGCCAGGCGTTTGACGTCCACGACGTCCTGCACCCACGGTATCTCGCGCTACAAAAAGAGCAAATGAACAAGGTCTTGGTTTTGCGTAGCAATAGCTACCGCCCTTCCACCGCGAAATGCGTGAGAAACGCCACACCTTGGCAGCACTCATACCATGCGGATGAGGCACCATAAGACAACACGAAACGTCTTGTCCAATGGATATGTTGTGTTTCCGTCCTGATACTATAGTGGTGAAGCTGGGGTTGATTTCGCAATTGATGCAGTGGTTGGGAGGCTTCGCAGACTCAGACAAATGTGTCATTTCAGAAATGATTGTTGCATTTTTATATGTTATGCCCCATCCCAAAAAATATGCATCTGTGCGGGGGCGTACTGGACGTTAGGTTTCATTGCATATGGCCCATACGTACTACTCTCAACGCACGGGGATCAATCCCAACCTCAATGGGCTTCCGCTCAAGGACACGATCGATCTCTTTCTTCGCGTGTTTGCCCAACTCGAGGAAGCCGGTTACTTCCACGAGGCGTTCGGATTTTGGTGTGTTGATGCTAACCACATTGACGGGCGCGTCCGTGATGTTGAACTGGAGATGCTACTTACCATCAGGAAGAAAGATCTTTGGCCAATAGATACGATGGCTTGGCGCTACTCCGAGGACGACTTCTTTGATGTTCTGGAGTTTCTTTACCAACACGTTTCCAAACCAATCGACGGGACATTTCATAATTGGAATAACTGCGGAATGCATTGGGAAACCTTCAACCAAGCCGAAGGCCGGGTCGAGTTCAGAGCAAAGATCAATATTGTCCTTACGCGGTATGTGAATCCCTTCGAGCTCTCTCCAAATGGCGAAATTCTATCGAAACCGGAAGCTGGTTTTGAGGCCATCTTCGAAGCAGACGTACCATCGAAAGATATGAACGTCGTAAGCCGGGTCAACGCGGCCATCCTTCGTTACCGTAGGCATGGCTCGACGCTCGACGACCGGCGCCAAGCGGTTCGAGACTTGGCAGATGTTCTTGAATACCTTCGCCCTAAGGTAAAGGCGTTGCTCACCTCCGCCGATGACAGCGACTTGTTCAATATTGCAAATAACTTCGGCGTACGGCATCACAATGACAAGCAGAAAACCACCTACGATGCTGCACTCTGGTTGAGCTGGATGTTCTATTTCTACCTTGCCACCATTCATGTTGTGCTTCGCAAAATCGAGCACGACGGCGCCACCAAGTAAGAAAAGAACTCACCTATGAAACCTGACCCTGCGTTCGAGGCGACCTGCGCGAAAAGCCGCACAGGCGCTCTGACTCCACGTCGGGCATCACAACTTCTCCCCAAGGAGGTTCAATTGCGCATGATTGTCGCGTCTGCGGCAAGGATATCCACGAATCAGCAGCCCATTACTCCATGTATGAATGCGTGGATTGTCCCAATTGATTCCTGCATAGGACATTGCTCGCTAGGCCAACACCAGTCCGCATAACAAACCTTCCATGCGAACCTCGCCATTCGGCTCCACTGCACTCATGGCGGCATTGATTGCCGCTCCGACTCTCGCGCAGACCTTGCCAGCCCCATCGCGCACTATTTTCAAGTGCGAGCAGGAAGGCAAGGTCATCTATTCCGACGCGTCCTGCCTGGGAGCCCAACGCATCGACGTCGAACCGACCAGAGGGGTGAACAAAATTTCCGGTGCAGAACGGACCGGTAAGGATGTGAGAAATGAGCGTACGAACGAAATGTTGGCCGAAATTTGGCGCCCATTGCTGAACGAAACCACTGAACAGCGGGCGAAACGACATCGGCGGGCAAAATTGGGGGACGACGTCCAGGCGCAGTGCCGCAAACTGGACCAAGGCATCGCCGGAAGCGAAGCGCAGGAAATGCGAACGCACCGGTCCGAACGTGAGGAAGTCCAAAAACGGCTCCACGATTTGCGGCTCACGTACCGCGAACTCAAGTGCTAATGGTGTAGCTTCATGCCGTCCCTATCGAACTTCGGTTAAGCCAAAGAGAAATCCATGCACACCGGAAACCTGTTCCTCAACGCCGAACCGCCCGTCCAGGGTGAGAAATTCGACACGCTGCTGACCCACAAAAACCTGGTGGTCGAGCGGATCGTCAGTTCGGCCGAAACCGAGCCGGTCGAGTACGTACAAACGCAGGATGAATGGGTTGTTCTCGTTCACGGCACGGCGGTGCTGTGTCTGGCGGGAGAAGCACTTGCATTGACAGCCGGAGACTACCTGTTCATCCCGGCGGGGGTTCCGCATCGGGTGGAGGGCACCTCGAACGGCGCGCTCTGGTTGGCGGTCCACCTGCATCCGGCGCCGGCTGCCGCCTGAAATTTCCATCCGCGCTCGCCTGCGGCGTCCCGCGATTCCGGGCGCCACGACGCATGGGAGGCTTGCATGAAAAGTGACTCGAGATCGAGGCATGTCATCTCCGCCGCGGCGCCCTTGCCGCGGCGGCCCGGCGGCTGGAGCCTGGCAGCGCTGCTGTTCCCGCTGGCGGCGCCCGTCGCTGCCCTGGACCTGGACGCGGTCTATGGCGGCATGGCCAAGGGCTGCGGCTACGACCAGCGGGCCAACGACCGGATCATCATGGCTTACGTGGACGAGAGCGAAGCCGGCCCGAAGCTGGCACGCCCAATGGGTGGCCGGCGCCTGAGCCCTTTTTTCGGCAAGGCCAGCCTGCACCGGCAGGGGGAGTATTACACCCTCACGATTCCGATTGCAGGCGCCATGCTCTATGGCATCCCGGTCTCGCAGCTGGCCCCGTATCGCGGCACCGGCTCCGGTGTCGCCGGGGTGGCAATCACATTCGCGCTGCCCTTGGGCGAAGTGAAAACAAGGCTGGCCCGCGCCGGAGTCGAGCTGGTATCGCAGGATCGTGGCTGGGGCGAGCTCACGCCGGAGCTGCAAGCCACGCAGAACGGCTCGGGTAGCGAGCTGATCTGCGATCTGTCGATGTGATGGCAACTCGAAAGCGGCAACGCCAAAGCGGACACAGCCCGGTGAAATAGCGTCTCTAATCCACTCACTGGTCGCCACGCCGCACGAAACTCTACGAATAATAGGGGACAGGCCACGTTTTCATGCAGGAGGCGAACATGAAACCATTCAGCACCATTGCCGTTGCCATATTCGCGCTGGTTGCCCTCATGCAGTTGCTACGCGTCGTCCTGGGCTGGCCGGTTGTCGTGAACGGCGTGGGTATTCCGTTGTGGGCAAGCGCGGTCGCGTTTGTAGTGGCGGCAGGGCTTGCGGTCATGGTCTGGCGTGAAGCGCACCAATGAAGTCTCCGCTTGGGCAGTAGCCTCTTCCATCAGGCGGACGGCTTCCGGTAGGCTGTACCAGCTTGCAGCCGGCGCTCATGTCAAACCTTAGGCCGCGTTGAATCTCATGGAAGTGACTCGGTGCGTCCATCAGTTTGACCCCGAGCAAAGCATTTACTCCAAGAAGCCTTGCTACACAGACTCAAAGACTATAGTTGCCATAGAAGCCGTTGATGCATCGGTTCCGAAGTACCTTGCAAAAAGGGGGTTTTTCGTTTATTCGGAGTATCGGTTGCGTGGGTATACCAGCGCTGTCTTACGTCGAGCCATCGTTTGCGCTAGCGCAGCGGCGCGAGCGCTTCATCCGGTATGCGGGGACCGATGCCTGACTACTGGTCCAGGTGGACCCGCGTACCGCGCGCCGTTTAACCCAGGCATTAGGCCGCCAACTGGAGCATTAAGAATGACAGCGGAAACCGCCCTCCTTGCAAGCCAGATTGTCGTTCGGACTTGCCTGTTCCTTGTCGCAGCCATCGCGATCTTCGGTGGAGCACTGCAGATGTTCCTCGGCCAGCCGGACACCGAGCCACGGCTGGACAATGTTCATCGATTCATGGCCGGCGTGTACTTTTCCACTGGCATCATCAGCCTCTGGGCGGCGATCACCATCCGCCAGCAAGGAACGCTGGTCTATCTGCTTGCGCTCGGGGTATTCCTTGCCGGTGTGGGAAGGCTGGTGTCCATCAGCAAAGTGGGTTTGCCAAAGCCAACAGCGGTCTGGCTTGGCTATCTCATCCCTGAGCTGGTGCTGCCGTTCGTCATCGCTGGAGCACACCACGCAGGCACATGAGTCAGGCGCGCTGGTATCAGGTGCTTAAGAAAACACTCATTAAGTCAAAATGCGTCGTTTTCGCGCAAGCGGGGAGCCATTTAAGGTGTTGATTCACATGGATTCCCGCTTGCGCGGGAATGACGGGCCACTGTTTCATCGGCGTCTCCGTTAGCCTTCCATCGGACGAAGGTCTTCTGGCAAGCGCTGCCCGCCTCCGACCGCTGCGTATGTCTAACGTCAGACGAACCGAAACGGAATAGGTTTACTCACCCGTTCTCGAGGCATGCCCTGTCAAAACTCCGAGTCCACAGCTTTGCGATTTCAATCGATGGTTACGGTGCCGGGCCGAACTGAATCTTCAAAATCCACTGGGTGTGAGGGGCCTGAGTTGATAGAGTGGTTCTTTCACACGCGCTTATGGCGCCAGATGCGCGGCGATGAGGATGGCAAGACCAGGGTCGATAACTGCATTGCAGAGCAAGGTTTTACTGGAATTGGCGCCTGGATTCTTGGATGCAGCAAGTTTGGCCCGGTCCGCGGCCCCTGGCCGGACGACAGCTGGAAAGGCTGGTGGGGCGAGGAGCCACCGTATCGCACGCCGGTTTTCGTGCTGACGCATCACCTGCGACCTCCGCTCAGAATGGTTGGGGGCACCGAGTTCCACTTTGTCACGGAGGGCATTCATGCCGCCCTGAAGCGGGCCACCGCCGCGGCGAATGGCCGCGATGTCCGCCTTGGAGGAGGCATAGCCACCATCCGCCAGTATTTGTGTGCTGGTCTGATTGACGGGCTGCATCTGGCCATCAGGCCGGTCTTGCTTGGCTCCGGCGAACATCTATGGGGCGGTATCGATATGCAGGCCCTGGGCTATGAATGCGCGGATTACGTCGCCGGCGAGCACGCAACCCACGTCTTTCTGCGCAAGCGGAGATGATTTACCCCGCACACTCGATATGCTTACCGAACGCGCGTTCAAGCCGACAGGTTGACCAAAGGCCACATATAGTGTTGACCTCGGCACAAATCGTTCCATACCGAACTCGCTCTGACTGATAACCAAAAACGGCTACAGTGCCCAATCAGCAGCCACAGAAGGAACAAATGAACACCACGATTCCAAAAGCAAAGTTCTGGGACAACCTGATTTCACTACGCGCCGGTCTTGACGGCGTGCAATTGGCCGGATGGACGCCGGGGCCGCCGGTCAGGAAAGGGCTCGGCTGCGTACTGCATGCGGATCAGATGATCCCGGTGGCTGAGGGGGTGTCGCTGGCCGCGGACATTTATACGCCAAAGCAGCCGGGGCGTTATCCCGCCGTCGTCCTATTTTCCGCCTATAGCAAAGAGCTGCAGGCCAGCGGCGCGCCGACCGGCACCAATGAAATCGGCAGCGCGCCGGTGTTCACCGATCGCGGCTATGTGCACATGACCGTCACGCGCCGCGGCATGGGCCGCTCGCAGGGTGAAAGCATCCCGTTCTTCAACGACACCGACGTCGAGGACCATGCCAAGGTGATCGCATGGGCAGCGGCGCAGCCTTGGTGCGACGGCAATGTCGTGTTGTTTGGAACTTCCTACTACGGCATCACGCAGGTGCAGGTTGCAGCGAAGCAGCCGCCGGCGCTCAAGGGCTTTTTCAGCATTGAGATGTGCACCGACTATTTCCGGCAAATCGCGATGTTCGGCGGCGCGCCGCAGACCGATTTCCTGACGCTCTGGATGGGAGCCAATTTTTCCGAAGCCCAGTTCAAGCTGCGCGTACCGCCGCTGGTTCAGGCACTGGCGAGCCAGGTTCTGAACTCAGCGCTGCGGCATTGGTGGCGGCCCCAAGTGGGGAAACGGATGACGCGCATCCAGGACTGGTTCAAGACCATGACGCCGACCCAACCGATGCGTGAGCTGTTCGCCAGTTGGGTACTGGACGGTAAGACCCGCGCGTCGAACAGCATACCGGCCGGGCCGTCGCGGGAACTCGGCAACATCATGGTGCCGTTCGTGGTGGCGCAAAATCCCGGCCACTTCAATTTGCACCAGTTCGGCGGCTACGACCTGTTTGAAAACGCCGGTACGCCGAAGGATCGCAAGTGGCTGATCATCAGCGAGGCCGAGTATGAGTTGCCGGCCTATCACTGGCAGCTCGAAGCGCTGGCGTTCTTCGATCACCTCCTATTTGGCGTCGCCAATGGCTATGCGGCACAGGCGCCGGTGCGCTATTGGACGGAAGGCGCAAACGAATTTCGCCGCGCTGCGGATTTTCCGATTCCCGGCAGCGAACCGGTGCGCTTCTATCTGGCTTCCAACGGCGCCGATGCCACCACCCATCGGCTGGGCAGCGAGGCCAATGAAACCGGCGAAAACCGTTGGGCCGCCGTGCCGAAGGGCGCGACGATCGTACCCGGCTTCGACGAGGTGGCCAATCAACTGCTCAGTTACGAAGCCGCGATTGACACCGATGTGGAGTTTTCAGGGCCCATCATAGCGAACCTGAGGTTCAGCTGTAACGAGATCGATTCGCACGTGGTGGCGCGCCTGGGCCGTATCGACAAGACCGGCGTCTTTCACCTGCTGTCGACTGGGAACGATACGGCCAGCCTGCCGCAAGATCGACGTCGAGCGCAGCACTGCGATTGAGATCGCCATCGATATCGACGTGCCGCAACCGCTGGTTCCGGGCGAATCGGTGATTCTGCGCTTCAGCCTGACGCCGAAGCCAGTACTACTGAAAGCGGGCGAGCGCCTGCGCTTCGACGTGGGGAGCCGCACCGATCTGTTGCGCAGCGATGTCAGTCATGGTCACGCGCAATTCGACATGCAGGTGCCGCCCTATTTTTCACGCAACACCTTGCACTACGGGCCGGACAGTTATGTGGAACTCAGTCGTGTGACATGAAGTACTGCATGAGGCTGGCAAGGCGCTGTGCATGAAAATCCCAACTGGAGCATTTGCTTGAGCAGCATGATCTGAGCAGATTGTGCTGGGTCATTACCTCCATGCGCAGGGTTGAGGAAAGGCTCAAGCCCTTCCCTCTTGAGTTCTTCTTTTTTCATCCGGCGCTCGGCCAGCATGACAATTCGCATTTCACCGTGACGGCCGCGCGGCTAGGATGGTTGCGGCTGGCGTAGCGTGCTGCGTCAGCGTGCCAGTAGACGGCGGATTAAAAAATGGGAGTATGTTGTTATTTTGTAATTTATACGACCGGAATAAGGTATCACCTTAGGGAGTATATGAAATTGGAAGCCGCCACACGAGCTTGAAAGGGAATCACATGGATGCCTGGCTATGGAGCCGTGTACTACACGTACTTGGCGTGGTGATCTGGATTGGCGGCGTCGGCTTCGTCACGCTGGTGTTGCTACCGGCGGTACGCAGGCAGCCGGACCAGCACCAGCTGTTCGAACAGGCCGAGGGTCGCTTCGCCTGGTGGGCGCGTGGCACCACGCTGGTGACCGGGCTGTCCGGTTTTTACATGCTGTACCTGAGCAATGGCTGGAGTCGCTTTGCCCAGCCCGGCCAGTGGTGGCTACATGCGATGGTGGCGGTCTGGCTGATCTTCACACTGATGCTGTTCGTGCTGGAGCCGCTGGTGCTGCATCGGCTGTTTCGCCGGATCGCGCAGCACGATCCGCGCGGGCTGATGCTGTCCATCCAGCGCATGCATGTCTTTCTCCTGCTGATCAGCCTGATCACCGTTGCCGGCGCGGTGGCTGGCAGCCACGGGGGCAATCTGCTGGCGTGGTAGCGAATGCGGTTCGGCATCAGGTTAACGACACTGGGCCCCTCGCAGGGCGCGTTTGCGCTTGCCAGCGCAAACCGTTTCGCAGGCAGGCAGCAGGCTGCCTGAAATCCCTGCCCCACTCTACGCGGGGCGACAGGGATATCGATGCAGTGAGCGCTAGTTGTTGAAGACGTCGGCGCCCTTCGGCACCACGAACTTGAACTGCTGGGCCGGCAATTGCGGATTCTTTTCGAACTTGGAAAACGTCAGCAGCGAGACCTGGCCGAACGAATCGCGCAGCTCCATCGCCTGCGGCACGCCGTCCTTCAAGCCGATGCCGATACGGTCGAAGGTGGTGTCCTTGGCTTTCGGCGTCGCTTCCAGCCATTCCAGGCCATCCTTGCTGCCGGCCTCCTTCAGCGTGAAGTTCTGTTCCAGGTCATTGCTGCCGAACAGGATCGCCGCCGGCGACGAGCCGAGCGCGTCGCCCAGCTTGCGGATCGTGACCTGGTTCAAGTCCTTGTCGTAGATGTAGAGCTTGTCGCCGTCGGCCTGCAGCAGCTGCTCGTAAGGCTTCTGGTAGAGCCAGATGAACTTGCCGGGCCGGGCGAAGATGAAGGTACCGGTCGACGGCGTGGAAACCCTGGCGTCCTTGCCGGCGCCGTCGGTCTTGACCAGACGCTGGGTGAAGTCGCCCTTGGCCGACTTGGTGCCGGCGACGAAGGATTTGAACTGGTCGAGCGCGCTGGCGTGGACGAAGGCGGGGGTGAGCGCGATTAGTAGTGCAGCCGCTTTGAGCACGAACCTCGTGGTTAGTCCGCGAAAAATGGGGTCAGAGTCATTTTTCGTTGCCGGCACCGCAAAAAAATAGCCGTTATTGTCCTGTTTTCGCTCAGCGCCGTGCAACGGCTGGATGGTTTGCGTCTGGCTCAAAATTCTTCCTTCTTCACATTCTTCTATTCGGTGGAATTGCCGGCCGGCACCAGAATCTCGCGGTTGCCGTTGGATTGCATGGTGGATACGAGTCCGCTTTGCTCCATTTGTTCCAGCAGGCGCGCGGCGCGGTTGTAACCGATGCGTAAATGGCGCTGCACCAGCGAGATCGAGGCGCGCCGGTTCTTCAGCACCACCGCGACCGCCTGGTCGTACAGCGCATCGGCCTCGCCGCCGCCCTCGCCGGCGCCGGCGCCGCCTTCGCGCGCCGTCTTCCAGTACGCCGCCTTCGAGGATGCCCTCGATGTAATTCGGCTCGCCCTGCTCCTTCAGGTGATCGACCACGCGATGCACTTCATCGTCGGAGACGAAGGCGCCGTGCACGCGCACCGGCAAGCCGGTGCCGGGCGGCATGTACAGCATGTCGCCCATGCCGAGCAATGCTTCGGCGCCCATCTGATCGAGAATCGTGCGCGAGTCGATCTTGCTGCTGACCTGGAACGCGATGCGGGTCGGGATGTTGGCCTTGATCAGGCCGGTGATCACATCCACCGAGGGCCGCTGCGTGGCCAGGATCAGGTGGATGCCGGCGGCGCGCGCCTTTTGCGCGATGCGGGCGATCAGTTCCTCGACCTTCTTGCCGACCACCATCATCAGGTCGGCCAGCTCGTCGATGATGATGACGATGGTCGGCAGTTTTTCCAGCGGCTCCGGCGCGTCCGGCGTCAGGCTGAACGGATTCGGGATCTTCTCTTCCTTCTTCTCGGCTTCGGCGATCTTCTGGTTGTAGCCGGCCAGGTTGCGCACGCCGAGCTTGGACATCAGCTTGTAGCGCCGTTCCATCTCGCCCACCGCCCAGTTCAGCGCATGGCCGGCCTGGCGCATGTCGGTCACCACCGGCGCCAGCAGGTGCGGAATGCCTTCGTAGATCGACAGCTCCAGCATCTTCGGATCGATCAGGATCAGACGCACGCTGTTGGGGTCGGACTTGTACAGCAGCGACAGGATCGTGGCGTTGATGCCGACCGACTTGCCGGAGCCGGTGGTGCCGGCCACCAGCAAGTGCGGCATCTTGGCCAGGTCGGCCACCACCGGGTGGCCGGCGATGTCCTTGCCGAGCGCCACCGTCAGGCTGGAATGGCTGTCGTTGTAGACCTTGGAGCCGAGGATCTCGGTCAGGCGCACGATCTGCCGCTTCGGATTCGGCAGCTCCAGGCCCATGTAGTTCTTGCCCGGAATCGTCTCCACCACGCGGATCGAGGTCAGCGACAGCGAGCGCGCCAGGTCGCGCGCCAGATTGACGATCTGGCTGCCCTTGACGCCGGTGGCCGGCTCGATCTCGTAGCGCGTGATCACCGGGCCGGGATAGGCCGCGACCACCTTGGCTTCGACGCCGAAATCGGAGAGCTTCTTCTCGATCAGGCGGCTGGTGAATTCCAGCGTCTCGACCGTGACGGTCTGCTGCGCCGGCGGCGCCTCGTCCAGCAGCGACAGCGGCGGCAGATCGGTATCGCGCAGGTCATGGAACAGCGTCGCCTGCTTTTCCTTTTCCACGCGTTCGGATTTCGGCACCGCCACCACCTGCGGCTCGATGCGGATCGGCGCCGCCTCGACGGTCTTGGCGCGCTCCTGCACCACCACGTCCTTGCGCTTGACCGCCGCCACCACGCCGGCGCGGCGGTCTTCGCGCGCATCGTACAGGTTGCGCACCCACAGCACGCCGTTTTCCAGCGCGCCGCCGATGCGTTCGGCCACCGCCAGCCACGACACATGGAAAAACAGGCTGAAGCCGAGGCCGAACAGCAACAGCAGGAATAGCGTCGAGCCGGTGAATCCCATCGCGGTCTGCATCGCGCCGCCGATCAGCTCGCCCAGCACGCCGCCCGGCGCGCGCGGCAGCTGCGCCTTCAGCGTGTACAGCCGCGTGTACTCCAGGCCGAGGCTGCCCGCCATCAGCAGGATGAAGCCGATGGCGCGGATCAGCCCTTCCTGCCGGTGCGGCGCTTCCGGCGCCTCTTCCTTTTGCAGCAGAAACTTCTGCGACAGCCGGCGGTAGCCGCTCCACACCGAACGGCCGAGCAGCACGCACCACCACCAGGCGGAAAAACCGAAAATGAACAGCAGCAAATCGGCCAGCCAGGCGCCGACACGGCCGCCCCAGTTGCCCAGGCGCGGCACCGCGTTGGCGTGCGACCAGCCGGGATCGGCCTTGGAATAGCTGAGCAGGATCAGCAGCAGGTACAGAGTCACCACCGCCAGCACCAGCCAGCGCGCCTCGTACAGCAGCTGCGCCAGCCGGCTCGGCAGCGGCTGCGCGCGCGGCGCGGAAGTGTTGCGGGTATAGGCTTGGGTTGTTTTAGTCATAAGTCGGGACGGGTGCTGCGGGTTTCAGGCCGGCCGGGAGAGCCGGGCGGCGCAATCGGGCGCCACATGGAAAATCGGGGTCGGGCCGTCTCATGGGCCGTTGCCGCAGCGGGCCGGCGGTCCATGCCGGCGCGGCAGGTCGTCTATAATCTTAACCAGTTTCGGCGCTTCCCACCGCATAAATCGGGATGTGTTTGAAATTGCGCCGAATGGCCGCATTTAACTGTCATACGTTGCAGCCGGCTGTATGCCCGCCGGCTTCATTTTCCGCCCACATCGCTCCTCACACGGATTTTATGGCTACTCCCAAACATGCTCAAGTCTTGATTCTCGGTTCCGGACCCGCCGGCTACAGCGCCGCAGTGTATGCCGCGCGCGCCAACCTGAAGCCGGTCATGATCACCGGCGTCGAGCAAGGCGGCCAGCTGATGACCACCACCGACGTCGAAAACTGGCCGGGCGACCCGCTCGGGGTGCAGGGACCGGAACTGATGCAGCGCCTGCTGCACCATGCCGAACGCTTCAACACCGAAATCATCTTCGACCACATCCACACCGCCAAGCTGACCGAAAAGCCGATGCGGCTGATCGGCGACACCAGCGAATACACCTGCGACGCCCTGATCATCGCCACCGGCGCCTCGGCGCAATACCTCGGCCTGCCCTCCGAAGAAGAGTTCATGGGCAAGGGCGTGTCGGGCTGCGCCACCTGCGACGGCTTCTTTTACAAGGAACAGGAAGTCGCGGTGGTCGGCGGCGGCAATACCGCGGTCGAGGAAGCGCTGTACCTGTCGAATATCGCCTCGAAAGTCACGCTCATCCATCGGCGCGACAAGTTCCGCGCCGAACCGATCCTGGTCGACCGCCTGATGGCGCTGGTCGAGACCGGAAAAATCGAGATCAAGTGGGACCACACGCTGGAAGAAGTCATGGGCGATCAGAGCGGCGTCACCGGCATCAAGATCCGCTCGCGGCACAGCGACGAGATCTCTACCGTCAAGGTGCACGGCGTGTTCATCGCCATCGGCCACAAGCCGAACACCGGCATCTTCGAGGGCCAGCTGGAGATGCAGAACGGCTATATCGTCACCCAGGCCGGCCAGAAAGGCATGGCCACCGCCACCAGCGTCCCGGGCGTATTCGCCGCCGGCGACGTCCAGGACCACATCTACCGGCAGGCGGTCACCAGCGCCGGAACCGGCTGCATGGCCGCGCTGGATGCGCAAATGTATCTGGAGCTGCAGACCGGCTGAACGGCGACGGCGCCAAGCCGGCGGTGAATGTTTTAATCTCCGCCGGCGCCTCGCCGCCGCATCGACGGCCTTTCTGGGGAAATCACGATGTCCGCCCCACTCAAGGATTTCGCCGCCCTCGCCTCCCTGCGCCAGCAGTTGAAAGCGCAGGAGGAGGCGCGCCGCCTGGCCGAGGCCGAACGCCGGCGCCAGGAGCAAGCGGCGCGCCTGGAAGCCGAACTGTTCCGGCGCAGCGTCGGCGAAGTGGCGCCGCTGACGGCGGCCGAGCGCGCCCTCACGCCACCGCCGCAGCCCTTGCCGATCGCGCGCCAGCACCTGGCCGACGAACAGGCGGCGCTGCAGGAATCGATCTCCGACGAATTCACGGTTGAAACGCTGCTCGCTACCGACGAGGCGCTCAGCTTCGCGCGCGACGGCATCGGCGCCGATACGCTGCGCAAGTTGCGGCGCGGCCATTGGGTGATCCAGGCGCAACTCGACCTGCACGGCTTGCGGCGCGACGAGGCGCGCGAGGCGCTGGCGGAATTCCTGCGGCAGGCGACGCGGCGCGGATTGCGCTGCGTGCGCGTGATCCACGGCAAGGGACTGGGGTCGGTCAACAAGGAGCCGGTGCTGAAGGGCCGGGTGCGCAACTGGCTGGCGCAAAAGAAGGAAGTGCTGGCGTTCTGCCAGGCGCGCGCCGCAGACGGTGGTTCGGGGGCGCTGGTGGTGTTATTGAAGGCTCAGGGCTGATTTATATACTGGCGGCTGTATTTTTAGATGCGGCCATAAAATCTCCGGGACAGGCCAATTTTTAGGCATACTCCCTCTTATTTATTTCCTGCCTGAGTGTTGCATCGACGCCGCGATGACAAAAGCCGCGCACCGGCGAGCGCCGAATGCGCGGCTTTCAGCGTGTCTGCCAGCGCTTGCGGCTAGACCGCGTCCGGTCCCGTCTCGCCGGTGCGGATGCGCACCACCTGCTCGACGTTCTGCACGAAAATCTTGCCGTCGCCGATCTTGCCGGTGCGCGCGGCCTTGATGATGGCGTCCACCACGTTGTCGACCACCGCATCGTCGATCACTACCTCGACCTTCACCTTGGGCAGGAAATCCACCACGTATTCGGCGCCGCGATACAGCTCGGTGTGGCCCTTCTGGCGGCCAAATCCCTTGACTTCCGTTACCGTCAAACCCGCGACGCCGACTTCCGCCAGCGCTTCCCGCACCTCGTCCAGCTTGAAAGGTTTGATGATGGCAGTAACTTGCTTCATGAAAACTCCTTAAAAAGTGACCCGCAATATTTTTTCGGCAACAGGCAAAGGCTACCCGGTTGCCGCTTGCCTTTCCAGCTATTCCAGAAATTTCGATGTCATCGGATAGCGCCAGTCGCGCCCGAAAGCGCGGTAGGTGACGCGAATGCCGACTGCGCCCTGGCGCCGCTTGTATTCGTTTATTTTAATCAAGCGCGTGACATGCGCGACATCCGCCGGCGCGAAACCGGCGGCGACGATCTCGGCCACGCTCTGGTTTTCCTCGACGTAGCGCTGCATGATGGCGTCCAGGATTTCATACGGCGGCAGCGAATCCTGGTCGGTCTGCTCGTGGCGCAGCTCGGCCGACGGCGCGCGCGTCAGGATGCGGCGCGGAATCACGTCGGACAGCGTATTGCGATAGTCGCACAGGCGGTACACCAGCGTCTTGGCGATGTCCTTCAGCGGCGCGAAGCCGCCCGCCATGTCGCCGTACAGGGTGCAGTAACCGACCGCGAGCTCGCTCTTGTTGCCGGTGGTCAGCACCATCGCGCCGTACTTGTTGGACAGCGCCATCAGGATGGTGGCGCGGATGCGGGCCTGGATGTTCTCTTCGGTGGTGTCTTCCGGCAAGCCGCGAAACTCTTCCGTCAGCGTGGTGCGAAAGGCGGCGAAGCAGTCTTCGATAGGGATTTCGTCGTAGCGCACGCCGAGGCGCTGCGCCATGTCGCGCGAATCGATCCAGGAAATCTCGGCGGTGTACGGCGACGGCATCATCACCGTGCGCACGCGCTCGGCGCCCAAAGCATCGACCGCGATCGCCACCGTCAGCGCCGAATCGACGCCGCCCGACAGGCCGATGATCACGCCGGGAAAACCGTTCTTGCCGATGTAGTCGCGCACGCCCAGCACCAGCGCCTGGTAGACCTCGGCTTCCAGGGCTTGCGGCGCCGGCAGAGGCTGTCGGCCGCGGCTGCGCACCGTCGAATTCGATCACCTGGAGCTCTTCCCGCGCATGCGGCAATTGCGCGCAGAGGGCCGCGTTGCGGTCCATCACGAAGGAATTGCCGTCGAAGATCAGCTCGTCCTGGCCGCCGACCAGGTTGACGTAGACCGCCGCCATCCCCTGCGCGACGACATGCTTGCGCATCGCGTCCAGGCGCACGTGCTGCTTGCCCATGTGAAATGGCGAGCCGTTCAGCACCAGCAGCACCTCAGCGCCGGCGGCGCGCGCGCGTGCCGGCGCCTGCGCGTACCAGGTATCCTCGCAGATATTGATGCCGAAGCGCACGCCCTCGACCTCGAACACGAATGGCGCATCGGACGGCGAAAAATAGCGCCGCTCGTCGAACACATCGGCGTTCGGCAACTCATACTTGCAATAGGTGCCGAGAATCTTGCCGTTGACCAGCACCGAGGCCGCATTGCGTCGCATGCCTTGTTGCGCCAACGGATGGCCGACCACCACGTGCAGGTCGGGCAGCGATGCCAGATCGGCTGCCAGGGCCTCCAACTGTTCCGCGCTTTTTGCGTAGAATGCCTGACGCAGCAGCAGGTCTTCCGGCGGATAGCCCGCCAGCGACAGTTCCGGCGTCAGTACGATGTGGGCGCCCTGCTGCGCCGCCCGGCGCGCGAATTCGACGATCTTTTCCCGGTTGCCGGCGAAATCCCCGACGGTGCTGTTGATTTGCGCAATGGCGACTTTTACGGTCATGGTATTGACGTGATGAATGGCTGGATGGCCGGTGACGCACACGGTCGGCAACCGGCGCAATCGCTGTTGAATCGAAAAGGTATCCGTCCCGAGTGAATTATCGCACGCGAATCATTACTTCCCTGTCCGCGGTCGGGCAGCCGGCATGGGACGAACTGGTCGGCCTGCAGGCGGATGCCAATCCGTTCCTGTCGTTCGCCTTTCTGCACGCGCTGCACGAAAGCGGCTGCGCCTCCGCCGAAGCGGGCTGGCAGCCGCAGTACCTGACGCTGTGGCGCGGCGACGCGCTGCAGGCGGCGCTGCCGCTGTACGCCAAGATGCATTCGTACGGCGAATACGTGTTCGACTGGGCCTGGGCCGACGCCTATCAGCGCCACGGCCTCGAGTACTACCCGAAGCTGCTGTCGGCGATCCCGTTCACCCCGGTCACCGGCGCCCGTCTGCTGGCGCGCGACGAACAGGGCCGCAGCGCGCTGATCGCGGCGCTGGCCGCGCTGCAGGAAAGAAGCGGCGTCTCGTCCAGCCACATCCTGTATCCGCCGCAAGCGCAGGCGCAGGCCTTGCGCGAGGCCGGCTTCCTGCTGCGCAGCGGCGTCCAGTTCCACTGGCTGAACGCGGGCTACCGCGACTTCGCCGACTTCCTGGCGACGCTGGAGCGCAAGAAGCGCAAGAACATCGTGGCCGAACGGCGCAAGGTGCGCGAGGCCGGCGTCAGTTTTCGCCACGTCGGCGGCGCCGAGGCGACGGCGGCCGACTGGGCCTTTTTCAACCGCTGCTACCGCCGCACCTACGCCAGCCATTATTCGACGCCCTACCTGAACCTGGATTTCTTCCGGCGCATCGGCGCCGCCATGCCGCACAACATCCTGCTGATCGTGGCCGAACGCGGCGGCCGCCCGATCGCCAGTTCGCTGCTGATCCATACCGAAAACACGCTCTATGGCCGCTACTGGGGCACGCTGGAAGAGCTGCCCTGCCTGCATTTCGAGACCGCGTATTACCAGCCGCTGGATTTTTGCATCGCGCGCGGCATCCAGTGTTTCGAAGGCGGCGCCCAGGGCGAACACAAGATGGCGCGCGGCTTCCTGCCGCAGCAGACCTGGTCCGCGCACTGGCTGGCGCACCCGGCCTTCGCCGACGCCATCGAGCGCTTCCTGCAGCAGGAGAGCGGCGGCATCGCCGCCTATATCGACGAGCTGAACGAGCGCAATCCGTTCCGCCCGGGCGCCGCATAAAAATTTTCAGAATGTGGCAAGCCATCACTTGCCAGCCGTAAAACTCCAAGGCATGCTCTGCAGACCATGACGATATCCCCGCTACTGTCCGTACGCCCGGCGCCGAGCGCGCCTCCTGCCGCCCCCTCCTTCAACCGCATCGGCCGTTTCCACATCGTGCGCGAACTGGGCCGCGGCGCCATCGGCTCGGTCTACCTGGCGCACGACCCGGTGATCGACCGCAGCGTCGCCGTCAAGACCTTCAACCCGCGCCTGACGCCGGCCGAGAAAAAGCAATACCAGGAACAGTTCATCAACGAGGCGCGCGCCGCCGGCCGCCTGTCGCACCCGAACATCGTCACCATTTTCGACGCCTCGAATGAAAACGGCGTGACCTATATCGCCATGGAGCACCTGCAGGGCCGCGAGCTGCACAAGCTGCTGGATGGCGGCAGCCGCTTCGACGGCGTGGAAATCGCCACGATCGTGCGCAAGATCGCCGAAGCGCTCGACTATGCGCACAAGAACGGCGTGATCCACCGCGACATCAAGCCGGCCAACATCTTCATGCTGGCCGACAACCAGCCGAAGCTGGTCGATTTCGGCATCGCGCGCGCACCCAACCGCCTGCCCCATCAGGCCGCCAACGCCGACCAGCCGTACACGCTGTTCCATCGCAACCTGCTGGGTACGCCGAATTACATGTCGCCCGAGCAGGCGCTGGGAAAACCGGCCGATGGGCGCACCGACATCTATTCGCTGGGCGCTGTCATGTACGAAATGCTGGCCGGGCGCAAGCCGTTCGCCTCGCGCGACGCCGAACAGCTGCTGCAGCTGATCGCCTACAAGTCGCCGCCGGCACCGCACGAGCTCGACCCCGCCATTCCGCTCGAACTGTCGCAGATCGCGATGAAGGCGATGAGCAAGCGGCCGGAAAAACGCTATCAGGAGGCGCAGGAAATGGCGCTCGATCTGCGGCGCTACCTGGCGCGGCAGAAACGCAGCCGGCGCCGGTTGCGGCAACAGCCGCCGGGCGACGACCACCTGCCCGAGCCACGCCACGGCATGCTGTTCTGGTTCGGCTGGGCGGCGCTGGCCGGCGCCGTCGCTTTGGTCGGCGCCGCCCTGCTGCATTGACGCAGCCAGCGCCGATTTCCGGTTCCGCGCGATAATGCCCGTCTGGCGCCGCGCCGTCGCGCGGGCCGCCCCCTTATTCGTACACTCACCTTCCTTTCCCATGAAGCCCCTGGACATCCTGCTGGCCCTGATCGTGGTGCTGATCTGGGGCTTCAATTTCGTCGTCATTCAAATCGGCCTGCAAGGCTTGCCGCCGCTGCTGTTTTCCGGCTTGCGCTTTTTGTTCGCGGCGCTGCCGCTGGTGTTCTTCATCAAGCGGCCGCCGATCGCCTGGAAGCTATTGGCCGGCTACGGCCTGTTCCAGTTCACGATCCAGTTCATGCTGCTGTTCTCCGGCATCAAGCTCGGCTTTCCGCCCGGGCTGGCGTCGCTGGTGATCCAGCTGCAGGCGTTTTTCACGATCGGGCTGGCGGTACTGCTCTTGGGCGAGCGGCCGCTGGCCACGCAGTTATGCGGCGCGCTGATCGCCTTTGCCGGCATGGGGCTGGTGGCGATGCACCTGGAAGCCACCGCCACCGTGATCGGCTTCGCGATGGTGGTCGGCGGCGGCTTCAGCTGGGCGGTGGCCAATATCCTGACCAAGCGCATCGGCCAGGTGAATGCGCTGGCGCTGATGGTATGGGGTTCGCTGCTGGCGGCGCCGCCGCTGCTGATCGGCTCGCTGCTGGTGGAAGGCCCGCGCGCCTGGGCCGATGCCGCCGCGCACCTGAGCTGGATCACGGCGGGCGCGGTGCTGTTCCAGTCGTATCCGAACACCATTTTCGGCTTCGGCATCTGGGCCATCCTGATGCGGCGCTATCCGACCGCCACCATCGCGCCGTTCACGCTGCTGGTGCCGGTCTCGGGCATGCTCAGCGCCGCCTTGATCCTGGGCGAGCCGCTGCAATGGTGGAAAATCGCCGCCGGCCTGCTGGTGCTGTTCGGCCTCGCGCTCAATCAGTTCGGCGGCCGTTTGCTGGCGCCGCGCAAGCTGGCGAAATCGGCGCGGCTTGACTAGGCGAGGCTGGGACGAGCCGCGCCGCCTGCGGACCGAGCGCAGGGAAGTCACTCAAGCGGCACATACTCCCTTGGTCAGCACGCCATGTCGCTCATGAACAAAATAAAATATTCATATACCCCCATTTAATTGATCTCCGCTAAATCGTGCCGCGCGGGGCGGCACGGCCTCGGCAAAGCCCCTCGCCGGCCCCGATAAAAATGCCGCCCCTCCGCCGTTGCGCTTCAAATAGATCGCAGCAACTTTCGATTCCAGCATCAGCCGCCCCTGGTCCTTGGCCCCGAACTCACCGCGGCGAATGCATCGCCTGCGCAAAGCGGCTGCGTGGCGCGGCGCAATCCGCATGAATCCCTAAAACAGCGGTGTTTTTTAGGGGATTCTTTTATTTATCGAAAAATTTCTCGCGTACATAGCAAGATAATTTCAATCTCGCAACGGTAAAGTTAAGCGCACGAAAGCTTCACCTATCCACCGGCGCCGCTTCCGCTTCACGGTCCAATGCGCGGCCGGCGTGGCGGGCAGCGCCTACCGCCTCGACGACTTGCCCAATGACACTGGAAATAGACGAAGTACTGGATACCTTTGAAACGGCGGCCCAGACCAGCGAACGCCTGCCGAGCGCCTACAGCGGCAAACTCGGCATGGACGACGCCTATCGGATCCAACTGGCCATGCTGCAGCGGCGGCTGGCGCAAGGCGCGCGCCAGATCGGCTGGAAAGTCGGCCTGACCTCGCCCGCGATGCAGCAGCAGCAAGGCGTTTTCGAGCCCTGTTTCGGCTACCTGCTGGCGTCGGCGCAGCGCCCTTCGGGCACCACGTTTGCCTTCGACAGCCTGATCGCGCCCGGTTTCGAGAACGAACTATGCCTGACGCTCGGCGCCGCGCTCGACGGCGCCACGGTAGACTATGAAAGCGCCCGGCGCGCGGTGTCGCACGTGGCGCCGGCGCTGGAAATCGTCGAAAAGCGCGGCACCTTCAATCGCGACCTGCCCTTGTCGATCGCCGACAATGCTCAGCAAAAGGCCTTCGTCACCGGCGACGACATCGCGCTGAAACCGGGCGTCCTGCTGGGCCGGACCGCGGTCACGGTAGTGGTCGATGACGTGGAACAGGAATGGGCGACCGGTGCCGAAGTGCTGGGCGATCCGATTCATTCGGTGGTCTGGCTGGCGCGGAAACTGGCGCAGTTCGGCATTACGCTGGAGGCGGGCACCAGGATCATGTCCGGCTCCTTCACCAAACAGTATCCGCTGCAAAAGGGGCAGCGGATCAGCGCCCGCTTCAGCCCTTTCGGCACGGTGAACGCGGCCTTCATCTGATACGACCGCCCAACGAAACAACAAGAGAACGACTATGGATCTCGGACTGCAATCAAAATCCGCGCTGGTGTGCGCCGCCAGCAAGGGACTGGGGCTGGCCTGCGCCGAAGCGCTGGCGGCGGAAGGCGTGCACCTCACCATCGTGGCGCGCAATAGCGGGCCGCTGGAAGCGGCCGCGGCGGCGATCCGCGCGCGCCATCAGGTCGAAGTCAAGACGGTCGCCTGCGACATCACGACCGCAGCGGGACGCGCACTGGCGCTGGCGGCCTGCCCGCAGCCCGACATCCTGGTGAACAATGCCGGCGGCCCGCCGCCCGGCGATTTCCGCGAATGGAATCGCGACGACTGGATCGCCGCGCTCGACGCCAACATGCTGACCCCGATCGAGCTGATCAAGGCCACCGTCGACGGCATGATCGCGCGCCGTTTCGGCCGCATCGTCAACATCACTTCGGGCGCGGTCAAGGCGCCGATCGACATCCTCGGACTGTCGAACGGCGCCCGCTCCGGGCTGACCGGCTTCATCGCCGGCCTGGCGCGCCAGACGGTCAAGCACAATGTCACCATCAACAACCTGCTGCCGGGCTCGTTCGATACCGACCGCCTGCGCAGCACCTTCGACGCCCAGGCCGCGCGCGCGCAGGCCAGCAGCGCCGAGGTCGCCGACCAGTGGCGCGCGCGCAATCCCAGCGGCCGTTTCGGCGTCCCCGAAGAATTCGGCCATGCCTGCGCTTTCCTGTGCAGCGCACACAGCGGCTACCTTACCGGGCAGAATCTGCTGCTCGACGGCGGCGAATACCGGGGCGTGTTCTGATCGCGGAAAAGCGACGGAGCGCCTGCAGTATGTTTTTGCGACGACAACATTCACTCATCGAGGAGATAAGCATGCAATTCACACCCGTATTTACCCTGCTCGCCGGCGCCATCGCCCTGGCCTTTTGCGGCACCGCCGCCGCGCAGGAACAGGTGATCACCATTGGCCATTCGGCGCCCACTTCTGGCCAGATCGCGCACCTGGGCAAGGACAGCGAAAACGGCGCGCGCATGGCAATCGACGAAGCCAATGCCAAGGGCCCGACGCTGGACGGCAAGAAGGTCAAGTTCGTGCTGATGGCCGAAGACGATGCCGCCGATCCGAAACAAGGCACCGCGGTGGCGCAGAAGTTCGTCGATGCCAAGGTCAACGGCGTGATCGGCCACCTGACCTCGGGCACCTCGATCCCGGCCTCGAAGATCTATTCGGATGTCGGCATTCCGCAAATCTCGTCGGCGGCTACCAATCCGAAATACACGCAGCAAGGCTACAAGACCACCTTCCGCGTGGTCGCCAGCGACAGCCGCCTCGGTGCGGTGCTGGGCAAATATGCGGTGACCGAGCTGAAGCTCAAAAATATCGCGGTCATCGACGACCGCAGCGCCTACGGGCAAGGGCTGGCCGAACAGTTCGCCAAGGCGGCCAAGGCTGCCGGCGGCCAGATCGTATCGCAGCAGTACACGACTGAAAAATCGGTGGACCTGAACTCGCAGCTGACCGCGATCAAGGCCAAGAAGCCGGACCTGATCTTCTTCGGCGGCACCGACGCGGTGGCCACGCCGATGCTGCGCCAGATGAAGCAGCTCGGCATCAACGCCAAGCTGATGGGCGGCGACGGCATCTGCACCGAAACCATGGCCAAGCTGGCCGGCGACGCCTTCGCCAACGGCCAGGTGATCTGCGCCGAACCGGGCGGCATCCAGGAAGGCCAGAAGCGCCAGATGGATACCTTCCGCGAGCAGTACAAGCAGAAATTCAGCCAGGACGTCGTGATCTACGCGCCCTACACCTATGACGCGACGATGGCGATGATCAGCGCGATCCAGCAGGCCGGTTCCGCCGATCCGGCGAAATACCTGCCGCGGCTGGCAAAAATCAAGCACCCGGGCGTAACCGGCCCCATCGCCTTCGATGCCCACGGCGATATCATCGATGGCTCGCTGACCTTGTATGCCTTGGCCGACCACCAGCGCAAGCTGATCTCGGTGACCAAGTAAGCCGCCGGCCCCAGCGCCGCCCAGCCATCCATCGCGCCGGGCGGCGCGGCCTGTCCCGGTTCTGCCGGCAGGCGCGGTTTGCAACCGGCTTTGCCCTTGCCCCTTTTCACTGACGCCAGAATGATGCCTCCCGCCCTCGTCCGCCCCACCATCGAACAACTGGTCAGCTCGCAGATCCGCGAGGTAGCCAACGCCGGCATGGGCGATCCCAACGTGCTGCCGTTCTGGTTCGGCGAACCGGACCAGGTGACGCCGCAGTTCATCCGCGATGCGGCCTGCACCGCCCTGCAGGACGGCGCCACCTTCTATACCCAGAATTACGGCATGCCGGTGCTGCGCCAGGCGATCGCCGGCTATGCCAGCCGCCTGCATCAACGGCCGCTGGACGCCGAACGCGTGGTGGTGACCAACTCCGGCAATTCGGCGCTGATGATCGCCGCCCAGCTGGTGGTCGATCCGGGCTGCCGGATCGTCGTCGTGACGCCGGTCTGGCCCAACCTGACCGAGATTCCCAAGATCCTGGGCGCCGAGGTGGTGCGCGCGCCGCTGGATTATGTCGGCGGCCGCTGGCAGCTGGACCTGGACAAGTTCCTGGCGCTGCTGACGCCCGACACGCGCGCGGTATTCATCAATTCGCCCAACAATCCGAGCGGCTGGACCATGCCGCGCGCCGATCAGCGGGCGGTGCTGGAACACTGCCGCAAGCTCGGCATCTGGATCATCGCCGACGAAGTCTACGAGCGCCTGTATTTCGGCGCCGAGGGCAAGTCGGCGCCGGCGTTTGCCGCCATCGCCGACGAACAGGACCGGCTGCTGAGCGTCAACAGCTTTTCGAAAGCCTGGCTGATGACCGGCTGGCGCCTGGGCTGGATCAGCGCGCCGCCGGCCGTGGTCGGGCAACTGGGCAAGCTGGTCGAATACAACACGTCCTGCGCGCCCGGCTTCGTCCAGCTGGCCGGCGTCGTCGCCATCGAGCAAGGCGAAAGCGTGGTCGAAGCGAGCGTTGCGCGCCTGCGCGAGTCGCGCGACCACTTGTGCGCCGCGCTCAACCGGTTGCCCGGCGTCACGGCCACGCCGCCGGACGGCGCCATGTATGTGTTTTTCCAGTGTGAACAGGCGCGCCGCGAAGGCAGCCTGCCGTTCGCCCGGCGCCTGGTGCGCGAAGCCGGACTGGGCCTGGCGCCCGGCGGCGCCTTCGGGCCGGAGGGCGAAGGTTTCCTGCGCTGGTGTACCGCCGGCTCGCTGGAGCGGCTGGATCTGGGCGTGAGCCGCCTGCGGCGCCTGCTGGAGGCTTGATCAGAACGGGCTGGATCGCATAGGATTTGAAAACATTCCCCTCGAATCCCCATGCGATGAAAAAGAAAGCCCCTCACCGGGACCTGGATGAAGTCGATCTCGCCATCCTGCGCGACCTGCAGGAAGACGGCCGATTGTCCAACGCCAAGCTCGCCGAGCGCCTGTCGCTGAGCGAAACGCCGTCCTGGCGGCGCCTGAAAAGGCTGGAGGAAGAAGGCTATATCGAGGACTATCAGGCCAACCTGAACCGGCGCAAGCTCGGCTTCGGCGTGCTGGCCTTCGTGCAGCTGAATTTCTTCAGCCACAACACCAAGGATTTCGCCGAATTCGAAAAAACCGTGCTGGCCTGCCCCGAGGTGCTGACCTGCCACCAGATGACCGGGCAAACCGATTACCTGCTGCAAGTGGTGTTCGAGGACCTGGACGCGTATCGCTTGTTCATCGACCGCGTGCTGCGCAACCTGACCGGGGTCTCGACCATCAACACCAGCCTGTCGCTGCGCGAAATCAAACTGTCCAACCGCTTGCCGATCTGAGGCGGCGCCGCGGCCGGAATGGCGCGAATGGCCGCCTGCACATCCCGGCCTGGCACATATACTCCAACTATCATGCCATTTATCCGGGCATGAAATAATGAAAAATTAGCCATACTCCCTAGTTCAGGATCGGGCCACGGCAAGTTTTGCGCTACCAGCGCCGAACGAGTGCCGGCGTGCGCCATTCCGGCTTGCCACAGGTGGCACGCATGGCAAGCAAGCTATGGCCATACAGGCCGCGCGCCGGCCGGAACGTTTCAAGAACGATAAAAAAAAGCGCCGGACATGGCCGGCGCTTTTGCTTACTCTTCATTTAGGCCGGATCAAGCCACGGCCGCCTGGTTCTGCTTCTTGTAGGCTTCGGCGCCGGACAGGATTTCCGCGCGCGCCACATCCGGACCGTACCAGCCTTCGATCTTGACCCATTTGCCCTTTTCCAGGTCCTTGTAATGCTCGAAGAAGTGCTGGATCTGTTGCAGGCGCAAATCGTTGAGGTCTTCCGGCTTTTGCCAGTGCGTGTAAATCGACAAAATCTTGTCCACCGGCACCGCCAGCAACTTCGAATCGCCGCCGGCTTCATCGGTCATCTTCAACACGCCGATCGGGCGGCAACGCACCACCACGCCCGGGAACAGCGGGAACGGCGTGACCACCAGCACATCCACCGGATCGCCATCGTCGGCGAGGGTTTGCGGAATGTAGCCGTAGTTGCACGGATACTGCATCGCGGTGCTCATGAAACGATCGACAAAAATCGCCCCCGACTCCTTGTCGACTTCATACTTGATCGGATCGGCGCTCATCGGAATTTCGATGATGACGTTGAAGTCATTGGGCAAATCGCGACCGGCAGGAATGCTATTCAAGCTCATGATGGTTTCTCGTGGGATGGAATTTTTTTTGACGTGAAATTATAGCGGCTTTCGCCCTCGGATTGTGCGTCGCAACACACGGGCCGGTTGCCGCTGCCTGGCGATTCCGCAATAATCAGTGCTCCCCATCCCCGTCAGAGTTCCCATGTCCGCGCAGCATTTCATCGGCAATCGCCGGGTGCATTCCCACAATTCCCTCGCCATCCCCGTCATCGATCCTTCCGATGGCCAACCGTATACCGAAATCGCGCGCGGCGGCGCCTACGACGTCGATTTCGCGGTACAGACCGCTCGCACCGCGGCCGAAGGCGAATGGGGATTGATGCCGGCGGCCGAACGCGGCCGCCAGCTGTACCGGCTGGCGCAGACCCTGAGCCAGCATCAGGAAGAGTTGGCGCAGATCGAGTCGCGCGACTGCGGCAAGCCGATCAGCCAGGCGCGTGCCGACGCGGCGGCGGTGGCGCGCTATTTCGAGTTCTACGCCGGCGCCTGCGACAAGCTGCACGGCCAGACCATCCCCTATCAGCATGGGTTTACGGTATTCACGCTGCGCGAGCCGTTCGGCGTCACCGGCCACATCATTCCGTGGAACTATCCGCTGCAGATTTTCGGCCGTTCGGTCGGCGCCGCGCTGGCCGCCGGCAATACCTGCGTGGTCAAGCCGGCCGAGGACGCCTGCCTGTCGCTGCTGCGGCTGGCGGAGCTCGGGATCGACGCCGGCTTGCCGGCCGGCGTCATCAACATCGTCACCGGCTACGGCCACGAAGCGGGCGCGGCGCTGGCGGCGCATCCCGGCATCGACCATATTTCATTTACCGGATCGCCGGCGGTCGGCAAGCTGGTGGCGCGGGCGGCGGCCGACAACCACGTGCCGGTGACGCTGGAGCTGGGCGGGAAATCGCCGCAGATCGTGTTCGCCGACGCCGACATGGACCAGGTCGTGCCGGCCGTGCTCAATGCGATCATCCAGAATGCCGGCCAGACCTGCTCCGCCGGCAGCCGCGTGCTGATCGAACGCGCCGCCTATCCGGCGCTGCTCGACCGGCTGGCCAGCGTGTTCGAGAAGCTGCTCGTGGGGCCGGCGGACATGGATCTCGATTGCGGGCCGCTGATTCGCCAGAGCCAGCAGCAGCGCGTCTGGGATTTCCTGTCGGATGCGCATAACGACGGCATTCCGATCATGGCGCAGGGCACGATCGTAGCCGACGCGCCCGAGGCCGGCTTCTACCAGGCGCCGACCTTGCTGCGCGACGTGCCGTTCGACCACCGACTGGCGCAGGAAGAGGTGTTCGGCCCGGTGCTGGCGGCGCTGGCCTTCGACAACGAGGCACATGCGGTCCATCTCGCCAACAGCACCCGCTTCGGCCTGGTGGCGGGCGTCTGGACCGCCGACGGCGCGCGCCAGATGCGCCTGGCCCGGGCGATCCGCGCCGGCCAAGTCTTCATCAACAACTATGGCGCCGGCGGCGGCGTCGAACTGCCGTTCGGCGGCCGCAAGGAAAGCGGGCACGGCCGGGAAAAGGGTTTCGAGGCGCTGTACGGCTTCAGCACTGTGAAAACGGTCGCCCTCAAGCACGGCGCCACGCCACTCGATCAGCGTCCACGGATTCACTGAGCGCGCCGAGCGGCACGACCAAAAGAGGCAAGCGCATGCGTCTGAAAGACAAGGTGATCATCGTTACCGGCGCCGGTTCCGGCATCGGCGCCGGCATCGCCCGCCGGCTGGCGCAGGAAGGCGCACGCCTGATCGTCGCCGACATCGACGCCGGACATGGCGCCCAGGTCGCGCAGGAGATCGCCGGCGCTGGCGGCGACGCCCGCTTCCTGCACGCCGACGTCACCGACAACGCCAGCATGGCGGCGCTGATCGATCAAACCGTGGCCGCCTGCGGCCGGCTCGACGTCATGATCAACAACGCCGGCTGGACCCATCGCAACCAGCCGCTGCTGCAGGTGAGCGAAGCCGAGTTCGACAAGTGCTATGCGGTCAACGTCAAGAGCATCTACCTGTCGGCGCTGCACGCAGTGCCGGTGTTCCGGCGCCAAGGCGGCGGCGTGTTCATCAACATCGCCTCCACCGCCGGCATCCGGCCGCGCCCCGGGCTGACCTGGTACAACGGCAGCAAGGCGGCGGTGATCGGCACCAGCAAATCGATGGCGGCCGAACTCGGCCCCGACAATATCCGCGTCAACTGCATCAACCCGGTATTCAATCCGGATACCGCGCTGTCCGAGGATTTCGCCGGCGGCGCATTGAGCGGCCAAGAGGGCGCCGAGCGCCGCGCGAAATTCCTGGCGACGATTCCGCTCGGCCGTTTCTCGACCGCGCTGGACGTGGCCAACGCGGCGCTGTACCTGGCCTCGGACGAAGCCGCCTTCATCAGCGGCGTCTGCATCGAAGTCGACGGCGGACGCTGCGTGTGACCAGGAAACCCGCCGTGCGCACTCCCGCCATGCACTTCGACCTGGTCGACCTGCGCCTGTTCGTCCATATTTCCGAGGAAAACAGCCTGACCGGCGGCGCCGAACGCTCGCACATGTCGCTGCCGGCCGCCAGCGCCCGCATCAAGAACCTGGAAGACAGCTTCGGCACCCGGCTCCTGCATCGCACCGGCCAGGGCGTCACGCTGACGCCGCCGGGTCAGGCGCTGCTGCATCACGCGCGGCTGGTGATGCAGCAACTGGAACAGCTGCGCGGCGACATGCAGGAATATGCGCGCGGCGTCAAAGGTCATCTGCGCATCTTCGCCAACACCACCTCGATCACCGAATTCCTGCCCCAGGTGTTGCCGTCCTTCCTGGCGCAGCATCCCGATATCAGCATCGACCTGCGCGAGCGCCTCTCGCACGACATCGTACGGGCAGTGGCCGAGGGCAAGACCGACATCGGCATCGTCGCCGGCAATGTGCGCACCGAAGGGCTGGAAGTGCTGCCCTACCGCCGTGACCGCCTGGTGCTGGCCACCGCGCCTGGACATCCATTGGCGCAGCGCGACAGCGTTTCTTTTGAGGAAACCCTGGAATTCGACTATGTCGGCCTGCCCGAAGCCAGCGCGATCCACGCCTTCCTGCTGCGAGCCGCGGCCGAGCTCAACCGCAGCCTGAAGATCCGCATCCAAGTCGGCAATTTCGACGCCCTGTGCCGCATGATCGAAGCCGACGCCGGCATCGGCATCCTGCCCGATTCGGCCGCGCATCGCTATGCAAAGACCATGGCGGTCCGTTTCATCGCGCTGGAGGACGAATGGGCGGTGCGCGACTTGCAGATTTGCGTGCGCAGCCTGCAATTGCTGCCGCTGTTCGCGCGCCAGCTGGTCGAGCTGCTGACGGCGCAGCCGGATCCGACCGCAACCCCGGACGCCGACGCTACGCGTTAGTCGGCGCCAGGCCGCATCGCCGCCCGGGTTAGCCGCAGCTTAAGGGGCGGTTAAGCAATCGCGAATTGCCGCCGCCGGTTCGAAGCGGCACACTGGCGCCATCTTCACCGCTGCACAGGCCATCATGGACATCGATCATTTGCGCGAATGGCTCGGTAAGACCGAGACCACCGACGATCAGGTTACGGCCACACCGATCGCCGCCCTTTCCGCCACGCTGAACCGCGAGCACGCGGCGCCGCACGCGGGCGACCCCTTGCCGCCCTTGTGGCACTGGCTGTACTTTCTGCCGATCCATCGCCAGGACCAGCTCGGCCCCGACGGCCATCCGCTGCGCGGCGGCTTTTTGCCGCCAGTGCCCTTGCCGCGCCGCATGTGGGCCGGCAGCCGGCTCCAATTCCACCACCCGCTGCGCAACGGCGAACCCATCAGCCGGCTGTCGCGCATCGCCGACGTCAGCTACAAGGAAGGCCGCAGCGGGCCACTGGTGTTCGTGCTGGTGCGGCATGAAATCAGCAATGAAGCTGGAGTTGCCATCAGCGAAGAGCACGACATCGTCTACCGCGACAACCCGCATCCTGACGATCCGCCGCCGAAAATTCAGACGGCCCCCAGCGACGCCGCCTGGTCACGCCGGATCGAAGCGGACGACGTCTTGCTGTTCCGCTATTCGGCGCTGACCTTTAACGGTCACCGGATTCACTACGACCGCCGCTACGTCACCGAAGTCGAAGGCTATCCGGGGCTGGTGGTGCACGGACCGCTGATCGCCACGCTGCTGATGGATTTGCTGGGCCGCAACCTGCCGGCGGCGACGGTCACATCTTTCCAGTTCCGCGCCGTCAAACCCTTGTTCGACACCGCACCCTTTTTTGTGTGCGGAAAACCGCAGCCGGACGGCAAAACCATCCACCTGTGGGCCATGGATGCCCAAGGCGCATTGACGATGGACGCCACGGCCATACTGGCCTGAGCGCGCCGCTATCGCTATTTCCATTACCGAAATCATCCTTATGCAACACGCCCCCGACCAGCACCAGGAAATCCGCGACGCGGTACGCGCACTGTGCGCCGAATTTCCCGCCGAGTACTTCCGCCGCATCGACGAGCAGCGCGGCTACCCCGAAGAATTCGTCAAGGCCCTGACCGCCGCCGGCTGGCTGGCGGCGCTGATCCCCCAGGAATACGGCGGCTCCGGCCTCGGCCTGACTGAAGCCTCGGTCATCATGGAAGAGATCAACCGCAGCGGCGGCAACTCGGGCGCCTGCCACGGCCAGATGTACAACATGGGCACCTTGCTGCGGCACGGATCGGAAGCGCAAAAGCAACTGTATTTGCCGAAGATCGCCAGCGGCGAACTGCGGCTGCAGTCGATGGCGGTGACCGAACCGACCACCGGCACCGACACCACCAAGATCAAGACCGTCGCCGTGAAAAAAGGCGACCGCTACGTGGTCAACGGCCAGAAGGTCTGGATTTCGCGCGTGCAGCACTCCGACCTGATGATCCTGCTGGCGCGCACCACGCCGCTGGCCGAGGTCACCAAAAAATCCGAAGGCATGTCGATCTTCGTGGTCGACCTGCGCGACGCCATCGGCAATGGCCTGACGGTGCGGCCGATCCCGAACATGGTCAACCATGAAACCAACGAACTGTTTTTCGAAAACCTGGAAATCCCGGCGGAAAACCTGATCGGCGAGGAAGGCAAGGGCTTCAAATACATCCTCGACGGCTTGAACGCCGAGCGCACGCTGATCGCCGCCGAATGCATCGGCGACGGCTACTGGTTCATCGACAAGGTCACCAAGTACGTCGGCGAGCGCGTCGTGTTCGGCCGCCCGATCGGTCAGAACCAGGGCGTGCAGTTCCCGATCGCCAAGGCCTATGTCAACCTGGAAGCGGCCAACCTGATGCGCTTCAAGGCTTGCGAACTGTTCGATGCGCACCAGCCCTGCGGCGCCCAGGCCAACATGGCGAAGATGCTGGCGGCCGACGCCTCGTGGGAAGCGGCCAACGCCTGCCTGCAGTTCCACGGCGGCTTCGGCTTCGCCAACGAATACGACGTCGAGCGCAAGTTCCGCGAGACCCGCCTGTACCAGGTGGCGCCGATCTCGACCAACCTGATCCTGTCGTACGTCTCCGAGCACGTGCTCGGGATGCCGCGCTCATTCTGATGGAGAGCCCGATGCGTCCATTGGAAGGGATTACCGTCGTCACCCTGGAACACGCGATCGCCGCGCCGTTCTGCACGCGCCAGCTGGCCGACCTCGGCGCGCGCGTGATCAAGATCGAGCGACCCGGCGTCGGCGACTTCGCGCGCGCCTACGACACCCGCGTGCAAGGCCTGGCTTCGCACTTCGTCTGGACCAACCGCTCCAAGGAAAGCCTGACGCTGGACGTCAAGCATGCGCAGGCGGAAACGGTCCTGCACAAGCTGCTGGCCGATGCCGACGTGCTGGTGCAGAACCTGGCGCCGGGCGCCGCCGCGCGCCTGGGCCTGTCATACGAGGCCATAGCGCAGCGCTATCCGCGCCTGATCGTCTGCAATATCTCCGGCTACGGCCCCGACGGCCCGTACCGCGACAAGAAAGCCTACGACCTGCTGATCCAGAGCGAAGCGGGTTTCCTTTCGGTCACCGGCACGCCCGACGAACCGGCCAAGGCCGGCTGCTCGATCGCCGACATCGCCGCCGGCATGTACGCCTACACCAACATCCTGGCGGCGCTGATTCAGCGCGGCAAGACCGGCAAGGGCTGCAACATCGACGTCTCGATGCTGGAGGCGATGGTCGAATGGATGGGCTATCCGCTGTACTACGCCTACGACGGCGCGGCACCGCCGCCGCGCGCCGGCGCCGCCCATGCCACGATCTATCCCTATGGCCCCTTCCCCACCGGCGACGGCAAGACCGTGATGCTGGGTCTGCAGAACGAGCGCGAATGGCAGGTATTCTGCGACCAGGTGCTGCGGCAGCCGGCGCTGGCGGCCGATCCGCGCTTTGCCTCGAATTCGCGCCGCAACGAAGCGCGTGCAGACCTGCGCGCCCTCATCATCGAAGTGTTTTCCGCGCTGTCCGCCGACGAGGTCACGCAGCGGCTGGACCAGGCGCAGATCGCCAATGCGCGCATGAACGACATGCAGGAGCTGTGGCAGCACGCCCAACTGCGGGCGCGCCAGCGCTGGGTGGAGGTCGCGACCCCGGCCGGCCCGGTGCCGGCGCTGTTGCCGCCGGGTTCGCCTTCGGCCTATGTGCCGCGCATGGATGCGGTGCCGGCCCTCGGCGAGCACACCGAAAAAATCCTCGCCGGTCTCGGCTACGCCGCCACCGACATCGCCGCGCTGCGCGCCCAGCACGCCATCTGATTATCGATCCAGGACACGACGATGCCCACTTTTCCCAGTCAAACCCTCGCCGCCTTTGCCGCCGAACTGCAGTTCGACGACATTCCCGACACGGTGGTCCGCCGCACCGAAGACCTGATGCTGGACTGGTTCGGTTCGGTCCTGGCCGGCAAGGGCGCGCGTCCGGTCGAAACCATCGAATGGTTCGCGCGCCAGATGGGGCCGGCCGACGGCGCCGCCGAAGTGTTGATTTCGCGCCGCCATACCTCGGTGCTGTTCGCGGCGATGGTCAACGCGGCAGCTTCGCATTTCGCCGAACAGGACGACGTCCACAACGGCTCGGTGTTCCATCCGGCCGCCGTGGTGTTCCCGGCGGCGCTGGCGGTGGCGCAGTCGCTCGGCAGCAGCGGCCGCGAACTGCTGACAGCGGCGGTGGCCGGCTATGAAGTCGGTATCCGGGTCGGCGAATTCCTGGGGCGCTCGCACTACAAGATCTTCCACACCACCGGCACCGCCGGCACGCTGGCGGCGGCCGCCGCGGTCGGGCGCTTGCTGCGGCTGACGCCGGCGCAGATGCTGGACGCCTTCGGTTCCGCCGGCACCCAGGCCGCCGGCCTGTGGGAATTCCTGCGCGACGCCGCCGACTCGAAACAGCTGCACACCGCCAAGGCGGCGGCCAACGGCTTGACCGCGGCCTATCTGGCCAGCCAGGGCTTTACCGGCGCCAAACAGATTCTGGAAGGCGCGCAGGGCATGGGCGCGGGCATGTCGTCGGACGCCGATCCGGCGCGGCTGACCGACCGCCTGGGCCGGCGCTGGGCATTGGCCGAGACTTCGTTCAAGTTCCATTCGTCGTGCCGCCATACGCATCCGGCCGCCGACGCATTGCAGCAAGTGATCGCCGCCCACGAGCTGGCGCCTGAGCAGATCGTGGCGCGTCACCGCGCAGGTGCATCAGGGCGCGCTCGACGTGCTGGGGCCGGTGGTCAATCCGAAGACCGTGCACCAGGCCAAGTTTTCGATGGGCACCGTACTCGGGCTGATCGCCCAGTTCGGCCGTGCCGGTCTGGGCGAATTCGAGCAATATTTCAACGATCCGCGCATCGCCCAATTTCGCGACAAGGTGCGCATGCAACTCGACGCGGAAGTGGACCAGGCCTATCCGCAACGCTGGATCGGCAAGGTCGAGGTAGAAACTGCCGACGGCCGCCTGCTGCATGGCCGCGTCGACGAGCCGAAAGGCGATCCGGGCAATACCCTGACGCGTGCCGAGCTGGAGCAGAAGGCCTTGCGGCTGGCGGCCTTCGGCGGCGGCGCCAGCGAAGCCGAGATGCATGCGGTATTCGAGCGCATCTGGCATCTCGCCGACGCCGAAAAAATCCAAGACCTGCTCGCTTAGCCCCTGGAAAGACCGTGATAGATAACGCCCTTCCCCGTTCCTACCTGTTCGTTCCCGGCGATCGTCCGGAACGCTTCGACAAGGCCTGTGCCGCCGGTGCCGATGCGGTGATCGTCGATCTGGAAGATGCCGTCGCTCCGGACCGCAAAGCAACGGCCCGGGCCGCGGTGGCAGCCTGGCTGTCGCCGGCAAAACCGGTTCTGCTGCGCATCAATGGCATCGACAGCGAATGGTTCGGCGACGATCTGGAACTCTGCAAACACCCCGGCGTCGCCGGCATCGTGCTGCCCAAGGCCGAACTCTCCACCTCGCTGCAGCAACTGGCGGCAGCGCATCCCGGTGCTGCCCTCCTGCCTCTGATTGAAACGGCGCATGGTTTCTGGAATGCATTGCAATTGGCGCAGACTCCCGGCGTCCAGCGCCTGCTGTTCGGCAGCATCGACTTTCAGCTCGACCTCGGCATCGAAGGCGACGACGATGCCTTGCTCTACTTCCGCTCGCAACTGGTGCTGGTGTCGCGGCTGGCGAATCTTGGCGCGCCGGTGGATGGCGTCACCACCGCGCTCGACCATCCGCAGCAATTGCAGGCCGAGACGCAGCGCGCGCGCCGCCTCGGCTTCGGCGGCAAGCTGTGCATACATCCGGCGCAGATTGCCGCCGTGAACTTGCAATTCAGCCCGACCGACGAAGAAGTGGCGGCGGCGCGGCGCGTTCTGGCTGCGGCGGAAGCCGCACAGGGCGCCGCCGTGGCGCTCGACGGCAAGATGATCGACCGTCCTGTCATTTTGCGCGCGCAGCGCATAGTTGCGCAGTCGATGCATGTCAGCAATGGAGAAAGGGGCGGCCCATGAAAAAAATCTAGCGCAAGATGCAATCCGATTCCGGTACGCGGTCCGGGCGGAACAAGCTGCTACGCGACATCGAATTTATAAAAAATCAGGAGACATCCATGAAATTGAAAGCCTTGCTGCTGGCCTGCGCGGCCGCCGCCCTCGTCACCCCGGTCGCGTTGGCGCAAGCGCCGATCGTCATCAAGTTCAGCCACGTAGTCGCCGTCGACACGCCCAAGGGCAAGGGCGCCGAGCGCTTCAAGGAACTGGCCGAAAAAGCCACCAAGGGCCGGGTCAAGGTCGAAGTCTATCCGAACAGCACCTTGTACAAGGACAAGGAAGAAATGGAAGCGCTGCAGCTGGGCGCGGTGCAAATGCTGGCGCCGTCCGTATCGAAGTTCGGTCCGCTCGGCGTCAAGGAATTCGAAGTATTCGACTTGCCCTACATCTTCCCCGACAAGGCGGTGCTGTACCGCGTCACCGAAGGACCGATCGGCAAGAACTTGTTCAAGAAACTGGAGGGGAAAGGTATTACCGGCCTCGCGTACTGGGACAATGGCTTCAAGGTGATGTCGGCCAACAAGCCGCTGCACCATCCGGCCGACTTCAAGGGTCTGAAGATGCGCATCCAGTCGTCCAAGGTGCTTGACGCGCAAATGCGCGCGCTCGGCGCCAACCCGCAGGTGATGGCATTCTCGCGAGGTTTACCAGGCGCTGCAGACCGGCGTCGTCGACGGCACGGAAAATACGCCATCGAACGTCTACACGCAAAAAATGCACGAGGTACAAAAGCATCTGACTGCGTCCAACCACGGCTACATCGGCTATGCCGTGATCGTCAACAAGAAGTTCTGGGACGGCTTGCCGGCCGACATCCGCACCGAGCTCGAAGGCGCGATGAAGGACGCCACCAAGTACGCCAACGCCATCGCCCAGCAGGAAAACGACAAGGCGCTGGACGACATCAAGAAAGCCGGCACCACCACGATCCACATGCTGAGCGACAAGGAAAAGGCCGAATGGCGCAAGGCATTCTTGCCGGTGCAGAAAGAGATGGCAGGCCGGCTTGGGGCCGACCTGATCGATGCCGTCAACAAGGAATCGGCGGTGCTCGGCTACAAGTAACCCTGTTCCAGCAAGCCGCGGCGACCTGTGCGCCGCGGCAGTTCCATGAAGGAGAATCATGCAGATTGCCAACCCCGCCATCGATCTGGTCTGCCAGGAACACGTGCTCTACGCCGACCTGATTCCGCCACAGGCGCATGTGCTCGAACTTGGTTGCGGCAATGCCGAAAAAACCCGTTCCGTGATGCGCACCGGCAAGGTCGCCTATTGCCTTGCGCTGGAAACCGACGCCATCCAGCATGCCAAAAATCTGGCGTTGACCGATCTGCCCGATGTCCGCTTCGCGCTCGCGGGCGCACAGGAGATTCCCGCCGACAGCGGCAGCTTCGACCTCGTGATGATGTTCAAATCGCTGCACCATGTGCCGCTCGAGCAGATGGACGCCGCGCTGGCGGAAATTCATCGGGTCCTGAAGCCGGGCGGCCTGGCCTATATCTCGGAGCCTGTCTTTGCCGGCGACTACAACGAGATCCTGCGTCTGTTCCACGATGAGGAGCGGGTCCGCGCGGCGGCATTTGCAGCGATCGAGCGCACCGTCGCATCCGGCCTGCTGGAACTGGTGACGCAACATTTCTTCAAGACGGAAGTGCGCTTCCGGGATTTTTCGCAGTTTGAGGAAAGAGTCCTGCAGGTCACGCATACGCAGCATCGGCTGACGGCGGAATGCCTGGCGCAGGTCCGCGCCCGGTTCGTCGCCCACATGGGAGCCGACGGCGCCCGCTTCCATACGCCGAATCGCGTGGATTTGCTGCGCAAGCCGTCCTGATAGCAATCCCTAGCGGTGATACACCAGATCGCGCAGGAACAGCGACAGCGGCGGGAAATAGGTGACGATCATCAGGCAGCCGATCACCACCAGCACGAACGGCAGCAGGCGCGGAATGATGCGGTCCAGCGAGATTCTGGCGACGGTGCAGGCGGCGAACAGGTTGACGCCGAATGGCGGCGTGATCATGCCGAGCGCCAGATTGACCACCATCACCAGCCCGAAGTGGACCGGATCGATGCCGAACTTCATTGCCACCGGCGCCAGGATCGGCGCCAGTACGATGATCGAGGCCGAGGTCTCGATGAACATGCCGATGACGAATAGCGCGGCGTTCACGCCCAGCAGAAAATAAGCGGGACTCTCCAGCATTTCCGCCAGGTAGGCGCCGATCATGTCGGGGACGCCGGCGCGGGTGATCATGTAACTGAACAGTCCGGCATTGGCGATGATGAACATGATGACCGCCGACGACAGCACGGATTTCTTCAGGATCAGGCCCAGCTTGGGCAGGTCGATTTCGCGGTAGATGAAGACGCCCACCACGAAGGCGTAAAACACCGAAACCACCGAGGCCTCGGTCGGCGTGAAGATGCCGCCATAGATTCCGCCAAGAATGACGACCGGCATCAGCAGCGCCAGCCCTGCCTTGCCGGTGGCGGCCCGGATCGGCATCCGCCCTTCATGGTCGTTCTTGCCATAGCCCTTGAGGCGCGCGTACACCACCGCGAAAACCATCAGCGTCACGCCGATCAGGATGCCGGGACCGATGCCGGCCATGAACAGTTCGCCGATCGAGACTTCGGCCGACACGCCGTACAGGATCAGCGGGATCGACGGGGGAATGATCACACCCAGCTCGGCCGAAGTGGCCTGCAGGGCGGCGGCGTAGTTGACCGGATAGCCATGTCTGATCAGGGCCGGGATCAGGATCGCCCCGATGGCAAAGGTGGTCGCCACCGACGAACCGGAAATCGCGGCGAAGATCATGCAAGTCAGCACGCAGGTCGCGGCCAAGCCGCCCTGCACGCCGCCGACCAGCGATTTGGCGAATTCCACCAGGCGTTGCGAAATGCCGCCGGTTTCCATCAGATTGCCGGCCAGGATGAAGAACGGAATCGCGGCCAAGGGAAACTTGTTGAGCGAGGAGAAGATCTCCTTCACGGCGATCAGCGGGTTAGCCTGCGCCACCGAAATGCCGATCACGCTGGCCAGGCCGATCGACACCGCAATCGATACCGAAAATGCGAAACACACGATCATCGTGATCAGCATGGTCAGGGACATGCGCTTCTCCGGCTGGCCTTATTGGGCGCGTATTGAACGGGGATTGGTCGGTTTATTGGGCGGTTTCCAGTTCCTGGCGGCGCGGATCGAGAAAGTTGCCGATCACGCCGACCGCGGAACACAGGGCCCCGACCGGCAGCGCCAGGTAGGCCCACAGCATCGAATACGATTCCAGCCCCATCATCGTCTGCACCCGGCCGCGTTGCGCATAATCCCAGCCATACCAGACGATCACGGCCAGCAGGACGATCGTGGTCAGCAGGATCAGCACGTCGAGCGCGCGCCGCAATGGCGGCGGCGACAGCCTATGCATGAGGTCGACCGAAATCATCGCTCCCTGGCGGAACGCCATCGGGATACCCAGAAACACCATCCAGATCAGCGAAAAGCGGATCAGCACTTCGGTCCATTCGGCCGGCTCTTCAATGATGAAACGGGTGATGATCTGGAACATGCCCAGACAGGCCGCGATGGCCAGCATGGCGCATGCCAGTCCCATCGCCAGACCGGTCAAGCGGCGCTCGAAAGCGAGGAAGGCTGATTTCATCTGGCTCCCTGATGCCTGCGTTTTTTACGTGAAAGATATGGGCCACGCATGCCTGCCGCGCCATGCGAATGCAGTACGCCCCGCGGATGCGGGGCGCTGACGGCATGGGCTTATTTGGCGTTGCGGATCTTGTCGAGATTGGCCTTGCCGAACTGCTTCTCGAAATCGGCGTACACCGGCGCCAGCGTCGCCTGGAACTGGCCCTTGTCGACGCTGTCGATGACGTCCATGCCCTTCGCGCGCAAATCGGCGACCGCGGTTTTTTCATCGGCGTCGACCCGCGCCCGGTTCGCCTTCACACCCTCGGCCGCCGCTTCCAGGAAGGCTTTTTTATCGGCCTCCGGAAGTTTGTCGAACACGCCCTTGTTCATCAGGAACACGCACGGTGAATAGACGTGGCCGGTCAGGGTCAGGTATTTCTGCACCTGGTCGAACTTGGCGGCGGTAATCACCGACAGGGGGTTTTCCTGGCCGTCGACGGTGCCCTGCTGCAGGCCGGTGAACACTTCGGTGAAGGCCATCGGCGTGGTGATGATGCCGAAGCCCTTGTAAGCCTGCACATGCACCGGGTTTTCCATGGTGCGCATCTTCAGGCCCTTGAGGTCCTCCGGCTTCCTGACCGCGTGCTTGCTGTTGGTCATATGGCGGAAGCCGTTCTCACCCCAGGCGAGCGCCTTGATGCCCTTGGCATCGAACTTCGACAGCAGGTCCTGGCCGATCGGACCGTCCAGCGCCTTGCGCGCATGGGCATAATCGCGGAACAGGAACGGCACATCGAGGATTTTGACTTCGGGCACGAAGTTCGGCACCGGGCCGGTCGAAGTGAAGGTCAGTTCCTGGGTGCCCAGCTGCACGGCTTCGATCGATTCGCGCTCGGCGCCCAGCGAACCCGAATAAAAGGTCTGGATCTTGTAGCGGCCGCCGGTACGCTTCTCGACCTCCTTGGCGAAGGTATCGATCGCCACGCCCTGATGGGAATTCTGCGCGACCGAGATACTGATGCGCATATTGGTCTGGGCGTGCGCCGGCAAAGTTGCGGTAGCGGCGGTGAACAGCGAAAACGTGATGGCGGCAACGGCAGGACGAAATGATTTCATGAAGTATTTCCCCTATCTCGGCAATGAGTCGAATGACAGTGCGAGCGCAAATCATGGTGACCGGCTACCGCAGCAGTGTCGAGCAAAGCCAATCGAGCGTCAAGCGAGATCACTACCGTCGGTCCGCGCAGAGGGAATGCGCCGCAGCCGCCTTCAACAGCGGCTGCAGCGCAATACGCGGCAAGGAGGCGGGAAAGAGCCGACGTGACGGTGAAACGGGCGGCTTCAGGGATGGCGCGCACCAGGCCGGCAATCGGCAAGCGCGCTCCGTAGAGGTCTACTGGGTCGCTGCCAGCGCCGACTGCCGGTAGTGGGCCGCGGCTTCGCCCTCTTGCGCCAGCGCCTCGTGCAGCTGCGCCAGCCGCAGATGGGCTTCGCGCACCGTGCCGGCTTCCTGGGCGCCGGACAGCGCCTGCTCCAGGTGGCGCTGGGCCTTGCCCCACAATTTCTGGCGCAGGCACAGCAAGCCGAGCGTCAGCTCCAGCTCGGCGTCGTTCGGATGCTGCCCGAGCCACTGTTCGCAGCGCTCGATCTGCGCCAGCAGCGCCGGCGAACCCTCGTCCGCCGTGCATTCGCGATACGCCCGCACCAGGCGCTCATCCCACTGCGCCGCCAGCGCCTTTTCCACCAGCGCCCGCGCTTCGCCGTGCAATCCATGCCGATTGAAGGCCCGCGCCGCGCGCAAGGCGATGAACGGCTTGATCCGATCCGCATTCGGGATATCGGCCCACAGGCGCCGCACCGATTCCGCATCGTTCGACGGATCCGACAGCAAATCGTCGTAAGCCAGCTCCAGCAAGCGGTTGGACAGTGCCGGATGCAATGCATCGTGCTTGTCCAGCGAGCGCACCAGGCGCACCACCTCCGGCCAGTTTTCGCTCTGCTGGTTGGCTTTCAGCGCCAGCCGCAGGGCCTGGATATGGCGGGTGCCGCCGGCGCTCAATTCCTTGAAGGCATCCAGTGCCGCTTCCGGCTGGTGGGCGTCGACCAGCAGCTCCAGCCGCGTCATGGCGCGCGCCGTTTTCAGCGGGCTGTCGTCGGCCACCGTGGCCAGCCAGGTGTCGCGCCGCTCGGGCTGGCTCATGCGGTGCGCGGCACGGGCGGCGATCAGCGCCGCCAGCCCCGTATTGGTGGACGATGCGGAGGCGCGCATGGCGGCTTTTTCCGCATGGCCGAAACGGCCTTCGAACAGGGCCTTGAGGGCGTCGCGCAAGGCGCGTTCGCCTTCGCGCTCGCGCTTTTCACGGCGATAGGCGATCACCCGGCCCGGCAGCAGCTGCACGCGGCGGAAGGTGCGCAGGCCGACATACAGCAGGATGAACAGCGAGGCCAGCGCCAGCAGGAAGAAGTTCAGCGACAGGTCGACCCGGTACGGCGGGTAGAACAGCACCACGTTGCCGACGTTGTAACGGGCCGCGAGCGCTAGCCCGATCGCGCTGGCAAAAAGGATGAGGAGCCACAGGAAGACGCGCATGTTACGGCTTCGCCTTGTAATTGCGTACGGCGTTCAGGCTTTCCGCCAGGGTCGGCATCTGGATCGACAGGTTGCTGTTCTGCACCTGCCTGAGCAGCGCCTGCACCGTCTGCGTCTGCTTGGCGCGGGTATCGAAATAGCGGGCGATCGTATCCTGCGCCGCGATCATGTCGCTGCGGAATGCCGGCTCGTTGCGCGACAACAGCGCCAGACGCGCGTTCAGCAGGCGCAGCTTGAGGTTCTCGCGGGCGTAATAGGCCTGGGTCGGCGACAGCAGCAGCGCGTCCGGATGACTGACGTCGCGCACCCGGATCAGTTGCTTCAGCTCGTCCCACATTTCGGTCGAGAAGCTCTGCCATTTGGCATCGAGCACCGCGACCCAATCGGTGGGCGCGGCGTTCTTATCGGTGGCGGCGGCCTTGGCCGAAGCGGCAGCCGCATTCTGGCTGCTGCGCGCCGCCCGTTTCGGCGGCGTCGGCGCTGCCACCGGCTTTTCATCGGCCAGCAGCGGCATCGAATCGATCTGGCCGATCACGCTGTCCAGCCGCAGTGCAATGCCGGTGGTGTCCAGCGACGGCAAGCCTTTCAGCATGTCGAGATCCTTGGCGATGGCGCGCCGGATCGTGATGAATTGCGGCTTGTCGGAACGGGACAGGTTCTTGTCGGCGTTTTGCAGTGCAATCACCGCTCCCTGCACATTGCCGGCCAGTTGCAGCTGCTGGCTGGCAGTGGACAGCACCTGCTCGATCTCGGCCAGCGTCCAGTCGTCGCGATTCTTCGACAGGTCCTGATACAGCTGTTCGAGCGCCAGTTGCTGGCTTTGCGCCTCGGTTTGCTTGCTCTCGAGAACGCTGACCTTGGCCCGCAAATCCTTCTCGCTGTCCTGTAGCGCCTTGGCAATCAGGCGTGTTTCGTTGCTGACGGCTTCGCCGTCGCGCAGGCGCTGCGCCACCTCACCCCGCAAATCGTGAATCTGGCTGCGCAGAGTCCAGGCCTGCCACGCACCCAGGCCGAGCAGAATCAGGAGCAGCAGGTAAATCAGGCGAATGTGGCGGCTGCGCGGGTTGCCGGCGGATGGGTAGACGGCGGGCGCAGCGGATTCGCGGGTGGCCACGGCAGGGCTCTGTTGCGGGCCGGTAGCGGGACTTGAATCAGGGGAAGATTGCATATCGGTCATGAACCAAATTGTAACGCGCTGAGCAACGATTCGTCGCCTGACGCAGTCAGTGTCAAATTGGCAAAACCCAGGCTGCGTGCGGTTTCTGCGATACGCAGGTGCGGAACGATCAGTCTTTGCTGTCGCATTTTTGCGACACCGTCTGCGCCCGCTGCCCGCTCGACCAGCTGCAGCAGGATGCGCAGCGCTTCGGAGCTAGTGATGATCCAGTCGCACGCGGACTCCAGCAATTGCCGCAACTGCGCCTGCGCGGCCGCATCCAGCTGCGGCGCCGTGCGCCGATAGGCAGCCACTTGCGTCACTTCCACCTGCGCCGCACGCAGGGCGTCGGACAGCAGTTCGCGGCCGCTTTCGCCGCGCACGATCAGGGCCTTTTTGCCGCGCAGTGCCGACAGGTCCAGCGCTTCCAGCAGGCTTTCGGAATCTTCGCGTGCGCTATTGCGCGGCTGCACGATGGCGGTGTTGTCGGCCGTGATCCCGTGCCGCTCCAACGCCGCGCCGGCTGCCCTGCCCCACCACGCCGACCTGCATGCCGTGCGGCCAGGTCCCGAGCGCCGCCAGCGCGGCGTCGATGGCATTCGGGCTGACGAACACCACCAGCGCATACGCGCTTAAGTCCTGCAGCACCGCGCGCAGCGGCGCCGGGTCCGGCAGCGGCTGGATCTCCAGCAGCGGGAACATGACGGCGGTGCGGCCCAGCTCGGTGACGCGCTGCACCAGCACGCCGGCTTGCGCCCGTGGCCGCGTGATGACGACCGGTGGCAGCGGCGCCGACATCGGTGCTCCCATCTCAGGCGCTGGCCACGCAAGCCGCCAGGATCGCCGCCGCGTCCTGCGCCTGCAGCAGAGCAGCCGCCTGCCGGCCGAGCGCCTCCGGCGCGTCGGCCGGGCCGCTCGCCTCGGCGCTGGCGATGCGCTGTGCCGTCCGGCGTGGCGACCATCGCGCGCAGGCGCATGGCAGCGCCATCGACGGTGGCAAACGCCGCCAGCGGAATCTGGCAGCTGCCGCCGAATATCTTCGACACGTTGCGCTCCGCCGCCACCGCCTGCGCGGTCGCCGCATGATTGAGCGGCGCCAGCACCGCGCGCAGATCGGCGCGCGTCGCTCAGGATCTCGATCGCCATCGCGCCCTGCCCCGGCGCCGGCAGGCTTTGTTCGGGTTCGATGACGGCACGGATGCGCTGCAGCAAGCCGAGCCGCTTCAGGCCGGCCGCCGCCAGGATGATCGCCGCGTACTCGCCGCGATCGAGCTTGCCGAGCCGGGTGTCGAGATTGCCGCGCAGCGGCTGGATCACCAGCTGCGGATAACGCGCGGCGATCAGCGCCTGGCGCCGCAGGCTGCTGGTGCCGACCACGGCGCCGTCCGGCAAGGCGTCGAGCGACGCGTAATCGTTGGAAACGAAGGCGTCGCGCGGGTCTTCACGTTCCAGCACGGCCGCCAGATCGAAGTCCGGCGGCAGTTCCATCGGCACGTCCTTCAGCGAATGCACCGCCAGATCGGCGCGGCCCTCGGCCATCGCGACCTCCAGTTCCTTGACGAACAGACCCTTGCCGCCGACCTTGGACAGGGTACGATCGAGGATCTGGTCGCCGCGCGTGGTCATGCCGAGAATTTCTATGTTGCAGTGCGGATATAATTCAGCGAGACGCGCACGCACATGCTCGCGCCTGCCACATGGCGAGCCGGCTTTCGCGCGATGCGATAACCAGCTTCGAAGGATCGGATGTTTTCAAGACAGGCTCTTTCTTGGTTCGGGAGGGCCGCCGCAGCGTGCGGTGAATCCGCGCGGCAGCACTGGTTGGGACAGGCTTTCGGATGCCGTCGATCGGCGTCATGAGCGTAATCGGAGATAGTGAGACTAGTCCGCGCTTCCAGCTGCAAAGTTTATCATGCGCCGTCTTGCAAACCGCCGCCCGGAGCCGCCGCCACCGCTTTCCCAACTCTGACGAAATCGTTCATCATGGCAAAAAAACCCGGCGTTCCGCCCCGTACCGCCAAATCCGCTGCCGACAAGGACGCGCCACTGAAGGAAGACATCCGCCTGCTCGGCCGCCTGCTGGGCGAAGTGCTGCGCGACCAGGAAGGCGATGCGGTGTTCGACGTGGTCGAAACCATCCGCCAGACCGCGGTGCGCTTCCGCCGTGAATCCGATCCGCAGGCCGGCGCCGACCTCGACAAGCTGCTGAAGAAGCTGACGCGCGACCAGACCATCTCGGTGGTGCGCGCCTTCTCCTATTTCTCGCACCTGGCCAATATCGCCGAAGACCAGCACCACAACCGCCGCCGCCGCGCCCACGTGCTGGCCGGTTCGGCGCCGCAGCAGGGCAGCGTCGCCTTCGCCCTGTCGAAGCTGGATGCGGCCGGCGTCTCCGGCGCCACCGTGCGCGGCTTCCTGCAGGATGCGCTGATTTCGCCGGTGCTGACCGCGCATCCGACCGAAGTGCAGCGCAAGAGCATTCTCGACGCCGAACACGACATCGCGCGCCTGCTGGCCGAACGCGACCGCACGCTGACGCCGAAGGAGCAGACGCACAACACCGAGATGCTGCACGCCCGCATCACCACGCTGTGGCAGACGCGCATGCTGCGCTATTCGAAGCTGACGGTGGCCGATGAAATCGAAAACGCGCTGTCGTACTACCGCATCACCTTCCTGCGCGAACTGCCGGCGCTGTACGACGACATCGACGCCGAGATCGCTGCCCAGTTCCCGACCCGTGCCCACCAGCGCGGCACCCTGTCGCGCACGCCGCCGTTCGTGCAGATGGGCAGCTGGATCGGCGGCGACCGCGACGGCAACCCGAACGTCAATGCCGACACCATGCAGCACGCGCTGGCGCGGCAGTCGACCACGATCTTCGATTTCTACCTCGACGAAGTGCACGCGCTCGGCGCCGAACTGTCGACCTCGACCCTGATGGTCGCGGTCACGCCCGAGCTGCAGGCGCTGGCCGAAGCCTCGCCCGACACCTCGGCGCACCGCGCCGACGAACCGTACCGGCGCGCGTTGATCGGCATGCTATGCGCGGCTGGCGGCGACCGCGCGCCAGCTCGGCGCCACCAATATCCTGCGCCAGGAAGTCGGCCCTGCCACGCCTTACCAAAATGCGCAGGAATTCACCGCACGACCTGCAGATCGTCGAGGGTTCGCTGGTCGCGCATCACGGCGCGGCGCTGGTCAAGCCGCGCCTGGCGGCATTGAAGCGCGCATCCGAGATCTTCGGCTTTCATCTGGCCGCGCTCGACATGCGCCAGAGTTCCGACGTGCATGAGCGGGTATTGACGGAATTGTTCGCGCAAAGCGGCGCCGAGGCGAATTACGCCGGCCTGCCGGAGCAGGAAAAAATCGTCTTGCTGCTGGCCGAGCTGGCCAGCCGCGGCTGCTGACCTCGCCGTTCATCGCCTATTCCGACGAAACCAGTTCGGAACTGGCGATCCTGCGCACCGCGCGCGAAGTGCGGCGGCGCTACGGCGCGCGCGCGATCCGCAACTACATCATCTCGCACACGGAAACCGTGTCCGACCTGCTGGAAGTGATGCTGCTGCAGAAGGAAACCGGACTGCTGAACACTGGCGCCGCCGACGCGATGGCCGCCACCGAGCGGGAACTGATGGTGATCCCGCTGTTCGAGACCATTCCCGACCTGCGCTGCGCCGCCGACATCATGGCGCAGTGGATGGCCTTGCCGATGGTGCAGGCGCAGATCGCGCGCCAGGGCCAGCTGCAGGAAGTGATGCTCGGCTATTCCGACTCCAACAAGGACGGCGGCTTTCTGACCTCGAACTGGGAACTGTACAAGGCGGAACTCCATCTGGTGCAGGTGTTCGAGCGCGCCAGGGTCAAGCTGCGCCTGTTCCACGGCCGCGGCGGCACCGTCGGCCGCGGCGGCGGCCCGAGCTACGAAGCGATCCTGGCGCAGCCGCCCGGCACCGTCAACGGCCAGATCCGCCTGACCGAACAGGGCGAAATCATCGCCTCCAAGTTTTCCAACCCCGAGATCGGCCGCCGCAACCTGGAGCTGCTGGTGGCGGCGACGCTGGAAGCCAGCCTGATGCCGCACGGCCTGGCCGGCAAGCAGGCCCGCAAGCGCGCCGACTTCGAAGCCACCATGGCCGAACTGTCGGAGCGCGCCTACCAGTGCCTACCGCGACCTGGTGTACGACACCGCCGGCTTCACCGACTATTTCTTCGCCGCCACCCCGATCGCCGAAATCGCCGAAATGAACATCGGCTCGCGCCCGGCTTCGCGCAAGGCGACGCGCAAGATCGAAGACCTGCGCGCGATTCCCGTGGGGCTTTTCCTGGGGCCAGTGCCGGCTGCTGCTGCCGGGCTGGTATGGCTTCGGCAGCGCGATTGCCTCGTGGCTGGCCGACAGCGCCGACGCCAAGGCTCACGCCAGAAAGATCGCCACCCTGCGCGCCATGTTCCGCGAATGGCCGTTCTTCGCCACGCTGCTGTCCAACATGGACATGGTGCTGTCGAAGACCGACCTGGCGGTCGCCTCGCGCTACGCCGAACTGGTGCCCGACCGCAAGCTGCGGCGCAGTATTTTCAAGCGCATCGTCGACGAGCACGAGCGTACGGCCGCTTGCCTGACCACCATTACCGGCGCGCGCGAACGGCTGGCCGGCAATCCGCTTCTGGCGCGCTCGATCAAGAACCGCTTCGCCTATCTCGATCCCTTGAATCACCTGCAGGTGGAGCTGATCAAGCGCCATCGCGCCAGCATGAAAGCGGAGCGCGAGATGGATGAGCGGGTGCGGCGCGGGATTTTGCTGGCGATTAATGGGATTGCGGCGGGGTTGAGGAATACGGGTTAGCGCTTGGGATTGGCTGGTAATGCGTTTGAACGGTCTTTCGTAGCTGACCGTTCTCGCCATCTGTCGTTCCCGCGGGTTTAGGCGGGAACCTAGTGGCGTTCATTGCTTAGTGATTGCGTTGCTACTGCGTGGTGCCTAGCCGGGGGTGGCCCGGCGGCCACTTACTTTCTTTGCCTCGCCAAAGAAAGTAAGCAAAGAAAAGCGACCGCGAGGACGCTGCCCTACGGGTTCCCGCTGCTGCGCCGCCAAAATCGGGAAACGAAACCAACTCGCTGCGCTCAGACATGTTTCGTTTCTGATCCGATTTCGGCGCCGCATCAGCGGCAGCGTCCCAAGCGGGGGCACGTCAAAATCAAGAACTTCAACGGCAGCTCTAGCTTCAAAAGCAACCAGCCGTATTCAAATTATTGGCTAATTCGTTAAGTCATTCACAGCACGAGGTTGATTGTTCTGCAAGCCTTGCCAGAACCATATACTCCCCATAGTATGTGCATCAATATCCGGTCGTATAATGGCAATTTTTAACAACATACTCCCAATAACCATAGCGATCCTAGGATTTACAGCGACATGTCGATGTCGGTTCATCGCACCAGCGCCCGGATCAGCGGCCATTGGCGGCGCGAAATCGGCAGGCGGTCGTCGATGCCGCGCAGCAGCACTTCCCATACTTCCTGCACTTTTTCGGTTTCGCCGTCGCTGTCGATCGCATGCGTGCCGCGCGCGACGCCGGCGATCGCGTCGCGTGCGACCAGGGCGTTGCGGTGCACGCGGATGAAGCTCGTTGCCAGTTCGTTTTCCAGCGAAACCAGCGATGCCTCGATCAGGTATTCGCGTTCCCGGGTGCGCAAGGTCACGTACTTGAGTTCGGCCTTCAGGTACAGCACCTCGGCCACCGGCACCAGCAGGATGCGGCCGCGTTCCTGCACCGAGAAATGCTGGCGCGCGGCGGCCGCCGCCGCGGCCGGGCGCTGGTTGCGGCGCCATTCGGCGGCGCGCCGCAGCGCCTGCGCCAGGCGCGCCGCGCGTACCGGCTTCAGCAGGTAATCCAGCGCATGCACGTCGAACGCGGGCAGCGCGTGTTCCTCGAATGCGGTGACGAAAATGATCGCCGGTCCGCCGTCGGCCATCTCCGACAATCGGCGCGCCAGCGTCAGGCCGTCCATGCCGGGCATCTGTACGTCCAGCAGCACGATGTCCGGCTGCAGCGCGGCGATCTGCTCCAGCGCCGCCTGCGCTTGACCGGCCTCGCCGGCCAGCAGATGCGGGCACTCCTCGGCGATATCGGCCAAGAGTGTCGCCAGCCGGCGGCGCGCCGGCAGCTCGTCGTCGACGATGAAGACACTCGGGATCATGCAGCGGCCTTGGCGGCGGCGATGCGGGTGTACGGAAAACGCAGCCGCACCTCGAAGAAGCCGCGCGCGCTGGTGGTGGTCAGCTGCGCCTCGACGTCGTACAGCAGCGCCAGCCGTTCGCGGATATTGTGCAGCGCCATCTGGTTGCCGCCGGCCGCCGCCTGCTTTTGCAGCGGATTGACGATGACGATCTCGATGCGGTCGAGCTGGCGCGTGATCCGCACCTGGATCTGCGCCGGCGCGGAAGCCGGCTCGACGCCGTAGTGCACGGCGTTTTCCAGCAGCGGCTGCAGCAGCAGCGCCGGCATCTGCGCCCGCCGCAGCATTTCCTTGCTGACGTTGACCGTTTCCCAGTGCACCTGCAAACGCTCGCCGAGCCGGATTTTTTCGATCGACAGGTATTGCCGGCACAAGCGGATTTCATCTTCCATGGTCGTCATCTCGCGCGCATCGCGCATCAGCACGCGGAACATGTCGGCCAGGTCTTCCAGCGCCTCTTCGGCGCGGCGCGGCTCGCTGCGGATCAGCGACAGCACCGCGTTCAGGCTGTTGAACAGGAAATGCGGGCGGATGCGCGCCTGCAGCGCCTGCAGCCGCGCCTCGACCAGCGCCGGCGAAAAGGCGCGCACGCGCAGCTCGAAATAATGCTGCAGCACGCCGCCGAACAAGGCCGCCAGCAGCATGCCTTCCAGCCCACCCAGATGCGCGAAGCTGAACGTGAACCATTCGAACGAGGCCAACAGCTGCAGAATCAGGCCGGTGACCGCCGCCGGCACCAGCGCGCACAGCGTGCGCTGAGCCCAATGCGGCAGCGTGCGCAGCAGCGGACGCAGGCCGCACAGGACGGTCAGCGACAGCAGGCAGGCCGGCTCCACCAGCATCGACGATTCGACGAACGCCAGCAGTCCGGCCAGCCAGCCGCCGTGCAGCAGCGCGGCCGCCAGCACCGCGACGTTGACGAACAACAGCGCGCGGAACACGACGCCGATATTGCAGCAGTCGGGAATCGCGCTGTCGATCGCCGCCGTATCCGGCGCGCCGGCTGCGACCCGGCTTGGAAAAAACGATGGCGGCATAGGCGAACAATCAAGAAAAACGTGGGAAGCAGGCAAGCGGGCGGGAAATTGCATCCCCTGGCATCCCTTATAATCGTGCAATTCACCGGAACCCCGAACCTGGCAATTATGACAGCACAACTTTCCCAAAAAAGCGAGGCATGGTCGGCCCGCTTTTCCGAACCGGTCTCCGATCTGGTCAAACGGTACACCGCCTCGGTCTTTTTTGACAAGCGCCTGGCGCCGTTCGACATCGCCGGCTCGCTGGCGCACGCGGAAATGCTGGCGCACCAGAACATCATCAGCGCCCAGGATTACGCCGACATCCAGCGCGGCATGGCGCAAATCGAGGCGGAGATCAGCGCCGGCCAGTTCGAATGGCTGCTGGACCTGGAAGACGTCCACCTGAACATCGAAAAGCGCCTGACCGAACTGGTCGGCGACGCCGGCAAGCGGTTGCATACCGGCCGCTCGCGCAATGACCAGGTGGCGACCGACATCCGCCTCTGGCTGCGCGCCGCGATCGACGACATCGACGGCCTGCTGCGCGAGCTGCGCGTGGCGCTGCTCGACTTGGCCGAGCAGCACGCGGACACCATCCTGCCCGGCTTCACCCACATGCAGGTGGCGCAGCCGATCACCTTCGGCCATCACATGCTGGCCTATGTCGAAATGTTCGGCCGCGACGCCGAGCGCATGGCCGATTGCCGCAAGCGCGTCAACCGCCTGCCGCTGGGCGCGGCGGCCCTGGCCGGCACCACCTTCCCGATCGACCGCGAACGGGTGGCGAAGACGCTCGGCTTCGAGGACGTCTGCCGCAATTCGCTCGACGCCGTGTCCGACCGCGACTTCGCCATCGAATTCTGCGCGGCCGCGGCGCTGGTCATGACGCACATCTCGCGCATGTCGGAAGAGCTGGTGATCTGGATGAGCCCGCGCGTCGGCTTCATCGATATCGCCGACCGCTTCTGCACCGGCTCGTCGATCATGCCGCAAAAGAAGAACCCGGACGTGCCGGAACTGGCGCGCGGCAAGACCGGCCGCGTCAACGGCCACCTGGTTGCGCTGCTGACGCTGATGAAAGGCCAGCCGCTGGCCTACAACAAGGACAACCAGGAAGACAAGGAACCGCTGTTCGACACCGTCGACACCGTCGTCGATACGCTGCGCATCTTCGCCGACATGGCGCGCGGCATCAGCGTCAAGCCGGAGGCGATGCGCGCCGCCGCGCTGCAAGGCTATGCCACCGCCACCGATCTGGCCGATTACCTGGTCAAGAAGAACCTGCCGTTCCGCGACGCGCACGAAGCGGTGGCACGCGCGGTGCGCACTTGCGTCGACCGCGGCTGCGACCTGGCCGACCTCACCCTGGAACAGTTGCGCGCCTTTTCGCCGCTGATCGAAGCCGATGTGTTCGCGGTGCTGACGCTGGAAGGCTCGGTCGCGGCGCGCGACCATATCGGCGGCACCGCGCCGGCGCAGGTGCGCTCGGCGATTGCCCGCCTGCGACAGCAATTGGGCTAATCGCCTTCGCTGGAGCCAGGCGCGGCTTCCGGCTCGACATCATCCGACCCCGTCACGGCTACCGTGGCGGGGTTTTTCATTGGCCGCATGGTGCCTGCTGCCGCCTTGTACTTTCCGCTTGACCTTCCCATGGGAGGAAGGTCTAGACTTTGGCCATATCGCTGGAAAGCCGTTGCCGGCACCCGGATAGCCGAATGCATCGCACGCTCAAGACACTCTTGCTCCTGCTGTTAATCGCGGCGCTCCCCTTGCAGGGAGCGGCGGCGGCGATGCGCTTGTCGTGCGGCCCGGCTCATCATCATCCGCCGGCACAAGCGGCGTCCGCCACGGGCGCGCACTATCACCATGCTGCCGCAGCCCATTCCGATTCGGGCCATTCTGCATTCGACGCCACAGCCAGTGCTGAGCAGACGCCGGCTGTGCAGGACGGTCATGCTCATTCCTACTGCAGCGCATGCGCAGCTTGCTGCGTCGGCGCCGCCGCCCCGCCTTCCTCCTCCATCCCGACCGCTCCGCTCGAGGGGTCGGAGTTCATCGCCGTCGCCCCCGCCCCCCTGCTCGCCGGATTCATTCCGGCCAGCCTCGAACGCCCTCCCCGAACCGTTTTCGCTTGATCGACACCTGATGCCGATGTGGCGGACGCTGTCCGTTCGCCCGCGGCGCTTGAACATGCTCGTGAATTGCCGTGCGTCCTGGCGTGCCGAAGCCGACCTGGTGCAGGCCGGCCGGCTGCGCAATCCGGGCTTTTCCTTCGGCCGCCTGCGCGGCGGCGACGAGGTCGAAATCGACCGCAGCGTCATGTTCGACCTGGTCGGCTTGCTGACCTTGCCGATCGCGCAGCGGCATCGAGCAACAGGCGCTTCGAGCAGGCCAAGCTGCAAACCGCTGCGCAAGCGGTGCAACTGGCCGCCGATACCCGGCGCGCCTATTTCAACGCGGTCGCGGCGCAGCAGACCGTGCACTACATGGAACAGGTGGCGAACTGCGGCCGAAGCCGGCGCCGAACTGCGCAGTCGGATGGCGCAGGCCGGCAACTGGAGCAAGCTCGACCAGGCGCGCGAGCAGCCTGTTCTATGCCGACGCCACGGCGCAGAGTCGCGCGCGCGCGCCACAACGCCACCGCCGCGCGCGAACGGCTGACGCGCCTGATGGGCCTGTGGGGCGCGCATGCGGAATACCAGCTGCCCGAGCGCCTGCCCGACTTGCCGCAAGGCGCCCAATGAAGCCGGCGACATGCCGAATCGCAGCGCGATGGCGCAACGCCTCGACGTGCAAATCGCCAGGCGCGAGGCCGAGGCGACCGCCAGCGCGCTCGGGCTGAGCCAGGCGACCGGCTTCGTCAACGTCCTCGACGCCGGCTATGCCAACAAGAGCGTGAGCGGCGCACCGCGCGAGAACGGCTATCGAGATCGCGCTCGAGCTGCCGATCTTCGACTGGGGCGGCGCCCGCACCGCGCAAGGCCGAAGCGCTGTACATGCAGGCCGTCCACCGCACCGCCGACAGCGCCGATCCGCGCCCGCTCGGAAGTGCGCGAAGCCTAGTCCGCGTACCGCACCACCTACGACCTGGCGCGCCACTATCGCGATGAAGTGGTGCCCTTGCGCAAGAAGATTTCCGACGAAGTGCTGCTGCGCTACAACGGCATGCTGGTCAGCGTCTTCGAGCTGCTGGCCGATGCGCGCGCCCAGGTCGACAGCGTCAATGCCGCGATCGAAGCGCAGCGCGACTTCTGGATCGCCGAAACCGATCTGCAGGCCGCCATCAACGGCAGTGGCGGCGCTCCCGCGCCATGCGCGCAGCGGCTTCCGGCCAAGCTGCTGCGCCAGCACATTAAGAGGAACAATCATGGTTTCACGCAGAAATTTTTTCATGGGCGCCGGCGCCATGGTGGGCGCCGCGGCTGGTCAGCCGCGTCGGCGCGGCCTCGCTGCCGGAGGCGCCGATGCATGGACAACGCCGCTACGCAAGCGCCGCTGACGCCGCCCAACGGCCGGCCCTACAACCCGGTGGTGACGCTGAACGGCTGGTCGCTGCCGTGGCGCATGAACGACGGCGTCAAGGAGTTCCACCTGGTCGCCGAGCCGGTGGTGCGCGAGCTGGCGCCCGGCATGAAGGCGAATCTGTGGGGCTACAACGGCCAGTCGCCCGGGCCCGACCATCGAAGTCGTCGAAGGCGACCGCGTGCGCATCTTCGTCACCAACAAGCTGCCCGAGCACACCAGCGTCCACTGGCACGGCCAGCGCCTGCCGAACGGCATGGACGGCGTCGCCGGCCTGACCCAGCCGCCGCATCCCGCCCGGCAAGACCTTCGTCTACGAATTCGTCGCGCGGCGCCCCGGCACCTTCATGTACCACCCGCACGCCGACGAGATGATGCAGATGGCGATGGGCATGATGGGATTCTGGGTCACGCATCCGAAGAACCCGCGCAGTTCATGCAGGTCGACCGCGACTTCGTCTTCCTGCTGAACAACTACGACATCGACCCCGGCAGCTATACGCCGCAGGGTCAACACGATGCTCGACTTCAACCTGTGCACCTTCAACAGCCGCGTCTTTCCCGGCATCGACCCGCTGGTGGTGCGCCAAGGCGACCGCGTGCGCATCCGCTGCGGCAACCTGACCATGACCAATCATCCGATCCATCTGCACGGCCATGAATTCGTCGTCACCGGCACCGACGGCGGCTGGACGCCGCCTGCTTCGCGCTGGCCGGAAGTAAATGGCATACGCCGAAACGACATAGCGCATGTGCCGGCGGGCGGCCATCAGGAAATGACTTGGCAATTCGCACGTCCGGAAAAATTTCACTATGCCTGTCTGCTGCCGACCACTTCGAGGCCGGCATGATCGGAAAAATTACCGTCACGAAAAGGATAAATCATGCAACGACGCACCGTTTTACAGGGAATCCTGGCCGCCGCACTCGGCGCCCATCTGCCTGCCTACGCCGCGGCACCCGTGATCGAGGTGTACAAAAGCGCCACTTGCGGATGCTGCACCGAATGGGTCAAGCATCTGCAGGACAATGGTTTCACGGTCAAGGCGCATGACGTCGCTAATCCGTCCGACTACCGCGAAAAATTCGGCATACCGCAAGAATTGGGCTCATGCCATACCGGCATGGTAAACGGCTATGCCATCGAAGGACATGTGCCGGCACGCGAGATCCAGCGCCTGCTGGCCGAACGGCCGAAGGCCAGAGGCCTGGCGGTACCGGCGATGCCGATGGGGTCGCCCGGGATGGAAGGCCACCGCAACGATGCTTACGACGTGTTCCTGGTTCAAGCCGATGGCGGCCGCAAGGTCTACCGGCACTACAGCGGAAAATAATGACAGGAGGACTACCATGAGTCCATTACCCAAACTCATCGGCGCCGTCGGCCTGGCGTGGTCCGCCACTGCATGGACGCTGGCCCATGCCGCGACACCGCTTGCCGAATCCATCCCCGCCGCCCACTCGGCGCCGCCATGGCGGAAGGCGAAGTCCGGAAAATCGACAAGGATGCCGGCAAAGTCACGATCCGCCATGGCGAGCTGAAAAATCTCGACATGCCGCCCATGACGATGGTATTCCGCGTCAAGGACCCGGCCATGCTCGAGCAGCTCAAGGCTGCGACAAGATCAGCTTCATCGCCGACAAGCTGGGCGGTCAGATCACGGTGATGCAGCTGGAAGTCATCAGATAGCACCGCAGCTCGGCGCCTACTCCGTTGCAGAATCGGTACGGGGCCGCATCGCGAAATGAACTCGGGAGCAAAGCATGAACCACCATGTCGATCAAGATCACCGCCCCACGATCACGGCAGCGCCGCATCTCCAGGGCACGACCACACCCCGCACGAGGCCGGCCAGCCCTTCACCGATCCGGTATGCGGCATGCGGGTCGCCGCCGATCCAAACCGGGCAATCGATTACGCCGGCCAGCAATATTATTTTTGCAGCAGCCGGTGCATGGAGAAATTCCGCAGCGAACCGTCAGCCTACGTCGGATCGGCGCAGCCGCAAGCGCCGCAACCGGCTCCCGAAGGAACCATCTATACCTGCCCGATGCATCCGGAAATCCGCCAGCCGACTCCCGGCCATTGCCCGCTCTGCGGCATGGCGCTGGAACCGGTGATGCCGACGCTGGACGAGGGCGAAAATCCGGAATTGAGCGATTTCAAGCGGCGCTTCTGGTGGACGCTGCCCCTGACCCTGGTGGTGTTCGTGCTGGCCATGTTCGGCCATGTGTTTTTCCCGATGGGGCTGCCCTATCAAAACTGGATCGAACTGGTGGCCAGTACGCCAGTGGTGCTGTGGGCCGGCTGGCCGTTTTTCGTGCGCTGGGCACAGTCCATCCTGCGCCGCCACCCGAATATGTGGACCCTGATCGGCTTCGGCGTCGCCGCCGCCTACGCCTACAGCGTGGTGGCGACGATTGCGCCCGGCCTGTTTCCGCCGGCCTTCTTCGAACATGGGCGCATCGGCGTCTATTTCGAAGCGGCCGCCGTCATCATTTCCCTGACGCTGTTCGGGCAAATCCTCGAACTGCGGGCGCGCTCGCAAACCTCGGCCGCCATCAAGGCGCTGCTCGGACTGGCACCCAAGATGGCGCGCCGCATCGGCGCCGACGGCAGCGAGGAAGACGTGCCGCTCGCCCATGTCCATATCGGCGACACCTTGCGCGTGCGGCCCGGCGAGAAAGTGCCGGTGGACGGCGTCGTCGCCGAAGGCGAAAGCGCGGTCGACGAAGCTATGCTGTCCGGCGAACCGATTCCGGTCACCAAACGGCCCGGCGACAAGCTGATCGGCGCCACGCTCAACACCAGCGGCAGCCTGGTGATGCGCGCGGAAAAAGTCGGCTCGCAAACCATGCTGTCGCAAATCGTGCAGATGGTCGCGCAGGCGCAGCGCTCGCGGGCACCGATGCAGCGCCTGGCGGACATCGTGGCCGGCTACTTCGTCGTCATCGTGATCGGCATCGCGCTGCTGACGCTGCTCGGCTGGGGCTTGTTCGGTTCCGGGCCGAGCTGGGTATTCGGCTTCGTCACGGCGGTGTCGGTGCTGATCATCGCCTGCCCGTGCGCGCTCGGACTGGCGACACCGATGTCGATCATGGCCGCCACCGGCCGCGCGGCGACCCAGGGCATCCTGTTTCGCGACGCCGCCGCGATCGAGGACATGCGCCGGGTCGATACGCTGATCGTCGACAAGACCGGCACCCTGACGGCCGGCAAACCGGCCTTTGATCGCGCCGTCGCCGGCGCCGGGCTTCAGCGACGAGGAGGTGCTGCGGATCGCCGCCAGCATCGATCAGGGCAGCGAACACCCGCTGGCGCACGCGATCGTCGCCGAGGCGCGGCAACGCGGGCTGATGCTGGACAAGGCGGAAAGCTTCGAATCGTCCAGCGGCATCGGCGTGCGCGGGGTGGTGTCCGGCCGCCGCGTCGCGCTCGGGAATACGGTGCTGATGGACGATGAAAAGATCGACTGGCACGTCCTGCAACACCAGGCCGAAGCGCTGCGCGGCGAAGGCGCCAGCGTCATGTATCTGGCGCTGGACGGCCGCCTGGCCGGCTTGATCGCCGTATCCGATCCGATAAAACCGAGCACCGCGGAAGCGCTGGCCAGCCTCAAGTCGGCCGGCATTACCGTGATCATGGCCACCGGCGATGGCCTCACCACGGCACGCGCGGTCGCCGCCAAACTGGGGATCGACCAGGTGTACGGCGAGGTCAAGCCACAGGACAAGCTGCAACTGGTGGAACGCCTGCAGGCCGAGGGCAAGATCGTGGCCATGGCCGGCGACGGCATCAACGATGCGCCGGCGCTGGCGCGCGCCAATGTCGGCATCGCCATGGGCACCGGCACCGATGTCGCCATCCAGAGCGCCCACGTGACGCTGATCAAGGGCGACTTGCGCGGCATCGCACGCGCACAGGCCCTTTCGACTGAAACCGTGCGCAACATGCGGCAGAATCTCGGGTTTGCCTTCGTCTATAACGCGCTCGGGATCCCGCTCGCCGCCGGCCTGCTGTATCCGTTCAGCGGGCATTTGCTGTCGCCCATGATCGCCGCGCTGGCGATGAGCCTGAGCTCGGTGTCGGTGATCACCAACGCGCTGCGCTTGCGCGCGGCCGCCTCGTAAAATGACGGGCTGGCGCGCCATCGCCGCGCCAGCCGCCTCACTCTGAAGGAATACGCATGTTCAAGAAAAAATTGTTGCAACGCCTGGCGCTGGCCGTGCTGCTGGCCGCCGCCGCAGCCAGCAGATCAGCCTGGCCCAGCAATCGTCGGCACCCGGCCTGCCCAAACGACTGAGCGACCTGCTGCAGCCGAAGCAGGACCAGTTGCTGGAGCCGGAACAGGCGTTCCGCCTGAAGACGGCATTCAAGAATCCGACGACCTTGGCGGCGGATCTGATCCCGGCCGACGGTTATTACCTTTACCGCAGCCGGATTCGCTTTGCCATCAAGAATGCAAACGGCGTCGCCATCGAGGCGGTGCGGCTGCCGGCCGGCAAAGTCAAAAACGACCCGACCTTCGGCACCACCGAGGTCTACGAGCACCCGGTGCAGGCGGAAATCGCGCTACGGCGGGCGTCGCAAGCGGGCAGCTTCATCCTGGTGGCGTCCTACCAGGGTTGCCATGAAAAGACCGGGGTCTGCTACCCGCCGGTCACCACCGAATTGAATCTGGCCTTGCCGCCGCGGCCAAATGAGCGAGGAATATATGGCCAAGGCGCAGAATTTGGCGCCCCCCGACCGGGCGCCTAAACGCCGAGCCGCGCGCCGGCGCCCAACAGCGTCGCCAATCCGAGCAGCGCGAAAATCGCCGCCGCAATCCCGTGCACCAGGCGCACCGGAACGCGGTTGGCGATACGGCCGCCCAGCAGCACCGCCGGCACATTGGCGATCATCATGCCGAGCGTGGTGCCGGCCACCACTGCCAGCAGGCTATGGTACTGCGCCGCCAGCGCCACGGTCGCCACCTGGGTCTTGTCGCCCATCTCGGCCAGGAAGAATGCGATCAGCGTGGTGCCGAATACGCCGAACTGGGCGAGGCGCGCATCCTCCTCATCCAGCTTGTCGGGGATCAGAATCCAGACCGCCATCGCCAGGAACGAGATGCCGAGCACCCAGCGCATGGTATGCGGCTCCAGCAGCGAGGGAATCCAGGCCCCGAGCGCGCCGGCCAGGCCGTGGTTGACCAGGGTCGACACCAGGATGCCGAGGATGATCGGGATCGGCTTGCGGAATTTGGCGGCCAGCAGGAATGCCAGCAACTGCGTTTTGTCGCCGATTTCGGCGAGGGCGACGATGCCCGTAGAGACGAGAAATGCTTCCAATGATTGCTCCCAGGCCGGACTGAAAACCAATGACCAACGCGCTTCCCCGGCCAGTCCGGAGGCACGATGGTCAAAGGTCTCGCCAGGTCGGGAACTGCCTGCGCCATGACCGAACGGTCAAGTATGTTGACTCAGGCCCCTTCGAAAGAAGGGCGGCTACTCCCCAATGACGGGCGGGATTGTACCGCGATCCACGTCCAGCGTCCAACGCCGGCTGCCGGCCATGCCCGCTTCCCGCAAGACGAAAAACAGGGCCGAGTCGGCGTTGGCAGTGGCGCCATGCCGTCCTCGCGGCGGCTCTGCCATTAAAATATACTCCTCATGCAGCATGCCAATTTCGGATATGAAATGGACAAATTAGCCATATACTCTCGACTTTAATCGTTAAAATCGGTTGTGTTTCAGCTGCTCGGCAACAGGCTTGCGATCGATACCAGGCGCAAGAGCGGATCGGCGGCGCGGGCCCCGCGGCGTTATTCGCCACCGATGCCGCAGCCGGCCACTTTCGCCACGCACAAATACAAAGCAGTTTTATACAGGCAACGCTTGGTGGCATAATGCTCGGGCTAACGAGCGTTCGCTTTTGTTCCACGCCCGTTTATCCCGTAAAAATAGCTGGATTTGCCACTCGTCGGTTACGGCATATTCCCGGCGCAAGCAAATTTCATAACAACTTTCAGACCTTCGGAGAAAGAGATGCGCATCCATCATCTGCTTAAAACCCTGCCTTTGCTCCTGATCGGAGCCGGGGTCGTCAGCTCCGCCTTTGCCGCAGACATCAAGCTTGGCGCGGCGGAAGCGTTGACCGGTCCAGCCGCGAAATACGGCACCGCGATCAAGAACGGCTTCACGCTGGCAGCCGACGAAATCAACGCCAAAGGCGGCGTCAACGGCAACAAGCTGCTGCTGGTGGTCGAGGATGAGCAAGGCAAGAAGGAAGAAGCGATCAACGTCTTCAAGAAGCTGATTTTCCAGGACAAGGTGCTGGCCCTGTTCGGCCCGACGCTGTCGAACTCGGCCTTTGCCGCCGACCCGATCGCCAATGCCGCCAAGGTAGTCGTGTTCGGCACCAGCAATACTGCCGACGGCATTACTGCGATGGGCCCGTATACTTTCCGCAACTCGGTGATGGAATCCGACGTGCTGCCGGTCACCACCCGCGTCGCCGTCAAGCATTTCGGTCTGAAGAAAGTCGCGGTCATCTACGGTAACGACGACGCCTTCACCAAGGCCGGTTACGACGCCTTTAAGGTGGCATTGGCCGACCAGAAAATTCCGGTTACCACCACGGAAACCTACGCCAAGGGCGACGTTGACTTCAAGGCGCAGCTGACCAAGATCAAGGCCACCAATCCCGACGCCATCGTCTGCTCCTGCCTGGCCGAAGAAGCCGGCAACATCATCCTGCAGACCCGCTCGCTCGGCATGAAACAGCCGTTCATCGGCGGCAACGGATTCAATTCGCCCAAGCTGTTCGACATCGCCAAGGATGCCGCGGATGACACCATCATGGGCAGCCCGTGGTCTTCGGAAAATACGGCACCGGCCAACAAGGCATTCATCGCCGCCTACCAGGCCAAGTTCAAGGGCGACCCGGACCAGTTCGCGGCGCAGGCGTATGACGCAATGTATATCGTCGCCGAAGCACTGAAAGGCGTGAAGCTTTCCGGCAACCTGGAAAAAGACCGTCAAGCGCTGCAACAGGCGCTACCGAAGGTCAAGTGGGACGGCGCCACCGGCCCGTTCTCCTTCCGCCCTGCGCCGCCTTCGAAAGACGGCAAGCCAGTCGGCTATGACGCCCAGCAGGATGCGATCGTCAATATCGGCAAGGGCAGCAAGTTCGTATTGCTGAAATAGACATTTACCGGCATTGCGGGCCGCAAGCCCGCATACCTACGCGCTGAAAACCTTCTTTTCAGCTGGTAGCAACGAGGCATTTCCGGCCCAGAGCCGAAAATGCCTCCGTTTTAATCCGCAGGCACCATGCTCGAACAACAACTTATCAACGCCCTTTCGCTGGGCAGCGTCTATGCGCTGTTCGCGCTCGGCTTCACGCTGATCTTCGGCGTGCTTGGCGTCATCAACCTTTCGCATGGCGCGATTTTCATGCTCGGCAGCTATTCCGCGCTGCTGCTGGTCGATAAGCTGGCAATGCCGCTCTGGCTGGCGCTGTTGGCGGCGATGCTGGTAGCGGGCACGATCGGACTGGTAGTCGACTACCTGATCCTGAAACCGCTGCGCGCACGCAATGCGCCACACCTGATTCCGATGATCGCCACCATTGGCGTGGCGATCATGCTGACCAATCTGGCGCAGGGCCTGTTTGGCGCCGAAAACAAACGCTTCCCGTTCGGCACGATCCCGGAGCAAAGTTTCAATATCGGCCATCTGCACCTGACCGAGCTGCAGATCGCGATCGTCGGCATTTCCGTATTGCTGATGCTGGTGCTGCTGGTCGTCATGCGCCGCACCCAGCTGGGCCGGGCGTTGCGCGCCATTGCGGAATCGCCGAAAGCGGCCTACCTGCTCGGCATCAACGTCGAGGGCCTGTTCTACCTGACCTCGTTCGCCGCTGCCGCCCTGGGCGGTGCCGCCGGCGTCCTGGTCGGCCTGTCGTTCAACGCCATTTCGCCGTTCATGGGACAGCCGATGCTGCACAAGGGCATCGCCGTGATCATCCTGGGCGGCATGGGCGACATCCGCGGCGCCATGATCGGCGGCCTGTTCCTCGGCTTCGCCGAAGTGCTGACCGTGGCGTACATCTCCAGCGATTTCCGCGACGCCGTGGCGTTCGGATTACTGTTCCTGATCTTGTTGGTCAAACCCTCGGGCATGTTTGGCAAAGTACTGGAAAGAAAGGCCTGACATGCTTGAATGGTGGGAAGGTTTCTGGGCAACCTATAGCGCCGTCGTGTACGGCATCGGCGTCAACGCGATGTTGGCGCTGTCGATTTACGTCACGCTGTCGTGCGGCCTGCTGTCGCTGGCGAATGCCGCCTTCATGGGCATCGGCGCCTACGCGGCAGCCATGATCAGCATGAACAGCGGCTTGCCGTTTCCGCTGGCGCTGGCCGCCGGCGCGGTGCTGCCGGCGCTGGTGGCGCTGATCATCGGCATTCCGACGCTGCGGCTGTCGGGCGTGTATCTGGCGATGGCGACGCTTGGCTTCGGCGAAGTCGTGCGCGTGATCGTATTGAACATGGAAATCACCGGTGGCCCGATGGGCCTGAACGGCATTCCACTGAAAACCGAGTTCTGGCACATCGCGCTCCTGCTGGCTGCGACGCTGTATCTGCTGGCGCGCGTGCGGCGCTCGAAGATCGGCCGCGCCTTCGAGGCGATCAAGGCCGACGAAGTGGCGGCGCGGCTGATGGGCGTCAACGTACCGGCCTACAAGCTGTTCGCCTTCGTGCTCGGCGCCGCCATCGCCGGCGTCGCCGGCGGTCTCAATGCACACTATACGTTCACCATCGGCCCCAACAACTACGCGTTTGAAAACGCGGTCGACATTTTGACGATGGCGGTGTTCGGCGGGGTCAGCAACCTGATCGGGCCGACCATCGGCGCCACCATCTTGACGCTGCTGCCGGAAGTGCTGCGCCAGTTCAAGGAATTCCGCCTGGCGCTGAACGGCCTGATCCTGATCGTGGTCGTGCTGTATCTGCCGAACGGTATCTGGGATCCGCGCCGTATCCACGCATTCTGGCAACGACGCAAAGCAGGGAAGGATCAGTAATGCTGAAATTCAATCAAATCAGCAAGAATTTCGGCGGCTTGCAGGTACTCAGCGATGTCAATTTCAGCGTTCCGCAAGGCGGCATCTTTGGCCTGATCGGCCCCAATGGCGCCGGCAAGACCACGGTATTCAACCTGGCCACCGGCTTGCTGCGCGCCTCCGGCGGCAGCATCGACTTCAACGGCCAGGATCTGGGCAGCATTCCGCCGCACCGGATCACCGAGCTTGGCATCGCCCGCACCTTCCAGAACATCCGCATTTTCAAGGAAATGACGCTGCTGGAAAACGTCGTGGTCGGCATGCACGACCATCTCGATTATGGCTTTTCCGGACTGCTGTTCAACCTGCCCTCGTTCCGCAGGATCGAAGCGGCGGCACGCGAACGGGCGCTGGAATTGCTGTCCTGGGTCAAGCTCGACCACAAGGCAGCCATGCTGGCCGATAGCCTGTCCTACGGCGAGCAACGCCGCCTGGAATTCGCGCGGGCGCTGGCAACCAAGCCGAAACTGCTGTTGCTGGACGAGCCGGTGGCGGGCATGAACCCGGCCGAAAAGACCGAATTGATGGTCGAAATCATGAATATCAAACAACGCGGCTTCAGCGTCTTCCTGATCGAGCACGACATGCGCTTCGTGATGGGCTTGTGCGACCGCGTCGCGGTGCTGAATTTCGGCCGTATCATCGCCGAAGGACCGCCGGATGAAATCAAGAACAATCCGGAAGTCATCGAAGCGTATCTAGGCAAGGAAGAAGACGAATGAGCGAGATTCTGCGGATTACCGATCTCGCGGTTTCCTATGGCCATATCGAAGCGGTCAAAGGAATCGACCTCAGCCTGAACGAAGGCGAGATCACCGCCCTGGTGGGCGCCAACGGCGCCGGCAAGAGCACGGCGCTGCTGGCGATTTCGGGTTTGCTGAAGCCGGTGCGCGGCCAGGTGCTGCTGGATGGCGTCGACCTCACCAAGCTGTCGCCGCACCGCATCGTGCAAAGCGGCGTGGTGCAGGTCGCCGAAGGACGCGCGATCCTGACCACGCTGACCGTGCGCGAAAACCTGGAACTGGGCGCCTATACCCGGCGCGACAAGGCGCAGGTGGCGCGCGACATGGAGTGGGCCTACACGCTGTTCCCGGTACTGAAAAATCGCGCCAGCGGCCTGGCCGGCAACCTGTCCGGCGGCGAGCAGCAGATGCTGGCGATCGCGCGGGCGCTGATGGCCAAGCCGCGCGTGCTGCTGCTCGATGAGCCGTCGATGGGACTGGCGCCATTGCTGGTGCAGGAGATTTTCCGCGTCCTCAAGGAAATCAACCAGACCGGCCTGACCATCTTCCTGGTCGAGCAAAACGTGCGGCAGGCCTTGCGCATCGCCCAGCGCGGTTATGTGCTCGAAACCGGCAAGATCGTGCTGGCCGATAGCGGCAGCAACCTGCTCCATAATCCCAAGGTAATCGAAGCGTATCTGGGCGGCTGAAGCTTCGCGACCGGTCCCGGACCGTCCTCGCTGCCGTTGCCGCGAGCAGCTGAAGCCGTTACGGCCATCGCTACGTAGAACCGCATTCGGGCATGGCTATCCTCCTGCGTCAGGAGGATAGCCATTGAAACCCAAAATCACGCCGGGCCGCGATCGCCGAATGGCGATCGGTCGGCCTCCACTTCGGACAATCAATACAAAATGCTTGGCAGCCACATGCCGATCGCCGGGAACAGATACAGCAACACAATCGCCAGAATCTGGATCGCCATGAAGGGCAACATGCCGAGAAAAATCTGGTTGAGTGTCACGTGCGCCGGCGCGACGCCTTTCAGGTAGAACGCCGACATCGCTACCGGCGGCGACAAGAAGGCGGTCTGCAGGTTCAGGGCGACCAGCAAGCCGAAAAAGAGCGGATCGATCTGGTAATGCGCCAGCAGCGGCAGGAAAATCGGCATGAAGATGACGATGATTTCCGTCCATTCGAGCGGCCATCCCAGCAGGAAAATGACGATCTGGGCCAGGATCATGAATTCGACCGGCGTCAAATTCATCGACAGGACCCAATTGTTAATGACCTCTTGTCCACCGAGCAGTGCAAACGCCGCGGAAAAAATGCTGGAGCCGACAAACAGCCAGCAAACCATGGCGCTGGTTTTTGCCGTGAGATACACCGACTCCTTGAGCATCGGAACATTGAGCCGCCGATAAGCCAGCGCCAGCAGCAAGCCGCCCAACGACCCCATGGCCGCCGCCTCTGATGGCGTGGCGAAACCGAATACGATGCTGCCCAGTACCGCCAGGATCATGATGGCCAGAGGGAAGAACGAACTCAGCAACATCTTGAAGATTTCGAGGCGGGCAAAGGTAAAGATGGCGTAGAAGGCGGCGAGCGCGCCCAGACCGATGGCGAGTGCAATCCAGTACCCCATGGGCGCATTCAGGCGTTCTTGCGGTTCCGATGCCGCCGGGGTTGCCGCCGGGGTTGCCGTTTCCGCAGCCTTGTCTGCTGACTCCTCTTGCAATGTCGGGGATGGATTCTCCCCTTCCGCCTCCGGTTCGGCCAAGCCGCCAACGGTCAGCATTTCCTGGGAGCCGTTGTTCAATGAAGCGCTCTCATTGGAATCGCTGCCCATCCCCATTTCCACCAAGCCGCTTGAAACCTCCTGCGAAGGCCGCGTCACGAGTTCATAGCTGACCGCCATGACCAATACAAATGCGACCGCCGGCAATAGCGCGGTAAACAGCTCAGAGGTCAAGGTTTTAAATGGCACGGTAACGTTGCGCTTGCCCTTGATCGCACCGATCAGTCCCGGCAGGACCCTGTTGCTGACCGTATTCTTGATGAGTTCGGCGAATTCCGGCAATGTCACCCGCCGCTCTTCCGTGGATAGAGGCGGTGCAAGATCAGGCCTGAGCTTGGCCACGATGACGATGTAGAGCACATATAGCCCGGCCAGCATGATGCCCGGAAAGAACGCGCCGGCATACAATTTGACGACCGACACGCCGGCCACGGCACCATAGACAATCAACAGCACCGAGGGAGGAATCAGAATTCCCAGACATCCACCCGCGGTGATCGCCCCTGCCGAAAGTCTGACGCTATACCCGGCTTTCAGCATCGCCGGCAAGGCCAGCAAGCCCATCAGCGTGACGACGGCACCGACGATACCGGTGGCGGTGGCAAATATGGCGCAAGTAATGACGGTTGCCACGGCAAGCGAACCGGGCACTCGAGCCATCGCCAGATGTAGGCTCTTGAACAGTTTCTCGATCAGGTTGGCACGTTCAACCAGGTACCCCATGAAGATGAATAGCGGGATAGCGATCAGCACGTCGTTGGTCATGACCGCGTAGGTGCGCAACACCATCAGATCGAGTGTCTGCGCAATCGCAGTCTGTGTTCCCATACTTCGATACGCCAACAGCGAGAACATCACCCCCATGCCCATCAGGGTGAAAGCGGTGGGAAAACCGAGCATGATCGCCACCACGATCAATGCCAGCATCAACAGGCCCAGGTGGCCGTTGGTGATGTTCTCGACCGATGGCATCAGCACGAACAGTGACGCGACGATCGCGAACAATATCGAGAGCCCGAACCAGACTTCCTTCTTCATGTACGGCTCCCAGTTTTGTCGGTAATGATTTTATCGAGCGCCTCGATTTCCGCGGCGTCGACATGGACCATGTCTCTGAGCTTATCCACATCCACCTCCTCGACGTCTTGCTGGCGTGAAGGCCAATCCCCCTGTCGCAAGCAGATGATGCAACGGGCAATTTCCACAAAGCCTTGTATGAGCAGGCAAGCACCGGCAAAGGGAATGAGCGCCTTGAATGGATAGATGGGCGGGCCGTCGGCGGTGATGGTCGAGTGCTCGTTGATGACCCAGGACTCCGAGGCATAGTTATAGCCGGCCCATGCCAATGCGACGACGCCCGGGATAAAAAATACGATGTACAGGGTCAGGTCAAGTGCCGCTTGAAGGCGTGGCGGGAAGAATCCGTACAGGACGTCGCCGCGCACGTGACCATTCTTTGAAAGTGTGTATGCCCCGGCCATCATGAACAGGGCGCCATACAGCATGTTCATGACATCGAATGCCCAGGCGTGCGGGTTGCCAAATGCGTAGCGCGAAAACACCTCATAAGAGACAAACAAAGTGAGAATCAGTGCGCACCAGGCAAACAGCTGCCCGACCCACGTATTTATCCTGTCAACAAAAAGCAATGTGTTTTGCATGGTCAATTCCCTTGCTATCACGCGCAATGGGAGCCGGCGCCAATGGCAGCGCCGTCTCAAGATACTGATTTTTTACGGAGGTTAATTAAAAAAACACCATCCGGGACCGCTGGATGGTGTTTCGTACGAAACCAATGAACGCCATCAGCCCTTCTTGGTGGCGGCAGGTTTCGCTTTGGCGAAGTAGTGGTTGTAGGCCATGCGCCGGTTATTGTTGGTGTCCATGTCCCAGGGGACGGCGCGTGTGGCAAAGGCCTTTTGCGAAGCCTCGATTTCACGGAACAGGGGATTGTTTTCCCCTTTTTTGGCGACGATGGCGTCCCAGGTGGTGAGCTGCTCCTGCAGGATGGTGTCAGGCGTCTTGTAGAACTTGACCTTGTCATCTTTTTGCAGCTTGATGTAGTCCTGCGAATAGCGATGGATCGCTTTCCAGGACATGTCGGCCGAAGCAGCTTCGACGGCGTTTTCGATGATCGCCTTCATCTTGGGCGGCAGCGCGTTGTATTTATCCTTGTTGAAGGTGATTTCGAAGGTCTCGGATGACTGGTGGAAGCTCTGCAGCATGCACACCTTCGAGACATCCGGGAAACCGAGCAGGCGGTCCGAACTTGCGTTATTGAATTCGGCGCCATCCAGCAGGCCGCGATCCATGGCCGGCACGATTTCGCCGCCGGGCAAGGCGTTGACCGCGGCACCCATGGCCGTAAATAGATCGATCGCCAGGCCGTTGGTGCGGAACTTGAGTCCCTTCAGATCGGCGGATTTAGTGATCGGCTTCTTGAACCAGCCAAACGGTTGCGTCGGCATCGGCCCGCTCAGGAACGACACCACGTTGCCGCCAATGGAGTCATACAGCTTGGCCAGCAGCTCCTTGCCGCCACCATATTTGTGCCATGCGAGCAGCATGTTGGCGTCCATACCGAACGCCGGTCCGGATGAATACAACGCCAGCGCGTTCTGCTTGCCGTAGCTGTAGCCCAGCACGCCGTGGCCGCCATCCAGCGTGCCTTTGGAAACCGCATCCAGCAAGGCGAAGGCAGGGACGACCGCGCCGGCGGGCAATACTTCGATCTTCAATTCGCCGCCGGTCATATCGTTGATCTTCTTGGCGAAGTCGAGCGCGTATTCGTGGAAGATATCCACCGTCGGCCAGGTGCTTTGGAAGCGGAAGTTGGTCGGCGTCTGGGCGCTGACGATTGCCGGAAATCCGATTCCGACCGCCGCCGCGGTGCCGGCGGCGCCGCCGAGAAATTTACGTCGTGATGAAGTGCTTGGCTGTGCTGCTGTTACGTTTTCCTTTTTGATTCTGGACATCTTGTCTCCCCCTTAAAGTCAGGCAGCGTACCCTGCCATGTTGTTACTTCAATGAGTTACACACTTGCCAATACCGAGCCGATTAGATAGCAATATCCATGGAGTGTCAATAACAGAAAAATTTTTCGTGGAGCGGTTTTACCTTGTTTCCACGCGTCGTTAACAAAATCGACGGTGAGCGCCGTCTCTCGTTCCGGCTTGCTCGGCAAGGAGCGATACGGCAGACAAACGCGTCGATAGGAAGCAGTGAAATCCGCCCATTTTTTCCCTCGATGCTGGGATGCAGAGCGATGGAAACGGCGGCGGCTTGACAGGCGCTAGCCGCTCAAAACCACGCCTAGAATACGGCCGACACCGAAGGTGACGGCGGCGGCCGCCAATCCGATCAGCAGCTGGCGCATGCCGGAAAACAGCGCACCGCGCCCGGTAAAAACAGTGATCGCGGCGCCGACCAGAAACAGCGCGGCGGCGCTCAGAACCACGCTTGCCGCTACGGCAACGGTACCGCCGAAAAAGAAAAACGGCGCCACCGGCACCAGCGCACCCAGCATGAATACCAGGAAGGAGGAAGCGGCGGCTGCCCAGGCGGAACCGCCGAGCTGGTCCGGATTGATGCCCAGCTCCTCGCGCGCCAGGGTGTCGAGCGCAGTGGCCTTGTTGCTCATCACGCGCGCGGCCATGGCGCGCGCCTCGTCGTGGGTCAGTCCCTTGGACTGATAGATCAGCACCAGTTCCTCCTGCTCTTCTTCGGGCACCTGGGCCAGCTCGTCGGCCTCGGTGGCGATCTGTTTCTGGAACAGCTCGCGCGCGCTCTGCACCGACAGCCATTCGCCCATCGCCATCGAGCAGGCACCGGCCAGCAGCCCGGCCAGCCCGGTGATCAGCACCGTCTGCGGCGCGAAGGCGGCGCCGGCCGCGCCCATCACCAGGCTCAGGTTCGACACCAGGCCGTCATTGACGCCGAGCACGGCCGCGCGCAGTACATTGCCGCCGCCGGCGCCGTGCCGTCCCTCGAGCTGCGAATAGACATTCCCATCCCATTCGGCGCGCGGGCGCGCCGCCAGTTGGCTCAATACCCGCGCGTGGGAGCGTTCCTGCTCCGGCATGCCGCTGCGATCGGCTTCCGGCTGCTGGTCGTAGTGTTCGCGATCGATGGTTTCCATGGTCTTGACCACCGGCAGCACGCTGTCGGCGCCGTAGCGCCTCGCGGTCCACATCAGCACTCGCGCGCGCCAGCTGGGCCGGACGTCGCTATGGACGGCGCTGGCCGCCTGCAAACGCTTGGCCCAGAAATCGGCATGCGCCTGCTCGACCGCCGCCAGCCGCCGGTAGACTTCAGCCAGTTGCGGCTTCTGTTCCATCTCGGCGAGCGTGCGGTACAGCGCGGCGCCGTCCACCTCGCCTTGCAGATTGCCGCGATAGCGTTTCAGATCCTCGGGTGCCGGCATTGCTTCTCCTCGTCTTCTCCTCGTCTGGCCGCAAGCGATGGCGTCGCAGCCTATGCGTCAGTGTGCCACCAGCGCCGCCAGCCGAGGACGCCTGATTGCGTGGCGCTCGAAAGAATCACATACTCCCCATAATGACATTTAATATCGCTCATTAAATGGCGTTTTTGTCGACATACCCCCTACTATATCCGACCGCTTGGAAGCGTCGGAGCCGCTTCATCATTTTTAGCTCAGGCGGGAAGGATGGAAAGCGCGCCGGGCCGCTGACGCGCATTCGAACACCGTGCGGTAGATTCCAAGCGCCGCGCCAAACGATGCCGCGATCGCAGACTCGCCTGGAGAATCCCGGACAACGGGATGAGATCGACTGACTGCCGATTGCAATCCACGACCTCCTCCGGCATCGCGCGGAGGGAGTCTTCGCGCGCTTGCATGCGAGGCCGCAGTGCCGTAGCAGGAACCTCGAAATAGGTGTGGATCGCGGCGCCGCGTTTATCGGGCTTTCTGACGCGCGTACATAGCGAGCCGCGTCCCTTATCGGATCGCACAGCCGGGAACAGGCGATTCGCGGGCGCCGGTTCGCGCGCGAGGATTTCCCGCTTTTTCGTCTGTCGTACCGGCTGGCGAGGCGGCGCCAGCGGATATCGGGAGGAGCACGCCGTCGGCGTGCAGCCTCCTTCCTTCAGCGCCTGCGCCGGCGCCGCCTGCTCAGGCGCGCGCGAGTGCCGCCAGCACCCGCTCCGGCGTCATCGGTGCCGTGCGCAACCGCACGCCGGTGGCGTCGAAGAAGGCGTTGGCAATCGCCGCTGGAACGACACGGCAAGTGGCTTCGCCGGCGCCGGTGGGCGCCACCTCGGGACGATTGATCAGCACCACGTCGATCGTCTGCGGTGCATCCTTCATGTCGAGGATCGGATAGCTTTGCCAATCGACGCTGGTGACCATGTTCCTGTCGAAGCGCACTTCCTCGTACAAGGAGCGCGAAACCGCCTGCACCAGCCCGCCCTCGATCGTATGGCGCAAGCCTTGCGGATTCACGACCAGCCCGCAGTCGTGCGCAACGGTGAATTTCTTGCCCCAGATGCGGCCGGTCTTGCGCTCCACTTCGATTTCGGCGACCACCACCACGATGGTGCCGCCGCGCTGCGCATAGGCGATGCCGCGCCCCGCGAGGATGTCGCCGGTGCGCACGCGCTGCGGCGACGTCCTGGCCTGCCAACCTGCCTTCTCGGCCGCTGCCTTGACCGCGTCGCGGTCGCGCGGCGCGGTCAGGTATTTGAGGCGGAACGCCACCGGGTCTTCGCCGGTGGTGGCGGCGAGCTCGTCCATGAACTGTTCGCTGGCAAACTGGATCTGCAATCCGACCGGGTCCCGCATGTGCGAGGTGCGCAGCGGCGAGGAGCGCTCCAGCAGCGGCGGGATCACCTCCCAGCCAAGAACCTTGTGCTCGAAGCCGTAGCTCTCCGCGGGCGTGCCGAAGCCGACACCCGGTTTGAGCGGCAGGCCGAGTTCCATGCCGGCCAGACTGTCGCGCGGATCGGACTCGTTGCTGTTGATATTGGCGCGCGACAAGGCGCGCGACACAAACTCGTAGGCGGTGACCTTGCCCGAGGCGTCGAGCGCGGCGCGCGCCCGATGCACCGAGGCCGGCGCTTTCGGATCCCAAGCGGTGCCGTCCCGGCGCATGCCCTGCACCCGCACCGGCCTGCCGGTGAGCTTCGACAGCAGCGCGGCATCCAGCGCCGCGTCGCCCGCGTCGTTGCGGCCGTACGATCCCGGACCCAGCACCCAGATCGCCTGTACTTTTTCGGGAGGCAGGCCGAGGATCTTCGCCACGCCGTCGCGCGCGTAATGCGGCTTTTGCGTGCCGGTCCAGACGGTGGCGCGATCGGGCTTGGCATCGACCACCGCGCATGCCGGTCCCATGCTGGCATGCGACTGGAACGGCCATTCGTACTCGGCCTCGACGATGCGCGCTGCGTTCCTGAATGCCTCCGCGCCCTCGCCTTTCTTCACTTCGTCCTCGCGCTTGAGCGTCGGAGCCGAGCGGATGTGGTCGTACAGCTTGTCCGCCCCCGGCAAGGGATTTTTCGGCTCGCTCCATTGCACCTTGAGCATCTGCGCGGCGCGCACCGCATCCCACTCCTTTTCCGCGACCACCGCCAGGAAATTCTTTTCGTGCACCACGCGCGCCCCTGCGATGCCGCGAATCGAAAGCGCGTCCACCTTTTCAGGAATGCTGCCGGCATGCGGCGTGCGGATCACGCGCGCATGCAGCATGCCGGGCACCACCACGTCGGTGACGAAGGAGTCGGTGCCGAATACCTTCCAGGCGACATCGCGGCGCGGCAGCGGCTGGCCGACGATTTTGTATTCCGCGGGCGATTTCGGCTTGGCCTTGCCGGTCACGTTCATCTGGTTGCCGACCTTCTTGTTCCATTCGACCCTGGAATGGAAATACTTACCGCCGATCAGATCCGCATAGCTGGTCCGTTTGGCAGGATCGTCCAAGGAGGTGATCACGCCCTGCTCGATCTTCAGGCGCGCCGTGCCGACGCCAAGCTGCGTCGATGCCGATTCAAGCAGGATGCGGCGCGCCTCGGCCGCGGCATTGCGCAAGGGCTTGGCGCCAGCCTGGATTCCGAGCGCGCTCGAGGCGCCGCCCTGGTTCAGCGAGGTCGTCGTGTCGCCCATCACGATCTGAACCTGGTCGAAAGCGACGTCGAGCTCTTCGGCGACGATCTGCGCAATCGCGACTTCGAGGCCCTGCCCCAAGTCCACCTTGCCGTAATAGGCATTCACCCGGCCGTCGGGCAGGATCGCCACCCAGGAATCCAGCTCTTCCGGCGCCAGCGGCGGTTTGGCGGTAGCGGCCACCTGCGCCATGGCCGTGCCAGGGATCCCGTATGCGGACGCGGAAACGACCAACGCGCCCGACGCCTTGAGAAACTCACGGCGATTCATCGATACATTGCTCATGGTTATGCTCTCCCTACGCCATTTGCGCCTGTGCGCGCTTGATTGCGCGCAGGATCGAAACGTGCGTGCCGCAGCGGCATTTCAAGCCGGTGAGCGCCTCACGGATCTGGGCGTCGTTTGCCTTCGGATTCTTGTCGAGGAAGGCGGCGGCGGTCATCATCCAGCCGCTGATGCAATAGCCGCACTGCGGCACCTGTTCCTCGACGAATGCCACCTGCAGCGGATGCGGACGGTCCGGCGTGCCGAGGCCGGCGATCGTCGTCACTTTCTTGTCCTGCGCCGCCGCCACCGGCAGCACGCAGGAGCGCATCGGCTCGCCATCCAGATGCACGGTACAGGCGCCGCATTGCGCCAAGCCGCAACCGAACTTCGGATTCTTCATCTTCAGGTCGTCGCGCAATGCATACAGCAGCGGCATCTCCGGATCGGCGTCGAGCGCTACCTGTTTGCCGTCGACGGTGAATTTTATTTTGGCCATGTCTCCTCCATTGGCTGTTCATTGAAACCGAACAAGATTCGATGCGCCCGCCGTCCGCATGAAAGCCCTGCACGCAGCAAGCTTTGCAAGCGGGTCGAGCGAGGCTTCAGTACAGGACGTCCCGCCTCAAGATTTCGTCTCGAAATTCTTGAGCAGCGGAATGCTCGTTTGCCTTCGGTCCGGCCGGAATCGACGCGACATACGCGTAGATGTCGGCCAGATCCTGGTCGCTGACGAATTGCACCGGATAGCGCGGCATCGTGCCGCGCGGTTGGCGCAACTGCATGGCGAAGGCCGCATAAGGGAACGGATCCGGCGCCAGCCGCGGACCGGCTTTGCGTTCGCCGCCCTGGCCGACCATGCCATGGCAGCTGTAGCAGGTGTTCTTCATGTAAAGCTCCTTGCCGCGTTCGATCGAGCCCGGCGGCGCCGTCGGGTCGGCGGCGATGGCGAACGGCGCGTGCAGAAGTGCGGCCAACAGGACGATGCTCGTCAAATATTTCATACGTGCTCCTTGATTCTGTATTGGAAGTGCGCGGGCGCGCGGCGGCCCACGTTCAGCGCGGCTGGCATACGACGTCGAGCAAGGCCGGCGCGCCGCTCTTGACGACTGCCAGCGCGCGCCGGATTGCCGCCCCGAGCATTCGGGGATCGGTGATCGGGCCCTCCGCCCAGACGCCATGCGCCTGCGCCAGCTTGGCAAAGTCGATGGCCGGATTGTCGATCTCGTTGCCGATCAGCGCGGCGTCGGTGCGGCGATTGTGCAGCGATGCCATGCGCTGCAAATGCATCACTTCCTGGTAGTAGCCGCGGTTGTTGTGCATCACCATCAGCAGCGGAATCTTGTGATGCGCCGCGGTCCACAATGCGCCCGGCGCGTACAGCGCATCGCCGTCCGGCTGGAAGGTGACCGAAAGCAGCCCCTTGGCCTTGTTGGCAAGCGCCGCGCCGACCGCGGCCGGCAGCGAGTAGCCGACACCGCCGCCACCGGCGCCGCCCAGCATCTGATGGAATTCCGTGGCCGGCCACAAGCGGCGCGCCCAGGTGATGCGGTCGCTCACCACCAGCGACCAGGGGTCGTTCTTGATGGCGTCGTAGAGCTCGGCCGCCAGGCGTCCAGTAGCTACCGGGCTAGCATCCCAGCCGACCGCGGCGGCGTTCGCGCGCGCGCTTGTTGGCCGCCTCGTAGTCGGCCCGCAGCTTGGCCGTGCGCTGCGCGAGTACCGCGCGGCGTCCGTTGTCGGTGGCGCGCCGCACCAGCTCGGTGAACTCCGGCAGGCTCGCTTGCACGTCGCCGGTGATCGCCAGGTCGACCGCCATGAAGCGCTGGAAATCCTGGTAGTTGGACTTCAGGTAGACATCGCTGAACGACAGGCTGATGGTCTTGACGTCTTCCTTCGCCGATCGCTTGTATTCGTGGAACGGATCGGTGACCGTGTTCAACTGTCCCCAGGGATCGCCCACTTCGAGCAGCAGGATGACGTCGGCGTTGCGCACCAGCTCGCTGCGCAGGTCGCTGTGATTCAGGTAGTGGGTGATGGGAAAGTTCATGCGCGCGCCCAGGTCCACCACCGGCGCATTCAGCGTTTCGGCGAACTTGACCAGGCGGCGTACGCCCTCCTGGTCGCGCGCGGCGCGATCGACGATGATCAGCGGCGCATTGGCCGCGACCAGCATGCGGGCCGCTTCGGCCAGGGCGTTGGAATCGGCCTGGGAAGGGATCGAGGGCGACAGCGGCGGAATCTTCAGCGCCTCCTCGTGCTCGACCGGCTCTTCCTGCAGGTCGAGATCGGCCATCACCAGCACCGGCGCCTTCGGCACGGTAGTCGCGATCTTGTAGGCGCGCACCGTCGACTCGGCGAAATGCTGGAGCGACAGCGGCTGGTCGTCCCACTTGGTGTAGTCGCGCACCATCGCCGCGGCGTCCTGCACCGAGTGGTACCACTCGGTACCGGGGCGGCGCTTGGCGGCATCGAGCCCATTGCCGGCGAACATCATGATCGGCACGCGGTCGCACCACGCGTTGTAGATCGCCATCGCCCCGTGCTGCAGGCCGACCGTGCCGTGCATCATGACCGCCATCGGCTTGCCGGCGGCCTTCGCGTAGCCGTGCGCCATCGCGACCGAGGTTTCCTCGTGCAGGCAGGTGATGAGCTCGGGCTTCTTGTTGCCGCCGTAGTTGACGATCGACTCGTGCAGGCTGCGGAAGCTCGATCCGGGATTGGCCGCGATGTAGTCGATGCCCAGCGTCTTGATGACGTCGACCATGAAGTCGGACCCCGGCCGCGGGATGATTTTGCCGGCTTTCGATTTGCCGCCTTTCGGCTTGGCATCCGCCGCCGGCGCGGCGTTCTGCGCATTGGCGGCGCCCGTGGCCGCCGCCAGGACGCCGGCGCCGGCGGCGCTGGCTGCTGCGCTTTTCAGGAAATTACGACGATCGATTCCACTCTTTGGCACTTCTTCACTCATTGTCCCCTCCGGTGATTTTCTGGTTCGCGCACGAGGCGCCCAGCAATCTAATCACAAATCCCTCAAAAAATGAAATAATATTGAAACGTTATTCCACATATAAGAACGATCGAAAAGGCTGAATGGAGATACCGATGGCGAACAACGCACTGGACCCGCGCCGTACCGCGCTTTTGTTTTTCGATATGCTGAACGGCCATATCAAGAAGAACGACCCGGCCACGCGAGAGCGCTACGAGCCGGTAGTGGCAGCTGCCGTCACGTTGCTGCAGGCGGCGCGCGCCCAGCACATGATGGTGGCGTATGCCGGCGCCAATCATCGCCCCGACAATGCCACCACCGCCCACACGATACGCGACGTCGATTTCGGCAACCGCACGCTCGATCCGAACTGCGCCGCCGATCTTCAAACCGATCGTCGCCGGCGGCACCTGGCACGCGCAGGTGATCGACGAGCTGGCGCCGGAAGTCGAGGATTACCTGATCCCGAAATATCGCTGGAGCGCGTTTTACCAGACCTATCTCGACCTCGCGCTGCGCACCCGCAAGATCGATACCGTGATTCTTGCCGGCGGCTCGACCGAGATCGGCGTCGCCAGCACCGCTTATTCCGCGCGCGACATGGATTACAACCTGGTGATCGTCAGTGACGCCTGCACCTCGCCCTCGCGCGAGACCCATGACCACTTGATGCGGCACGTCTTCCCGCGCATGGGCTGGGTGCGCACGGCATCGGAGGTGGCGGCGCTGCTGGAAGCCGGCCGCCAATAAGCATATTTTGCGGACGACAGTCCGCATCAACGACAAAGCAAAACTTTATAACCACAAGGAGAGACTGATGCTTCGACGTTTTTTGATTTTATCCACCGCGTTCTATCTGAGCTGCGGCCACGCGGCCGCCGCCAGCTGGCAACTGCCGCCCGACAAGGGCGTGCTGGAGCGCGACGGCATCGCGGCCATCCTGGGCGGCAACGACTATCCGGAAACCAGCGGATTCCGCAAGCAGGTCGATTACATCGACTTCGAATCGCATGGCCAGCAATTCACGCAAGTGGTGGTCACGCTCACGCCGGACAAGCCGCGCCTGCACAAGGGACGCAAGCTGGTGGTGGTGGGCGGCGAGCCGGGCAGCGAATACGCCATGGACTTTCTCGAGACGCCCGAAGGCAAGGAAGGCCCCGCCATCTGGCTGGCCAAGCGCGGGCGTCACCTTTGTCGCGCTGACCCGCGTCGGCCGCTGGAATTTCTTCGCCAAGGACGGCAGCGGCTCGTGGCAGGACATCCCGCTCGAATCGCGCATGCCGATCTTCAACCGCGCGCAGAAGGCGCCCTGGACCGACGCCGACTATGAAGTGAAGTCGGGCAGCGGCAAGCCCGCCACCTCGGGCGACAGCGACGTGTATCGCTTCCCCAAGGAGGGCAGTCCGCTCTACCGCCAGATGCTGGCAGCGACGCCGATCACCTATATCACCGGCTACCGCAAGGCGATCGAACACGCCGTGCCGAAGCGCGAGCGCAACAAGACCTATCTGCTGTACTGGGGCATGTCGACCGGCGGCGCCTTCCTCTATCCGCTGGCGAAGTACGTCAAGCCGGACGGCTACCTGGGCTGGGGCACCAGCAGTTCCGGACTGGCCTATGTGTACCGCAAGGCCAAATACGGCGATTTCAAGACGCCATATACCGCAACCGCGCTGCGCCTGCGCGAGCGTGGCCTCGACGATTTCAAGTACTACACCAAGGCGCTCGACGAGGAAACCCGCATGCGCTGGTGGCAGGGCGCCTTGAAAGGCCCGCGCTTCAAGAGCGGCGAAGACGCGCCGATGCAGTTCAATGCCGGCGCCTTGACCGAAACCGCGTTGCGGCTCTGGCTGTCCGATTCGCTGCCGGCGGCCGAGCGGCAACGCGGTGTCAGCGGCCTGGTGCAGGACATGCTGGAGCCGAGCTTTCCGCCGGCGGCACTGAAGGATGTCGCGATCCTGGACATGAACGGCACGCTGGACGAAGCGATTCCGCCGAAGACGGTGGACGCGCACCGCGAAGCGATGGAGCCGCACGCGCGCAAGTACCGGGTGGCGCGCGTGCAGGACTTCCAGCACTACCTGTTCACCCAGGACAGCATCAAGGTGGTCGGCAGCCTGTGGCTGCGCTTCATCGAATCCGGCTACTTCGACGCCAAGTGACCCGGATTTAGCACCGTAGCTGCGGTCTCCCCCGGGGCCGGCGTTTTCGGCGTGCCAGGGGTCCGACCGCTCCGCTGCTGCCGCGCGGGCCGGAGCGCACCGGAAAGCGTTCCGCCATTAGGAACAACCGTCTGCATGGAAGGACGCTGCTACAATGGGGTCCTTCCGCCTCTCCCCGCGCGCATCGAGTCAAGACCAATCGCAACCAAGACGGCCCCCTCCCCGGAAAGCCGCACACCAAAGTCCCATGACCATCTATCTCATAGTTCTGCTGGCGATGTGCAACCAGATCGGCATGAAAGGCAGCAGGGTGCTGATCTCGCTTTCCGCGATCGATCTCGGCGCCAGCCCGTTTACCATCGGGCTGCTGGTATCCATGTACGCCGTATTTCCATTGCTGCTCGCGGTCCAGGCCGGCCGCATTACCGACCGCATCGGTGTGCGCTGGCCGATGGTGCTGGGCTCCTGCGGCATGACGCTCGGGCTGCTGCTGCCCGCCATGTCGGCTTCCACTGTGGCACTTTTTTTCTCGGCAGCGCTGCTTGGCTTCGCCAATATCTTCTTTCATGTCTCCTGCCACAACCTGATCGGATCGCTAGGCAGCCCACAGGACCGAACCAGCAACTTCGGCATCTTCAGCCTGGGCGCCGCGATAGCGGGCATGCTAGGTCCCGTGGCGGCCGGCTTTTCGGTCGACCATGCCGGCTATAAGCTTGCCTTCCTGGGGTTGGCCGCCATCGTCGTGCTGCCGGCATTCGTCCTCTTTTCGTACAAGCGCCTGATTCCGGCCGTAGTGAAGGTCAAGCACGAACAACAAGCCGGCAAGCTGAAGGAATTGCTGGGCACCGGATCGATGCGCAGCACCCTGATCACCAGCGGCCTGATCATTACCGGGATCGACCTCTTCAATTTCTACATGCCGATCTATGGCCGTTCGATCGGCCTGCAGGCGTCGATGATCGGCGTGATCATCGGCATGCAGGCTGCCGCCGCTTTCGTGGTACGACTCTGGATGCCATGGCTGGCCAGGCGCTTCAGCGAGGAGCGCGTACTGGCCTGGTCGCTGCTCATGGCCGGCGCTACGTATTTCCTGTTCCCGTTCTTCCAGAACCCGGTGATACTCGCCGCCATTTCCTTTTTGCTGGGCTTGGGGCTCGGCTGCGGACAACCGCTTTCGATCGTCCTCACCTACAACCACTCGCCGCCAGGGCGCTCCGGCGAGGCGCTCGGCCTGCGCCTGATGGTCAACAAGTTCACGCAGTTAGGGGTGCCCTTGGCCTTCGGCTCGCTCGGTGCGGCATTTGGCATCTATCCGATCTTCTGGTCGAATGCGGTGTTTCTACTGTGGGGTGGCTATATCACCGGCAGGAAGGAGACCGAATCCAAGGAAGGTGACAGCGCCTAGGCTGGCGGCCCGGACAAGTCGGACGCCAGGCAAGGGCTGCATATGCCATCGCGCAAGGCCGGCCTCCCCGCGACCTCGCCGTCCCCGCATGACAGCCGGGTACCCTGTGCCTGGCCGGTTTGTCTTCCGAGTGGTCGGCTTGTGGACTCGCAGCCGAAAGGAGTGCGGCGGTAGTAAACGAAAAACGGCCGCACTTGGAGGTGCGGCCGCTGCCTGGACTTCCGGCCTGTCCCGGAACAAGCTCTATCTCTTCATGCAATCAATTGTGCGTCCAGCGCAGCCAATTGTCGCACTCGTAGGAAAGCATGGGATTCGGTTTCGCCGACACAGCGGTTTCGGAGACGGCTGGCACGGCTTGCGGTGCGGCGACCTTGCGCAGTGCGGTCGCATAATGCTGGGGCTGCTTATAAGCCAGTTTTTTAAGCAGCGCGAAAAATTTGGAACGATCGTTTTGTGCGTATGCAGCATCAAATGTGATTGCAGTCATGGTGCCTCCAGTACGGTGAGTTGTTGCAGTGCAGTATAAAATCCCTCGTACTGAAAATCCAATTCTAAATTGGCATGGTAGTTATACCATTTCTGAATATTAATTAAATATCCAATCACTTTCTTGATTATCAGATAATACCCTTTGAAATTTTTGAGTAGAAGATAGGCGCATGCCATCCCTTCAGCTTAGGAAGCCGATTTGCACAGCCGAAAAATGATTTGGCGAGCGCGGCGCGCGTATATCAGCTGTCTTCCCTGCCGAAATAGCGCCGGAACGCGCTGACGTAGGCGATGACCGGATGGTCAAGCGTCCCCGGAGGCGCTACTTCGCTCAGGTCGACCGCCCAGGTGTATTCGTTATCAAAATTCCACGCGAAAGACTGGCCTCCGACAACGAATTCGACGATGTCGCCCAGATGTACATTCACATACTTCGTACCTGGGCCAATGTTAAGGGTATAGTTTGCGGCCGAGGATGGCGCAGGATCGCCCAGGAGGTCAATCCGTTGCGCAGCCGCATTCTGTGAAGCCACGGTCAGCACCAAGACGGCCGCGAGGGACAGGGGGGATTTGAAATTCATGGCAGGCTCCAGTTTCACCAAAGAAACTACCTAGCCGGCGCCCCCCATACCGGCTATACAACCATCGGCTGCCTCGTATCTTCCTTCGTTCCACCCAAGCGGGCGGGCTCGGATGCGGCATTTCCGTGGTCATATTGGTGACTATAGCTGGAAAGCTCGCCGCGAGTAGTCGATTCCAGCAAAGTCGGCACCGAAACTTTGATCGTCCTCATCCCTGCGGTCTGACTCGACTCGTCAAGCTTGAAAACGCTCACCAGCTGCAGCAGGTGGGCCGCCTGCTCCTGCATCGATTCCGAGGCCGCCGCCGCCTGCTCCACCAGCGCCGCGTTCTGTTGCGTCACGTCATCCATCTGAGCGATAGCCTGGTTGATCTGCTCGATGCCGGAAGTCTGTTCGGCGCTGGCGGCCATGATTTCGGCCATGATGTCGGTCACCCGTTGCACGCTGTCGACGATCTCGTCCATGGTCTGCCCGGCTTCGCGCACTTGCCTGCTGCCTGCTTCCACCTTGTCGACCGAATCGCCGATCAGGGTCTTGATTTCCTTGGCAGCGGCGGCCGAGCGCTGCGCCAGGTTGCGTACTTCGGTGGCGACGACCGCGAAGCCGCGCCCCTGTTCGCCGGCACGGGCCGCTTCCACCGCCGCATTCAAGGCCAGGATGTTGGTCTGGAACGCGATGCCGTCGATCACGCCGATGATATCGACGATCTTTTTCGAGGAGGCATTGATCGCACCCATGGTGTCGACCACCTGCGCTACCACGGCGCCGCCCTTGCCGGCGACTTCGGACGCCGATACCGCGAGCTGATTGGCCTGGCGCGCATTGTCGGCATTCTGCTTGACGGTCGAGGTCAGCTCTTCCATCGACGACGCGGTTTCTTCCAGAGAACTGGCCTGTTCCTCGGTACGCGAGGACAAGTCCAGATTGCCGCTCGCGATCTGCGACGAGGCATTGGCAATGGTATCGGTACCGCTACGCACTTCTCCCACAATCCGCATCAGGCTCTCGTTCATGTCCTTCAGCGACTGCATCAGCTGGCCGGTCTCGTCCCTTGATTTGACGGTAACGCTGGCGGTCAGGTCGCCGTCCGCCACTTTCCTGGACACTTCCACCGCCAACTTCAGCGGGCCCGACACGATGTGGGCGATCCAGAGCGCAAAACCCACACTCAACAGCACGCCGACACCCATCAGCGCAAGGATCAGAATGCGCGATTGCTGATATACCGCATCTCCGATTTCACCGGCGCGCGCACTGCCCTTCTCGTTGAGGCCGATCAGCGCATCCACGTTCTCGTCGAACTGCTTGCCGTAGGCCGTGAACTCGGGGCTTTTCAGCATGCCGGGCACTTCCCAGTTCTTTTGTTCGTTTACCAAGGCGATGACCTTGTTCTGATACTCCATATAGGCGGCAAACAGACCCTTGAAGCGCTCGAAAATTTCCTTTTCCGCCGGATCGGAAAGCAGCTTCTCGTATTGATCCTGGTCTTCCTTGAGTTCGGCCGCAAGCCCGAGAACGCTTTTCTCGTAGTTCTCCAAATTGGCATCGCCGCCGACATTGGCGTATTGCGCCTCGAGCGCGCGGAATCGGGCCAGATCAGCCTTGATCTCGAGCACCGCACGCATGCTGGGCAGCCATTTGCTCTCCATGTCGATCGACGTCTGGTTGACCCTGGCCAGCTGGAAAATGGAAAATCCGCCGAGGAAAACGGTGATCGCCAGCACGGCAACAAACGAAACCATCAGCTTCGTTGCGATCTTCAAGTCATAAAACCATTTCATTGTTTTCCCTTCCGAGAAATAGAAATTCAAGGCCAATAGGCGTCGCGGCCTGCGCTTACTGCATTCAATGCGATGCTTTCCACGGCACGATCACGCGCTCCAACTCGTTAAGGATTACCGAAAACAGGAATCCCAGCAAGGCGATCATGATCAGGCCGACGTACATGGTCTCGACCGACAGGATTTCCCACGCGTTCCAGATCATGTGCCCGAGGCCGCTTTTTGCGCCGATCATCTCGGCGATCGCGATCAGGATCAGCCCCATGCCGACACCCAGCTTGACCCCGCTCATGATGTGCGGCACCGCGCCGGGAAATGCGATGGTGCGAAACACTTGCCACCGGCGGGCACCGAAATTGCGGCCGACGTCGAGATAAATCTTGTTTATTTCGAGCACTCCGGTGACGGAATTGATCAGTACCGGGTAGAACACACCGGTGGCGACCATCACGATCTTGGATGCTTCGCCAAGGCCGAAGATCAACAGGATCAGCGGAAAGATGGCGCTCTTGGGAATCGGGTAGGTCGCCGCCACCAGCGGCTCGATCACCGCGCGCAAGGGGCGGTACAAGCCCATGGCGATGCCGAGCAACAGCGCCGGCACGCCGCCCAGCAGGGCGCCCCAGAACAGGCGCTGCAGGCTGGCCCAGGTGTTGTGCCAGAGACTGCCGTCCTTCAGCAAAGCCAGGAAAGTGTGAAACACCGTGGAGGGAGCGGGAAAGAAGCGCGCATCCATCAGGCCGGCGCGCACTGACATTTCCCACAGCACCATCAGCGCGATCGGCGATAGAAAACTGATCGCGCGGTCGCGGTTTCTGGCTTTCGACGGACTGGCCGAAGCCGTTTTTTTCTTGGCCTTCATCATTGGGCACCCTCTTCGTCCTGCATGCGTGCGCGTTGCACTTCGTCGCGCAGCTGACCCCAAATCGAGTACACCAGCTCGCCGTAGGCGGGGTCGGCCCGCAATTCCAGCACATTGCGCGGCCGTGCGAACGGCACGTCGACGATCTGCTTGGCGCGTCCCGGCTGGGCCGTCATGATCATGATGCGGTCGCCCAACGTCACTGCTTCGTCGACGCTATGGGTAATGAACAGCACGGTCTTGCGGCTCTCTTCCCAGATGCGCAGCAACTCTTCCTGCAGCAGCAGCTTGTTCTGCTCGTCCAACGCCGAGAACGGTTCGTCCATCAGCAGGATATCGGGATCGTTGGCGAAGGCGCGCGCAATCGACACACGCTGCCGCATGCCGCCCGACAACTGGTGCGGATAGGCCTTGGCGAAGCGCGTCAGGCCGGTGCGGTTCAGATAATGTCCGACCACCTCGGCAATCTCGGCCTTCGGCCGCTGGCGCAGCGTGAGTCCATAGGCGGCGTTGTCCCAGACCGTCATCCAAGGAAACAGCGAATCGCCCTGGAACACCATCGAATTACCGGGCCGGTCGGCGGCCGGCGCCCCGACTTCGACCGTACCGCTGCTGGGAGTATCAAGGTTGGCCAGGATTCTCAGCAGCGTCGTCTTGCCGCAGCCGCTCGGGCCGACGATCATGAAAAAACAGCCGGTCGGGATATCGAGCGATATGTCGTCGAGCGCCGTCACCGGCCCATTGCGCGACTCGAAGGTCCTGGTCAGGTTGCGCAGGCGGATCTTGACGGCGACCTCGTCGACCCGCCTGGCATCTGGTTGCGTAAGCACTGAAGACAACATGGGCATCCTTATTTCGCGGCCGTCTTCGGCTTGTAGGGGCCCAGATCCTTCAACGCCGCTTCGACGAAGGAAGTGTCGAGCGCCTGCTCGACGGTAACCTTGGCGGTCACCTGGCCTTCGTCCTTGTAGAACTGCAGGTCATTCTTGAGGCTGGCTTCATGCACCTTGCCGTCCGGATTGGTGCCCTGCGGCGTGATCGCGCGGTGCACAGAAGGGTCCTTGAGGCCGGTGTATTCGACCAGGATCGCCACCACTTCGTCGGCGTTCGGGCCGGCCAGCTTGCCGTCCTTGAGCGCGTCGTTGTAGTCCCGTACCGCGCGCAGATAGGCGCGCATGAAACGCTTGCCGGCATCCGGATTGGATTTGACCAGCGCACCGGAATACAACACCACCGCCAGCTGGTGATTCGGATAGACGACGTCGTCGCCCATGATGCGCACCGCCGCCCCGCTCTGCACCGCCTTGGTCGCCGACGGCTCGGTCGTCATCGCGGCATCGACCGCCTTGTTCTGCAGCGCCAGGACGTGCTGTGGGAAACCCATGAACACGCGCTCCACGTCGGAATACTTGAGCCCGGCTTGCTTCAATACCTCATTCAAGGTAGAGGTCGAGGCGCTGCCGGGCGCGCTGCCGGCGATCTTCATGCCCTTCAGGTCCTTCAGCGTCTTGTAGCGGCCGCTATCGACCAGGTCCTTGCGCACCAGCAGCGGCTGGAAGCCATAGCCGGGCGGAGTCGACCCCTTGTCGGCGACGATCTTAATATCGATGCCGCGTGCCACCGCGTTATACAGCCCGGCCGAAGGCGAGCCGCCGCCCACGTCGAGCTGGCCGGCACCGAGCGGCGCCACCATCTTGGCGGCCGAGTCGAAACCCGTGAACGTCACCGCCAGCCCCTCCTGGCGGAAATAGCCCTTCTTGTCCGCGATATAAAAGGCGACGTCGCTGCTGGCGCCGCTGGTGCCGACCTTCAAAGCGATCAGATCGGCGGCGCGGACGCCGCAAGCCGCGCTCAGCAATAGGGCGCCGAACAACAAGGAACGCGGAAGCCTGGTTGAAATCATGATTGTCTCCTTCTGATTGGTTTACGATCGGTCGCCGCTGGAATGGTCATGCACCAAGTTCGACCAGCATATCTACCACATAGCTTTCATCGGATGCGATCACCAGCATGTCGGACGCCGCGCGCAACTGCGCCAGCCGGTCCGGCGCCATCGCCTGCCGTGACTGGACCAAGATGCTCGTCACCTGCACGCCATGCTCGCGTCCGAACTGCTTGACCGGAAGCGCCAGTTGCACTTCGTCATCGGCGCAGGCCACCACAAAGATCATGTCGGCACCGCACAAGGCCTGCAGCAATTCGGCGGCGGCGACCGGGCCGCCGTTCCGCGCCGGAATCGTCTGCACGCGCTGCAGATTCATTTCCCCGATTACCGTGGCCACTTGCGCTCCGCCGCTGCCGAGGCCGATCAGCTTGATCTGGCGCGGATGCGAATTTGGCGTCGCGATGCGGTGGCGGGTATCGCTGGAGGGGTGCATATTGCCTTTGGTTTCCATGGATTTACGATGCGATACGTTGAAAAAAGACGGACAGCGCCGGCTGCCGCCTGAATGAATGGGGACCGGACACCCCATGATCGACGGTCGTGTCCGTCATGGCCCGTCTGCAGCCGCCACGCACCCGACGAATCCCGTCTCCAGTGCTTTCTCGTCCAGATTGCGCCCGATGAAGACGAGCCTGCTGTAGCGCGGCTCTTCGGGTTTCCAGGCTTGCTGCAAATCGCCTTCCAGCACCATGTGCACCGACTGGAAAACCAGGCGCCGCTCCTCGTCCTTGACATCGATGATGCCCTTGGCGCGCAGGATATCCTGCCCCTTGCTTGCCACCAGCCCATTCAGCCAGAGGCTGATCCTGGTGCCGTCCATCGGCACGCGGGAAGTGAGGGAGATGCTGTGAATGCCGCTGTCATGCTCATGATCGTGCTCATGCTCGTGGCCATGCCCATGTTCGTCATGGCCGTGCGCGCAATGCTCATCGTGCACATGCCCTGCCTCGCCGTGCACGGGATTCAGGAAATCCGGCTCCAGCGAAACAATCCGCTCGATATCGAAGCTGCCACGCCCCAGTACCTTGTCGAGCGACACATTCGAGCGCTGCGCGCGGTGGATCGGCGCCAGCGGATTGATCTTTCTCAGCCGCGCTTCTATGCCGCGCAATTCTTCGGCGGAAACCAGTTCGGTCTTGTTGAGCACGATCTGGTCCGCAAACGCGATTTGCTCCACCGCCTCGCGGCTGTCGGCAAGGCGCAGCAAGATATGCTTGGCATCCACCACCGTCGTTATCGAATCGAGTACGGTCCTGGCCTGCAGGAAGTGGTCGACGAAGAAGGTCTGCGCCACCGGTCCGGGATCGGCCAGGCCAGTGGTTTCCACGATGATGGCGTCGAACTTGCCGCCATTTGCCAGCAGTCCGTGCAAGGTGCGGATCAGGTCGCCGCGCACCGTGCAGCAGATACAGCCGTTGTTCATCTCGAACAATTCCTCGTCCGAGTTCAGGATAAGGTCGTTGTCGATGCCGACTTCGCCGAATTCATTGACGATGACGGCGTAGCGCCGGCCGTGGTCTTCCGACAGGATCCGGTTCAGCAAAGTGGTCTTGCCGGCGCCGAGATAGCCGGTGAGCACCGTCACCGGGATACGCTCCGCTCCCTCGGCGGAGGCGGAAGGCGGCTGACCGCCTTCCGCTTTTGCTGCATCAAGCGCGTCAGCCATGCCGCCACTTACATCCAGGGCATGAGGGAGACGTGGACCACGTCCTTGGCGCCTTCGCCACCCACCGACTTGATCGCATACTCGGTGTCCTTCAGGCCGAAGCGGTGCGTCGTCAGCAGTTCAAGCGGGAAGCGCTTGGACGCCAGTTGCTGCAGCGCGAGCTCGCATGCCTTGTAGCTATGGCCGCGTGCGCTCTTGATGGTGATGTATTTGACGGTCACCTTGCCGATCGGGAAATTCGGGAAATCGGTCATCTCGCCCTGGATCAACAGCGTGCCGCCCTTGCGCTTGAGCGCTTCGACACCAAGCAGGATCGCCGCGGTGCCGGCACCGGCCGTGCAATCGAGCGCGACATCGACGCCCTTGCCACCGGTGATCTCCATGATGCGCTGCAGCGGGTTTTCCTTTTGCACGTCGATCACGAAGTCGGCGCCGAGCTTCTTGGCAACCTCGAGGCGTGCAGCATCCTTGGTGGTGCCGGTGACGATGATCAACGATGCGCCGGCCTGCTTGCAGGCGATAGTCTGCGACAAGCCCTGCTGGCCCGGTCCCTGGATCAGGACGGTGGAGTTGTAGCCGACGTTGCAGTCGAACAGCGCCCACTCGATGCCGTTGGCCATCGGCGTAACCAGGCCTGCCAGCTCGGGCGTGACGCCGTCCGGCACCTTGTGCACCACGGCGTTCCAGGGCAGGTACATGTACTCGGAGAAGCCGCCCCACAGGTGCGGCGGCTTGTCGCAGGTGCTGTAGCCGTAGCGGATGCCGTCCGGATTGAAGCGCCAGTCGGTGTTTTCGCAGTGGCGGTATTCACCCTGATGGCACCATTCGCACTTGCCGCAAGCGACGTAATGCTCGACGAACACCAGATCGCCTTCCTTGAAGCCCTTGCGCGCGGTAAATTCCTTACCAGCCTTGGTGATGTAGCCGATGTTTTCGTGGCCCATGATCACCGGGCCGCCAGTCTTCAGCGGCTCCTTGTACATCTTGACGTCGGTACCGCAGATGCCCGCGACTTCCACCTTCATCAGCGCGCCGTCCTCCGGCACCTCCGGCATCGGGAATTCCTGGATTTCAAGCTTGCTGGGACCTGTCTTGACCGCTGCTCTTACTTTTTGCACTTCGTTCCTCCGGGGATGTATGTATCGAATCGTATTCAGCGTCCGCCGCAAGCAGCCATACGGCCGACTTGCCCACGGACTTTGGAAAATGTCACAGCACTTCGCCTTCTTTCAGCACGCCGGCGGCGCGCAGCGAAGCTTCCAGCCATTTCGGCCGCAGGCTCTCGCCGGACAGGATGCCGGCGATGCGGGCGCGCTCATCGGCCACTTTCTTTTCCGCCAGATCCAGCAAGGATGCGGCTTTTTCGCGCTCGACGACCACCACGCCGTCAGCATCGCCGACCACCAGGTCGCCGGGATTGATCGCCACCCCGCCGCAGGAAACCGGCCAGTTGATGCGACCGGGGATGTACTTGCTCGGCCCATTCGGATTCGCACCCACCGAATAGAGCGGGAAACCCAACTCGATCAGTTCTTCGGTGTCGCGGTGCGCGGCATCGAGGATGACGCCGCCGAAGCCCAGTTTCTTGCAGGCGTTCATCATGATCGCTCCCATCAGGGCGCAGGTGCGGTCCGCCTTGCCGTCGATCACGAGAATGTCGCCCGGCTTGGCCATCGCCATCGCCGCATGGATCATCAGATTGTCGCCGGGACGCACTTCGATCGTGAAGGCCGGGCCCGCCATGCGCGTGGTATGCGTCAGCGGCGCGATGCGGGCATCGAGTGCACCGCGGCGCCCGGCGACGTCGGCCAGGATGGAGGAGGCGAACTGGGAAGCCTTCTGCACCACCTCGGGCGAAACGCGCTCGAAGTCGCGCCGGATGTCGGACAGGGAAGGAGAATTCTTGTCGGTCATGTGTATCCTTTGATTTCTGTTAGCCGGCCTGTTTGCCGGGGTGGCCGCGCTTGCTCAGCAATGCGTCGAGGCGCGGATAGACGCTTGCGTGCATTGCCTTCGAAAATCTTGTAGCGGTTTTCTTCGCTCAGGCCTTGCACCTGGTCGATGTAACGTTTGGTGTCGTCGAAATGATGGCCGGTCTCGGGGTCGATGCCCGGCACCGCGCCCAGCATCTCGGAGGCGAACAGGATGTTGTCGACCGGGACGACGTTGGTCAGCAGCTCGATCCCCGGCAGGTGATACACGCAGGTGTCGAAGAACACGTTCTTCATCACATGGTCGAGCAGGTGCACCTTCTTCATGGCCAGGCACATGCCGCGGTAGCGTCCCCAGTGGAACGGCACCGCGCCGCCGCCATGCGGGATCACGAATTTCAGGTCGGGGAAATCCTTGAACAGATCGCCCTGGATGAGCTGCATGAAGGCGGTCGTGTCGGCGTTGATGTAATGCGCGCCGGTGTGGTGGAAGTTCGGGTTGCACGACGAGGAGACGTGGATCATCGCCGGCACCTCGAGCTCGCACAGCTTCTCGTAGATCGGATACCAGTAGCGGTCGGTCAAGGGCGGATCGGTCCAGTAGCCGCCCGACGGATCGGGATTGAGGTTGACGCCGACGAAGCCGAGTTCGTTGACGACGCGTTCGAGTTCGGGCAGGCAGTTCTTCGGCGATACGCCCGGGAACTGCGGCAGCTGGCCGACGCCGATGAAGTTATCCGGCAGCAGCGTGCAGATACGATGGATGAGATCGTTGCTCATCCTCGTCCACTGCTGGCTGACTGCCTCGTTGCCGACATGGTGCGCCATGCCGGCGGCGCGCGGCGAAAAGACCGTAATGTCGCTGCCGCGCTCCTTCTGCAGCTTGAGCTGCGGCTGGACGCTCTGGATAATCGCTTCGTCGCTGATGCCGAGATCGGTCGTTGCGGGCTTGCGCGCCGCATCGGCGAGTCCGGCCAGCTGCTTGTCGCGAAAAACGTGAAGCGCCTGCGGCTCGGTCGTGTAATGGCAATGGGTATCGATGATCATGCGGGACTGTCTCTTGATGTGCGATGAAATCGTTGCGGGCATGCGGCAGCCGGGAACGAACATTCCCGCGCAATCCGATGCCCCGGACGTTTCACCTCGTTATCTCGGGCGACGCGCAATGTTCCTATACATGGAACACCGGTCTATATAGAAATACATCTGTAATTTATCTTGCAGACCCGGCAGTGTCAACAAAAATGTTAATTGGACTTGCTGCCGGCTATATTTTTGCGGCGGCACGCCAGGGCCAGCGCCGCTTGTCGACCATGGAAAAAGAAAGGCGCGCATTGTTCCGATATATAGACCATCGGTCCAAAATGCTTGCCAACGGGGAAAGCGGCGGCTATCATCGGCATGCTGCTATTTCGTCCCGCCCGGCCATCGCCACGGCACGGCGCAAGCGGATTTCCAACCCTGACGGCCACCATGGAAGCCCAGGGCGGGAAGCATTATGCACGAGGCCGTCGGCCTTCCCGCTCGCCGTCATGATGACCGTGGAAAGCGCACAGGCGACATAGCAAACAGCGCATCAAAAGCCCGCTTGAAGAACTGCATCCGGCCCCGGTCTTGCCGTGACCGGATGCAGACATAACACATACCGGAGACTTGCGACACCGTCGGACTCCGGCCTCATTAATACGAAAGAGGAGCAGCATGGAATCCAAAGAGCAAGCCGTCACCATCCCCGCACTTCAGCAAATGAAGCGCGATGGCCGAAAAATCGTCGGCGTAGTCGCCTGGGATTACCAGATCGCGCAAATCGTCGACCGCGCCGGCGTCGACATCGTTTCCGTCGGAGACACGGTAGGCATCAACCTGTGGGGCCATCCCAATCCGCTGGAAATCACGATGGACGAAATGGTCGTCGTCTGCAAGGCGGTCCGGCGCGGCGTCAAGCGCGCGCTGGTCAGCGTCGATTTCCCCTACGGTCCGCTGCAGGAAGGCACCGACTCGGCGTTGCGCGCCGCGATCCGCCTGGTCAAGGAAGCGGGCGCGGACATCATCAAGCTGGACGGCGCCGCCGACTTCCCCGATGCGGTGCGGGCCATCAGCCGCGCCGGTATCCCGGTATTCGCCCAATTCGGCATCACGCCCCATACCGCGCTGCAATACGGCATCGATTACGCCACCATGCTCAAGGGCGGCGTGCAAGTGCCGGCAGAGATGACGGCGCGCCTGGTGGAAGAGGCGAAACTGCTGGAGGACGCCGGCGCTTCCCTGCTCGACTTCACCAACTCCGGTCCGGTGGTCGGGCCCGAGGTCACCCGCGCCGTTTCGATTCCGGTGATCGGCGGCCTGGGGGGCGGCCCCTGGCTGGACGGCCGTATGCGCATGGCGCATGCCGCGATCGGCTATGCGGCAAGCTGGATCGACTCCAAGGCCGAAACCTACGCCAATGTCGCGAAGATCACGCTGGACGCCATCACGGCCTACGCCGACGACGTCCGTGCCGCGCGCCAGATCAAAGGCGGCATTCCTGTCAAACCATCCAACTGATTGGAGTACATCATGCCTACAGCAATTATCGACGGTATTTCGACACGCTATGAGGTGGTGGGCAACGGTCCGCCGCTGCTGATGTTTTCGCCGGGCGGCTTCGACGCCACCCGGGAAAAGTGGTCCTCGCTCGGCGTCTATGCACGCACCAAGCCGCTCGAGCATCTGTCCAAGAAATACACCTGCATCATCTTCGATCGGCGCGAAACCGGCCAATCCGGCGGCCGCGTCGAGCGCGTGACCTGGGCCGACTATGTCGCCCAGGCCAAGGGACTGCTCGACCACCTGAACATCAAGCAGGCCCACCTGATGGGTGGCTGCATGGGCTGCTGCCCTGCCGCGGCTTTCGGCGTCGCCTATCCTGAAGCGACGCTGAGCATGATTCTGTATTGGCCGGTGGGCGGCGCCAAATACCGCCTCAGCAGCCATCAGCGCTTTGCCGAGCATCTGGCCTACGTGCATCAAAACGGGCTGGAAGCAGTTGTCGCGCTGGTCGCCAAGGACGGCAAGTCGTTCGGCGCCGATCCGCGCGGCGGCCCGTGGGCATCCGTCATTCGCCACGATCCCGCCTTCGCCGAAGCCTACGTCAAGCAGAACGTGGACAAGTACAAGCTGATCGTGGCCAGCATGGGCCGCACCCTGGTCGATCGCGACACCGTTCCCGGCGCCGAGCCGGAAGACCTGCTGCGCCTCGACATCCCCGCCCTGGTGGTGCCGGGACGCGATGCCGCGCATGCCACTTCGGCCGCGAGGTATCTGGAGGAATGCCTGCCCAAGTCCCAGTACTGGGACGTGGCGGCCGACGAGCAGCTCGAGGGCAACACCTCGGAGCGGCTGCTGGGCTTCCTCGATGGCGTCATGGCCTCGCGCTAGTCTTTGCGCAGCGCCCCGGTCTCCATGCCGGGGCGGCAAAAACCGAAGCCGGATCCGATCCGCATAGTCACGAAGCGCCCAGGCATCGCCTGGGCGCTTCGTCGTTTGGTAGGTGGATTGCCCGGTAACGGGGCATGCGTGCCGGCATCTGGAAATCGGCCCGGCGGTGGTTGGAAACCGCGGGAATCTGGCTCGCGCCGGGCTGACGGAGACTCAGCCGCCCGCCACTCCGGCTGCGGCCGCCTCCTGCGCAGATGCCGCGATAACGGCGATTGCATGGGGCGGCAAAGCGCCCCTTATATATGTGGATCAGAGGCGGCAACAGTTGCCGCCTCCCCCGCATCACGCGATCAGGTCGTGGGTATTGCGGGCGAATACCTCTTCCACGGTGAACGGACGGCCCAGGATGCCTTGCTCTCCCGCGTATTGCATCACCGCCTCGATCATCTTGCGGTTCGGCTCGATGCCGTAAGGCAAAGGATCGGCGCCGGTAATGTCCATGATCCGCTTGTAGGTCTGGTCGGTCTTGGACGGCTCCGCAATCTGGCCGCTCTTCAGGCGCTCGACGTAGAGCCGCTTCGCTTCGGCAAAGGTATTGAAGATATCCACGGCCAGCTGCGGATTGGCTTCGAGCAACTCGTCCTTGACCACCAGCGTGTGGTTGATCGGATAGTGGCCACGCTGGGCCAGGGCTGCGAAACCGACTTCCTTGGCATCGGGAATCAGCGGCTTCACGTCCGGATGATCGACCTCGACGCCGATGGCTGCGGCGATCTCGCCGGCGGCCAGCATTTCTTCCAGTGTCTTGCCTTTTTCGGCGGACACGACGTTGGACGGCGCCTTGAATTCGGCCACATGCTCGTCGCCGGACAACACCCAGGTCACCTTGCTCAGATCGACGCCGTGCTCATGCTGCAGGATGCTGCGCGCCCAGACGCCGGTGGTCACGGTATAGCCGCGATTGACGCCGATCTTGCGGCCCTCCAAGTCCTTGGGGCTGTTGATGCCGAGCTTGGTGTTGTAGAGGATGGCGCCGTGATGGAAAGCACGCACCAGAAAGATGGGCAGCGCGGTGAAGCGCTTGCCATGGGCACGTGCGCACAGGTAGGTGGTGATCGCCATCTCGGTGATGTCGAACTCGTGCCCGCGCACCATGCGGCGAAACGCCTGGATGATCTTGGGAACCTCTTCAAACTCGAATTCGAAGCTTTGCGGATTGACGGTACCGTCCTTGAGCGCCTGGGTATGCCCCAGGGTTTGCACGGCGGTTTTCAGCTTGGGTTTATGCATCGTAGACTTTCCAGGTTATCGCGCCGGCGGCTCGCAGGCCACCGGCCGTTCAGCAGCAGTCGCAGCCGTAGCCTTCGGGAACGGCCAGCGCTTCTTTCATCCAGTAAGGAGGAAGGTCGTCCTCGACCACCTCTTCCACCGGCTTGAATATTTTGAAATGATGCCGGGTTTCGCCGGCCCAGAATGCAATGACGGTCTCAAGCGGCGGGCAGCCGGGAGCGCTGCAAACGATCTCCGAAACGAGGATCACCACGTCTTCCGCGAGCGAAAAGCGTACCCGTGTCCATTCCTTGACCCGCTCCAGCGCATCGAGGAAGGCAGCGCTCTTCTTACCAGCCCCAAGCACTGCCATTCTCCACTGCTTCCTGTTTCGGCCCAACCACGCTCATATAATTTTTTCAGTTTGAACGGAAGCGGACGGAAGTCCGCTCCCTTGACAGACAGAGGGCGACCCTGCGTCAGCCCGCGTATCAGACCGAAGTCTGCGCCACGCCTTCCTTGGCGATCAGCGCCTCCTTGGCGGCGTCATTGAACGCGGCGTCCGGCGGCAACACCAGCGACGCCGAGCGCACGCGCTGGTGCACCGTGTCGCGGCCGGGCGGCAACTCGCCCTTTTGCAGCGCCAGCACCGCCTTGCGCAAGCGGTGGCGCGCCATGATGATGCCGTTGTCGGTCGACACCAGGTTTTCCTTGGCGCGGTCGACGATCGGCCCCATGCTTTCTTGCAGCGAGGCATCCTGGATGCCGATGCCTTCGATGCCGCTGTAGGTCAAGCCAGCCTTTTGCGCGGCGCGGTCCATCAAGTAGTCGTTGGTCTTGTTTTGCAGCGGGATGTAGGTGCCCGGGATCGTCTTGACGTGGATGCCGTGGCCGTCGACCATCGCCTGCCGCTCGGTCTCGGTCAGGGCGCGCGTCGGATGGTAGTCGTAGCTCCAGGCCCAGCAATTCTCGTCGTCGATCGGGATCCAGAAGTGGCCGTGGATCGGATGGTCGCCGCGCGGCGGGATCACGGTGAAGCACGGCATCACGTACTGCGTGACGCGCCAGTAATAGTTGCCGTTCTCGGCGTTGCGGCGGGCGCCGATCAACAAGCCGCCGTCGGATTCGACCACTTCGAACTTGACTTGGAAATCTTGCAAGTTGTATTGGTTGCCCTTGGCGCCCTTGAACAGCGGGTCGCGGTTGAGCGCGCCGCTATGCAAGAACGACACGTGGCTCGAATCGATGCCGCCTTCCATCGCCTGCAGCCAGTTGCATTCCTGGAAACGCTTGGACATATAGCTGTGCTGGGCCGGCACCGTCGCGAATTCGTATTCGGGCAGCGGCGGCTGCCGCTCGGGCGGCCCCATGTAGGTCCACAAGACGCCGCCGCGCTCGACCAGCGGATAGGCCTTGAGCTGGATCTTGTCGCAATAGCCGCTCTCGACCGGCTCCGACGGCACGTCGACGCACTGGCCGGTGACGTCGTATTTCCAGCCGTGGTACGGGCAGCGCAAGCCGCCTTCTTCGTTGCGGCCGAACCACAGCGAGACGCCGCGGTGGGCGCAGAATTCATCCATCAAGCCGAGCCGGCCGTCGCTGTCGCGGAACGCGATCAGGCGCTCCGACAGCAGTTGCACGCGCACCGGCGGGCAATCGGGTGCCGGCAATTCTTCAGCCAGCAGCGCCGGAATCCAGTAACTGCGGAACAGGTCGCCCATCGGCGTGCCCGGGCCGGTTTGAGTAAGCAATTCGTTTTGCTCACGCCTTGTCATTTCGGTCTCCTCTAAACGGCAATTGAAAAGCGGGGTTGAATGTCGGGCCGCAGTCGCCAGACTGGCCCCAAAACAGGCGTTCTGATATAAGGAATGCTGTTCCTATAATGAGTTTTACGATATCATCCCCAATACTGCGGTGTCAATCTGGACGCCGCGCGGAGAAGCGGCGCAGCCGTGACTTCAACGAATAACCACACGCTGGCAACTACCCTCATCATGACTGAGACAAAAGACTTTAATCTTCTGGAGCTGTGCCCAAGCTCCGAGGTGGCCGCGGGCGGCGCCATCAAAATTGAAAAGGATGGCCTGACGCTTGCCGTGTTCAACATCGAAGAGCAGTTTTACGTGACGGACGACCTGTGCACGCATGGTCCCGGCTCCCTGTCGGAAGGTTACATCGACGGCGATGTCGTCGAATGCGACTTCCATAACGGTTCCTTCAATATCCGCACCGGTGAAGTGGTCGCCCCGCCCTGCATGATTCCATTGCGCACTTATGCGGTACATGCGGTCGATGGCAAGATTTACATCGATCCCAACCAGCCGGCGCTTACCGGCGCGCCGAATTGTCCGAAACTGGCGAGCACGGCCGGCTAATCGCGCTCTGGTCGCCGCATCCGCCCAGGCATTGCAGCGGCGGCATTCCTCAGACCGGACGGCACCAAACCGGCCATCAGCGGCCATGCGTTCCCCTTGGCCGCCGGCGCCTGGCACGTTCGGGGCCGCATGCGTCCCCACCGTGGGGACCGTGCTGCCGTCGCCCGCCGGCGTTTGCACCGCCATTCCAAATACGCATGAACGAATTTGGATCGCATCGCCGTTTCGTTCCGATACGGCATGCCCCCTGGCGCTCTCGACGGCGAACGCGACCTGGCGACCGCGCATGACCGGCCTCAATACCAGGACACCCTCCTCATGAAGTCAATGATCGATACAAGGCCAGCAGCCGCGCCGGCAGTTGGTTGATATCGTCCAGCACTTCATAATCGATGCCGTCGCACATGGTGCGCAGATAATCGTTGCCTTGCGGGTCGATGGTCAATACGTAAGGCGTGATGCCGGCCTGGCGCGCCTCGTTCAGCGCCTGCCGCGTATCGTGAATCGCATAATCCACTTCGGCATCCTCCCCGTATTGCTGCCCGTAGTCGAGGTCGAACGGCCGGCCGTCTGAAATCAGGACCAGCATTTTGGTGCGCGCCTCCTGCCCGCGCAGCTTGCGTATGGTGTGCCGGATCGCCGGACCCATGCGCGTCGTATGCAGCGGACGGATATTGTCGATACGCGCCGCGACCCGATCGGACAGGCGTTCATCGAAGTCCTTCAGCACCTGGAATTTGACGTCCTCGCGCCCGCTCCCCGAGAAAAAGTAGATGCCGTAGGTATCGCCGAGCCGCTCCAGCGAAGCCATCAGCAAGGCGGTTGTTTCCTTTTCAAGGTCGAGCACGGTTCGATAGTTTTTGCCGTGCAGGTAGGGAACGGCGGGCGCCGTGGACGCTCCCGCGGGCGGTTCGACATGTTCGGCGGTGGACGAGCTTTTATCCACCAGGAACGCCACGGCGACGTCGCGCTCCATCTTCTGGCGCGACGAATAGACGCGGTCGGAGGGCGACAGTCCGGCCTTCAGCTCGACCACCGACTCGATAGCAGCGTCGAGGTCGAGCTCGTCGCCATCCGGCATGCGCCGCACCTTGCGCATGCCTTCGCGTTCGATGCGTTCGAACTGCTGCTGGATATGCGGCATCAGGCGGCCGTAGGCGCGCACCGTTTCGTCAAAATAGCGCGGCGCCGGGGCGGGATCGATGCGCGACTCCTTGACGCACGCCCAATTGCGCTTATAGCTGCGCGCCACGTGGTCCCATTCCGGATAGACGAACGAAAACACTTCATGGCTGTGCAGCTCGCCGCTGTGCTGATGCATTTCGTCCTCGCCGAAGTGGTCATGGCAGTCGTGCTCCATCGGCTCTTCCGGCGGCTTGGGCCGTTCGTCCTCTCCCGGCAGATTGCGTGCCGCTTCCGACGCCGGCTCGTCGGCCTTGGTGAATCGATAGATCGCTTGCTGGTCGAGCGGGCCGGCGCCGCGGTACAGCGTGTAGCGCGATCCGAGCTGATCGCGGTAGGACACCGGCGCCATGCTGGTGGCGAGCACTTCGTCGCCTTCCAGCCGGATCTGCTCCGGCTCGGGCCAGATGGCCGGCCATTGCCGCTCGGCGGCTGCCTGCGCCATGTCGACCGGCAGGTTCGGCCCGTAATCGGCATCGAGATTCGGGATGCCGACGATCAGGCAATAGGCGCGCAGCGCGGCTTCGGCGCTGTCCTCGGCCTGCGCATCGGCGCGGTACAGCGGCAGCATGATGTGCATCAATTGCCGCATCGGCTCGTGCAGCAACTGCGGCAGCGCTAGCTTTGCCGGCTGGCCCTGCCCGAGGCTGATGCGAATCATCATTTCCGCCAGCGCGTCGCGCGGACGCAGGCTCTCCAGGGCCGGGCGGTCGTGCAGTGCGGTGCGCTGTATCTTTTCATAGCCCGGGCGCAGCCCCGGATAGCGGCTCTTGGCCCATTCGTCGAGGCGCAAATCCTCCATCGCCGTGAAGATTTCGATGGCCAGCTGGCGCTGCGCGAACAAGCGGAAAAAGGTCTCCAGGTCCGACTCGTGCTCGTAGCGCTCGACGCCCTCCAGCGTGCGCGGACGCAGCGAGGGAAAATGGGCGGCGGCCTTCAGGAACACGAAATCGAAGGTGCCGCCGTCGTAGTGAGCGGCGCGGTGGGTGAGCGCGACCTTGTACCAAAGGAAATTGCCGTTCCCGCTCATAAAGCGCCCGACCCGATCCGGCAGGCGGATCGTCGTGTGCGTATCCGGATAGTGTTGCGGATCGTCGCGGCTGCCGTGCGGCACCAGTGCCGCGTTGCGCCCGGACAGGGCCCGATAGTAGAGGCCCAGCACCGGCGCCACGCCTTCGAGCGACTGGCCGGCGTGGCGATGTTCATTGGCGCCGCGCGCGGCGTCGGCCGAGCGCTGTTTTCAGGGCGGCGCGCGCACCCGGGCAGGGTATAGCCTTTCACGGGAAGACAGCTTCGATGACCTGGCGTATGCCCTTCGCCAGCAAGGCGTCGTCGGTCATCGCCTGGATGATCGCCACATCGCATGCGCGCCGGGCCGGCACGCCCTGCGCGATCAGCCGTCCGGCATAGATCAGCAGCCGGGTGCTCGGCCCTTCCAGCAAGTTTTGCTGGTCGAGATGGCGGATCTGCAGGCCGGCCAGCGCCAGTGCCGCCGCAGTATCGGCGTCGACGCCGGATTCGCGTTCGATGATGCGCTGCTCCGGGCCCTGCGCCGGGTAGTCGAATTCGATCGAGACGAAGCGCTGCCTGGTGCTGTGCTTGAGGTCCTTGATGGTGGATTGGTAGCCGGGATTGTAGGACACCACGAGGAAGAAGTCGGGGTGGGCCTTGATCAGCTCGCCCTTCTTCTCGATCGGCAACAGGCGGCGATGGTCGGTCAGCGAGTGAATCACCACGATGGTGTCCTTGCGCGCTTCCACCACTTCATCCAGATAGCAGATGCCGCCGGCTCTGACCGCACGCGTCAGCGGCCCGTCGATCCAGTGCGTGCCGTTGGCCGACAGCAGGTAGCGGCCGACCAGGTCGGTCGCGGTCAGGTCCTCATGGCAGCTGACGGTGGTGAGCGGATAGCCTTGCTTGGCTCCGGCACGCTGTCCCAGGTGCCACGACATGTACTCGACGAAGCGGGTTTTGCCGCAGCCGGTGGGGCCCTTGAGCAGCACCGGAATACGTTCGCGATACGCCGCCTCGAACAGCTCGACTTCATCGCCGACGGGAAGATAGAACGGTTCGGCGGAAGCCTGGAAATAGGTGCCGACAGCGTCTTCGCCGGCTGCTTGCGTCATCGATAAAAGCACTGGTATTCCTTTGATTGAAAAATTCGGGTCAAGCGGGTCAAGCGAATTCGCCTTCTTGTTCGCGGCGGATCCATGCCACTGGGTCCTGCGCGTAATCGCGCTGATAGTCGCCTGGGTAATTGATGCCGGGCAAGGCCGGAATCCAGTCGTATTCGAGCAGCCTGGAATCTCCGAGGACATTCGCCAGACGCACCACTTCGGGATCGTCCAGCATCGTCAGGCGGCCCTTGTCGATCAGCTTGACCCACTCGCCGGTTTCGCGGTGCCTGATTTCGTAAGTGGCGAAGACGTTGTGCACATGCGGGAAATGCATGGTCGGCAGCTTGTTCTGCTTGCAGTAGCTGAGGAAGGTCTGGTCCCAATGTTCGGCGCCGAAGCCAAAGTGGATGACGCCGGCCTGTGCCCGCTCGGGCAGGTTGGTCCACGAGTCGTTGTAGTTCCACAAGGTCTCGATCTGGCGATAACTCTTCGGATTGGTGCCGATCGAGGCGTCATTGAAATAGGCCCAGCCCTTGTAGGGGAAGCCCGGATACTGGACGTCCTTGTAGCGCTCCACCACCTCGCGCCACAACTCGCCGTACTTGCCGCCCCCGACGATCTTGGTGATCATGCCGCTTTCGATATGCACCTCGATGTGCGGAAAGTAGCCAGTGTGGTTGCTGGTACCGCCGACCACGCCATTCAAGGTCGGCATCAGGATTTTCGCTTCCTTCAGGAAGGTGTCGACCGGATGGCCGAAGCGGATGCCCTGGATCGTCGAGCCGAGGATGTGCCCGGAGATGTAGGCGCCCTTGGGCCACAGCGCCGCCTGCTCGGACGTGACTTCCCAGCTGATGTTGGTGCCCTCCGGACTGGTGATGCGCACTGCCGAGGCGTTGCCGAAAGCGGCAACGAGTTTGAGATCGACCGTGCGCCAGATCTCGTCGGGATAGCCGTTGGCGCGCGAAATGAAATCTTCGTAGGTGCCATAGACCCAGTTGTTGCGGATCTTCTTGCCGGCTGCGCGGCGCCAGTGGGAGCGTCCCGCTTCGCCGGCATAGACGCCGGTGTAGCCCGGCCGGTCGTCGAGGAAACGCTTCAAAGCAGCCGAGGCCACGTTGAATTCCACGCCGCTTTCGATCATCGGCGGCAAGCGGTCGGTGATCTCGCGCCAGCCGTCGGCGGCGCTGTACACCACCGTCTCCATGCCGAGATCCACGGTATTGATGCGGTCGACGCGCGCCACCCCTCGTTCCAGCAGGGCCCGCTTCAACGCTTCGAACACCAGATCGTTCTGGTGTGGAAAAGTGATGATCAGCAGATGATCGTTTTCGCGGATGTCGCCGAGTGCCGATCGGCCATAGCGGCGCTGCAAGTGCGAGCGTGCCAGCGGCATCAGTGCCTCGATGTCGGTGGCGCGCTCTTGGCGCAGGTAGGCCGGATGGCGCGGTGCGGGAAAATCGAAACCGGGAAGCGCGTCGGGCACCCCGGGCGCGAGTGAATCGATGCTGATGTATCGCCCTGACATCTTGTCTCCTGTTGGGTGATTATGTTGTGCGACCCGGCATTGCCGGGTCTTTGCGGATAAGCGAACAGCCGTGCCGCGGAACAAGCCCGGCTGTCCAAAAAAAACAGCGGCTAGCGCGACTGGCGAGTGATGATCTCTGCGTAGAGTTTTTCCCACTTGGCGCTCTCGTCGAGAATGACCGCGGGATCGACAAACTTGATCTGCTGATTTTCAAGGCCAGAATTGATCTTCCGGGTTGCCGGCGTGTATTCGGCTTTCGCCAAAAGCGACTGGCCTTCGATGCTCAGCATGAAATCGTAAAACAGCAGCGCGGCATGCGGATGCGGCGGCTTTTTCCCCACTCCCACACCATTGGGGCGGACGACGGCCGGCTGGATCGCGTACCAATCGACAGGTGCGCCTTTCTTTTTCAGTTTTTCGGCATTGTGGCTATAGACTGTCAAGGCAAACGGCACTTCACCGGATGCCACCAGCCCCGCCAGCAAGGTATGGCCCTTGCGCACCGACATGCCATTGGAGGCGACGATGTCGCGGAACAGCTTGAGCCCCTTCTCCTCGCCAAGTTCCTTGACCACCATCGCGAACCAGTCCAGATCCTCGGCTTCGATCCCAAGCTTGCCCTTCCACTTCGGGTCGAGAAGGTCCTGATAGGACTTCGGCAGGTCTTCCTTCTTCACCATGTTGGTGTTGTAGGTATGGACGAACATGTTCAGGCGCGTGCCGACCCATTCGCGATGCGGCAGCAGCGCCTGCGGCACGAGGTCGGTGAAATGCGGCGAACTTGCCTTCTGCAGCATCTTCTCGCGATGCAAGGCTTCCATTTCGGGGCCGTTGGTCTCCACCACATCGAAATCGAAGCGGCCGCCTCGCGTCTCGGTAACGATGCGCTGGACCACTTTCTCGGAACCGGCGCGCCAGAACTTCACTTTGACGCCGTATTTCTTTTCAAATGCCGCGGCAATGTTCGAGATGTCCTGCACGACCAGCGAGGTATAGAGAGTCAATTCGCCCTCGCGTTTCGCCCCTTGCAACAAACGCTGCTCCCGGTCGGGGCCGTCATAGACGGCAAGGGCGGCGAAATCCGGCGTTTGCGCGAGGGCGCCGCCGGCATGGAATACACAGAAAAACAGCAGGATGTATGACAGAAAGTGCGAAATGCTTCTCATGCTTCCTCCTTCAGTTTGTGTTTATATTCATGCTCCCACGGCATCGGAAAGGCTCCGCATGCCGCCACCTACAGTGGATCCATATGCCCGGTCAGGGACATATCTGATCAAGCCGTAAATCTCTGTGCCGCTTGCCTTTGCTTTACCCTCCCATGACGCTGCTTTTCCGTCGCTCCTGCGCTGACGGCCTACTCCTGGAATTTCCGACGAACGCGAAATTTTCGGAAATGCGCAGCCATGCCTGCCGGGACGTAGTTGTCGCCCGCAAGTGTTCGGTATCTCTAGTCTGGTGATCGAAGTCGGTCTCGGACCGCCGACGGCTGCACATAGCGCAGTACTATGTTGTCAGCCATGCCATTGCTCGCACCGAAGTGCTTGGCTGCAGCGGCGCCCGGAGGAATCGCCGTTTGCTGCCGGGCTTCGGGAGTTGCCGCCCTATCAGACTCTGAAGTGCGGCCCGCGCTGTTTTTTGATTGACGCCGGAGATGTGGGATTTTTTGGCCGCAGGTACGAATCGGGCTGCACAGGCTTTTCGATGCCATGTACGGTACCCGCAGCGATTGCCGCGCGGACTTCAAGACGGTTCTTCATTTTGTCTCCTGAAAACTTTGCAATGACCGGCATGCCGAACCGGAAGATTTTTTGCAGTTCTCTGAATGTAGTACAGCTTTTTTTATCGATGATAGCCGTCCGACTTCGGGTGTCAATAGAGCATTTCCACATAAAAGAACAATGTTTCAATTTATTGGAATGACTTGCCCGATGGCGCTTGCGCGGAGCCCGATGTCACGATGACGGTATGCAATCGGCCGGAAAGTGGAATCCACACTTGATCGATAAGCAGCGGAATGATTGATCGCATATCTTTGTTTGCATCACAGGAAATCCTCTTCCCGTATTGCAGGCGGCTGCCGGCAGCCAAGCATGCGCGGTCGCGCGGCCCCGGACGATTGCGGGCCCGCGACGGCGGCGTCTTAGGCGGCGGCGTCCAGCACGATGAACATGGTCCCCATCATGCCCAATGCGGCGGCCAGAATGACCGGAGGGGTCAGCTGTTCGCGCGAACGGAGAAAGAGCAGCGTGAGAAACATCGTGACGAATACCTCCATCGACGAAATCAGCGCCACGCGGGAGATGGCGCTATGCGATAGCGCCGCAAAGTACAGGAGCTGTCCGAGCGAACTCAGTACCGCCGCGCCAAACAGCCAGGAGTTGAAAGTGGTAAAGGTGGCACGTACCGACGTCCGGTAGCTGGCCACGAACTGCGCGGCGAGCACAAAGCAGGCTGCGCCCACCACCGCGCCGGCCATGGTACCGAACGCCGGATCGGGCATTGCCACCAGACCCTGCTTGCGGGCGACGTAGCCGGTTGCGTAGGCCAGGGCCGAAACTGGACCGTAGAAGAAGCCTAGATTGCCCAAGGTAGCCAGCCATGCGCGCGGGCCGGCAGCTTCTCCCGGCGCCCGGCTCTTTTTCTTGCCGGCGTTTACGGCCAGCGAATGCCATATCAATATGCCGAAACTGCCGAAGATCAGCAGCATGCCTGCCGTCATCGAAGCATTGACCGGTTCGCCCAGTACCAATACGCCGAGCAGGACGGAAAAAAACGGATTCAGGCGCTTGATGGCGGAGGCGCGTACCGCACCCAGATGTTGTACCGATGCATACAGAAACACGCGGCCGATGAAAATCGTCAGCACGCCGGCGCCTGCGAACCAGGCAATGCCCAGCGGATCGATGCGCGGCAGGCCTTGGTGTGCCGCCAGATAAACCCACGCCATGCCGGCAATCGAGGCCGTCATCAGGATCGACAGGAATGCCCCGTTTTCCTGCCCCTTCGGGCCTGCTCCGCGTGAAATCGTCACGTTGGCTGTAGCAAAACAACAAGTCGACAGGAATGCCAGCAATTCGCCCATGCGACGTCACTTCCTATTGAAATTTCTGCGTCAAAAGCCGCCCAGTCTTTTTCAGCGGGGAATATCAGACTGGGACTCGGGAGGGCAAACAAGTCGCGTCCATTCCGCGACCTCGAAACGGCGGCATGGTTCGGGGGACAGTCGCCCTCATGGAACTCGTGGCGACCTAAGTGGCGCTTCCAGGCATCCGTTCCGGCATATACGGGCCGCCGACGAAGGGCGGCGCAAGCGTTGCGCCACGCCCCCGCCCTCCTTTTCGTTTACCGCTTCAAGAACAAGCCATTCCAGATTTTTTCCCACTTTTCGCTTTCGTCGATTACCGTGGCCGGATCAACCATGGTGTATGGGAAATTGCTCAAATCGCTTTTGACCTTCAGGCTGGTGGGAATCCTGCCCATCGAATGGAATAATTGCTGCCCTTCCGGCGACAGCACGAAATCGGCGAACAGCAGCGCCGCATGCGGGTGCGGCGCATTGCGGGCCAGGCCGATACCCTGCGGCCGTCCGACCACCGGCTCGACCGGAACCCAGTCGATCGGACCACCGCGCCGCTTCAGCGACTCAGCCTCCGAGTTGTACACGGTCAGCGCCACAGGAACCTCGCCAGCCGCCACCATTTCCGCCAGCAGGATATGGCCCTTGCGCACGTCCGGTTTCATCTCCGCCAACTTGTCGAATAATTTCGGACCGCGCTCCGGCCCCAGTTTCTTGACGATGGTCGCCATCCATTCGGCGTCGGTCGCTTCCAGGCCGATATGGCCCTTCCACTTCGGATCGAGGAAACCTTCATAGCTTTTCGGCAAATCTTCGCGCTTGATCTTGTTGGTGTTGTAGGCCACCACGAAGAAATTGACGCGGTCGGAAACCCAGAGGCGATGCGCGGGAATCGCCGAGGGCGGCAAATCCGCCAGATAGGGCGTATGGAACTCCGCCAGCAGGCGCTCGCGCGCCAGCATTTCCATTTCCGGACCGTTGGTCTCCATCACGTCGACCGCGTGCCGTTTTGCCCGGCCTTCGGTAATGGCGCGCTGGACCACCTTGTCGCTCGTGGTGCGCCACAACTCCACCTTGATTCCGTACTTTTTCTCGAAGGCCTTGGCCAGCGGTTGCGACTCCGAGGTCGCCAACGAGGTATAGACGACGACCGAACCCTCCTCCACCGCCTTTTCAACCAGGCGCTTGTCGCGATCGAGGCCGCGGTACATGTAAACCGCTTCATTTTTTCCAGGCGCCGGCTGCTGCGCGCCAACGGGCTGCACCGAAATCAGCGCCGACACGGCGACCAACCCCAGGCCGGCGGCCTTCAGAATGCTTCGTCTATTCATACTGTTCAAATCTCCTCCGGTATTTCTATTTTCCAAATTGATGGGCGCACCCGCTTCGCGAACGGCACGCCGCCTCGAAGCGGGCGCGACCAATTGTAAGGTGAAAGCACCACCCCAACAACAAATTGAAACAATGTTCCATGTATCAGAATTAACTGTCCTCAGATTCCGGCAAAACGATCGGTCGCCATGATCAGGCGCCGCATGATGCCGGGTTCGGACGAGGCATGGCCTGCATCCGCCACGATTTGCAAATCCGCCTGTGGCCATGCGCGCTGCAGATCCCATGCCGTCGCGGGCGGCGTGATCGCGTCGTAGCGACCCTGCACGATCACGCCTGGAATGGACTGCAGCCGATCCGCGTTGGCAATCAATTGCCCTTCCTGGAGGAAGGCGCGATGCCTGAAATAGTGCGCCTCGATCTGCGCCAACGAGAGCAGCGCGGCGGCGTCCTGTAGTTGAAAACCGGGCTGCGGTTGCAGCGTCATGATGGCGTCTTCCCATGCGCACCAGGCGCGCGCGGCGGCCATTTCCAGCGCCGGCTCGCCGCAGGTCAGGCGCGCATGGAAGGCGGCAATCAGATCGCCTCTTTCCTGTGCCGGAATGGGCGCCAGGAAGCGCTCCCAGGCCTCCGGGAATAGAAAGGAGGCCCCCACTTCATATAGCCAGCGCAACTCGGATTGCCGCGCCGTGAAAACGCCGCGCAATATCATCGCCCGGACGCGCTCGGGACACGCCTGTGCGTAGGCCAGCGCAAGCGTGGCTCCCCACGATCCGCCCAGCAATACCCATTGCTCGATGCCCAGTCTGCGCCGCAGCATGTCGATGTCGGAAATGAGATGCTCGGTGGTATTCGCCTCCAGGCGCTCACGTCGCCAGCGAGCGGCCGCAGCCGCGCTGATCGAACAGGATGATGCGATAGCGCCGCGGATCGAACAGCCGCCGGTTGGCCGCGCTGCAGCCGCCGCCAGGGCCGCCGTGCAGGAACAAGGCCGGCGTGCCGCTCGGATTTCCGCACGCCTCCCAATACACTGAATGACCGTCGCCGACGTCCATGAGGCCGCTGTCATACGGCTCGATCGGCGGATAAGGCGTGGGCGCACGCAACGACCGCTCGACGGCACAATCCACTCTCTCCGCCGCCGGCACAACGCCGCTGCCAGCGCCGACGGTCATTCGGGCGCCGCCGTGTCCCCGGCTCGCCCAAGCGCAGCGGACGTGGGAAATACCAGCGACTTGATCACCACCGGTACCGCGCCCGAAGTGTCGAGCAACTCCCCGATGTCGATGAAATCGAATTCCTTCAACAGGATGCCATCGATCGAGACGATGGGGTTCGGCAGGCGCTGCTCTTGCTCGCAATGCATGCCGAGCAGTCCACCGATATCGCCCTCCCCGACCAGAATGAGTGCGTGACCGCGTTCAAGCACTTTGGACAGGCCATCGACGATGCCGCGGCAAAATCCATCCATCCGCGCGAAGGTCGCCGATTCCTGCCAGCGATAGCATAAGGCTACCGCCTGCCCGCCCTCATGCAGGTCCAGCCGCCGCAAGGCATCGCGCACGGCAGCGGCAATCTCCTCGGGGTCCAGCACCTCGCCACCGAGCGCAAGCCGGGGAGCGATGACGGGGACATTGCGCAGCGGCAGGATGCTTTGCGGAGCGACATAGATGGTGCTGCCGCTGACTTGGACCGTATATTGCGAAGCGCCGACCACGGTGGCGCGGATGCCCTGCTCCGGCGCCTCGATGCGCGGCCCCCAAGCTTTCACGCGCTGCAGCACCGCTTGCGCAAACCGCGGCCCCAGGTCGCCGAAGGCCTGCGCCTCCTGCCCGTAGATGTATTCGGATACGCCGCCGGAAAACGTGACCACGTCCGGCTTGCAGTCGTTGCGCAGCGGATCGAGGCGCAGCAGCGCGCCTGACTCGGCGCTGATGCTAGGGCTGCCGACAATCTCGAACAGGCGGTCGGCCATCCGCTCGACCATCTGCGCCAGCAATTGCGCATCCGGCCTGACGCCGTACTCAAGGGTCAGGCCGACCTCCCGCGCGAACCGATGGCCGGCCTCTTCCACCCTCTTGACCCTGCCGTCGTCATCGAAGCAGACGATGCGCGCACCAATGTCGGCCGCGGTCATGTCGGCCAGTTCGCCGGCTTCGCAGACGGCGATCTTCGACGTGCCGCCGCCGATGTCGATGTTCATGACGCGCGCCTCTTCCCGGATCGAGCGCGCCGCCGCGCCGGAACCGAAGGCAGACAGCGTGGTCTCCAGCCCGTCGCCGGCGCTTACCGCGACCAGCTTGCCGGCCTGCGCCGCGAACAGGTCGCCGATGGCGCGGGCGTTACGGCGCCGCACCGCCACGCCGGTAAGAATGAGGGCGCCAGTATCGATCGTCTGCGGATCGATGCCGGCCAGTTCGTATTGGTGCTCGATGAAGCGGCCGAGCTCGACCGCGTCGATCATCATGTCCTCGGTATAGGGCGTCAGCAGCACTTCCGACTCGTGGATGAGTTCGCGTTCGGCAACGATATAGCGGTTGTCGAGCCGCTCCAGCACGATGCGCGAAAACACCAGGTGCGACGTGGACGAGCCGATGTCGACGCCGACGCTGGTCAGCCGGATTTCGTCCTCTTCCTCGAGGCTGCGCCTGACGTTACTGAAAAAAACCCTGCCGCCCGCTTCCTCGCTCATGCGAAGCGTCTCCTGAATCGATGATCGTTGTGATGGCTGCGCCGATGCGCCGCTCCGGCACGCCGGCCGGAAGGCGGGAATCGGCGTCGTTCTGGCGCTTACTTATCTGCTGGCGCGATGTACCAGTTCGGGTCCATGCGGCTGGGAACGCCGTTTTGTTTCAGCGTCGTTTCGTATTCGTTGCGGATGAACGGATCTTCCATCCAGTACGGAATCGCCGTGCCGCCCTCGCTGACGTCGATGGCGGTGTAGTCGGTGTGCTTCTCACCCGGCGGACCCGGGTCGCGCCCCGGATTGTGCGGGCCAAACCAGGCGGTCAGGCGGAACGGGTCTTCCGACACGCTGAAATGCTGGTGATACCAGCGCGCGCCGCCGGGAGCCGCGGTCACCAGCCCGACCGGCTCGTAGTCGAGGCGGCGCACCTGGTCGGCATGCCCATCCTTCCATGGATTCACGCCGAGCTTCTCAGGCCAGGTATAGGTGTAGCCCTTGCCCTTGAGGCAGATCAGGATCGCCGCCGAGGTGTGCGCATGGGCCTTCGAATAGCGGCCGTTCTCGTGCTGTCCGATCCAGAAATAGAAGCAGTTGTTGGTCATGAACGGCTCGATGCGGCGATAGCCGGGCGAGCGCCGGTTGTCGAGCGGCAGCTCGCAATTCATGGCGTCCGGGATCAGGTTGGTGCGCCGCATCGCCAGGCCGCGCACCGGGTCGGCTTCGATGTCGTCCTTCGGCTTGAAGAAGTCGTCGGCGCCGCTGAAGCGGTCGTGGAACACGAACGGATTGTTGAACACGGCGCCGAAGTTGTTGATCATGTTGATCACGTTCGGCGCAGTCGTCCCGGCCAGCAGCAGCGCGCCGCTCGAGGTGCCGTTGACGATCCTGTGCAGCGCGTTCATCGGGATCGAGAACATCGATCCGGTTTGCCATTCGAATACGTGTTTCTTGGTGTCGCCCTCCTGCCAGACCTCGGTCGTGCCGCGACCCTCGACCACCAGGAAGATTTCCTCGTACATATGCTTTTCGACGTTCAGCGCGCCGGCCGGAGGCACTTCCACCACATAGCAGCCCCACTTGCCCTCGGTGCCGTACAGCTGAATGAAATGGCCACGCCCGCCCATCCGCTTCCACGGCACCAGCGGCAGGTTCTGCACCTTGCTGATGCCGATGTCGCGAAATACCGGGATGCCTTCCTGCTCCATGAAGGCGTCGTATGGGGTCGGCTGTTTCTTGAACTGGCCGAAGCCGGCCTTCTTGTTACCCGCTGGCTCGTGCCAATGGGTTTGGTCTTTATCGTGAGGCACTACTTTGCTCCTGAATAATTGCTCGAATCGAAACTCAAGGTTCCATTACCCGCCCAGCGGGCATGGCATGGAACTTGAGCCCTTGCTGCTTGAATTCCCGGCATATCGATGCCGGGCGTTCCGATGGTCCTCTTTGCCGTTGCGCGGTGGTGCGATTCGCAGCGGGCTGCCGGGACCGCGGCATGGCCCTGCGTTTTCAGCCAGCCGCCTTCACCTTGGATGCCTTGAGGGCATCCGCTGTGGCCGGAAGCAGCAAAATAAACAGGTTGGCGACCACGATGGTCATGGCAAGGAAATAGAAGGTCGACATCAGACCGAACTTGTCCGCGATCACACCGCCGATGATCGGGCCAATGGAAGAACCGACGGCCTGCATGCCGAACAAGGCGCCGATACTGGTGCCGCCCATGTTCTTCGGCGTCGCGTCGAGCAGCCACGCCTGCAACACCGGACGCACCGCGTACAGGAAAAATCCAAGCACCGCGATAAACAGGGCGAAGATGTTGGTCTTGCCGCCAAACGCCATGAATGCCAGCACCACGGCGCTCATCGCCATGCTCACCGAAATGATGCGGCGGCGACCCATCTGGTCCGACAGATGGCCGGCGATCGGCGCGGCGGCAAAACCGGCCGCTTGCAGCAGGAACATGCAGGCGCCGACCCACACCGGCGAGTAGCCCATTTCATAGGCCAGAAATACCGGCAGGAAGGTGAGCAGCGTGGTTTGCGTCATCGAGCGGAACGACGAGCTGACCGTCAGGAAAATCAAGGCCTTGTTCTTGATCAGGCCGCGCAGCCCGCGCGCATACTCCTGCACCGTCTGGCCTTCCTGTTCGACGGGTGCCGCCTTCTTTTTCTTCGAGCCGAGGCGCAATGTGCCGAGATAGGCCAGGATCACGAGGGAAACGGCCACGCCGGGGATCACGTTCATGACCACGATTTCACGCCAGGTGAAGGTGGCCAGCAAGGCCCCGATGGCCAGCGGCGCCAGCGCATCGCCGGCATTGCCGCCCATGCCGTGCATCGACAGCACCAATCCCTTGCGTTCCGGGAAGCGGTGCGCCAGCATGGGGATGGCGGTCGGATGCCACAGGTTGTTACCGATGCCGACCAGCGAAATACAGACCAGCAGCATCAGGTAGCTGTGGGAAAAACCGATCAACAAATAGGGAAAGCCCACCCAGAACAGCGACAGCGCCATCAGGAGTCCCTTCTTCCCGACGGTGTCGACCAGCATCCCGCCTGGCACGTTGGAGACGGCGCCGGCGATATATTGGCAGGTCATGACGAGGCCGATCTGGCTATAGCTCAGCCCCAGCTCCTTGCCGATCAGCGGCAGCAGCAGATAGAAGGTGGCGGGGTACCAGTGGGTCAGCGCGTGCCCGACGGTAATGACCCAGACTTCACGAAACGATTTTCCAGGAGCTGTATCGGGAGTGATTGCCGCAGTGCTCATGTCTTCTCCTTGTTGGTCTTTTATTTTTTGATGGGCGGCTATGCCTCGCCGCCTGCCGGCCATGGCGTGCGGCCCCCCCGGGGGCGCCGCACCTCGCGATTACTTGCCGCCTCGCTTGAGGACGATTTCATCGTAGGCTTTGGTCCATTTGTCCATCTGTCCCAGCGTGACGGCCGGGTCGATTATCTTGAGCTTGATGTTTTTCAGCGGCGACTCGACGGTCGCATTGGCCGGCACGTAATCCATCGAAGCCAATATCTTTTGCGCGTCACTGGAGAGCATGTAATCGTAAAAGAGCAGGGCCGCATTCGGGCGGGAGGCGCGGCGCGCAATCCCGATCCCGTTGGTGCGGGCAACCGCCGGCTCCAGCACGAACCAGTCGATCGGGGCGCCCTTCTTGCGCGCCGCTTCCGGCATGTAGTTATAGATGGTGAGCCCCAGCGGAACCTCGCCGGCTCCCACCATGTTGTTCAGCAGCGAGTGTCCCTTGCGCACGGAAATGCCGTTGGTTGCCACGATGTCGCGGAAGAGCTTCAGGCCCTTGGCCTCGCCCAGGTCGGTAACCACGGTGGCAAACCAGTCGAAATCTTCGGTTTCGATTCCCAGCTTGCCTTTCCACTTCGGATCCAGCAGGTCCTGGTAAGACTTCGGCAGGTCTTCCTTTTTGATTTGATTGGTGTTGTAGGCTTGCACGAACACCGTCAAGAGCGTCGCCACCCATTCGCCATGGGGCGGAACCGAGCCCGGGAGCAGATTCTTGAATGCCGGATTGCTGACGGGCTGCAGGATCTTTTCCATATGCAGCGCTTCCATTTCCGGGCCGCTGATGTGGATGGCATCCACTTCATAGCGCTTTCCCGCACTCTCGGTCAGCGTTCTTTGCAGGACCTTGTCGCTTCCGGCACGCCATACCTTGACCTTGATGCCGTATTTCTGTTCAAACGGCGTGACCAGCGGCGCGATATCCTTTTCGGCGATCGACGTGTAGAGCGTCAGCGTCCCTTCCTTCTTGGCCGCCGCAAGCACCTTTTCCGCGCGGTCCGGACCGTTGTAATTCAGCAGGGAATAATCCTGCGCGGTGGCGGGCATGGCCAGCGCCAGGCATGCCAGTGATAAGCACAGCCCTTTTACTTTATTTTGCCAATACATGGCGTCCCCTTCTGTTTTTTCTTGTAATTGCCTGGCGCCCCGTCGGCAACGATGCCGGCGGGGCGCCAGGAGGCACATGCGTTCATGCATGCTGCACATGAACGCAATGCGCATTCCGAACGGCTTAAGCCAGTTCTTTTGCCTTTTTCTTGATGAATTCAGCGACCATTTCCGCCGTCAGCACCATGCCCGGCTGGTATTCCGGCGCATCCTCGAGCTGTTCCAGGTCGTTCAAGCCGAACTTTTCGTAAATCCGGTTGATCGCCGAAATCAGCCGCACCGGACGGTCCGGATCGGCGTTGAAGTGCTGGTGGATCGTGTTCGGCGGGATGTAGATCATGTCGCCCGCTTCCCACTCGTAACGCTTGACTTCGTCCTGCGCCTTCCAGTGATAGGTGTCGGTGATCTCGACGTCGCAATCCTGGTGCAGGTCGTAGCCGCGCCCTTCCACCACGTACAGGCACTCTTCCGCCAGATGGCGGTGCTTGCCCGAACGGCTGCCCGGCGGAATGATCTGCATGTACGCATCCACCGTTTCCATGCGCGTGTTCATCTGCTCGTTGAGCAAATGCTTGAGCAAGCCCTGACGCGCCATCTCCCACGGCATCTCTTCCGGATGCACCACCTTCTTGCGCTTGGCATTGCGCGCCGGCGCCGCCGTCGCGTCATCCAGCAAATCCTGGTACAGCTGCTGATTCGCCGTACCGTTCATCCATACTTTCGATTCACCCCATGCCATTTTCTAGCTCCTTATTCCCAGATTGTTGATGATTCCGCGCCCTTGCCGTTACTCGTCGTGGTTGTAATTTTCTTCGAAGTGGCGTGGCTCGAAACCCACACCGCCTGGCGTCGGCTCGGTCGGCCGCGGAATCACTTGCTTCTGGAACAGCAGGTTCATGAACATCATCATTGGCTTCGGCTTCATCACCAGTGCGCGCGCCGGCTTGACCGGGTCGTCGTTGAAGTGCTGGTGCACGCAGTTGTTGTGCACGATGGCGACGTCGCCCGCGCTCCAGTCGTAGCGGATGCCGTCGTGGATTTCATAGCCGGTGCCGTCGAGGATGTAGAACGCCGCTTCGTTGACGTGGCCGTGCTTCTGGGTGCGGCCGCCTGGCGCGTACTCTTCCAGGTGGATGTGCAAGGTCTGCGTCATGCCGTCGACCGGCTCGCAGAAGTGCTTGCTGAACGACTGCGGGCCGTCGTTGAACTTCATTTCCGAGCCCTTGACCACTCGCGGCATGGAACGTAGACGGGTGAGTTCGTCCTTCAGGTTGTAGGGGCCTGCGATCGCACGCAAAAACACGCGATCTTTTTTACTGCTGTAATGCGATTCCTTACCCATAACGGCTCCTCTTTCTAAAAAAGCTACTGCTTTGAAACTACCTCTTTACTTGCTTGTTAAAAATTTCACTGTACAAACTGTTCCACTTGTCGCTCTCATCGAGAATGGCCTTGGGGTCGACAATCCTGATCGGCATCTTGTTGAGCGGTGTGAACACCTTTTTGCTGGTCGGCACAAAGTCCCGATAGACCAGCATCTGCTGCGCATCCGACAGCATGAAGTCAAAGAACAGCACTGCGGCATGCGGATGCGGCGCCCGCTCGGCCAACCGCCACTCCGTTGACCCTGGCAATCGCCGGTGGAATGACGAACCAGTTGATCGGGGCACCACGGCTCTTGAGCTGCTCTGCCTTGTAGTTGTAGACCGTCAGAGCAAGCGGCACCTCTCCCGATGCCACCAGTGTGGCGAGCTGGGTATGACCCTTGTGCACCGACATGCCGTTGGTCGCGACGATGTCTCGAAACAGCTTCAGGCCCTTGTCCTCGCCCAGTTCGCCGATGACGCCGGAAAACCAGTCGGCATCTTCCGCCTCGATGCCCAGCTTGCCCTTCCATTTCGGGTGCAGCAGATCCTGGTAGGTTTTCGGCAATGCCTCCCGTTTGATCAGTTTCGAGTTGTATCCGAACGAAAAAATATTCATCCGGGTCCCGATCCACTCACGGTGGGGCAGGATGGCGGCGGGGATCAGGTCGGCGAGATATGGCGACTTGACTTCGCGCAGCACTTTCTCTCGATGCATTGCCTCCAGTTCCGGGCCGTTGGTCTCGATGATATCGACGTCTGAACGGTTGTCGCGGGACTCGCCGACGGCTCTTTCCAGTACCTTCTGGGAAGTGGCGCGCCACAGCTTGACCTTGATGCCGTACTTCTTTTCAAAGGCATTCGTCAGTACCGTCATGTCATCCACTGGCGCCGAAGTGTAGATGACCAGCTCGCCTTCTTTCCTTGCACCGTCAATCAGCCGCTGTTCCCGATCCGGCCCCTGGAAAAGGGCCGGGTCCTGGGAAAACGCGGGAGAGGCGATCAGCGCCAGCAAGATACCGGCTCCGGCCACGGCCGCTTTCAACGAAAAGCAGTTGCGATGGCGCGTCGATGTCATCGCAAACTTCTTGTGACGGGGCTCTCCCACGGCGCTGCCTTCCCGAAAAATACCGACTATTTCCTGGATTGCTTGGTGATGATTTCGTTATACAAGCCACTCCACTTTTCGTTATCGTCCAGGATCACCTTCGGATCGACGAACTTCATCGGCATCTTGTTGAGTTCGGTCTTGATCTTTTTGCTGGTTGGCACGAAGTCACGTTCGAACAGGATGTTTTGCGCGTCGCTCAGCATGAAGTCGAAGAACAGCACGGCCGCATGGGGGTGCGGGGACGCTTGACGGCCGCGACGCCATTGGCGCGTGCGATGGTCGGTGGCAGGGTGAACCAGTCCAGTGGCGCGCCCTTGGCTTTGAGCTGATCCGCCTTGTAGTTATAGACGGTCAATGCAAGCGGAACCTCGCCGGAAGCCACCAGGTTGGCCAGCAGCGTATGGCCTTTGCGCACCGAGAGGCCGTTGGTCGCCACGATATCGCGGAACAGCTTCAGGCCTTTCTCCTCGCCCAGCTCGGTGACCACGCCGGCAAACCAGTCCAGGTCCTCGGCCTCGATGCCAAGCTTGCCTTTCCATTTCGGATTCAGGAAGTCCTGATAGGTCTTTGGCAAGTCTTCCTTCTTCACCTGGTTGGTGTTGTAGGCCATGGCGAAGATGTTCAGGCGCGTGCCGATCCATTCGCGGTGCGGCAGAATCGCCGGTGCGATGAGATCGGCGGTATAGGGAGACTTCACTTCCTGCAGCAGCTTTTCGCGGTGCAGCGATTCCAGTTCCGGACCATTGGTTTCAATGATGTCGACGTCGAAGCGGTTGGCGCGGGCCTCCGTCACCGTACGCTGCAGCACCTTCTCGGACCCTGCACGCCATACTTTTACCTTGACGCCGTACTTCTTTTCAAAGGCGCTCGTAATCAACGCCATGTCATCGATCGGGACCGAAGTGTAGATGGACAGTACGCCCTCCTTCTTGGCGCCTTCCACCAGGCGTTGCTGGCGATCGGCTCCGGAATAAGCGGCAAGTTCGGCAAACTCCTTGTTTTGCGCGAATGTCGGTTGGACGCCAAACGTCAGTAAGACACCCGCTGCAACGCCGCTTAGCGCGACTTTGAGGGAAAGGCGTTTGGAAAAGCGTGTAGTCCTCATGGGAACCCCTTTGATGATTGATTAAAAATACTTTGGTGCCGGCAGGCGATACGCCGGCACCGATACAACTACTGCTGAGATCCCGAATCAGGAATCGGCGTCATTCGGATGGCTTTGCCTGCTTCTTGCCCTTGAGAAACAAATCCGTCCACAAAGTTTCCCATTTCTCGGACTCGTCGAGCACGATTGCCGGGTCGATCATCCGATATGGGAACTTGTTCAAAGGGCTATCGACCGCCTTGCTGGAAGGTACGCGATTGCGCTGCTTGATCAGTTCCTGTCCCTCGCGCGACAGCATGAAATCGGCAAACAGCACTGCGGCATGCGGGTGCGGTGCATTACGGGCAACCGCCACGGCTCCCGGCCGACCGAAAGTGGGAGGCAGGGCCTTCCACTTGATCGGCGCACCGTTCTTGGTCAGGCGTTCGACCGCATGGTTATAGACCGTCGCTGCAATCGGAATCTCGCCGGCCGCCACCAGTTCGGAAATCAGCGTATGCCCGGTACGGACCTGCGGACGGGTATCGGCCAGCTTGCGGAAGTAGGCAAGCCCTTCCTTTTCGCCCATGGCCTTGACCACCGAGCCGAACCAGTCGCTATCGCCGGCTTCGATGCCGACCTTGCCGAGCCAGCGCGGCTGCAGCAGGTCTTCATAGGAATTAGGAACCTCGTCCGGCTTCACCAGGTTGGTGTTGTAAGCGATCGTGAAAAAATTGAAACGGTCGACGACGTATTGCCGATGCGGCGGAAAGGCCTCCGGCGGGCAATTCCTTGAACACCGGGCTCTTGAACTCGGCGAGCATTTTTTCACGCGCCAGAATTTCGATCTCGATACCGTCGGACTCGAACACGTCCGGCGTAAAGCGGCCGGCACGGGCCTCGGTCAGCGCGCGCTGCACCACTTTCTCGCCGCCCGCACGCCACAGGGAAACCTTGATGCCGTATTTCTTTTCGAATGCTTCGGTGATCGGTGCGGAATCTTTCAGATTGAGCGAAGTGTAGATGGTTACCGTGCCCTCCTTGCGCGCCCCTTCCAGCAGGCGCTGCTCACGATCGGCGCCCTCGTACATATAGACTTCGGACTGCTTGGATTTTGCCTGGGCAAACGCTGCGCCCGAGCTGGCCAGCATGAAAACCAAGCCGAGTTTGCACAAATTACGGGCTTGAAACAAGAAACGAAAACCTTCCATCTAACTGCTCTCCTATCGGTGCTGCCATGGCAGTGCTCGCACGGTTTCTCCGTTGCCGCCGCTGCCTGTCTCCTAACCGCGCCCCTTTCGGTCGCGGGCGTTTTTCTACTGAAGCTGGTGCGCCGGTGAATTTGCCGGCGCACCAGATACTGCCAAACTGCACCCGGACGATATCCTGTCCGGGCCTACTTCATTGCCTCGTTTTAGAAGCTGTGGCTGACGCCCAATGCAACCTGGCGGACGCTCTGGCCGGAAACCGGCTTCGGAGCATCGCCGACGTTGCTGTAGCTGGCCGCATTGCCGTTGCTCAAATTCGAGAACACTGCGTACAGCTGGGTGCGCTTGGACAAGTGCATACGAAGCGCCCAGGTTCACCATCCTGCCGTCCAGGCCATCGGTGGTACAAACCGCGCCGCCGACCAGCGAGCAGGAACCGGCCGAAGCCTGGCCATAGGAAGCCGCCAAGGTAACCGCGCCCATCTTGTGGTCAGCTGCCAGGGACCAGGCGTTATGCTTGTAGTCCTGGAATTTGCCCCTTGCGCCGCCGTCTTCGCTGAGCTTGATCATGGCAAAGTTGGCTTCGACACGGGTGTTCTTCGTGATCTTGTACTGCCCGGTCAGGCGGGTAGCGGTATCCGTCGAGCTGGTTCCAGGAAGCGCGGTGCCATCCTTGGCTTTTCCGGTGCCGCCGATCGTGTTCGAAAGAGCGTTCGAGACGTTGCGGGAGCCGCCAAAGAAGTCGTTGTGCCGTTCATGGGCGATGGCCAGATAAAACGGACCGGCTTCGTACTTGACACCAGTCGAGAGTGCCGAACCGCTGCGGGTATTGCCTGGGACTTCGCCCAGGGAATAACCGAACAAGCCCCTGGAAGCCGTTGAACTCCGGCGACTCGTAGACGATGCTGTTGGAGAATCGCTCATGGAACCGGTGCGCGTTGCTGGTGCCGAAACCCTGTTTCGACAGGATATTGCTGACCGAGAAGAAGTTGCCGCTGGAAACACCGAGGAAGCTCAATGTGTCACCGAGGTTCTTGTACACGGAGTCCATGTTGCCGAATTTGACCGAACCAAAGCCGCCAGCCAATCCGACAAACGTGTCGCGGCCGAACAGGACACCCTTGGAGATATCCTTACCGGTGCCGTCATCAACGCCCAGCGCCATCTCCAACTGGAACAGCGCCTTCAGGCCGTTGCCGAGATCTTCCGTGCCGCGAAAGCCGAGACGCGAGTTACCGGATTCCATCACCGTTCCGGAAACGTCCGCGCTCGCCGTGCCCGTAACCAGGGTGTTGAGTGGGCGAGCACCGCTGGCGCCGCTGATGCTGTAATTATTGATTTGCGGATAAAGTTTTCCATATACGGTGATATTCGACTGCGCCTGCGCTGCCAGCGGCAGTCCACAGGCTGCAGCTACTGCCGCCGCAATCAACTTCGTCTTGGTTATGTACATCCCTGGTCTCCTTAGATTAAAAAAACACGACTGCCCTGCGAACCCCGTGGCGGCGCAAACCGCCACGGAATATTTCTCTGATTACGCACGCTTGGGCGGCAGGTCCGCAAGCTCTGCCTGGTAGGCACTTTCCATGCGCGGTTCGAGACCGTTCTTCTTCAGCTCGTCCGCGAACATCGTGCGCACGACTTCGCTTTCGTCCGCATAATCGATCTGGTCGCCGCCCACGCGCTGGCTGATCCATGCCTTGGGTACGCCCTGCGCATTGCGGATCGACACGACTTCGTGCTTGAACGCGAGGTAGCGCGCCGGCGCATTGCCGGTATTGAAGTGCTGGTGGAACCACAGGTTGGGAGGCACGACCATCGAACCGGTCTGCCAGTCGTAACGGCGTGGCTCCTCGTTCTCCGGCCACATCAGGCTATAGCCTTCGCCCGACAGGATGATCACGTGCGCGCCGGGGCCGTGGCAGTGCGCCTTCTTGTAGGTACCCACCGGGAACTGCGAAATATGGCTGTTCATCGAACCCTTGGCCATGTTGAAACGAATATGGCCGCCGCCGGCGCCGCGCTCCTTGGCGCTGATCAGCGGCAGGTTGACCGCATCGGCCACGAAGTTCGTTTCCAGCAGAAGGCCCTTCTGCTCGCCCTTGTTGTCGAAGTAATCCGGCTCGCCCGAGAAACGGTTCTTGAAGTCGTACTGCGTATTGAAGACGAAATTGATGTCTTCGTAGAGGTTGATCACGGACGGGCCGTTGGTGACCGATACGAAGCGCGCGGCATCCTTGCCGGAACCGTTGAAGTGCTGGCAGGTTGCATTGAGCGGGATCGCGAACAGCGAACCGGCTTGCCATTCAAAGGTCACGCGCTGGCCGGCATCGTTCCAGACCGAGGTCGATCCGCGGCCGTTCAGCACGTAGATCATTTCCTCGAACAACTGGCGTTGCGGCTCCAGCTGCTTGCCGGGCGGGATCTCGCATACGTAGCAGTCGTTGGACGTACGCGATGCCTCGTGGTTGATGAACACGCCCTTGCCGCCGCGCCGCGCCCATGGCTTGAGGTCCACCGTATGCAGGCTCGGCACATAGTGGGCGCTGATGATGTCGAGGCCTTCGGCCGCAACCCAACGGGTATATGGCGATTCTTTTTCGGTAGCAAATTTCTTTGCCAGCTCTTCTGATACGAGAGCATTCTTGGTCATTACTTACTCCAGTCCTATCTTGTTATTCAAGTATTTGCCTACCGGCCTTGCGGCCGGTGGGCCAATTCCACTGCCTGCTGCCTATTTCTTCTTGATGAATTCAGCGACCATTTCCGCCGTCAGCACCATGCCCGGCTGGTATTCCGGCGCATCCTCGAGCTGTTCCAGGTCGTTCAAGCCGAACTTTTCGTAAATCCGGTTGATCGCCGAAATCAGCCGCACCGGACGGTCCGGATCGGCGTTGAAGTGCTGGTGGATCGTGTTCGGCGGGATGTAGATCATGTCGCCCGCTTCCCACTCGTAACGCTTGACTTCGTCCTGCGCCTTCCAGTGATAGGTGTCGGTGATCTCGACGTCGCAATCCTGGTGCAGGTCGTAGCCGCGCCCTTCCACCACGTACAGGCACTCTTCCGCCAGATGGCGGTGCTTGCCCGAACGGCTGCCCGGCGGAATGATCTGCATGTAGGCATCCACCGTTTCCATGCGCGTGTTCATCTGCTCGTTGAGCAAATGCTTGAGCAAGCCCTGACGCGACATTTCCCACGGCATCTCCTGCGGCTGCACCACCTTCTTGCGCTTGGCATTGCGCGCCGGCGCCGCCGTCGCGTCATCCAGCAAATCCTGGTACAGCTGCTGATTCGCCGTACCGTTCATCCATACTTTCGATTCACCCCATGCCATTCTTTTTCCCTCTTTTCTCTCGATTACTTGAAGACCTCAACCTTTGGCGTCATTCGCTGTAGTTGTAGTTCTCTTCACTTTCGCGCACGACGAATCCTTCACCGCCCGGCGCCGGCTTGGTGTCGCGGCCCTCCACCTGGTACTGGAACAGCATGTTCATGAACAAGTACATCGGCTTGGTCTTGATGACCAATGCGCGTGCCGGCTTTTCCGAAGAGGCATTGAAGTGCTGGTGCACGCAGTTGTTGTGCACGATGGCGATGTCGCCCGCGCTCCAGTCGTAGCGGATGCCGTCGTGGATTTCATAGCCGGTCGCCGTCCAGGATGTAGAACGCCGCTTCGTTGACATGGCCATGCTTTTGCGATTTGCCGCCGGGACCGTACTCTTCCAGGTGAATGTGGAAGGTCTGGGTAATGCCATCCTTAGGCTCGACGTAGTGCCGACTGAAGGCCTGCGGACCGTCGGTAAACTTGATGTCCTTGGCTTTGCGCACGCGCGGCTGGGCGCGCAGGCGGAGCAGCTCCTCCTTCAGGTTGTATTGCCCGGCGATGGCGCGAACGAATATCCGGTTCTTGTTGCTGTGATAATGCGATTCATTGCTCATGCTTTGATGCTCCTGTCTTCGGGTTAGTGCTGCCCCGATTGATTGATGGCGGCCTCATTCCTCGGCCGGCTTCAGGCCCCGTATTTCTCAAGGTCATAACGACGCGGTTTGAGCGAGCGGCAAATCTCTCGCACCAATCCTGATTGAGGCAGGGAAATGCCGCATTTCTGCGCCATGTCCGCCACGATTTCCATGTCGTCGTCAGCCCATGCCATTGATTGCTTGCCCCAGTTTTCCAGAGCGCCGTTGACCGCACTGCTAGTGAGTAGCGCCGCGCGCAGGGCATCCACATTCACGCCGTAGCGCTGTGCCAGCGCCAATGCCTCATGGTTGGCCACCAGGCAGGCCCACAGGATCAGGTTGTTGGCCGCTTTTGAAACCTGGGCGGTGCCGATATCTCCGCTATGCACGACATCCGCGGAGTAGGCGGACAACACCGGCGTCAGGCGCTCGACAACCGATTTTTCCCCGCCAACGAACGACAGCAGAGTGCCGTCATCCGCAGCCCGGCCGCCGCGACAAACGGTCGAGTCGACCACATGGATACCGCGCGAGTCGGCTTGCGCCGCAAGCTCCTTCATGGTTTCCGGATGAATGGTGCTGAGGATCGCGATGATGGTGCCGCGCGGCGCCTCATCCAGCAGGCCGCCGGCAGCGTTCAGCAATTCGCGCACTTCGCTGTCGTAGCCGACGCAGATCAGGATCGCCTGCGCTTCGGCCGCCAACGCGATCAGATCCGCGCACCAGATGCCGCCGCGGGCTTCGACATCTATCCGACGCGCCGCATCGCGCTCATTCACCAGCACCTTGAATCCGGCGCGATGGAGATGGCCGATGATAGGCATGCCCATTCGCCCTGCACCGATAACTCCGACAACTCGCATGTACTCCTCCCCTGGATGAATAGCCTGCCTGTCCTCTTACCCGGCGCCGGTCGCCGGATTGTTTCCCTCAACGCTCATTCGACAGCGGCAATCAGGCCGCTTTCTTTTGCGCCGCAGTGTCTTGCACGGTGATGCACTTCTTCGGATTCATGCGCACGAAGACCGTATCGCCCACCGCGGCGTGGACCGACGGATGAACCCGCGCCAGCACCTGACGGCCGTTGATCTTGACCTGATAGTCTAGGTACTCGCCAAGGAACACCTTGAGATCGACCTTGCCTTCCAGAATGTTGATGCCTTCAGGACGCTCGTTGAACACCTCGACGTCCTCCGGCCGCACCGAGATGAGGACGTTTTCGCCCCTGCCATGCTGATCGAGCGACGAAACGCTCAGCGAGCCGATTTCGGAATTCACCCGATAGCCACCGGCTTCCTGCTCGGCCGCTTCCACGGTCGCCTCCAGGAAGTTGGTCAAACCGACAAAATCGGCAACGAACTTGTTGCGCGGGCGCTCGTAAATGTCGCGCGGCGAGCCGATCTGGACGATGTGACCTTCACTCATCACGGCGATTTCGTGCGACAGCGCCAATGCTTCGCTCTGATCATGGGTAACGTAGATGGTGGTCAGGCCGAGTTCGCGCTGCATACGCTTGAGCTCGAAGCGCATGCGCTCACGCAGCTTGGCATCGAGGTTGGACAGAGGCTCGTCGAGCAACAGCAGCTTCGGCTCCATCACCAGGGCACGCGCCAGCGCCAGGCGCTGTTGCTGACCGCCGGACATCTTGGTCGCTTCGCGATCCGCGAACTGGTCGAGGCCAACCGCGGTCAGCACCCGCATCACCTTGTCTTCGACTTCCTTCTTAGTGAACTTGCGCGCACCGACGTGGAGCGGGAACGCCGCGTTCTGGAACACGTTCATGTGCGGCCAGATTGCGTACGACTGGAACACCATGCCGAAATTGCGCTTGTTCGGCGCGACGAACAGATTCTTGTTCGACGAATACACCGCCACGCCACCCACTGAAATCTCACCGGATTTCGGGCGCTCCAGGCCTGCGATCGAACGCAGGGTCGTCGTCTTGCCGCATCCGCTGGGGCCGAGCAGGGTGAACAGCTTTCCTTCAGGCACATCGAAGGTGATGTTCTGGGCGGCCTTCACGATTTGTCCGCGATCGTTTGGGTATTCGGTATATAGGCTCTTGACGCTCAACATAATTAGTCTCCAATTCTTTCCACAACTTGCTTCGCGATTGATTTCGCGGATCTTTTCAATGAATCAGCTCTCTTTGACGCCGAATTTCTTGCCCATCGCCTGCGCCACCATCACCAGTATGAAGAGGGCAACGATGAACATGACGCCAAGCGCTGAAAGCTCGACATACTGCCCGTTCTCCCACAACTCCCAGATCAGGATCGCAATCACTTCGGTGCCCGGGCTGTACAGCAGGATGGAGGTTGACAGCTCGCGGATCGACACGATCACGATATAGATCCAGCCTGCCACCAGACCCGGCTTCAGCAGGGGCAAGACGATCCGAGTAAATGCTGTACCCCAAGAGGCTCCGCTCATCGCCGCCGATTCTTCCAGCTCCTTGTGGATCTGCAGCATCGACGTGGTGTTGTAGCGCAGCCCGTATGGTAGAAAGCGCGTGATATAGGCAATGAACATGATCCACATCGTGCCGTAGATGCCGATGTCGAAGTTCAGGTAGAACACCATGATCGACAAGCCCAGTACCAAGCCCGGAAACACCATCGGCAGCGAGGCGAGGTTGTCCAGCAGCCAGCGCCCCGGCATCTTGGTCTTGACCACGATCCAGCAGATGACCGAGGTAACCAGCATGATGACGGTGGCGCTACCCAGGGCCAGCAATAGGCTGTTCCAAACCGAGGTGGCCAGAGTCGGATAGCTGAACATGAAGCGGTAGGCGTCGAAGGTCAGCGTTTTCAATGCAGCCACCGATGGGACGCTGTAGTACTTCTGCAACGATGACCAGACCAGTACCGCAAATGGCAGAACCACGATCAGCGCGAAATACAGGATGAAGATGGCGGCGGTCAGATAACGCCATTTTCCGAGGTCCATGGTACGTGGACGAAAGCCCTTGCCGGTAACGGTCGAGTACTTGCTACCCTGACTGGACAGACGCGACTGGAAGTAGACGCCGACTGTCGTGATCAGCAGCAGCGTCACGGCATAGGACGACGCAAGACCGATCTTGCTCGGGTACTGGTGAATCGCCTGGTAGATCGACGAAGTGAATACCTGTATGCCCACCGGCAGACCTAGCAGCGCCGGCACCTCGAACGATTCGATCGCACGCACGAACAAAATCAGGAAGGTAGCGAAAATAGCGGGCCAGGTCAGCTTGACGGTGATGCGCCATGCAATCTGAGCCACGCTGGCGCCGCTCATCATTGCCGACTCTTCCAGCGACGGGTCCATGGAACGCAGGGCCGCCGTCATGATCAAGAACGCCATCGGCGAATAATGCAGACCCTCAACCCAGATCATGCCCCACATCGAATACACGTTGAAAAACACGTACTCGGTGCCGAACCAGTTCTGCAGCAGCAGATTCAGGATGCCGATCTTGGGGCTGCCCAGCAGGATCCACGCGACGGTGAACAGGATGCCGGGGATGATCAACGGAATGATCGACAGCGCAAAAAACAGCGATTTGAACGGGGTGTTGGTACGCTCGTTCATCCAAGCCAGCGCCGTGCCGACCAAGAACGCGAAGATGGCAGTACCCGAGGCGAACTGCAGGGAATTTCCCAGCAGGCGCAGGGTTTCCACGCTGGTGTATGCGGAGGTGTAGTTCTCCAGCGTGAATTCAGCCGCCTTGCTGGCGGTCTCTGGAGTAAAGAAGCTCTGCCAGATCAGGAAGCCAAGCGGCATCACAGCCAGATAAGCCACCATTGCCACGCAGAGCCCGATGATTACCCATTTCAGATCGATCCGGCGCCATAGCGGCGGCCTTCCCGTGGGTTGAACATTGATTTGTCCCACTGCTTCCATCAGTACGTCTCCTTCGTCAACGCTCTTCGCGCTTGTCATCCCAAGTTGCCGCCCCGGCGTGCTTTTTGTTCTTGCATGCGGAACAGCGGTCTACATAGAAATACAGGCAGAATTTACCTACCCACTTGACGGGTGTCAACAGGAATTAATGCCTTTTTTCCACATTATCGAAAATATTTGGAACATCGTTCCATTTTTAGAGAGTTACAACACGGTTCGCCTCCAAACGTCGAAAATCCGGGTGAATCAGTGGTTGTTACAGGATGTCAGGACGCCAATTTGGCGTGGTGGTAGTCCCACACTTTTTGCAGAAGATTTGGCTTCCAAAGGTTGCGGGCGATGACCGCGACCTGTTCCGGGGATAGGACCGCCGGCGTGCCGATTTGGGTGGCAAGATGCTGGCGCTGCGCAGTCTCTTCGAGATAGAACGCGAGCACAAAGGCTTCCAGGATGCCTTCAGCCGCCACCACTGCCCCATGCGACTTGAGCATGGCGCATCGATGGCTGCCGAGCGCCTGCGCCAGGCTTTCGCCCAGCGGACGGCTGTTGATCGACGCCGTCTGCTCGAACAGCTGGATTTCGCCCAGCACCGCAGCCTGCATGATGACGGGCAGTACCGGGCGGCCAACCATGCTGAACAGCGTGGACCAGAGTGGGTGCGTATGGACCACGGCATGGACGTCGGGCCGGCGCCGGTAGATCTCGGAATGGATGTGAAACTCCATCGGCGGCACCGCGTCGCCCTCGATCAGCTTGCCATCGAAATCTATGGTCACGATGTCATCCACCGTGAGCGCACTGCGCACCGATCGCCCCGAGTTGATCAGCATATGGTCGGCACCCGACACCCGGGCGCTGAAGTGCCCGTTGAAGTCAATCACCTGAGCACGCTCCAGCATCAGGAGCGCGTCTACCAGATTCCGTTTTTGCTCAGGAAGCGTAAGCACGATATTCGATTCCCTTGTCATGTGCGCATCGGAAATTGCTTCTTCATCTATTTTCCGGCTTCAGATACCTTATCCCGCGACGCCTCAATCGTGGCGATGCTGGCCAGGCCCATCGCCATGCTCGTGCGGCTCATGGTCATGATGCTCATGCTCGTGATGCTCGTGGTCGTGATGCTCATGGTGACCATGCTCGTCATGATGATGGTGATGGCCATGACCATGGTGGTGATGACCCTGATGGTGATGATGACCGTGGTGGTGGCCGTGCGGCTTCACATGCGGGCGGTATTTCAGGTCGGTTCGGGCATTTCCGAGGGGCGTACGAGGATCCTGGCTAAACACCAGCGACTTCACCGTCACCGGCACCGTTTGCGACGGCATCCGGACACGTCCCAGATCGATATAGTCAAAATCCATCAAAACGATGCCGTCGATCACCAGGATTTCGCTTGCCACCGCCATTTCTTCACGCAGCATCGCGCCCAGGGTATGCGCCAGGTCGCCGTCGAAAATCAGATACAGCGGCTGCGTTTTGGCCAGGGTATTGCTCATCCCCTTGAGGATGCCCCGGGCAAAGGCGGAGATGCGCTGGTAGGAAGGCGCGCCTTTCCAGCGGAAGGCGAGCGCCACTTCGTTCTCACCTTCGACCAGGTCGAAGGCCGTGAAGTGCGCGCCGATCGCCGCCGCCAGCTGATCCGGATCGATTTCCGGACCACACTCATAGTTCGGCTGCAGCACCTGCAGATTGCGGCGCGGCAGCAACCGGCCGGGGCTGGAGATATAGGTCGTGTTCCCGCTCAGCTGCACCGAGTATTCCGATGCGCCCAAGGCGGTGGCGCGGATGCATTCCCCTGCCGGCAGCAGCGGCCAGGAGCCCGGATCGGCATCGATCTTGCGCCGCAGCGCGGAGCCGAACAGCAATCCCATGTCGCCGAAATCGCGCGTCTCCCGCTGATAGACGTACTCGCCGACGCCGCCGGAGAACATGATGCCCTCGATCGGACCCAGGTCCGGCAAGGGGTCGGTGAGGTACAAATCCTCGACCTCGCGCGGCATCGGCCTGCTTGGAGATCGCCGCAATCAAGGCATCGGCCATCCATTCCGCCACATGCTCCAGCGCATGGCGGTCGGCGGAGTCGCCCAGCTTCCAGGAAAAGCCGGCCTGGTTGGCATGGTATTGACCGGCCGGATCGAGACGCACGATCTTGTTTGCCTCATCCACAACCAGCAGCCTGCCGCCGATGTGCACTGCGGCGGTGCCCAGCACCTTGCCGCCTTCCAGCAGCGCCAGCTTGGTCGTGCCGCCGCCGATATCGATATTCAGCACGCGCTTGCCCAAATCATGCGAGGCGCGCGCCGCGCCGGATCCATAGGCGGCGAGCATCGATTCCATATGGTGTCCGGCCGTGGCACAGACGAATTCGCCGCCCTGGTCGGACAGCAGGTCCGAAATGGCTTGCGCGTTCTCGCGCCGCAGCGCTTCGCCGGTGAGAATCACGGCGCCGGTATCGATCTTGTCCGGATGCAGGCCGGCCGCGTAATAGGCCTCGTCAATGATCGCCCCGAGCGCACCCTCGTCGATGCGGGTCTCGCTCTGATAAGGAGTGAGCGCAACCGGCGACTGGTACAGCGTCTCGCGCGACACCACTAGGTAGCGGCTCGAGAGATCCTCCCCCATCCGGCGCAGCTTGATCTGGGAAAAGATCACTTGCGTACCGGAGGAGCCGATGTCCATGCCGACGCTGACCATCGAGACGTTGTCCTGCTGCCAGATCGGATTGGCTTCAAGCGGTCCGTACGAGGTGAAATCGTCATGATCGTGATCGGCGTCATCGCCTTCCTCGTGCACATGGTCGAAATCCTGGCCGTACTGGTGATCCGCCAGGTTATGACCGCGCTTGATATCCGGATTCTCGTTGTTCGACATACTAATTCCTCAAATCTTGAATGCTTCCAGCGTTTCCGGAGCGAACAGCTGCTCCGGTTGCAGCAGGTGTTTCGACAATCCCTGCTCGAACGAATAACGCAGGAAAGTGGCCAGCGTGTCCCGATTCTTGTCGAAGCCGTACGGCCAGAAATCGTCGCCCATTTCGCGCCGCGCTTCTTCGACGTGGGCGGTCAGCCAGGGCAGCATCGCCTTCAGGGCGGCCGTCTCGTACAGGTCGTGGTAGGTTTCCTGCTGCGCCTGGCAGAATGCCTTGTACAGCGACTGCGCGACCCAGCGGTTCTGCTCGTAAATGTCGCGACGGATCACCACCGTGTGCATGATGGGGAAAATGCCGGTGCGGCGGTAGTAATCCTGCTCGACCGGGACGAAATCCTCGAACAGGCGCTTGACCTTGCCCTTGCTGGTATGGAACGACGAAGGCATGCGCGCCGTGTAGAGTGCATCGATTTCGCCGCTAGCCAGCATCGCCGACAGGGTCTGGGTGGGACCGATGCGTTCGACCCGGATGTCGGACGGCAGCTCCAGCTTCAATTTCTCTTCGCGATTCGGCTCTTCCTCACCGCCGGTGTAATAGGTGACGCTGTTGACCGGCACACCGTATTCATCGGACAGGATGCCGCGGATCCAGACCGGCGCCGTCATCTGGTATTCCGGATTGCCGATACGCTTGCCGATCAAGTCCTTGGGCTCGCGGATGCCGCTGTCCGCATTGACATAGATGCAGGAATGGCGGAAGAAGCGCGATGGAAAAATCGGAATCGCAATGAATGGACTGTCCTTGAACAAGGACACCGTGTAGGACGAGAGCGACATCTCCGCGACATCGAATTCGCGGTTGCGCAGCATGCGGAAGAAGGTTTCCTCGACCGGCATGTTGAGGTAATTCAGGTCGATGCCGTCCGGCTGAATGCGGCCTTCCAGCAAGCCACGCGTACGGTCGTAATTCCAGCACCCCAATGTCAATCTCAGCTTGGACACTTGTTCTCCTCAGTTTTGGTTTTATCAGGTATGGCGCATGACCGCCGCCATACCGCTACCGCCGCTTGGCGTGGTCAATAGAATGCGTCGTAGTGCACCTGGCCGCCCGGCACCTTTTCTTCCATCAGCATGCGCTGCACAGCCTGTGCCATCGGCGGCGGACCGGCGAAGTAGATTTCATATTCGGCCAGCGTACCTCCCAGGACTTCCTGCACCAGTTCGTGGACAAAGCCGATTTTGCCCGCCCATTGCGATCCGTCATCCTGTGCCGGCACCGAGATGATCGGGTGGAACAAGATCCGCTCTCCGAAGCCCGGCAACTCGCATAACATGTCGTGACCGCAGATGTCGCGTTGACCACGGCCACCGTAAAAAAAGTGAACCTTGCGTGTTGCCATGGCCGGATTGGCCGCCACTCCGCGCGCAATCGAGATCATTGGCGCAAGTCCGGAGCCGCCGGCGATACAAACGATGTCGCGCGGACTGTCGGTACGCAAATAAGCCAACCCGTACGGCCCGTCGATCGCCAGCGTGCTGCCCACCTCTACCCGATCGAACAAGGCGCCGCTGCCGCTACCACCGGGGACGCGTTTGATCTGAAAATGCCAGACACCGTCGCCTTGGGCGACATTGGACATGGAATAGGCGCGCGGTCCGCTGGTATCCGGAAGAGTGAGCAGTGCGTATTGGCCTGGCAGAAAATCGTTCGGCGTGTCGAGTTCGAACTGGAACTCGCAAATATCGTGCGTGATGTCGCGGCGTGCCGTCAGGGTCGCGCGCGAGCGCTGCGGCCGATGAGCCGTCAGGTATTGCTCCGACGCGCGCGCCTTGAGCGTGCAATTGGCGGTCGGGCGCGATTGGCAGCCAAGCACCCGGTTGCGCGCGCGGTCGCGGTCGGTCAATCCGGGAGCCTCCAGCCAGTTTGAGGCGACTTCTCCGTCAACCAGTTCTATCTTACAGGTGCCGCAGGAGCCGACATTGCATTCGTACGGCATGCCAATTCCGGCACGCAATGCCGCCCGCAGGAGTGTATCGTCCGGTGCGCATTCGAATTGCTGCTCAGTGCCGGCAAGTGTGATGTTGAACATGGTGGGTCAGTGGTGTCCGTTTAAATCAGGTTTGAAACATGTAACCGCCAATATAGGCGCGGCCCGGGGGCCGATTTTTTGATATCGGTCTGAGTCTTGCTGCTTCGATGTTGTTTGATTTCTCAAGGCTGGTACCGTGGATAGGTACGCCATGAGTGCGGGATTACGCTGATTGCGCGTGACGGAATTCATGCTGCTACACAGCCTTATCCGCATCCTGGCTCGCCGTGCCGGCCCGCGCCCTGCGCCAATCGATCGACCTTCTTTACTGGCCCTGAAAAGCTCGTCGTCTCCAAATCGAATTCCGTTTTTCTATTCTTGCTTCCGTCCAGCTTATTGCAGTCGGCATGCGCACATGACTATCCGACAACCGGACCCTGGTCCGACTGAGCTCACCGGTGCAAGCGGGGCGCCTCGATTTGCAGGGAGCCAATCACGATTCGCTCCTTGCCGCGACGCCTTGTTCATTCACATTCGCCTCTGTACCCGCGACGCGCGGTAGCCCAGACGCTGGGAAATCGCCTCGCCGGCGGCAATAACGTCCGGCGCGTAGGACAGCAGCGCCTTCTTTGTCAATCTCTGGGCCGGCCCGGCAACGCTCGTGGCGGCGATCACATTGCCGCCGTAATCACGCACCGGCGCTGCAATGGACCGCAAGCCGAGCTCGCTTTCCTCGTCGTCGATCGCGTACCCTCGCATGAGGATCGTGGCCAACTCCTGACGCAGCGACTCCGGATCCACGATCGTATTAGGGGTGCGCTCGATCAGCTTGCTGGCGCACACACGCTCGATCACTTCCGGCGACTGGAACGCCAACAATACCTTGCCCGCCGCAGTGCAGTACGCCGGCTTGCGCATCCCGACATCGAGCGTCATGCGTATGGCGTGCTTGCTTTCCAGCGTGTTGATAAACAGGATGCTCAACTGGTCGAGAATGGCAAGATGAACCGTCTCGCCCGTCTTCTCGCGCAGCGTCATCAGGTAGGGCTTCGCCTCGCTCGAAAAATCCATCTTGCGACGTACCAGCGATCCCAACTCGAATATGACCAGCCCCAGCCGGTATTTCGCGGTTTCGGGATTTTGTTCGAGCAAGCCGGCATCGATCAGCGTGGCCGCAAGCCGGTGCACCGTACTCTTGGGCAACAGCAGCCGTTTTGCCAAATCACTAATCCCGATCTCGTAATCGTCGTCCGTAAATGTCTTGATCAAGCGAATTGCATTGGCCACCGAAGATAAGCGGGTTTTCTCCGGCACCGGCCCTTTTGGCTTATTAGCCTTTGCTTTTTGCTGCATGATTTATAACTCCCTTTCCAATATACGGAACAGAGTCTAATCAAAAACAACCCTTTCCTCAAGTTGTTGCAGCCATTCCAACGGGTGCTGTCACTACCGCAGGCCAACTCCAGCTCAACCTCCCCCCACCCCTCGATGAAAGGGGCTGCTCATCCCGCATTTTGGATAACATCCAGATGCATGGTCCGCTCTGGGGAGATGCTGCTTATGCGAGGCCGCACCAAGCACAGCACACCACGTTCAAGCCTTGCTGCCGCTTTCCCGGATCACTCCCGCGGTCGCCAATGCAAAAACACTTATGTTCCTATATGAGGAACATCGTTCCTTAATATGGATTTATCGTACATAAGCACGATCGAAAAGTCAATCGATCGACGCGCATATGAATGGAAAATCGATTCCTGCGGATGCCTCAGGCACCGCGCTCTATTTCTGCGCGGACTGGCTACCAGCTGACCAGGATTTGCCGCAACGCGCATACCTCTTTATTCAATGGATATTCGCCGAGGCGTTCGTGTACCGGCCTCCGGCCAACCGTCCGTCACGAACGTTCGGTGTCTGGAAATCCAGCATCCGGGCCCCTGTCCTGCCCTTACCCTGGATTTCCACGCATATTCTTCATTGGCGGTGTTAAAAAAGCCCTGGCAACCAGCGCTTCACCTTCTGTGAATAGGCAATGTAGCTTTCTCCGAACTGGGTCACCAGGCGCCGCTCGTCGCGCGCAATACGGGAGTGAAAGAAAATCGCGGTACCTGCGGCCAAGACCACGGCGAGCAGCGAGTGAAACGTCAATGCCATTCCCAGCAAAAAAATAATGTGGCCGATATACATGGGATTGCGGCTATAGGCAAACGGACCGGTCGTTACCAGCCGCTCGGGTGGTGTATCCATGCCTGGCCCCCCTCCTCCGTGCCGGATACGGTATTTTCCGCATAACCGATATTGCAGGTAGCCCCAAACCGCCACTGGAAGGAACACCGGCTCAAACGGAAGCCGTCCTTCGTTCCACAACAGTGCCCCGCCCACGATCAGGAAGGGATACAGGAAGAAGGTTCTCGTCGAACTGCCTTTGAAGGGCCGGATCAGTTTATTGATGGTGGCTGGCATGAAGCGCTCTCGCAATGGTTTTCAACTTATGCCAACAGGCGTCGGCTATCCTCAGTGGCAATGGCCGGGCCGATATGCCGCATGCTGGCGTGGCCATCGACCCGGCGGCCTTCATTCAATGTCGTTGCAGTTCTTTACTCCGCTTCCTTCTTCGGCACCTGCCCCTTGTGGAACAGATCCGCCCAAAGCTTTTCCCATTTCTCCGACTCGTCGAGCACGATGACCGGGTCGATCATTTCGTAATTGAACTTGTTGAGCGGGCTGTCGACCGCATTACTGGACGGCACTCGATGGCGCTGCTTGATCAGTTCCTGCCCATCGCGCGACAGCATGAAGTCGGCGAACAGCAACGCCGCGTGTGGATGCGGAGCATGCCGGGCAACGCCGATGGAATTGGGCCGGCCGAAAGTGGGCGGGAGCGGCTTCCATTTCACCGGAGCGCCCTTCTGCGCCAGCCGCTCGACGTTCTGGTTATAGACTGAAATCGCAATCGGGATATCACCCGCGGCCAGTAGCTCGGCAATCAGGGTATGGCCGGTGCGGATCTGCGGTCGCATCTGGGAGAGTTTGCCGAAATAGGCCAAGCCTTCCTTCTCGCCCATGCTCTTGACCACCGCGCCAAACCAGTCGCTGTCGCCCGATTCGATGCCGATCTTGCCGACCCAGCGCGGATGCAGCAGATCCTGATAGTTGTTGGGCACCTCCTCCGGTTTGACCAGATTGGTGTTGTAGCCCACGACGAAAAAGTTGAAGCGGTCGGCGACGTAGTGCCGGTGCGTTGGAAAGGCGACCTTCGGAATATCCTTGAAGGCGGGGCTATAGAATTCCGCCAGCAGCTTTTCGCGGTGCATGGCTTCCATCTCGGGGCCGTTGGTCTCCAGAATGTCCGGCGAATGACGGCCGGCGCGGGCTTCGGTGACGGCGCGGTTGAGCACCTTCTCGCTGCCGGCGCGCCACAGCGAGACCTTGATGCCGTATTTCTTTTCGAAGGCGTCAGTGATCGGCACCGAATCCTTGGTATTCAAGGAGGTATAAATCACCACCGTGCCTTCCTTGCGCGCCCCTTCCAGCAGACGCTGCTCGCGGTCCGGGCCCTGGTAGGTGTAAATCTCCGGCACCTTGCCCTTGGGCTGCGCGAACGCCGCGCACGACACGAAAAACAGGACAGCCAGAACGCTTTGCAGCAATACTTGAAACCGATGCAGTGGATGCGTTTTCATTGCGAGTCTCCTAAGCCTCTGATGGGCCGTTGTCATATGAATCGTCATGTCACGGCTTGTCGCCGCCGCTTGATCTTGCAGTTTTCCGTGTCCGCGCTCCTCGTCAAATGATGGGATCACAAACGCCTTGCGTCACCGCTCAGCGCTTCTGCGTAATCGTGTCGACCAGCGCAGGCTGGCCGGCCTTGACGCGTTCGATCGCGCGGCGCACGGCGGCTCCGACATCGTCGCCGTTCTCGATCGGACCTTCCGCATACCAGCCCATCGAGCGCGCCAAGCTCGCGAAATCCACCTCTGGCCCATCCAGGTCCATGCCGATATGGGCGCGGTCGAGCGCGGTGCCGCGTTGCTTGGCCATGCGGATCTGGTGCTCCCAGTCGTTGTAGTAGGCCCGGTTGTTGTACATCACTACCAGCAACGGAATCTTGTGCTTGGCCGCCACCCAGAGCGCGCCGGCGTCGAACATCAGGTCGCCGTCGGGCTGGATGTCCACCACCAGGCGGCCGGCATCGCGATGCGCCAGGGCGACGCCGAGCGAGATGCCGATCTGGGTGGCGGTGCCGAGCGATTTGCCGGGATGGCGGTGCGGCTTGTCGAAATCCCAAAGCTTGCGCGTCCAGTCGTTCAGGGTACCGGCCGTCAACACCCAGTCCTCGTCGCGGATCACCTCCCACACTTCGCTCGCCAGGCGCGCGGTCGTCATCGGGGTGGCGTTCCAATCGACCCGCGCCTGCTCCGCCCATTTCGTCCGTGCCGCGCGATGCCGCCCGGCGTTGAATTCGAAGCGTTCCTTGACCTGTTGCGCCAGTTGCGGATCGCGCTCGAGATGGGCCTTGGCGAGCCTGGTCAGCTCGGGGATTGCCAGCGTGGTGTCGGCCATGATGCGCAGGTCGGCATGCAGCAGCCGCTGGTAGTCCATGGCCCAGCTCGACAATTCAAGGTCGCCGAAACCGATGTCGATCCAGCGTGCACTCGCGGGCACGATGCTGGTCAGCTCGCGCGTGGTGCTCACCAGTTCGGTGGTCGGCTTTTCCCAGTCGCGCACGTCGAGGCAGAGGATCAGGTCAGCGTCGCGGAACACTTCCTTGTCCATGCTGCGGTTGAGCGGATGGCAGCCGGGGAAGTTGAAGCGGCTGTTGATATCGAACACCGCGATGCCGAGCGTTTCCGCCAACTCGACCAGCGTATGGAAAGCCGAGGAGTCGCGGCCGGTGAACTCGGCCATGATCACCGGACGCTTGGCCTGCACCAGCATTTCCACCGCCTTTGCCAACGCCCCCGGATCGCCGCCCATGCGCGTCGGTACCGGCATCGCGCTATCGGGCGGCAGCGGCACATCGTGCTCGAGCGGCGCTTCCTGCAGCCAAGCGTCGTAGCACATGTAGATCGGCCCTTGCGGCTCGGTCATCATCACGCCATAGGCGCGCGCAAACGATTCGGGCACGCCGTCGACCACGGTTGGCTGGTAGTCCCACTTGGTGTAATCGCGCACCGCCTGCCCCTGGACGTTGGCGGTATGGGTCCAGTCGATGCGCGGACGACGCTTGGTCTCATCCATCGGACCGGTGGCGCCGACGATGAAGATCGGCGCGCGATCGATGTAGGCGTAGTAGACCGCCATGTTCGCGTGCAGCAGGCCGACCAGGTTATGCAGGATAGCGATCATCGGCTTGCCGCTGGCCTTGGCATAGCCGTGAGCGATCTGCACCGCCGTTTCCTCATGCTGGCACAGCATCATGTAGGGATAGTTCTGGCCGTAGTTCACGATCGAGTCGTGGAGGCCGCGATAGCTGGCGCCCGGATTCAGTGCCGCGTAGGGCATCTTGTATTGGCGCATCAGATCGACGATGACGTCGGAGGCCCAACGTTGTTTGGCAGGAAGCACCGCCGGCGGCGGCGCGTCATTACCGATCGAAGGGGATTCTTTTTCCGTATTGGAGGAGTTGTCGGACTTCTTCATTCAATGACCTTTTCTTGTAGGTATGGATAGGGATGACCGTGGCGTTCGCCAAAGTCATTCGTCATGAAATCGTTCATCGCCAGGCAATGAATCAGGATGCAGCGGAAAAAATCGGTGACTGCGAGAGTCGAAAAGAAAGGGCTGGGCTAGCGGTGCGCCCGGGATGCCGCGCGCGCAAGCGCGGCAGTGGATTGGAGAGTTGGCGCCGGAACAGGCAAGCCAGGGAAATGATTCGGACGACTACGAAATATGACACGGAACGATAAGACATTTTCACGCCTGACTCCCCCTGGCACGCCGTCGCTTCCGTCATATCGACGAGAAATCGCCAACGCTTCTGCCGCCTGTCCAGCATGCAGAGCCATTTTCAGTCATGAAAAGCGCTCCGCATGCGCAGGAATTTTTTTCTGCGCCGAAGCGGCGCAGAGCCGTAACCCATGGCTACCATCTAATCACATTTTTGGAGAGAAATGGTTTTTTTAGAATGATGTTCCATATAAGGGAACAAGGCAAATGCTTGAGTCCACTTGGCGGAACATTGGCGCGTTGACCGCGACCGAATTGGCCGATGCTGCCAAAAGCGGGGGTTGCCGTCTACGAACTTTCCCACTCATGCTTGTGCACGTGGGTATGTTCGCGCGGCCCATGGCGATGACGATGGCGATGCGCCAGGTTGACGCGTTCGAGCAGGGCAAGGTCGCCCAAGGCGGCTTCGACCCGGCCGTCGTAGGCAAGACGCCGTTCGTTGCCGATGATCAGGCAACGATTGCCGAACTCGGCGGCCATCGAGAGATTGTGCGTGCTGACCACCACGGTTGCTTCGGTATCGAGCAGAAAATCGACCAGCCAACCGGTAGCTTTAGGATCGAGGCTGGCCGACGGTTCGTCCAACAAAATCACTTTGGGATCCAGCGCCAGGATGGCCGCCAAGGCCACCTTCTGCTTCTCCCCGCCCGAAAGCGTAAAAGGCGGCTTGTCCAGCATCGACTGCAGGCCCAGCTCCTTCGCCCAATGGTTCACCCGCTCGTCGGCATCGGCCCAGCCCAGCTTGCGCGGGCCATAGGCGATCTCGTCGCGCACCGTGGGATTGAACAGCATCGCGTCGGGGTGTTGAAACAACAGCACGACCTCCTGCCGGAAGCGGCGCGCCCAATCCCGTTCGCGCATGCGCGCCCGCGTGACCTCCTCGCCGCCATAGCGATAGGATCCGGCAGTCGGAAACACCAGCCCGTTCAGCATCTTGAGCAGGGTCGACTTGCCGCAGCCATTGGCGCCGAGCAGCACCGCCTTTTCCCCGGCACGCAGGCTGAACGAGATATTGGTCAGCGCTTGCGGCGAATCCGGCCAGCCGAAGGTCACTTGTTCAAATTCAATCATCAAAACATCCCCGTGAACGCATTGCCATCGCCGTCTCTGCCGCGCCGCATATCGACTTGTCGAGCAAATGGCTAGCCTGTGCCGACGCATGGCGCGCGCGATCGCCGATTCCCGCCGCAGCGGAATTGCGGCTGATGAAAGCGAGGCGGAAATCGCGGACGATACGCGTAAATGCCGCCACCTGCCCCACCGCCAGCGCGGCAACGAAAGAAAGCGTCGGCGAGAAGGCAAGCGCCTCCAGCACATTCACCCGGCTGACGAACCAAAAACCGAGAAAGACCAGCAACAGCACGCGCAGATTGACGAGCAACAGATACATGCCAGAGAACCTTTCTTGCCATAGCGCCACGGCCGCGTAACCGAGACTGACCGAAAGATTGAAGGCAAGCACCGCCAGTCCCACCCGCCGCAACAGCCGCCAGCGTCCCGCGCCGGCGAGCACCAACGAGATCGCCAGCACAAGCGCCAGCAGCAGCGGTTCATGCACGAAGGTGATCGCCACCACCGCCGCCAAATAGACGGCCAGCCAGCCTCGGGCGTTCATGCCGGAACCCATTTGCGGCTCCTTGCAAATCGCCAGACGAACAGGGTCAGCACGGCCTCGCCGACGCCGATCAGGACGTGCGGAATCAATACCGCAGGCAGCACAATGGAAAAACCAAATGGGAAGAACAAGGGCGTACCGTCCACGCGGTGCGCGATCAAAGGCTGCAGGCCAAGGAGCAACGCGACGATCAGGCCCGACAGCATCACCGAGCACCAGGCGGCAGCGGCCACGGCCGCTGTTTCGTTGATGCCGCGCAGAGTACGAAATACGGCCGCCGTGACAAGCGCACCGGCCAGCCCCATCGCCAGCGCGTTGATGGGCAACGCAGTAATGCCGCCGGCACCGAACAGCAGCGACTGCAACGCCAGCACCAGGCTATAGGACAGGAATGCAAGGCGCACCCCAAACAGCAAGGTCAGCATGGCGACGCCGAGCGCATGCCCGGAGGTACCACCAGGCACCGGCACCATGATCAGTCCCAGCCCATAGGCCAGCGCCGTCAGCGCGGCCAGTTTCGGCACCGTCTGCTCATCGAGCTGATGGCGCAGGCTGCGCGCGGCCCAGCCCCAGGCCACGGCCGCCGCCGCATAGGCGGGCAAATAGGTTTGTGGAGAAATGAAACCGTCGGGGATGTGCATGGTGGATCGCGGTCCTCCTCATGAATGAGGACAAGGGTTTATGCGGATTTCTTTTTTCTGAAAAACAGCTGCAGCGCACCGAACAGGCCGAGAATGACCGACAGACCGAGCAGCCATCGCGTGCCGCGGTTCGACTGAGGTTCGCCGGCGACCGTGAGCTGCGCGCCCACGGTCGCCGCTTCGAAACGCAGGTCGACGCCGTGACCGTCGGCCGAGAACGCGCGCAGGCGCCACAACCTGGACTCGTCCGCGAGGAATACCACGCGTCCTCGGGCGTCGGTGCGGCCCGTCTGCACCGGCCTTTCGCCACCGTCCGCATACAGTTCGTAGCTCTCGTAAGAGAACGGCTCCCCATCGGCAAAGACCAGGCGCAGCACCTGCGCTTGCGCCTGCGCCAGCTCGTGCTGCACTTCGTGCGCTGCGGCAGGGGCGAGCAGCGTGCACAGCACGGCGGCCAGGGCCGTCGCGTGGCACAGCCAGCCGATTGTCCTGCTCCGTTTTGTCGACGTCGTCATCATCATTGCTGTACGCGGAGCGCGGATCAACGCGCCTCGAACCGCAGATTGGCCGAAACGGAGTAGCTGTCGGCGCGTGCATCGTTCGCCAGCGCCTGCCTGTGGCCGACGGTCAGGATCTGGCTGCCGGCAATCACGGCCACGCTTGCCTTGCCCTCGGCATCCGTGGTCGCCGGCGGTTCCTTGTCATAATCCATGCGTCCGACCTTGGCGCCGGCCAGCGGCTTGCCCTGCCACAGCACTTGCACCGGCAAGCTCTTGCCCGCCGCGGGAGCGGTAGCGGTCAAGGGCACGATTTCGAGCTGTTGCCCTTGCGCTTTGGTCGCCACCGGGCCCCAGGCAAATACCGTCTTGCCGAATTTCATCGCATGCGAAGCGCTGATCGCACCCGGCACTTCGTTCTTGGGAAGATTCTTCAAACCTTCGGTGGTCTTGCTCCAGAAGCCATTGTCATACTCCAGCGTGGTCAGTGCCGGTTTGCCGGCGACGGTAAAGGTGACGCCATCGGCGGTTGCCGTCTGCTTGACGGCCAGCGCCGCGCCCTTGCCATCCACGGCGGCGATCGCCTTGACCTTCGCCGGCGCATAGCCTTCGAGCTTGCCGTCATGGCCGAATATGACCGCGTAGCCGGTGTCGCGCGCCTCGCTCCAGGCGTCATGTGCATGGGCCTGCATGCCGAAAACTGCAATTGCCAGTGCGGCCAAACCTTTGTTCATGGTGTTCATGTGTTCTCTCCTTTTGGTATTACATGCTGAAATTCACGCCGAGCATCACGCTACGTGGTGCTCCGGGGGCATAGACCTGAACTCCTCCCATCATTGACGAACTGGTGGTGTAGGCGCGATCGGTCAAATTGCTGATGCCCATGAAGTAGCGCTGATTGCCGGTAGAACCCTGCCGCTCCCAAGCCACCGTCAGGTCAGCGGTGGTATATCCGGCCATGGTGGCGGTGTTGGCGCCATTCACGGGGAAGCCATTCACGTGCTGGATCGCCAAGTCGGCCGACCAGCCGTCCGCGAACCGGTAGCGGCCGCGCAGCGTTGCGGTGCGTTCCGGCACGCCTGGAATAGCCTTGCCGACGACATTCGGATCGGCGTGCTGGAGAACCCGGGTATTCAGCCAGGTCAGCGCCGCCGACAAATCGAGCTGTGCGGTCGGAGAAAAATGTGCATCGATCTCGATGCCGTCGCGCCGGGTCTTGCCGAAATTTTCGAATACGCCGCCGCCGATATCGCGCACTTCATTCCGGGTATCGATACGGAACAGGGAAAGGTCGACCACGGCGCCCTTGAAAGGCTTGAGCGTCAATCCGACATCCATCTGCCGGATCTTGGTCGGTTGCACCGCAGCGCCGCTGATGCCATAGCGCGCCCCGGCTGCCGGCAGCTGGAAACCTTCGGAAATGCTGGCGCGCGTGTCCACCATCGGCGACCAGGTCGAGCGCACACCCAGCTTCGGGCTGGTTTGCGAATAGCCGGCCATCGAGCGGCAGGGATTGCCGCCTGCGGCAATCTCGGTACCGCGCACGCTGCAGTCGCCGGAAAAACGGTCGTGACGCAGGCCGAGCATGGGCCGGAACGTCTTGGCCAGATTCCACTCCGCCTGTCCGAAGGCGGAAACTGAATTGGTCAGGTAATCGCGATTGAGGTAAGGATTGCTGCCATCGATCGTGGCCGCGGTTTCGGCGCGGTTGTTCAGCGCATCCTTGAAAATGTAACGGGTATTCTCGTGATAGCCCTCGGCTCCGATCACCCAGTTCAGCTCCTTGCCGGCCAGACGGTTGAGCCCGTTCAGGCTGGCGCCGGCGCCGCGCACATTGCGATCGTAATCTTCCAGGCGCTGATTCCATGCCGTCAAGGAGGTTGGACGCGTGAAATAGCGGCTGAAGGTTTGCTGGGTGCCGTAGGCAAACGCCAGCAGGCGCAGGTCAGTCGCCAGCGGCGTGCTCAGATCTACGCGGCCAGTGTAGAACGCCTTTTGGCCGCCGTCGTTCTGCATGCGCGGATCCTTGTTGAAGCGCTCGTCCGGGTTGTCGTTTTGCGCGCCCGTGATATAGCCGGCGGAATCCCATTTCCCCTCGTGTGCACGGCCGGATACCGACAATTGCGTGCCGCCGCCAAGATCGAAACCGAGCCGGCCGGAGATGGTGCCGCGGCGCGCGTGAGACTGCTGGCGGAAGCCGTCCGTGGTGTAGAACTGGGCGGCAAAGTTGCCTTGTGCCGGCCCGACACGTGTGCCGATCGCCGCTTGGGCATCCAGCGTAGAAAACGACCCTGCCTTGACGTCGAGCTCGCGGTATTCGCCGCCCTTGCGTGATTCGATGGCGATCACTCCAGCCCGGCTGTAGTTGCCGTACAGGGCGGAAGACGGTCCTTTGTAAACCGTCATGCGATCGACTTCGAGCGGAATGATGACGTTCTGGTCGGCATAGCCGTCGGCGTGCGACATGGCCTCGTTGAGAGGAATGCCGTCGATCGCCATACCGATATCGCCGCCATGGCCACCATCGCCGAAGCCGCGCATGACCACCGAATCGGCCACGCCGCCAAGGCCGAAGTTGCGTACCGCCATTCCCGGCACTTCACGGAACAGATCCTGCATCCGGGTGACTTGCCGCTCGCGGATCGTTTCCTGCTCGACAACATTGACCGTGAATGCCGACTGATCGGGTGCGAAGTTCTGCCCTTTGACCACGACCTCCTGCAATTGCTTGTCCTCTGCGGCAGCGGCGACGCCGCACAGCGCCAGCCCGATGGCCAGCACGATTTTCTTTCTTTCGATATACAACACTCTGTCCCCTGTACCGATGGAACCGGGTATGAAGAATTTAATATTCGTCTTAACCCGATGGAAAATAAAAGCCGGAATCAACCGGCCTTCGTCAAAGATCCTGGGCGGCTCGACCGCCCTACCAGACCAACGGCAACGACTGGGCTCGCACAAATCACTGTTCACCCGTTGCCTGAACCACCATCAAATTCGATGGCCTCTAAGTTCCTATATATGGAACATTGTTCTACTCAATGGGATTGATGTTACCCAAGGAAAACGGGAAAGTCAACGGGCCGGCGCATGGCAAGGCGTTTGACTGCGCCATGGTCTTGTCCCAAAATGCAGGGCGGCCCCACCCCGCCCCCTCCCCGGATGCCTCATCCGGACGCCCCTGATCCTTCGCACGGCGCCATAGGCGCCATAACCGCGCCAACTGACGGATAAACATGGAACGTTTCACGATCTCCCTCGATGTCGACCTGGCCGATGAGTTCGATGCGCTGATTCGCGCGCGCGGCTATCAAAACCGTTCGGAAGCGATGCGCGATATTCTGCGGCAGCATATCGAACAGCAGCGCCTGAGAGCGCAACAGGCGCCGCATTGCGTCGCCAATGTCAGCTATGTCTACAGCCACCATGAACGCGCACTGGCCGACCGGGTGGTGGATCTCCAGCATCATTACCACGACCTGACCATTGCCAGCATGCACGCGCACCTCGATCACGATCAGTGCATCGAAAGCCTGCTGCTGAAGGGGCCGACCGACCAAGTCCGTGCCTGTGCCGATCGTTTGATGGCCGAGCGCGGCGTGCGCCACGGTGCATTGAATCTGGTGCCGGTGGATGTCCAGCAGCATCGGCACTCGCACAGTGCTGCGGACGGTTCGCGGCATGCGCATTCCCATTCACACGCAGCGCCGCATCAGCACACGAGGCCGAAATCCTGATTGCGAAGGCGCCGCTGAAATCCACGCCTTTGACGGGCGGAGGCGCTTCCCGCTCACGCCTCGGCCAAGATCAACTCTTTAGAAATTGACGCCGGGAGGCTGCACCGTTCTCGGCGACAGCATCGGCAGCATGCCCCCAGCTTGTTGGAGGCGGCTGCGGACGGCCTTGCCCGTTCCAGCAAGCCGCTTCATTGCGTCATTTGCAATGAAGCTCTCGGCCATATGCCTGCGACACGGCAATCGGGCGACGTCGCAGCTTAAAGCTCCCGGGCACCGGACCGCGTCATGGCGCGCCGTGATGGAGGGCAGCGCTATCCTCCGATCGTCCGCCGCCGAACTGCCAGTCCCCGGCGCTTCATAGCGAGCCAGGCACCGTTTCCCGGCGCATCGCCGATCTGGGCTGAAGACAGACCCATGGGCTGGATGGCGGGCGCGACGCCTCGGCCTGCCTGACATATCCCGACAGGCTGATCGGCGACAGCCTGAAAAACGGCATTGCCGCCATACCACCGCAAGCCGCGCCGATACCTTGAAGATGAAACGCGCCATCCGGCGCAAGCGCCGATGCGACATCGGAACGGCGCGATCCGCCCTGGCTCCCGGCGCTGCGCCGTCAACGCTCCATGGGCGAATATCCGGCACACGGTGAGAAAAATTTACAAGGCATGGGTGCCTTGCAGCGGGAAGAATCGCTCTGCAGATCGGAGCCGCGCCATATCCCCTTCGGCACTCCTGCAGCCGCCGCCATGGCAGATAGTGCGCTTCGCCTATAAAAAAATTACAAGTCCGAAGAGCCCGAATCAGCCTGGACAAAGCACGGCGCCTGACGTCTACGTGGCCTGGAAATTGCATCGATATTTGATTTTCACCGAACCTGGAGTCCTCATCATGGAACACACACTCGTAGCGGTATTCGATACTGAAAGCCAAGCTCAAAATGCGCTCGACGATCTCGCCTCTTCAGGGCTGTCCCGTGGCGATATGGATATAAATGCCTCGCAGCACACAGGCATGACCGGGAGTACATCTGCCCCCGTCGGTGAGGCAGTTCATGAACCCCAATCCATCGGCGAAAGAATCAGCGCGTTCTTCCGCAACATGTTTGGCAGCGACGATACCGCGCATGCCGATATTTATTCGGAGGCGGCCCGGCGCGGCGGCTATGTGCTGACGGTGCTGGCCAGGGATGACGATCAGATAACGCTTGCAACCGAGGTGCTGGAACGCCACCACCCCATTAACCTGGAGGAACGCACGGCTGAATGGAGAAGCACAGGCTGGATGGGTGCATCGGCCGCAGACACAACGATGGGTAGAAGCCCGGCTACCGGCACCGAGCCCGCTGCCGGCCATGGCGTCACTAGCGCCGGCACACCCCTGCAAGAAGAAAAACCGGCGGCGCAACCGCAGGCGGGTGGCGAATCCCAACGCATCCCGGTAGTCGAGGAACAATTGCAAGTCGGCAAGCGCGAGGTGCAGCGCGGCGGTGTGCGGGTGTTCCAGCGTGTGACCGAAGAGCCGGCGCAGGAATCGGTGCAGCTACGTGAAGAAAACGTGAAAGTCGAACGTCATCCGGTCGATCAGCCGGCCAGTCCTGCCGACATGGCCGCATTCAAGGAAGGTACGATTGAAATGCGGGGAACAGCGGAAGAACCGGTCGTGGCCAAGACCGCCCGTGTCGTCGAAGAAGTGGTGCTGGGCAAGGAAGTGCGCGACCGCACCGAGAACATCAACGACACCGTGCGCCGAACCGATGTCGAGGTTGAACAATTAGGTGCGCAACCAGGCATGGCCGGCTCCGGCACGGCAGCGGACGATTCGGAATTCCGCACTCACTGGCAGAGCTCCTATGCCCAAACGGGCGGCCGTTATGAGGATTATGCCCCAGCGTACCAGTATGGCAGCACACTGGGCGCGGACGAGCGCTACAGGGGCCGCCGCTGGGACGAGATCGAGCCGCAAGTGCGTACCGACTGGGAATCGAGCCATGCTGACAGCCCATGGGAAAAAACCAAGGAGGCGGTGCGCGTGGGTTGGGAAAAAATGACCAGGTAAGCGCCGGGGCTGGAACCCGGCCGCCGGCCCGAACGGGCCGGCGTAGCTTTTCCCGATGCGGAAAGCCCGCATCGGCCGTGCGATCGTTGCGAATAGGCGAAGTGGCGGCGTGCCCGCCAGGCATCGTCCTATGAGACGCGGAAGACTTGACATGCTCAGATCGAAAATGAATCCGGATGGCACCGTCGAGCTTTCGCTCGACGGCCAATCGATATCGCTGACGGCCCGGGAAATGGATGAACAGATCGAGCGGCTGGCGCGTGTTCGTTCGCAGATGAACGAGCCGGTGCCCGAAGAGCCGCCGCTGATCGAAAGCGTGGTGTTCAATCCGGCCTACGCGATTCGCACCGACAGCATGACCCGGGCATCCCTGCTGCGGCTGCGCCACGGCGGTTTTGGCTGGCTCAACTTTGAATTGCCGCCGCAGGAAGCGCTGAACATGAAAAAAACATGGACCGACATCGTCTATAAATTGGGACTCGATGTGGTGGGCGGCGGCTATGAAGGCCCGGAAAGGCGCATGGCCAAACCGCACTGACGAGGTCCGCGGCCGCGCGATGCGATACCGGAACCGCGCGACAGAAAACATGTCCCGCCGCCCCCGTGTTTGAACGAAGAAAGCCTGTCATGCCTCCTTCTTCCGACGACGCCGACGCCGCCATGAACCCCGCCTCCGACGCCATGCTGGGCGCTGCGGTGCTGGATGCACGGGGCAGGCGCGGTTCGGTGGTTTCCCTGGAGGGCCAAGCGCCGCACGCACAGGCCTGGATCCGCATCGGCGGCGGGCCGAAGGTGCTGGTCCCCGTCGATTTGATGGCGCCGCTATCGGACGGTGCTTATCGCCTGCCGTTTGCGGTGGATGAACCCGCCGGCAACGAGGCCGCGGGCGGCCTCACATTGCCGGTGCATCAGGAACAATTGCATGTCGACAAGCGCGTGGTGGAAACCGGCAGCGGCGTGCGGCTGCATAAAACCGTCTCGGAACGGGAGCAGACCGTCGACCTGCCCCTGTTGCGCGACGAACTGGAGATCAAGCGCTTTGCCGCCGATACGGTCGTCGAAGGCGAATTGCCGCGCGTGCGCTACGAGGGCGATACGCTGGTGGTGCCGGTGCTCGAAGAAGAGTTGGTTGTCCGGAAGCAGACGCGGCTCAAGGAAGAAATACGCATCACGCGCCACCGGCGCACAGCGCGCTCGCCGCAAACCGTCCAGGTGCGCTCGGAACAGGTCGATGTGGAGCGGTTCGACGACGAAAACGGATAGAGGCGAGGTATTTCCTCCCTTGCGGCAACCGCGCTTCTTAAGATCATTTCCCCGGGCCGGAACTTGCGGCAGGTAGCGATTTGAGCGATCCCAGCGATTCGTGCGGCGCATTCCCCGGTTTCCAGTAAATCAAGAACGCCGTCGGGCGGCCGTTTGCCGACAGCGGTTCGCTTTCTGCCTCGCATACAATAACGCTTTTGCCGTTTCCGGCCGATTCTTCCGAAGCGCCAGCCAGCGCCTGATGCGCCGTCCCGGGCATTTGATCAAGCCCGCCTTCATGGAACGGACTGCTTCGCCTGGCAGCGCAATACATTGGCCATCAGGTCCAAAAATCGGGCGACGCGTCATACGCCGCGCCGGTCGCCCGAGCTTGCCAGGAAATACCTGAGGAAAGTTAAAGTCTTGAAAAACATCGACAACCCTCCTATTCCCGCGGGAAATGAGAAGCACACGCCGATGATGCATGCAATATTTACGCATCAAGGCCGAATACCCGACCACCCTGGTGTTTTACCGGATGGGGGATTTTTACGAACTGTTTTTCGACGACGCGGAAAAAGCCGCGCGCCTGCTCGGCATCACGCTGACGCAGCGCGGCGCTTCCAATGGCAACCCGATCAAGATGGCCGGCATACCGTTTCACGCCGTCGACCAGTATCTGGCGCGGCTGGTGAAGGCCGGCGAAGCGGTGGCGATCTGCGAGCAGATCGGCGATCCCGCCACCAGCAAGGGGCCGGTTGAGCGCAAGGTGGTGCGCGTGATTACTCCCGGTACGCTGACCGATTCCAGCCTGCTGCCGGAAAAATCGGAGCGGCCGCTGCTGGCGTTGAATATCCTCGGCGTCGGCGGCCGCGGTCAGGAACATTCTCTGGTCGGGCTAGCCTGGCTATCGATGGCGAGCGGCGCGTTGACACTGATGGAATGCAGGGTCGCGACCGGCAGCCTGGAAGGCCGGCTCAAACAGGAACTGGAACGCATTGCACCGGCCGAGATGCTGGCAGCGGAGGCGATCGGCAGGCAAGCCGGAATACCGAAAGCCACCAGCGTCCCGGACTGGCATTTCGACCTCGCCAGCGGCGAGAAAGCCTTGCTGGAACAGCTTGGCGTGGCCAGTCTGGCCGGCTTCGGCGCCGCCGGCTTCAGTGCGGCGCTGGGTGCAGCCGGCGCGCTGCTGCGCTATGCGCAAGCCACGCAAGGCAAGGAATTGCGCCATGTGCGGACGCTGGCGGTTGAATCGGAGCAGGATTTCATCGGCCTCGACGCCGCTACCCGGCGCAATCTCGAGTTGACCGAAACCATTCGTGGTGAAGATGCTTCATCCGCCTCGCCCACGTTATTTTCTTTACTGGATCATTGCCGCACGGCGATGGGTTCGCGCCTGTTGCGCCACTGGCTGCACCATGCGCGGCGCGACCCTGCGGTGGCACAGGCGCGGCATGCGGCGATTGCCGTGCTGATCGGTTCCAGCGCCGGCCCCGCCCTGTCCGCCACGCTGGCCGCGGTGCCCGATATCGAGCGCATCACCACCCGCATCGCATTGCTGTCGGCACGGCCACGCGATCTGGCCGGCCTGCGTGCCGGCCTGCAGCAATTGCCGGCGCTGCAGCGGCTGCTTGCCGATTGCGCACCGGATGCCGGCAGCATGCTGCTGCAGACATTGCAGCAGACACTGGCGACGCCGCCGGCCTGTCTCGCGCTGCTCGAACGGGCAGTCGCGGCGGAACCGGCGGCGATGGTGCGCGACGGCGGCGTCATCGCGCCCGGCTTCGATGCCGAGCTGGACGAGCTGCGCGCGCTGTCCGAGAACGCCGGCCAGTTCCTGCTCGATCTCGAAACCCGCGAGCGCGCGCGCACCGGCATCGCCAACTTGCGCGTCGAGTACAACAAGGTGCACGGCTTCTACATCGAAGTAACGCACGGCCAGACCGCCAAGGTTCCGGACGACTACCGCCGCCGACAGACCCTGAAGAACGCGGAACGCTACATCACGCCCGAACTCAAGGTATTCGAGGACAAGGCGCTGTCGGCCCAGGAGCGGGCGCTGATGCGCGAAAAAATCCTGTACGAGCAACTGCTGCTCGACCTGGCGCCGCACATCGTCGGCCTGCAGGCGGTGGCGCAGGCGGTCGCCCAGCTCGACGTCGTGGCGGCGCTGGCCGACCATGCCAAACGGCACGACTGGTGCGCGCCGCAGCTGGTGGCGGAACCGCTGCTGAAGATCGAACAAGGCCGCCACCCGGTGGTGGAAAAGCAGATCGAGCGCTTCATCGCCAACGACTGCGAATTCAGCGCCGAGCGCCGCCTGTTGCTGATCACCGGTCCCAACATGGGCGGCAAATCGACCTACATGCGGCAGACCGCGCTGATCACGCTGCTGGCCTATGTCGGCAGTTTCGTGCCGGCGGCGGCCGCGGTGATCGGGCCGATCGACCGCATCTTCACCCGTATCGGAGCGGCCGACGACCTGGCCGGCGGCCGCTCCACCTTCATGGTCGAAATGACCGAATCGGCGGCCATCCTGAACGGCGCCACCGAGAATTCGCTGGTGCTGATGGACGAGGTCGGACGCGGCACATCCACCTTCGACGGCCTGGCGCTGGCCTGGGCCATCGCGCGCCAGCTGATCGAACACACGCGCAGCCTGACCCTGTTCGCCACCCATTACTTCGAGCTGACGCAGCTGCCGCAGACCCACCCGAGCGCCGCCAACGTGCATCTGTCGGCGCTCGAGCACAAGGACCGCATCGTCTTCCTGCACGCGGTGCAGCCGGGGCCGGCCTCGCAAAGCTACGGATTGCAGGTGGCGCAACTGGCCGGCGTGCCGCCGGCGGTGATCCGCGCCGCGCGCAAGCATCTGGCGCTGCTGGAGGCGCAGTCGGTGTCGGCCGACGGCCAGTTCGACCTGTTCGCGAGCGCCGCCGAGGCGGCTGAGGAAACGCCGCCGGCGGCAGACGAAGCACCCTTGCTGGCGGCGCTGGACGCGATTGATCCCGACGCGCTGTCGCCGCGCGCCGCGCTGGAAGAACTCTATCGTCTGAAGCAACTGGGCGAGTCGCTGCGCGCGCCATGAACAGCCGGGCCTTGCGCTTCAGCCTGCTGTGCCTGGCGCTGGCGACGGCTGTCCCGGCCGGGGCCGGCGCAATCAGTTTCGGCGTGATCAGCCACACCGTCGGCGCGGCGCGCGACGAAGCCTTGCTGCGCGCTGCCATCAGCCAGAGCGACGCCGACAATCTCGGCTTCGTGGTGGCCAACGGCATCAAGTCGACTGGCGAAGCGTGCAGCGACAAGGTCTACAGCGACCGCAAGATCCTGCTCGACAGCGCCAAGAACGGCCTGGTGGTGTCGCTGGCCGCCAGCGACTGGACCGGCTGTCGCAATGAGGCCGGCAAGCCGCTGGCGCTGGAACGCCTGAGCCGGCTGCGCGAAATGTTCTTTGGAGAGGATTTTTCGCTGGGCGCGAGCAGGCTTCCGCTGATCCGGCAATCCGCCGTTCCGCAATTCCGCGAATACGCGGAAAACGCGCGCTGGGAACTCGGCGACATCCTGTTCGCCACCATCAACCTGCCCGCCGACAACAACCACTACCGCAGCGAGGCCGGCCGCAACAACGAGTTCGAGGACCGGCAGATCGCCAACCGCCATTGGCTGCAGCGCCTGTTCCTGCACGCCACCTACAGGAAACTGAACGGCATCGTGCTGTTCAGCGACGGCGATCCGCTGACGCGGCCGCGCGATGCGCGCGGCAAGTACGACGGCTTTGCCGATGTGCGGCAGCGGCTGGCGGCGCTGAGCAGGAAATTCCCGGGCAAGGTGCTGGTGGTTCACAACCAAGGCGCAGAATTGCCGCCGGCACCGGCGCGCATCGTCTGGCGCGGCAATCTGGGCGGAGTGGGAGCGCCCGCCGGCTGGCTGAAAGTCACCGCGCGCGACAGCGATCCGAGACTGTTTTCCGTGACCGGCCAAACCGCTGCGGCCGACGGCGACAACTAGGCCGGAAACCCCTAAGCAAGGCGCGCCGCAGGGCACCATGCAATGAAAAATAGGGAGTATGAGGAAAATATCGCCGCTCTCGGAGAACTGGCGGGCGAGTTTAAAAATACTATAGCCAGTATATAAAATAAACATCCACGGAAAATTGCCTCCTCGCGGATGTTTATCCGTTCCCGCCAGCTCTTAGTGCAGCGGATGACTGCGGAAATGGTCGCCCGCCTCTTCGTCGTGGTCGTGGTCGCCGTGACCGTGCTCGTCATGATGATGGCCGTGCACGCCATGCACGTGCTCATGCGCGATTTCTTCCTCGGTTGCCGCGCGCACGTCCGTCACATTCAGTGCAAAACGCAAGGCCATGCCGGCCAGCGGGTGGTTGCCGTCCAGTACCACCTTGCCCTCAGCGATATCGGTGACGGTGAAGATCAGCGCCCCCTCGCCTTCATCGCCACCCTCGGGCGTGCCCTCGAACTGCATGCCGACTTCCAGTGGCGACGGCAGGCGCTCGCGCGGCTCGATCTTGACCAGCTCGGGGTCGTATTCGCCGAAGGCGTCGGCCGGTTCGACTTGCAGCATCGTCTCGTAGCCGACCTCCTTGCCGTCCAGCGCCTCTTCGATTTTCGGCAACGTGTTTTCATAGTTGCCGTGTAGGTAGACCATGGGCTCCTTGCTTTCCTCGATCAGGGCACCCTGGGCGTCCGACAATGTGTAACGTACGGTCACGACGGTGTTCTTGGCTATCTTCATGCTCACTCCTTTGCTTAAAGTTTTATAAATTATACCCGTGCGCTCGCTTGAAGACGGTGCTCTCGAGCCGATCATGAAGCGTCGCCATGCACGCATGCCTATAATGGCGGCATGAAAAATTCCGCTCCCCTCGGCGCACTCTCGCCGGCCCATTTTTTGCGCGATTACTGGCATAAAAAACCGCTGCTGATCCGTCAGGCTTTTCCCGATTTCGCTCCGCTTCTATCGCGCGACGCCTTGTTCGAGCTGGCTCGGCGGGACGATGTCGAAACGCGCCTGGTCACCTACTTCAAGCGCCGCTGGCAAGTGGCCAATGGCCCGATCGAGACGCTGCCGTCGCCGGCCAAAAAGCACTGGACCCTGCTGCTGCAGGGACTGAACCTGCACGACGACGCGGCCGACCGTCTGCTCCAACAGTTCCGCTTCATTCCCGATGCGCGGCTGGACGACCTGATGGTCAGCTATGCCGCCGATCAGGGCGGCGTCGGCCCGCATTTCGATTCCTATGACGTATTTTTGCTGCAGGCGCAGGGACGGCGGCGCTGGCGCATCGGCGCCCAAACCGATCTCGCCCTGGTGGACGGCGCGCCGCTGAAAATACTGCGGGATTTCACGCCGCAACAGGAGTTCATCCTGGAGCCCGGCGACATGCTGTACTTGCCGCCGCATTACGCGCACGAGGGCGTCGCGCTCGGCGAATGCATGACCTATTCGATCGGCTTTCGCGCGCCGTCGTACCAGGAATTGGGTGAAGCCTTCCTGCAGTTCATGGCGGAATCGATCGACCTGCCCGGACGCTATGCCGATCCGGACTTGAGCGTGAGCGGGAAGCCCGCCGAAATCAGCCGCGCGATGTTGACGCGCATTGCCGCCGAATTGAACAAGGTGCGCTTCACCGCCGACGACATGGCCATCTTTTTGGGCCAGTATTTATCCGAGCCGAAGGCCAGCGTATTTTTCGATCCGCCGGCACGTCCGGCGAGCTTGCCGCGTTTTCTGCAGGCGGCCTCGAAACGCGGCGTCCGGCTCGCGCGCAAGACCCGCATGCTGCATTGCGGGAAACATCTTTTCGTCAATGGCGAATCATTCGACATGGGACGCGACAAGGCGCTGCTGAGCCGTCTCGCCAACCAGCGAGAACTGGATGGCGCTGCCATCGCCGGCGCCTCGGAAGACGTGCAGGAAGCGCTGCATGCCTGGCATCAGGATGGATGGCTGATTCTGGCCTAAATTTTGGCGCTGACTGGCCAGTATCCTAGGCATTTTGCGACGCACAAAATATTTACAATTCCTTACCAAAAAGAAAATTCTTTGCCCCTTGACAAATGAAACTCAGCTATAATCGCGAGTTGGAAAGTTTTCGTTTTATCGCATTGCGGCATTCTCGAACAATCACGACGAAAACGTTCTAGGAGCGATAATTACCGGTAATTATTCATCGCAAAACTTGAACATCATTAAGGAAGATTCATGAAAAAGACATTATTGATCGCCGCCCTCTTGGCTGTTGCTCTGGCTGCCTGCAGCAAGAAAGAAGAAGCCCCGGCACCGGCGCCTGCAGTGGAAGCACCTGCCCCGGCTCCTGCAGAAGCAGCGCCGGCAGCACCGGCCGCTGACGCAGCTCCGGCCGCTTCCGACGCCGCCGCAGCTCCGGCCGCTTCCGACGCCGCCGCCGCCCCGGCCGACGCCGCTGCTGCTGCCTCGGCTGCTTCCGAAGCATCCAAGTAAGCATCAAGCCTCAGTAAAAAAGCCGACCTTCGGGTCGGCTTTTTTTATTGTTTGACGCCGCGCCCTGCGGCACGGACTAGCGTCGCCGACTCAGGCAGCCATCTCGATCCAACCGAAGCCGTCCTGCTGACAGGCGATCTGCACCGCCAGCGGCTCCGCATCCAGGGCCGCCGCCAGGGCGGCGCGCGCCAGTTCGGGCAGATTGTTGTGCCGGCTCAGATGAGCGCCGATCACGGTTTTCAGGCGCGACCGATCGATCGCGGCCAGGATCTCGGCGCTGGTGTCGTTCGACAAATGCCCGTAGGCGCCACCGATGCGCCGCTTCAGCGACGGCGGATAATCCGAGTCGGCCAGCATCCGGCGATCGTGGTTGCATTCCAGCACCAGTGCATCGCAACCACCCAGCGCCGTGATCAAATGCGGCGTCGCTTGCCCGGCGTCGGTCAACACCCCCAGCTTGACATGGCCGTCGCTCGCCACATATTGGACAGGCTCGCGGGCGTCGTGCGGCACCGTGTAGGGAATCAGTTCGAGGTCGCCGATCGCCAGGTGGTCGCCGTCGCGGCAGAAATGCAGGTCGACGCCATTGCAATCGCGTTGTACTGCACAATACGTGCCGAAGCTAAGCCAGACCGGAACCTGATGGCGGCGCGCGAACTTGAAGACGCCGCCGACGTGGTCCTGGTGTTCGTGGGTCACGACGATCGCGCTCAGCTCACTCGGTGCCACGCCGAGCCGGGACAGCCGGCGCTCGGTCTCGCGGAGAGCGAAACCGCAATCGAGCATCACGGTGGTGCGGGTGCTGCCGGAAGCGCCGGAAATCAATAAGGCGTTTCCATCGCTTCCGCTACCCAGACTGGCAAACTTCAAGGTCGTTTGGGCACCGAAGAGGTGCCGCGTAGGGATTGCCTTATTTCAGCTGGTCGTTCAGCAAGGCCAATATCTTGTCGGCGGTGGCCGACTTCTCCGGCTGGCCCTGATCGTTCAACACTGCGACCTGGCTGCTCGCATTGGCATCACGCACCGAAATCCGGTAGCGCTGCGCCGATTTTTCCTTGTCCTTGTCCGAACCAAACGAGAACCAGCGCGCCAGGATTCCCTTGTCGTTCGTTTTGTTCTTGGCGTCCTGCGCCTGGTCGACGTAACGGACGAAATACAAGCCCTGGCTGCGGTCGCGGTCGACCACGGTGAAGCCGACCCGGTCGAGCGCCAGTCCGACGCGGCGCCAGGCACGGTCAAAACCTTCCTCCACCTCGATGTAGGCACCGCCGCCGCTGTTGACCATCTTGGCGCGCGTTTTTTGCACGGGTGCGTTGGCGACCATCGCCTGCGCGCGGGTGTTCTCGGCACCCAGGCGTGCCATCAGGCGCGCCAGGAACTCGGCTTCCAGTTCCGGATCGGCCGGACGCGGCGTCCATACCGTGGTTTCCTTCTGCTGGCCGACCAGTACTTCCTGGGCGCCGCGATGGCTGATGTAGATTTCGGTGGTGCCGTCGGCGCCGCGCTCCAGCCGGGTACGGAACTTGTCGCGTTCGCCGGTGGAATACAGCGAATCGAGCGCCTTGCCCAGCGTGCTGCGAATCAGGTCGAGCGGAATCTTGGCGCGGTTTTCAGCCCAGTCGGTTTCCATGACGCCCGATTGCGGCGAATCGAGGCTGATCAGGAAGCCGGAATCCTGCCAGAAGTCCTTGATTTCCGGCCACAGCTGTTCCGGAGTCTGCTTGACCACCAGCCAGCGCTGCGTGCCGTCGCGCTCGATACGCATGTCGGGGGTTGCCTTGGGCGCAACCGCGGTGACGCTGCTGACGCGCGCGCCCTGCTGCAGATTGAAGCCGGACGCGGTGGCGGTACCGCGATTCGCTTCCGGGATCGCATAGCGGTTTTCCCGCTGCAATTGCGTCAGGTCCGGCGGAATTTCCAGCGTCGGCGCCTTGCCCGCGCTTTTGTAATCGATCCGCCCCGGTTCCATCAGGGAATTGAGGGAACTGCATCCGGCCAGCCCCAGCAGCGCCAGCGCGCAAAATATTCCACGGTAGGTAATGCCGCTTTGAGCCATATGAAAGGTCTTCCGGATAATCATGTCGATACTGGATGGGTAAACGCAGGCAGCAGTTAGCGGCCTGCCAAGCGGGGCTTATTGTAATACACCCGATTCGCGCAATGCCGTCCGCACGGTTTCATGGTATTCGGCGCCCAGCGGCACCAGCGGCAGACGGATGCCGGACGGTATCAGCCCCATTTCGGTCAGCGCCCATTTGACCGGCAGCGGATTGGGCTCGACGAACAAGCCGTTATGCAGGGGCAGCATGCGGTTGTTGATGGCGATCGCTTCCGCCACGTTGCCGCTCATCGCCGCGTTGCACAGCGCGTGCATGGCGCGCGGCGCCACGTTGGCGGTGACCGAGATATTGCCGCGCGCACCGCACAGCATCAGCGCCATCGCCGTCACGTCGTCGCCGGAATAAACGGCAAACGAATTCGGTATGCGCCGCAGCAGATCGGTGCCGCGGCCGATATTGCCGGTCGCTTCCTTGACGCCGATGATGCCGGGCAGTTGCGCCAGGCGCAGGATGGTGTCATTGCTCATGTCGGCCACGGTACGGCCTGGCACGTTGTACAGGATCACCGGCAGGTCGACCGCTTCGGCGATTTTCCGGAAATGCTGGTACATGCCTTCCTGGGTCGGCCGGTTGTAGTACGGCACCACCTGCAGCGAGGCGTCGGCGCCGACTTTCTTGGCATAGTGGGTCAGTTCGATGGCTTCGGCGGTGGAGTTGCCGCCGGTTCCGGCGATCACCGGGATCCGCTTCGCCGTATGCTCGACCGCGACCTTGATCAATTCGCAGTGCTCCTCGACCGAAACAGTGGGCGATTCGCCGGTGGTGCCGACGATGACGATGCCGTCGGTGCCCTCCGCGATGTGCCAGTCGATCAGTTTGCGCAGGCCGGGAAAATCGATGCTGCCGTCCGCATGCATGGGAGTGACGATTGCGACTATGCTGCCCTGAATCATGATAGTGGCGCGAAGAATATAAAAGATTGATTGTAGCGGATCGCCCGTAACCATGGGGCAAATCGGCTCGAATATGGGTTCAAATTGGAGGCAAATGCGCGGCAAAATCGGCGCTGACAGGGCGCACTGCGCAGATTCGCTGGACCACGGCCGGCTTCGGCGTCTCGATGTGCCCTTCTTCGAACGCCACCACGCGCAAAGGTTCAGGCCGCGCCGAGCGCGCCGCCTGCAACAACTCCCCTGGCAGCAGGAGAAAGTCGGGATTCGAAGGCTTGCCGTAGCGCTCATTGCCGCGCGCAAAGGTTTCATAGATCAGCACGCCGCCCGGCGCCAGGCTGGCCAGCAACTGCGCCAGCAGCGGCCGGTGCAGATAGTTGGTGACCACGATGCCGGCAAAACGCCCGTCCTGCAGCGGCCATTCGGGGCCTTCGCTGGCGCCGTTTTCCAGGTCCAGCCGCTGCGTGCGGATGCCGTTGCCGTCGATCGCGGCCAGTGCCTCGCCGTCGCGGTCGACCGCCAGCACCGGATGCCCATGCGCCGCCAGCAGGCGGGCATGGCGGCCGCGGCCGCAAGCCAGGTCGAGCACTTCGCCGGCCGGCATCAGCGCGGCAAAGCGCGCCACCCACGGCGACGGCTGGTCGGAGCTATGTGGCAAGGTCATATCCGGAGGCAGATGAATGGGCGAATCAGGTATAGCCCAAGCCCATCACTTCGCGCACGTCGCGCATGGTTTCCTGCGCCAGCTTGCGCGCATGGTCGCAGCCGTCGGCGACGATGGCCCGCACCAGCGACGGATCGTCGAGGTATTGCTGGGCGCGCTCCTGCATCGGCTCCTGTTCCTTGATGATGGCATCGATCACCGGCTGCTTGCACTCCAGGCAGCCGATGCCGGCGCTGGTGCAGCCCTTGACCACCCAGTCCTGGGTCGGCTTGTCCGAATACACCAGATGGAATTGCCACACCGGGCATTTTTCCGGATTGCCGGGATCGGTGCGGCGCACGCGCGCCGGGTCGGTCGGCATGGTGCGCACCTTCTTCGTGACCGACTCCTTGTCTTCGCGCAGCGCAATCGAATTGCCATAGCTCTTCGACATCTTCTGGCCGTCCAGGCCGGGCAGGCGCGAAGCTTCGGTCAACAGTGCCTGCGGCTCGTCAGGATCAGCTTGCGGCTGCCTTCGAGGTAGCCGAACAGGCGTTCGCGGTCGATCATGGACAGGTTCTGCGCATCGTCGAGCATCGCCTTGGCCTGCTCCAGCGCGTCTTCCTTGCCCTGCTCCTGGTATTCGGTGCGCAGTTCGAGATACAGCTTGGCGCGCTTGCCGCCCAGCTTTTTCGACTGCGTCGCGCGCCTTTTGCTCGAAGTCCTTTTCCTTGCCGTACAAGTGGTTGAAGCGGCGCGCGATTTCGCGCGTCATTTCGATATGCGGAATCTGGTCGTCGCCGACCGGCACATGGCTGGCGCGGTAGATCAGCACGTCGGCCGCCTCAGCAGCGGATAGCCGAGGAAGCCGTAGGTGGTCAGATCCTTGTGCGCCAGCTTTTCGATCTGGTCCTTGTAGGTCGGCACCCGCTCCAGCCAGCCGAGCGGCGTTGCCATCGACAGCAGCAGGTGCAGCTCGGCGTGTTCCGGCACCCGCGACTGGATGAACAGCGTCGCCTGCGACGGATCGACGCCGGCCGCCAGCCAGTCGATCAGCATGTCCCAGGTACTGCTTTCGATCATGGCTCGGATCGTCGTAGTGGGTGGTCAGCGCGTGCCAGTCGGCGACGAAGAACAGGCAGGGCAATTCGGATTGCAGCTTGACCCAGTTCTTCAGGGCGCCGTGGTAATGGCCAAGATGCAGTGCCCCGGTGGGACGCATGCCGGAAACAACACGATCAGGATACATAGTGATTAGTTAAGTCAGTAGGAACTTCAGGGGAAAAATCAGGATCTGCAGCAGGCCGTTGGCGACCGTCATCACCGGAATCATCCAGTACCCCAATACCTTCAGGAACATCAGCGCCAGGATGATGAAAAAACCATAGGGTTCGAGTTGCGCGAACTTGTACGCATACTGGTGCGGCAGGATGCTGGTCAGGATGCGGCCGCCATCCAGCGGCGGGATCGGAAACAGGTTGAAGGCGAAGATCACCAGGTTGGTCAGAAGGCCAGCCTGCGCCATGCGCATGAAGAACGCTTCGTTGAAATGCAGCGCGGTCAGCAGGATCGCCAGCACCATCCACATCAGCGCCATCACCAGGTTGGCGGCCGGGCCGGCCAGCGCCACCCAGGCCATGTGCTTCTTCGGATTGCGCAAATTGCCGAACTCGACCGGCACCGGTTTGGCATAGCCGAACAGGAACGGGCTGCCGACGAAATACAGCACGATCGGAATCAGCAAGGTGCCGACCGGGTCGATGTGGCGCACCGGATTCAGACTCATGCGACCCTGCATATAGGCGGTCGAGTCGCCGAAATACTTGGCCGCATACGCGTGGGCGGCTTCGTGCAGCGTGATCGCAAAGAGGATCGGCAACGCATAGACCGCAAAGGTCTGGATCAGATCATTCATGCATGGGATTTTATCAGAGGGGTGAGGCGCACCGATCGCCGCCGGCTGCCTTGCGGCGACCCTGCGTACGCTGGCGGCGCGATGGAAGCCGTCTCAGGCAAGGCGTGCGCCACAGCCCCGATCCGGCACATGGGCGGCATTCGCGAAAATCACCGCCAGACTTGATACCTTGGGAGTATAAGGAAAAATAGTGCAATTTCCGCAGGAATTCCCTGCCCCTTTTAAAATACAGGCACAAGTATATAAACAGGCCATTTACAGGCCAAACAGCGCCGGATCGCCGCGTCCGCTGCCGCATCAGCTCCGGTTCGGCGCCGGTCAGGTCGATCACGGTGGTCGGCTCCAGGCCGCAGGCGCCGCCGTCGATCACCAGCTCGATCTGCTTGCCGAGCCGCTCGCGCACTTCCTCGGGATCGGTCAGGGCATCCTGCTCGCCCGGCAAGATCAAGGTGGTGCCCAGCAGCGGCTGGCCCAGTTCGTCCAGCAGTGCGCGTGCGACGCGATGCTCCGGCACCCGCAGGCCGATCGTCTTGCGCGACGGATGGCTCAGGCGGCGCGGCACTTCCTTGGTCGCTTCCAGGATGATGGTGTAGGTGCCGGGAGTGGCGGCCTTCAGCATGCGGTACTGGCGGTTGTCGACGCGCGCATAGAGCGCCATTTCGCTCAGGTCGCGGCACAGCAGGGTCAAGTGGTGCTTTTCATCGATGTCGCGGATACGCCGCAGGCGCTCGACCGCGTCCTTGTCGTCCAGCTGGCACACCAGCGCGTAGCAGGAATCGGTCGGCAAGGCGACGATGCCGCCGCTGTGGATGATCTGCGCCGCCTGCTTGAGCAGGCGCATGCTGCGGGTTATCCGGATGGATCTGGAAAAACTGGCTCATGAAAGGCGTCGCCAGCCGTCAGGCTGGCGAAATGAGGTGAAGAAGCGGCAAAAAACCCTAGCGACCGCGCTGCAGCGCCGCGATACGCTCCTCGATCGGCGGATGGGTCGAAAACAGGCTCATGAAACCGGGCCTGTCGTTGATGCCGAGCGTTGCCAGCGATTGCGGCATGCTCGGGAGCCTCGATACCGCCCAGGCGCGCCAGCGCCTTGACCATCGGCTGCGGCGCAGCCAAGCAGCTTGGCCGAGCCGGCGTCGGCGCGGAATTCGCGCTGGCGCGAAAACCAGGCCACGATGATCGAGGCGGCGATGCCGAACACGATTTGCGCACACCAACACGGTCACCATGTAGCCGATGCCGGGGCCCTCGTTGTTATCGCCACGCGACAGGGCGCGATCGACCACGTAGCCGACCACGCGCGACAGGAACACCACGAAGGTATTCACCACGCCCTGGATCAGGGTCATGGTCACCATGTCGCCATTGGCGACGTGCGCGATCTCATGGCCGAGCACCGCTTCCACTTCGTCCTTGGTCATGCTTTCCAGCAGGCCGGTGGACACCGCCACCAGCGCCGAATTCTTGAAGGCGCCGGTGGCGAACGCATTCGGCTCGCCTTCGTACACGGCCACCTCCGGCATGGCGATGCCGGCGCGCTGGCCAGCTTGGCGACGGTATCGACCAGCCACAGTTCGGTCGCTTGACGACGGCGCGTCGATGACGCGCGCGCCGGTCGACCATTTCGCCATCGGCTTGCTCATCAACAGCGAAATGATCGAACCGGTGAAGCCGACCACCAACGAAAACACCAGCAGCATCGGCAGGTTCAAGCCCGTTCCGGTCAGAAAGCGGTTGACGCCCAAAAGCGACAGCACCACGGTCATGACGGCCAGCACGGCGATGTTGGTCGCGAGGAACAGGATAATTCGTTTCATTCAGAAGGCTCCAGAGTAGAAGTGATCTGTAAATAAGATTGATTGGGTGAAATTCAAGTACGCCACGCCCCTGCCGCGGCCGCAGCGGATCGCCTGTGCAAGGCAAGGCCGGCCCTGAATCAGAATTGCCAATTGTGCCAGACCGGCGTCAGGCTGTCAGGTAAAGGCGGCAGTTGGCCGAGATCGATGCGCGATTCGCCGGGACCGTGGAAATCCGATGCCGCGCGAGGCCAGGAAGCCGTAGCGCCGCGCCATTTTGGCATACAGCTCATACTGGTCGGGTGTATGGCTGCCGGTGACGACTTCGATGGCGGCGCCGCCCCGTTGCTTGAATTCATCGAACAGCGCGTCCTGCGCCAGGTCGCTGAAACGATAGCGGCCTGGGTGGGCGATGACGGCGACGCCGCCGGCCGCGCGGATCCAGCCTACCGCATCGCCCAGCGTGGCCCAGCGGTGCGGCACATAGCCGGGCTTGCCTTCGGTCAGATAATTGCGGAACACGTCGCCGATGTCGCGCGCAAATGCCGCGCTCGACGATGTAGCGGGCGAAATGCGTGCGCGACATCAGGTCGCGGGTTGCCGACGTATTTGAGCGCGCCTTCGAAGGCATCGGGGATGCCGGCGGCTGCCAGCTGCGCGCGCGATTTCGCGCCCGCGCTGCTCGCGCCCGGAGCGGGTGGCGGCCAGGCCCTGGACCAGTTGCGGATTGGTCTCGTCGATCTGCAGGCCGACGATGTGCACGGTTTCGCCAGCCCAGGTAATGGAAATCTCGACGCCGGGCACGATAATGCATGCCGCAGTTCGAGCGCCGCCGCGCGCGCCGCGGCGATGCCGCCCACTTCGTCATGATCGGTCAGCGCCCAGACGTCGACGCCATTGGCATGGGCGCGCGCCGCCACGGCCGCTGGCGTCAAGACGCCGTCGGAAACATTGGAATGGCAGTGCAGATCGATATTCAGCATGCGCTCAGCGAAGACGGAAACGTCAGGGAAAACAGGGAACTTCAGGAATATTCATTGTACGCTGCCGGCCTCCCGGATGCTGCAGGTGCACATCCCACGCCGTCAGGCCGCCGCCTCCGCCAGGAACTGCTCGATCAGCGCCGCCAGCAGTTCCGGCTGGTCGTGATGCAGCATGTGGCCGGCATCCGCGATCAATTCCGTGCGGACATTGCGGATATGCGCGATGCGGCGGTCGATTTCGGTGCGCGCCTGCTCCTTCGGCCCCATCCAGCGCCAGACGTCGGTATCCTCGGCCTCCACCCACAGCACCGGCGCCGTGATCTGCTGCCAGCACGCCATCACCTCCTCCACCTGGTACAGCAGCGGCCCGCTGTTCTTGTGCGCCGGATCGCCCAGGATTTCCCATGCGCCGGCGCTGTTCGGCTGCGCCCAGTGGGCGGACAGGAAGGCGGCGCGCTCGTCGGTCAGGCGCGGATTGGTCTTCTGCAGGCGGCGCGCGACTTCGGCCTGCGAGGCATAGCTGCGCATGCTCGGGGTCTGGCGCAATTCCTCCAGCCATTTGGCATAGCGCCGCGGCGCCTGCTGCGGCGTGCGTCGTCGGCATGCCGAATCCTTCCAGGTTGACCAGCCTGCGAATGCGCTCGGGCCGGATGCCGGCGTACAGGGTCGCCACATTGCCGCCCATGCTGTGGCCGAGCAGATTGACCGGCGCCTCGGGCGCATAATGCTCGAGGATCGCGTCGAGGTCGCCCAGGTAATCGGGAAACCAGTAGTTGTCGGCGCCCGAACGCTGCGGTCAGGCCGAAGCCGCGCCAGTCCGGGGCGATCACGTGCCAGTCGCGCGCCAGGCAATCGACCACGAACTGGAAGGATGCCGAGACATCCATCCAGCCGTGCAGCATGAACAGCTTGCGGCGCGCCGGCGGCGCCCCAGTGGCGGAGGTGGTAGCGCAGGCCGCGCAGCGTGATAAATTCGGAACGAGAAGATTTCATAGGCAAATGCAATATACCCGGCCCCTTCCCTGGGCTTGCTGCGCGACGGCGCGGGTGTTCGGAAGGCAAGCGCTGCGCCGTCGAGGCAGGGTCGCAGCGCTTGAAGGACGCAACAATAGAACGATCGTTCGATAATTATAATGGAGAAAACATGAAAGCCGGCAGCCGCCCCGTTTCCACAGATCAATACGATGCGCTGTATCAGCAGTTTCGCTGGCAGGTGCCGGACCGCTTCAACATCGCCGAAGTCTGCTGCCGACGCTGGGCCGGGGATCGCGCGCGCATCGCCATCCATTACGAAGATGAAGGCGGCGCCAGCGCCACCCTGAGCTACGCCGAACTGCAGGCGCAGGCCAACCGCCTGTCGAACGTGTTGCGCGGACTGGGCGTGGCGCGCGGCGACCGCATCGCGGTGGTCCTGGCGCAGCGGCCGCAGACGGCGGTGGCGAACATGGCCTGCTTCCAGCTCGGCGCGGTGACGATGCCGCTGTCGACCCTGTTCGGCCCCGACGCGCTCGAATACCGGCTGCAAAACAGCGAGGCGATCGTCGCCATCGCCGACCGCGCCGCGCTCGACAGCCTGCGGCAGATCCGCGCGTCCTGCCCGGCCTTGAAGCACATCATCGCCATCGATTGCCAGCCGGAGGGCAGCCTGAACTGGGACGACGAGATGGCGAACGCCTCGCCGCAATTCGAGATCGAACCCACCCGCGCCAGCGATCCGGCGATCCTGATCTACACCAGCGGCACCACCGGCGCGCCGAAAGGCGCATTGCTGCCGCATTCGGCGGTGATCGGCAACCTGCCCGGCTTCGTCGCCTCGCAAGACTGGTTCCCGCAAGAAGGCGACGTGTTCTGGACGCCGGCCGACTGGGCCTGGACCGGCGGCCTGATGGATGGGCTGCTGCCGACGCTCTACTTCGGCCAGCCGCTGGTCGGCTATCGCGGCCGCTTTTCGGCCGACACCGCGTTTTACCTGCTGCAGAAATACGGCGTCACCAACACCTTCCTGTTCCCGACCGCGCTGAAGATCATGATGAAGGCGTATCCGCAGCCGCGCGAACAATTCGACCTCAAGCTGCGCGCCATCATGAGCGCCGGCGAAGCGGTCGGCGATACCGTGTTCGAATGGGGTCGCGAGGCGCTCGGCATCACCATCAACGAAATGTTCGGCCAGACCGAGATGAATTACCTGGTCGGCAACAGCGCGCAAAAATGGCCGGCCAAACCGGGCAGCATGGGGCGCCCGTATCCGGGCCATCAGGTGGCGGTGATCGACGACGACGGCCAGCCGGTCGCATCCGGCGTGGTGGGCGAGGTGGCGCTGCACCGCACCGACATCCACGGCACGCCGGACCCGATCTTCTTCCTCGAATACTGGAGGAATCCGCAAGCCACGCGCGACAAGTACAGCGGCGACTGGTGCCGCACCGGCGACCTGGCGCTGGTCGACGCCGACGGCTACTTCTGGTACCAGGGCCGCGCCGACGACATGTTCAAGGCGGCCGGCTATCGCATCGGGCCGGCCGAAATCGAAAACTGCCTGTTGAAGCATCCGGCGGTGGCCAATGCCGCCGTGGTGCCCAAACCCGACAGCAGCCGCGGCAATATCGTCAAGGCCTACGTGGTGCTGGCGGCCGGCGCCGGGCGCGGCGAGGAGGCGCGGCAAAAGCTGATCGCCGAACTGCAGGCGCATGTGCGCGGCAAGCTGGCGCCCTACGAATACCCGAAGGAAATCGAATTCATCGAAGAATTGCCGATGACCACCACCGGCAAGCTGCAGCGGCGCATCCTGCGCCTGCGCGAAGAGGAACGGGCGCGCGCCTCGGGCCAGTGAAGGCCCCGGCAAGCGGCGGCGGCCGTGCAGCCCGCGGCCGGCCTGCTCAGGATTGCAGCGCCAGCAGTTCCTGCTCGCTGAATCCAGCCGCCCGGCGCGCATCGAGATTGAACGGTCCGCGCAGCTGCGGCGCCTTGAAGCGCTGCGCCAGCTCGGCGTAGGTGGCGATCGGATCGAGCCGGCGCTGCGCGCACAGCCAGCCGAACCAGCGATTGCCGATCGCGACATGGCCGATTTCGTCGCGCAGGATGATATCCAGGATTTGCGCCGCCGCCAGGTCGCCGGCCTGCGCCAGCTTGGCCCGCATCGGCGGCGAGGCGTCCAGCCCGCGCGCCTCCAGCGTGCGCGGCACCAGCGCGATGCGCGCCAGGATGTCGTCGCGGGTCTTTTCCGCCATGTCCCACAGGCTGTTGTGCGCGCTGAAGTCGCCGTAGCCGAAGCCGAGCGTGCGCAGATGGTCGCGCAGCAACGAAAAATGCAATGCCTCCTCCGCCGCCACCTGCAGCCAGTCGGCGTAGTACGCCGCCGGCATCCGCGGAAAGCGCCAGATCGCGTCCAGCGCCAGGTTGATCGCATTGAATTCGATGTGGGCCAGCGCATGGATCAGCGCCGCCCGCCCTTCCACGGTGCGCATCGAGCGATGCCCGACGGCCAGCGGCGGCACCAGCTCCGGCCGCGCCGGCCGGCCCGGCAGCGCGGCCGTCGCCGCCAGCGGCGCTTCGGCATCCAGCGTCAGCGCGCCTTGCTGCCAGGCGCGGCGCAAGGCGGCCACGCCCTCGGCCTTGCGGTCGGGGTCGGTCGCGCCCAGCCAATGCAAGGCGCCGCGGCGCAATTCGGTGACGGCGACGGCCGGGGCGAGAGGGATCGGTGCAATCATGGAGGGGACGGTAAAATGGCCGTTTCGAAATTCGAATCGACGATTCTACAAAAAATCCATGGCCATCTACCAACTGGGGGACGCCGTCCCGAGCATCGACCCCTCCTGCTTCGTCGCCGAATCCGCCCAGGTGATCGGCAAGGTGAAACTCGAAGCCCACGCCAGCGTCTGGTTCAACGTCACCATCCGCGGCGACAACGAACTGATCACCGTCGGCGAAAACAGCAATGTGCAGGAAAGCGCCGTGCTGCATACCGACCCCGGCATGCCGCTGGTGATCGGCAACAACGTCACGGTCGGCCACCAGGCGATGCTGCACGGCTGCACCATCGGCGACGGCGCACTGATCGGCATCCAGGCGGTGGTCTTGAACGGCGCGAAGATCGGCAAGAACTGCCTGGTCGGCGCCGGCGCGCTGGTGACCGAAGGCAAGGAATTTCCGGACAATTCGCTGATCGTCGGCAGTCCGGCCAAGGCGGTGCGGCAACTCGACGACGCCGCCATCGCGCGCATGCGCGCCGGCACCGACAGCTACGTCGAGCGCGCCCAACTTTTCAAAACGCAATTGAAGCAGATCGGACAGGAATGAAGGACACGTTGCAAAAATTCATGACCGAAAACGCCGTGGTGCGCGGCGAGCTGGTCGACATTTCGGAAACCTGGCGCGAGGTGCAGTCGCATCACGACTATCCGCGGCCGGTCAAGATCCTGCTCGGGGAAATGCTGGCGGCGACGGCGCTGCTGTCGGCCAACCTGAAGTTCAACGGCGCCATCGTGATGCAGATCCACGGCGACGGCCCGGTGCGCCTCTTGGTGGTCGAATGCGATTCCGAGCTGCGCCTGCGCGCCACCGCCAAGCTGGCGCCGGACGCCGTGATCGACGACCAGGCCGGCATCGCGCAACTGGTGAACCAGCACGGCCGCGGACGCTTCGCCATCACGCTCGACCCGCTCGACAAGCTGCCGGGCCAGACCGCCTACCAGGGCATCGTGCCGCTCGACGGCGAGACGGTGGCGGCCATCATCGAGCACTACATGGTGCGCTCGGAACAGCTCGATACCCGGCTGTGGCTGGCCGCCGACGACCAGGTGGCGCGCGGCCTGCTGCTGCAAAGAATGCCGGGCACCGGCGGCGTCCAGGCCCATCACGAAGAGGAAGCCGAGACCTGGCAGCGGCTGACGGCGCTGGCGGCCACGCTGCAGCGGCAGGAATTGCTGGATACCGATGTCGACACCCTGCGCCATCGCCTGTTCTGGGAAGAGACGCTGCGCCTGTTCGATCCGCTGCAGCCGCAATTCCACTGCAGCTGCTCGCGCGAAAAAGTCGGCAACATGCTGAAGATGCTGGGCGCGGAGGAAGTGCAATCGGCGCTGGACGAACTGGGCCAGCTCGGCATCGACTGCGATTTCTGCGGCCGCCATTACGACTTCGACAAGGTCGACTGCGCCCAATTGTTTGCCAGCCCGGCGCCGGCCGAAACGCTGCTGCCGCCGAGCGACGCCCGGCACTGAGCTTTCCGAGGCGCCTGGACACTCATATACTCCCCGCATGGATGCCTCATGCCGGGCGCAAAACTGGTAGTTTAGGCAACATACTCCCATGAAGCCCGTGACGGCGGGACAGATCCGGTCAGTGCAGGATGTGGCCTGCCGCGCGCCGCGCCGGGGCTATGCGCAGCGCCTCGTTCACCCGGCGCTTGCCGGGGAAATCGGGCGCCCGGCGCTCATCCGGCCTCGAACTTGTAGCCCATGCCATAGATCGAGCGGATCATTTCATACTGCGGCGACACCTGGTCCAATTTTCTGCGCAGGTTCTTGATGTGGGTATCGACGGTGCGGTCGGTGACGACGCGGTAGTCGTCGTAGACCTTGTTCATCAATTGGTCGCGCGAAAAGATCCGGCCCTTGGCGCTGTAGAGCGTATTCAGCAGGCGGAATTCGACCGGCGTCAGGTCCAGCGCGACGCCGTTGAAACTGACGCTATGCCGCGCCTCGTCGATCACCAGGTCGGGTGCCGCCGTGGTTTCTTCCCTGCCGTAGCCGGCACGGCGCAACACGGCATGCACCCGCGCCACCACTTCGCGCGGGCTGAACGGCTTGCAGATATAGTCGTCGGCGCCGACCTGCAGCCCCAGCAGGCGGTCGATCTCTTCCACCTTGGCCGTCACCATCACGATCGGCACCTCGCTGAAGCCGCGCAGCTCGGTGCAGATCTCGATGCCGTTGCGCCCCGGCAGCATCAGGTCCAGCAGGATCAAATCGGGCATCGCCTGGCGCACGGCCGCCACCACTTCGGCGCCATCGGCGATATGGGTAGTCCGGTAGCCGGCCTTGTGCAGATAATCGGCCAGCAAGGCGGCCAGCTTGGGCTCGTCCTCGACGATCAGGATGCGGGCGTTTTCGGCCGGGGCGCTCATGCGGCGCCTCCTGCCAGCGGCAGCGTCACCACCAGACGCAGGCCGCCGAGCACCGAAGCCTGCGCGACGATGCTGCCCTGGTGCGCCTCGACGATATTGCGGCTGATGGCCAGGCCGAGGCCGGAGCCGCCGGTGGCGCGGCTGCGCGAGCTTTCGACCCGGTAAAAGCGTTCGAACAGGTGCGGCAGGATGTCCGGCGCCACGCCCGGTTTGCTGTCCTGGAAATCCAGCGTCACCGCGCGCCGGTTTTTCGTGACGGCGATCACCAGCCGGCCGCCGCTGTCGGTGTAGCGCAGGGTGTTTTCGAGAATGTTCTTGAACAGCTGGCGCAGCCGGTCCGGGTCGGCATGGCAGTAAGCCGTCTGCGCCTGGGCCGCCTGGATCTGCAGGCCGATCGCGCGCGCCGCAAAGCGCTCTTCGAAGGCGGCGCAGCTCTGCCGCAGCAGTTCCACGATCTCGATCCGGCTTTTGCGGTAGGTCAGCGCGCCGACGTCGGACAGCGCCAGCTCATGCAGGTCGTCCACCAGCTTGCCGAGCGTCGCCACTTCAGCCTGCAGCGATTGGATGCCGTCGGCCGAGGTCGGCCGCACGCCGTCCTCCATCGCCTCCAGCTCCCCTTTCAGTACCGACAGCGGCGTGCGCAGTTCGTGCGAGACGTCGGCCATGAAGGCGCGCCGCAGCCGTTCGTTCTTTTCCAGCGTCAGCGCCAGCTGGTTGAAGTCCTGCGCCAGCCGGCCCAGCTCGTCGCTCGACGACACCGCAACCCGATGACCATAGTCGCCGATCGCCAGCCGGTGGGTCGAGGCGGCGATGCGCTTGACCGGCGCCAGGAACATCTGCGCCAGCAGCCAGGCCACCAGCGCCGCCAGCAGGGTGGCGCTGCCGCCGATGATCCAGCTGGCTTTCATCTGCTGTTCCTGGAAACTCGAGGCGGCGCCGGCGCTGACCTGCTGAAACGGCAACAGCGCGATCCAGCCGACCGTCGCGCCGTCGACGTCCACCGATTTCAGCATGGCGCCGTCGCCCGCCGCCGGATTGCCGATCACCAGTTTGCGTTGATCGTCGAGCAGGGAAATGCGCAGATTGAGGCCGGTCAGATCGGATTCCGGCGGCGTGAAACGGGCACGCGCTTCGCCCGGATTGCCTTTGTCTTCCGCCGGTGCCGCCATGCCGGGCGGCCGGGTCAGCGAGAACCAGCGGCGCGGATTGTTGCGCAAAAAATCCCAGCTGCCATGTTCCTCGTAAGCGCTGGCCAGAGTGGGACGCAGCGTTTCGACGCGCTGCTCTTCCTGCTCGTTCAGATAGCCGAGAAAGCCCTGGTTGAAGCTGTAGCGCATGGCGATCGCCATCGCGATCGCGACAATCGCGCACGTGAGCAGAATTGCCAGGAACAGTTTCGATGTAATGCCGACTCTCATCATGCCTTGCCGTTTCGGTAATCAGCGACGGCCCATTATAGGGCGCGCATTTCGGCATGAACCGCGCTCTTTCGAATCTTCAAATTTTCTCCTTATTTGCCGCGCATCATCCTTTCATCGCAAAGCACCGGACGGATTTTGGTGTCGCCAACCGTCTTCTTTGGAAGGAAAGCCTGATGCCCAGATTATCGAATCTTCAATCCTCGCTCCGCACATGGCCCAAACGGAAACTGCTCGTATCGCTGCTCGCCTGTCGGCGTGCTGGTCGGCTGCGGCGCCGCCGCCGGCAAGTATCTGAATCAGAAAAAACAGGCGCCGATGGCCACCGTGACGGTCGCGCTCGGCGATGTCGAAAAGACCGTCACTTCGCTGGGCAAGCTCAAACCCAAGGATTACGTCGACGTCGGCACCCAGGTATCGGGGCAGTTGAAGAAAGTGCATGTGCAGATCGGCGACCGCGTCGCCAAAGGCGACCCGATTGCCGAAATCGACGCCACCGTGTACGAGACCAGGATCCGCACCGGCCAGGCCAACCTGGAGAACCTGCGCGCTCAGCTGGTGCAGCAAAAGGCCGAGCTGGAGCTGGCGACCCGGCAGGCGGCGCGCAGCCAGGAACTGTTCAACGAAAAGGCCGCCAGCCAGGAAAGCCTGGAAACCAATCAATCCGCGCTGAAGGTGGCCGGCGCCAGGGTGGCGGCGACGCAGGCCCAGATCAAGGCTGCGCAGGCGACGCTGGAAGGCGATCAGGCCAATCTCGGCTACACCAAGATCTACGCGCCGATGAGCGGCACCGTGGTGTCCCAGACCTCGCTGCAGGGCCAGACCGTCAACGCCAACCAGGCGGCGCCGGTCGTGGTGCAGATCGCCAATCTGGAGACCATGACGGTGTGGGCGCAGGTGGCGGAAGCCGACGTGTCCCGGATCCGGCCCGGCATGCCGGCCTATTTCTCCACGCTGGGCGATAGCGGCAAGCGCTGGGACGGTGTGGTGCGCCAGGTGATGCCGACGCCGGAGACGGTCAACGACGTCGTGCTCTACAACGTGCTGGTCGACGTCGACAATCGCGAACAGAAGCTGATGTCGCAAATGACGGTGCAGGTATTTTTCGTGCTGGACCAGGCCCAGGGCGTGCCGCTGGTGCCGCTGGCGGCCTTGCAGCCGGCCCGCGAGGCGGAGACCTGGACCGCGCGCGTGGCGGTCGGCGAAGCCATCGAAAAGCGCCGCGTCAAGCTCGGCGTTTCCAGCCGCACCGTGGCCGAGGTCGCTTCCGGACTGGCGCCCGGCGACAAGGTGGTCGTGCCGCAGGCCGAACCGTCCAAGGCCCCGGCCGCCGGCCCCGCGCCCCGAGGCGGCCGCTCGGGCATGGGAGCACGCTTATGAGCCGGCAGACGGACGAGCGCGCGGTGCCGATCCTGGAACTGGCCGGCGTCTCCAAAATCTATACCAGCGGCGACGCCACTGTACATGCGCTGGACCAGGTCACGCTGCAGATCCATGCCGGCGAATTCGTCGCCATCATGGGCCAGTCCGGTTCCGGCAAATCGACGCTGATGAACATCATCGGCTGCCTGGACCGGCCATCGCAAGGCAGCTACCGGGTCGCCGGCCAGGACATTTCCAGCCTGGACAAGGACCAGCTGGCGACACTGCGGCGCGACATGTTCGGCTTCGTGTTCCAGCGCTACAACCTGCTGGCCTCGGTCACGGCGGCGGAAAACGTCGAGCTGCCGGCGATCTATGCCGGCAGCCCGAAGCGCGCACGCAGCGAACGCGCGCATGCCCTGCTGGCCAAGCTGGGCCTGGCCGAGCGCGCCGGCCATCGGCCCAACCAGCTCTCGGGCGGCCAGCAGCAACGGGTCTCGATTGCGCGCGCGCTGATGAACGGCGCCGAAGTGATCCTGGCCGACGAGCCGACCGGCGCCCTCGACAGCCGCAGCGGCGAGGAAGTGCTGGCCCTGCTCAAGCAACTGCACGCCGACGGCCACACCATCGTGCTGATCACGCACGACGCCAAGGTGATGCAGCACGCGAAACGCGTGATCCACATCGCCGACGGCCGCATCGTCAGCGATTCCGGCAACGCGGACGGCGAACGGCGCGCCATCCGGCCGCCCCAGGCCGGCCGCAACAGTGCCTGGCTGCCCGACTTGGCGGAAGCGGTCAAGATGGCGTTGCGCTCGCTGCGCGGCAACCTGTTTCGCAGCGCGCTGACCCTGCTCGGCGTCGTGATCGGCGTCGCCGCCGTGGTGGCGATGCTGGCGATCGGCAACGGCAGCAAGCAGCAGGTGATCGACCGCATCGAAGCGATGGGCAGCAACCTGCTGCTGGTGTTTCCGGGCGCGCCCGGCACCCGTCCCAGCGGCGACCTCGCCACGCTGGTGACGGCCGACGCCGACGCGCTGAAGGAGATCCCGAACCTGAGCGTGGTCTCGCCCGAGCGCAGCATGCGCGCCACCGTGCGCTACGGCAGCCTCGACTATCAGACCAATATCACCGGCGTCTGGCCCGGCTACGCCGCCATCCAGAACTGGCAAATGGCAAGCGGCAGCTTCATCAGGGAGGCCGACGTGCAGGCGTATGCGCCGGTGATCGTGCTCGGCCAGACCGTGGCCGCCAGCCTGTTCCCGGGCGGCGACGATCCGATCGGCCGCTATGTGCTGGTGAAGAACGTGCCGTTCGAAGTGGTCGGCGTACTGGCGGGCAAAGGCGCCAACGCCTTCGGCTCCGACATGGACAACATCGCGCTGGTGCCCTTGTCGACCGGTTACATGCGGCTGTTCGGCAAGCAATACCTGAACTCGATCAACGTCAAAGTGGCGGACACCCAACAGATCGGCGCGGTCCAGGGCGCGGTCGAAACGCTGCTCAAGCAGCGCCATGGGACGCAGGATTTCCAGGTGCGCAGCACTTCGTCGCTGCTGGAAACCGCGACCGAAACCCAGAACACGTTGACCGTGCTGCTGGCTTCGGTCGCCGCCATATCGCTGCTGGTCGGCGGCATCGGCGTGATGAACATCATGCTGGTGACGGTAACCGAGCGCACCCGCGAAATCGGCGTGCGGATGGCGACCGGCGCCCGCACCGGCAACATCCTGCTGCAATTCAATACCGAGGCGCTGGTGGTGTGCGGCATCGGCGGCCTGATCGGCGTCGCCGGCGGCTTCGTCGCCGGCCTGGTGGCGCAGGCCTTCGGCATGAAGGTGGTGTTTACCGCGGCGCCGGCGCTGCTGGCGTTTTTCTCGGCTTTTGCCACCGGCCTGCTGTTCGGCTACCTGCCGGCGCGCAAGGCGGCCAACCTGGACCCGGTGGTTGCCCTGACTTCGGAATAGGAAAACACGAATATGAAACAACTCCTCAAATCCAGCCTGCTGGCGGTGGCACTGCTTTCCACTCTGGCCGGATGCGCCATGACCGCCCCCTACCAGCGGCCCGAGCTGGCGCTGCCGGCACAATGGGACGGCGCCGCCGGCGCTGTCAATCCGGGCGCCGATGCGCAGATCCGCAGCGACTGGTGGCGGCAGTTCGGCAACGGCGAGCTGGACGCCTTGATGGCGCAGGCGCTGGCCGCCAATCACGACCTGGCGGCGGCGCTGAGCCGCATCGAGCAATCGCGCGCGGCGGCCGGCATCGCCGGCGCCGGCCGGCTGCCGTCGGTGAACCTGTCGGCCAGCGCCGGCAAGAGCTCGGCCGGTCAGGGCGGCAATTCCAGCAGCCAGGTCGCGGCCAGCGTGTCTTACGAGCTCGACCTGTGGGGCGCCCATGCCGCCCGTTCCGACGCCGCCGCGGCGCGTCTGAATTCGACCATCTACGAGCGCGACGCGGTGGCACTGGTCCTGCAGGCGGACGTCGCCTCGAACTACTTCCAGATCCTGGCGCTGAAGGACCGGCTGGCAATCGCCCGCAAGAACCTGGAAGCCGCGCGCAAGGTGCTGGCGCTGGTCGAAACGCGTTATGACAAGGGTGCCAACAGCGGCCTGGAAGTGTCGCAGCAGCGCACCTCGGTGCTGAACATCGAGGCCCAGATCCCCGCCCTGGAACAGGACTTGCGCACTACGCAAACCGCCTTGGCGGTGCTGCTGGGACAGGCGCCGCAAGATTTCTCGGTGCGGAGCGAATCGCTGGCCGGCTTGCGCCTTCCCGAAGTCGCCGCCTATCAGCCGGCGGCGCTGCTGGAGCGGCGCCCCGACATCGCCAGGACGGAAGCGCTGCTGGCCGCGGCCAACGCCGACCTCGGCGCCGCCCGCGCCGCGTTGTATCCCAACATCACGCTGTCGGCGGGCAGCGCGGCGGCCGGCGTGCTCAGTTCGGGCTCCAGCCTGGTGTCGTCGCTGGCGGTGTCGCTCACACAATCGATTTTCGACGGCGGCCGCTTGCGCGGCCAGGTGCAGCAGTCGCAAGCGCGCGAGGCGGAGCTGGTCCAGGCTTATCTGCAAAGCGTGCTGACCGGCCTGAAGGAAGTGCAGGATGGGCTGGGCGCGATCGCCGCCAGCGCCGCCCGCCAAGACCTGCTGGCCCAGGCCGCCAGCGAAGCGCGGGAAGCGTACCGGATCGCCAATGTGAAGTACCAGGCGGGTTCGGCAGACCTGTTGACGCTGCTCGACAGCCAGCGCACCCAGCTGCAGGCCGAGGACAGCCGGGTCCAGGCCGAACTGGCACGCTATACCGCGGCCGTCACCCTCTACAAGTCGCTGGGCGGCGGCTGGGAAAGCGGCAACGGCGCCGGCCAGGATTCCTAGGTGGCTGCCGGGAGCGGGGTTGGTTGCGCATCGTCCTAAGTCAGCGCGGAATTTTCCAGGTAGGCCACGGCTTGCCGCACCCGGTTCTCCAGGCTGCCGCTGGCCAGCAGGAACGGCGTGCCGGCCGCCTGCAGCCGCACCAGCACCGCACGGTGGATCGCCTGCCGCACTTCGTCCGATTCGCGCTGCAGGCCGTCCGCCACCCAAGCGATGTCGGGCGCGGTGACGATGGTGAAGTCATAGGCGTGATCGCGCACCAGCCGCGCCAGTTCGGCATCGACGCCACCGAAGCAGAACTCGCTGTAGACCGCGATCATCAGCGGCGTGGTGTCGCAAAACAGGAAATTGCGCGCTCGCGGCCAGGCCTGCCGTTCGCGCTCGACCTGCATGCGGGCGACGCCGATCTGCTCGTGTTCGAGCGGCGGCCGGCCGCGGCTTTCGGTGAATTCGCGCAGGTATTCCGGCACCCATGGCGCACCGTAGTGCGCCGCCAGCGCCGCCGCCAGCGTGGTCTTGCCCGACGATTCGCCGCCCAGGATCGCTACGCGGGCTGCAGTTCGTTGCGGCCTTGGGATTTGCGCCATGCCCGTAGTCCTATTGCGGCCATCACGACGAACAGCGCATACAGCAGCGCCGTCAGCATCAGGTCCTTGTAAATGTAGAGGCCGATGTACAGCACGTCGACCGCGATCCAGACGTGCCAGTTTTCCAGCTTCTTGCGCGACAGCAGAAACTGGCCGACCAGGCTACCGGCGGTCAAGAAGCCGTCCATATGCGGCACGTCGGTATCGGTATAGCGGCGCAGGAAGGACGACAGCAGCACGAATGCCGCCAGCCAGGCCAGCGCGCACAGCCAGCGCCCACGCCGGCTCAGGCTGGACACCTGCAGCTCATGATGACCGGCGCCGCCGTACAGCCACTGGTACCAGCCCCAGATCGAAACGGCGATGAACACCAGTTGCAGACCGGCGTCGCCGTACAGCCGTGCCTCGATGAATACCGCGCCGTAGGTGGCCGAGGACAGGATCGCGAACAGCCAGGCCCAGTGCCGCTGCCGGATATTGAGCCAGACCGTCGTGATGGCCAGCAGGAAGGAGACGATTTCCAGCAGGGTGGCGCTGAAACCGAACAGCGGGAAGCTTTGATTCATGCGCTGCCGGTCAGGGGCGCCGGCCGGCCTCGGCCGCAGGCGGCGGCGCGGCCGGCGGCGGCGCCGAACCCGGCGGCAGCACCCGCACGAAGATCTCGTCCTGCTTGATCATGCCCAGCTCGTAGCGCGCGCGCTCCTCGACGGCGCCGGTGCCGTCCTTCAGGTCGCTGCACTTCGGAATCGAGCTTGGCGTTGCGCGCCTTCAGCTCGTCGTTTTTCTTGCGGGCGGCGACGACCTGCTGGTCCAGGTCCCAGACCGCGCAGCCAGCCGCCCTTCCCCAGCCACAGCGGATACTGGATCAGCAGCAGCAGCGCCACGAGGCTAAGCATGATCAGGCGCATCGGTTGGCTTCAGGTCGCGGGCCCGGCAAGACGCGAATGCCCTGGACGTCTATTTCAGGTTGTAGAACGCGTCGCGGCCGGGATAGCTGGCGATGTCGCCCAGGTCTTCCTCGATGCGCAGCAGCTGGTTGTACTTGGCCATGCGGTCCGAACGCGACATCGAGCCGGTCTTGATCTGCAGGGCGTTCAGTGCCGACCGCGATGTCGGCAATGGTCGAATCCTCGGTCTCGCCCGAACGGTGCGAGATCACCGCGGTGTAGCCGGCGCGCTTGGCCATTTCGATGGCGGCGAAGGTCTCGGTCAGGGTGCCGATCTGGTTGATCTTGATCAGGATCGAGTTGGCGATGTTCTTCTGGATGCCTTCGCTTCAGGATCTTGGTGTTGGTGACGAACAGGTCGTCGCCCACCAGCTGGACCTTCTTGCCCAGGGCGTCGGTCAGGATGGCCCAGCCGTCCCAGTCGTTTTCGGCCATGCCGTCTTCGATCGAGATGATCGGGTACTTGTCGCACCAGGTCGCCAGCAGGTTGGTGAACTCGGCCGCGGACAGCGTCAGGCCTTCGCCGTCCAGGTGGTACTTGCCGTCCTTGTAGAACTCGGAGGCGGCGCAGTCCAGGCCGAGCGCGATCTGCGTGCCCGGCTCGTAGCCGGCCTGCTCGATCGCCTGCAGGATCAGCTTGATCGCTTCTTCATGGTTGGCCACCGACGGCGCGAAACCGCCTTCGTCGCCGACCGCGGTGGTCAGGCCCTTGTCGTGCAGGATTTTCTTCAGCGTATGGAACACTTCGGCGCCGTAGCGGATCGCTTCCCTGAAGACTGGGCGCGCCGACCGGGATGATCATGAATTCCTGGATGTCCAGGTTGTTGTCGGCGTGCGCGCCGCCGTTGATCACGTTCATCATCGGCACCGGCATCTGCATCGCGCCCGAGCCGCCGAAGTAGCGGTACAGCGGCAGGCCGGATTCTTCGGCGGCGGCCTTGGCCACCGCCATCGACACCGCCAGCATGGCGTTGGCGCCCAGGCGCGCCTTGTTGTCGGTGCCGTCGAGGTCGATCAGGGTGCGGTCGAGGAAGGCCTGTTCGTTGGCGTCCAGGCCCATGATCGCTTCGCGAGATTTCGGTGTTGATGTTCTCGCAGGCCTTGCAGCACGCCCTTGCCGAAATAGCGGCTCTTGTCGCCGTCGCGCAGTTCGATCGCTTCGCGCGAGCCGGTCGAGGCGCCGGACGGCACCGCGGCGCGGCCCATGACGCCGGATTCCAGCAGCACGTCGCATTCGACGGTCGGATTGCCGCGCGAATCGATGATTTCGCGGCCGATGATGTCAACGATAGCACTCATGCAAAGTCTCCCAAATCAAGAATCAGAGGGCGTGGCGGCCACACGGCCGCGACGCCTGCGTCAATTACGAAAAATTACGAAAAATCGTTTTCCAGGAGCGCCGCTGCTTGACCGCGCGGTCCAGCGTCAGCAGCGTCGACAGCAATTCCTTCATGCGTGCCAGCGGCACCGCGTTCGGGCCGTCCGACATCGCCTCGGCCGGGTTCGGATGGGTTTCCATGAACAGGCCGGCGATGCCGACCGCGACCGCGGCGCGCGCCAGCACCGGCACGAATTCGCGCTGGCCGCCCGACGACGTGCCCTGCCCGCCCGGCAGCTGCACCGAGTGGGTGGCGTCGAACACCACCGGGCAGCCGGTCTCGCGCATGATCGCCAGCGAGCGCATGTCGGACACCAGGTTGTTGTAGCCGAACGAAGCGCCGCGCTCGCAGGCCATGAAGTTGTCGTTCGGCAGGCCGGCCTCGCGCGCCGCCGCGCGCGCCTTGTCGATCACGTTCTTCATGTCGTGCGGCGCCAGGAACTGGCCCTTCTTGATGTTGACCGGCTTGCCGGACTGCGCGCAGGCGTGGATGAAATCGGTCTGGCGGCACAGGAAGGCCGGCGTCTGCAGCACGTCGACCACCGCCGCCACCGGCGTGATTTCGTCGATCGTCGTGGACGTCGGTCAGCACCGGCACGCCGATCTGCTGTTTGACGTCGGCCAGGATCTCCAGGCCCTTGTCCATGCCGAGGCCGCGAAACGAGGTGCCGGACGAGCGGTTGGCCTTGTCGAACGAGGACTTGTAGATGAACGGGATGCCCAGCGCTGCCGGTGATTTCCTTCAGCGCGGCCGGCGGTGTCGAGCGCCATCTGGCGCGATTCGATCACGCAGGGGCCGGCGATCAGGAAGAACGGCTGGTCGAGGCCGACTTCGAAGCCGCACAGCTTCATGCCAGCTTCCTTTTCGGCGCTGCGCCTGCTTGTGCGCCAGCGCCGCCTTGATGAACGAGATGAACAGCGGATGGCCGTCGCGCGGCGTCGATTTGAATTCGGGATGGTATTGCACGCCCATGATACCACGGGTGCGCATGCTCGCCGCTGCGCGGCAGTTCCATGATTTCGCACAGGTCTTCGGTCGGCGTGCGCGCCGAGACCACCAGGCCGGCCTGCTTCGACGCGCGGCAGGTAATGGTTGTTCGCCTCGTAGCGATGGCGATGGCGCTCGGTCACCGACGCTGCCGTAGATTTCGGCGGCCAGCGTGCCCGGCTTGACGGCGCAGGTCTGGGCGCCCAGGCGCATGGTGCCGCCGAGATCGGAATTGGCGTCGCGCTGCTCGACCTTGCCGTCGTGGTTTTGCCATTCGTTGATCAGCGCCACCACCGGCTGCTCGGTCGTCCGGATCGAACTCGGTCGAGTTGGCGTTGGTCAGGCCGGCCATGTGGCGCGCGTACTCGATCAGCGCCACCTGCATGCCGAGGCAGATGCCGAGGTAGGGAATCTTGTTTTCGCGGGCAAAGCGGGCCGCCGCGATCTTGCCTTCGACGCCGCGCTTGCCGAAGCCGCCCGGCACCAGGATCGCGTCGTACTTGGCCAGGCGGCGCGATGCCGCTGCGCTTCGATTTCTTCCGAATCGATGTATTCGATATTGACGCGGCTCTCGGTGTGGATGCCGGCGTGGCGCAGCGCTTCGGTCAGCGACTTGTAGGATTCGGTCAGGTCGACGTACTTGCCGACCATGCCGATGGTGACTTCGTGTCTTCGGATTCTCCAGCGAATGGATCAGCTTGTTCCACATCGACAGGTCGGCCGGCTGCGGCGTCGATGCCGAGCTTGTCGCAGACGATCGCGTCCAGGCCCTGGTCGTGCAGCATCTGCGGAATCTTGTAGATGGTGTCGACGTCCCACACCGAAATCACGGCCTCTTCCTGCGACGTTGGAGAACAGCGAAATCTTGGCGCGCTCGTCGTCCGGAATGCGGCGGTCGGCGCGGCACAGCAGCGCATCCGGCGAAATGCCGATCTCGCGCAGCTTCTGCACGCTGTGCTGGGTCGGCTTGGTCTTCAGTTCGCCGGCGGAGGCGATGTACGGCACCAGGGTCAGGTGGACGAAGGCGGCGGTGTTGCGGCCGGCGCGCAGGCTCAGCTGGCGCGCCGCTTCGAGGAAGGGCAGCGATTCGATGTCGCCGACGGTGCCGCCGATCTCGACGATGCGCGACATCGAAGCCTTCGGCGCCGCGATGGATGTAATCCTGGATCTCATTGGTGATATGCGGAATCACCTGCACGGTCTTGCCCAGATACTCGCCGCGGCGCTCCTTGCGGATCACGGATTCGTAGATCTGGCCGGTGGTGAAGTTGTTCACCTTCTTCATGCGGGCGCTGATGAAGCGCTCGTAGTGGCCGAGGTCGAGATCGGTCTCGGCGCCGTCGTCGGTGACGAACACTTCACCGTGCTGGAACGGGCTCATCGTGCCCGGATCGACGTTGATGTACGGGTCGAGCTTGAGCATGGTGACTTTGAGGCCGCGCGATTCGAGGATCGCGGCGAGGGAAGCGGCGGCGATCCCCTTGCCCAGGGAAGACACGACGCCGCCGGTGACGAATACAAACTTGGTCATTGCGAATGGTGCCGAACGGCACGTGCGGGAAATTCGAATTATACCCCAAGGCGGGGCGGCTCCGGCGCGTGGCCCGGCCGATTTGGGGCAGCTTGGGCGGCGTGCAACGGCACGGCGCCCCACCGCCCCGTGCCTTCAGCGCGGCGTATAGGAAAACAGCAGGCGGGCGAAATTTTCGGCCGCGGCGGCGTTCGACAATTCGCGGATTTCCGTACTGCGGCGCACGATCGAAGCGCTCAGCGCGAACGGCGCCTGGTTCCACGCCACACCGATCTCGGCTTCGCCGACCAGCCGTTTGGGTGCCACCGTATGCGGATTGCCGCTGGAAAAATAGCCGCCCTGCAAAGTCGCGTTGTAGCCGACCGCGCGCGCATCGAGCCGCACGAAGCCGTGCAGCGTCGATTCGTCGGGCAGCAAGTTCAGCCGCCCGGCGCGCAGCAGCAGGCCGGCGCCGGCATCGGTGAAGATATTGCCGAAGCGGCCGTGGATGCTGGGCGTCAGGTCAGCCCAGGAATGCAGGCGCCAGCGCACCGGCGCATAGTCGGCGTACAGCACCGCGCCCAGCTCGTTTTTGACCTGCGTGCTCCAACCTTGCGGCTGCGGCTGGTCGATGATTCGATGCAGGCGCTCCTGCACCCACTCGCCGCCGGCGCAGGGACCGAGGCAGCCGAGATCCAGGCCATAGCGCAGATGGCTGCCGTCGGCAAAATGGGTAGCGCGGAACACGCCGCCGTACAGCCAGCCGGCGTACGGATGGTCGCGCGGGCTGATCGCCGCCGGCGGCAGCTTGATGTCGGACGCCGTGTAGATTTCCTGGCCGATGCGCCAGCCGAAGCTATCCAGCCGATCGCCCGCGCGCACGCCGGTTTGCTGGCTGTAGCGCGCGCCGCTGGTGTAAAAACCGTCGCGCTTGCGGAACAGCAGGCTGTCGTTGTCGATTTCCAGCACATGCGTGGTGCGCCCGTTCTGGCGCGCATTCTGCAGATCCTGCCAGAGGGTGGACGAGGTATCGGCGTGCGCCGCCACTGTCGCCGCCAGGGAAGCGGCGGCCAGCAATAGGGAAATGGAAATGCGCATGGTCAGGAAGGCAGTAGGGAGTGGATCATCTTGTGCACCGCTTGCGCCGTCGCGGCCGGCGATTCCATCGGAAACAGGTGGCCGCCCGGCAGCAGCTGGAAATGCCGTCCGACCAGGCGTCGAGTGGCGGCCAGACCGGCCTGCCGGCATTCGACCGAATCGCTGCCGCCGATGAAGCCTACCGGCACCGGAAAGCCGCGCCGCACCAGGGCGCCGAGATGGTGCGGCAAACTGCTATAGACGGCGGTTTCAGTTTCCCGCGTGAAGCGCAAGGTCACGCCGTCGGCATGCGGCTCCAGGCCGGCTTCGACATAGTCGCGCAGCACCTCGGGCGGCCAGATCGCGAACATCGGCTTGGCGGCATAGTGCTGATAGGCGCTTGCGGCGTCGGGCCAGAAATTGCGGCGCCTTTCGGAAAAGCGCGCCGGCGAGAATTTCTTGTCGATCCCGGCCGCCTTCGCAAAGCGCAGCAGCTGCGCGCGCCAGCCGCCACCACCGGCGAATCGAGCAGCACCACGGCAGCGCACCAGGTCCGGCCGCGCCTTGGCCACCATCAGGCTGAGCATGCCGCCGAACGAATGGCCGACCAGAATCACCGGCTCCCGGTACTTCGTCTGCAGTTCATCGATCAGCTCCAGCATCAGCTCATGCCAGCCGTCGCGCACCGGATAGCGGGCGTTGTGCGCATGCATATCCAGCGCCCGCACATCGTAGTACGGGCGCAAATGATCGAAAAACACGCGGTAGGTACCGGCCGGAAAACTGTTGGCGTGCACGAAATGCAGAATCGTTTGCGACATGGCGTTCATTGTCAGCGCCCATGCCAGTAGCGGGCATGCTCGCTGCGATATTCGGAAAATTGAAAGGAAGTGCCGAATTGTAATGTGATTGCGCCCGCCTCGTCGTTGCGCAAGCGGCGGATGCCGAGATCGCCGTAGCGCTCGAACACTTCCAGCTTCGGATGGCGGAAGCGGTTGCGGTAGCCGACCTGGAACAGCGCCAGCTGCGGCTGCACCGCGCGCAGGAAGGCCTCGCTCGACGACGTGCCGCTGCCGTGGTGCGGCGCCAGCAGCACCGTGGCGCGCAGGCGCTCGGGATCGTCCGCCAGCAGCCGCGCTTCCTGTTGCACGCCGATGTCGGCCGGCAGCAGGATCGCCTGCTTGCCCGCCGCCCCATCCAGCGTGATCTTCAGGGTGCAGCCGAGCGCGTTCGGCTTGGCCTTGTCGTTGGCATAGTCGGCCGGGGTCGGGTGCAGCATCTCGAAATGCACCGCATCCCAGCGCCAGCTCTGCCCGGCCACGCAGCGCCGGTGATTGGGTGCCGCCTGCACGATCGGGCTGGCCGGCGCCAGCGACGAAGCCACCCAGCCTACCTTGACCTCGTCGAAGATAGCCAGCGCGCCGCCCGAGTGGTCGTTGTCGTTGTGGGTAACGATCACCGCGTCCAGCGCGTGGATGCCGCGCGCTTTCAGATACGGCAGGATGACCCGGTTGCCGCCGTTCGAGGCCGGCGAATAGTATGGCCCGGTGTCGTACAGCAGCCGGTGCTTCTCGGTTTCCACCAGCAAGGCCATGCCCTGGCCGACGTCGAAGGCGGTGACCCACATCTGGCCCGGCGCGGGATGCGTCGGCGCATTCAGCAGCAGCGGCAGCCAGCCCGCCAGGCCGAGCCAGCGCACCGGCCAGCCGCGCGGCGCCAGCAGCCAGACGGTGCCGGTCAGCGCCAGCAGGAAGATCCAGGGTGCCGGCGTCGGCGCGCCCCAGACCGCCAGCGGCAGCGCGTTCAGCCAGCCGAGCGCAAGCGCCAGCCACTGCCGTCAGCGCATGCGCGGCGCCCAGCACCCACGCCGCCAGCGGCATCGGCAAGACGCTGCCGACCAGGGCCAGCGGCGTCACCAGCAGGCTGACCAGCGGAATCGCGACCGCATTCGCCAGCGGACTGACCAGCGAGATCTGGGAAAACAGCAAGACCGTCAGCGGCACCAGCCCCAGCGTGATCGCATATTGCGTGTGCGCCGCGGAGACCAGCGCGGCACGCCAGCCGGACAGCGGCGCCACGCCATCGGCCAGGTGCGGCGCACGTCCGACCGTGGTGTACAGGATGAGGCCGACGGCGCCGAACGACAGCCAGAAGCCGGGCCACAGCACCGCCCACGGATCGAGCACCAGCACCACCGCCAGCGCCAGGCACAGCACGTGCGAAACACTGGTGATGCGGCCGGCCCAGAGCGCCGCCGCCACCACCGACAGCATGTACAGCGTCCTTTGCGCCGGCACGCCGAAACCGGCCAGCAGCACGTACAGCAAGGCAATGCCGGCGCCCGCCAATGCCGCCGCCTTTTGCGCCGGCAGGCGCAGCGGCAATTGCGCCCCGGTAAAAAACGAATGCCGCCACAGCCAGAACACCAGACTGGCAAACAGGCCCGCGATCATCGTGATATGCAATCCTGAGATTGATATCAAATGCGAAATCCCTGTGCGGTTGAACACCTTCCAGTCCGACTGGCTGACCGCGCGCTGGTCGCCGACCACCAGCGCCACGATCACGCCGGCATATTCCTTGTCCGGCAAGGCGGCAAAAATCCGCGCGCGCAGCCAGCCACGGCAGGCCTCGACCACATTGCCGAAACTCCAGACGAAGGCGTCCAGCCGCCGGTTTTGCGGCGCGTCGGCGCGCTCCGGCCGCACATAGCCAGTGGCGCGCAGGCCCTGTTCCAGCAGCCACACTTCATAATCGAAGCCATAGGGATTGGCGTTGCCGTGCGGGCGCTGCAGGCGCACCGTCAATTGCCAGCGCTCGCCGGGTTCGAGCAGACGCTCGGCACGGTCGGCATCGCCGGCGAATCCGGCATACCAGGCCAGCGCCAGCCGCGACGGCACGGGCGGCATCACGCCGTCCTGCGGCAGCACCCGCTCCACCGCGAAATTGAAGCGCACGCCCTGCTCCGAGCGCTGCGGCAGGCTGTCGACGGTGCCGATGACGGTGACGTCGCGCCCTTCCCAGGCGGTGGGCAGCTGTTCGGACAGAGCGTGCTGCGCGAGCAGCGCCGCCCAGGCAAAGCCGAGCACAACGCCGCAGCTGGCGAACAGCAGGATCCTGACTGGTTTGCGTGGCGCGAGGCAGCCGGATGCGCCGAACAACAGCGCGACGGCGAAGATCATTGCCAGCCAGAACGGTGTGGGCAATGCCGCCTGATTTTGCAGCCAGAAAACACCAACAACGAAACCGATGATGGCGCTGCGCATGCGGCGTCTAGGTGGGCTGTGCCAGTCGCGGCAGGACGGCCCGTGCGTTGGCCGAAGTGCGTGCCGCCAGCAGATCAGCCGGCATGCCGGTCAAGGCCGCCAGTTCCTGGCCGATGCGCGGAATCTGGTCCGGAGTGTTGCTTGCCGGATGCAGCCAGGCCGGCGCCATGTCGGGCGCGTCGGTTTCCAGCACCAGCGCATCGAGCGGCAGCTGGGCCGCCAGCCGGCGGATCTGCAGCGCGCGTGGAAACGTCATGGCGCCGCCGAAGCCGAGCTTGAAGCCGAGTTCGATGAAGCGTTGCGCCTGCTGGAGGCTGCCGTTGAACGCATGGGCGATGCCGCCGCGTACGCGGATGCGGCGCAGATGCTTGAGCACCGTGTCCTGGGCGCGCCGCACGTGCAGCAGCACCGGCAGCTCGAAGTCGCGGGCGATTTTCAGCTGCTCGCCAAAGAAGAATTCCTGCTTTTCGCGCAGGACGCCCTCCTTCAGTTCAGGCACGAAAAAATCCAGGCCGATCTCGCCGATGGCAACAAATTGCGGATCGCGCAAGGCCTGCGCCACCGCCTCGCGCACGGCGGCAAGATCGCTTTCCTGCGCCTGCGCCACATACAGCGGATGAATCCCGAGCGCATAGGCGCAATGCGGGTGCGCCGCCGCCAGCGTCGCCACGGCGCCGAAATTCGAGCACGCCACCGCCGGCATCACGATCCGCGACACGCCCTGTGCCGCGGCGGCGGCGACCAGCCGCGCCTGTTCGCCGCCGAACTCCTGCGCATCGAGGTGGCAGTGAGTATCGATCCACATGTCTACTGATCTCTACATAATTCGTGACAACGAATCATGTCTATTCTCACCCTCGCCCTACGGGAAAGGGTTGGGGAGAGGGATTGAGCGTCCACACTATCGTCCATTGCCTGACGCTCAATATTCGGCGTAGGGCTGCAAGCCGTTTTCCGAAAGCTGCAGGATGCGTTCGCAGCGCTGCGCCAGCTCGATATCGTGGGTCACGATCACGAACGCGGTGCCGAGCGTGCGCGACAGTTCCAGCATCAGGTCGAAGATCTTGTGCGCCGTGGTGCGGTCGAGGTTGCCGGTCGGCTCGTCCGCCAGCACGCAGGCCGGCTGCGTCACCAGCGCGCGCGCCAGCGCCACCCGCTGGCGCTCGCCGCCGGACAGTTCGCCCGGCACGTGGATTTCGCGCTGCGCCAGGCCGACGCGCGCCAGCACCTCGCGCGCAGCGGCGCGCGCCTCGGGGCGGCCGAGGCGGCGGATCATGAGCGGCATGGCGACGTTGTCGAGCGCCGAAAATTCCGGCAGCAGATGATGGAACTGGTAGACGAAGCCCAGCGCCCGGTTGCGCAAGTCGCCGCGCGCCTTTTCGCCCAGGTTGCGACAGATCTCTGCCCCTGCAGGGTGACGCTGCCGGCCGTCGGCGTATCCAGCCCGCCCAGCAGGTGCAGCAGGGTCGATTTGCCGGAACCGGAGGCGCCGACGATCGCCACCTGCTCGCCGCGCGGCGACGTCGAGGTCGATGCCCTGGAGCACCTTGAGCGAGTAGCTGCCCTGGGTGAAGGTCTTCGCCAGGTCGCGGCAGGACAACACGATGTCATTCATGGCGGGCTTATTCATAGCGCAGGGCCTCCGCCGGCTTCACGCGCGCCGCCCACCAGCTCGGATACAAGGTGGCCAGGAAGGCCAGCACCACGGCGACGAAGCCGATGGTGCCGACATCCGGCCAGCGCAGATCGGACGGCAAGGCGCTGATCAGGTAGATGTCGCGCGGCAGGAACTGGACGCCGAACAGGCGTTCGATGAACGGCACGATGACGTCGACGTTGCTGGCCACCAGCACGCCCAGCCCGACGCCGAGCGCGGTGCCGACCAGGCCCACCAGCGCGCCCTGGATCATGAAGATCTTCATGATCGAGCGCGGCGAGGCGCCCAGCGTGCGCAGGATGGCGATGTCGGCCTGCTTGTCGGTCACGGTCATCACCAGCGTCGACACCAGGTTGAAGGCGGCCACCGCGATGATCAGGGTCAGGATGATGAACATCATGCGCTTCTCGGTCTTCACCGCGGCGAACCAGTTGCGGTTCTGCTGCGACCAGTCGCGGATCAGCAGGTTGCCGCTCAAGGTCTTCGACAGCTCCAGCGCCACCTGCGGCGCCTGCAGCATGTCGGCGATGCGCAGCCGCAGGCCGGACGGCGCGTCGAGCCGGAACATCTTTTCGGCGTCCTCGATGTGCATGAAGGCCAGCGTCGAATCGTATTCGTAGTGGCCGGCATCGAAGATGCCGACCACGGTGAACTGCTTCAGGCGCGGCAGCACGCCGGCCGGCGTCACCTGGCCCTGCGCCGCGATCAGCGTCACCTTGTCGCCGATGCCGACGCGCAGGCCGCGCGCCAGTTCGCCGCCGAGCACGATATTGAACTCGCCGGGTTTCAGGTCGTTGAAACTGCCTTCGCGCACCTGCGACGCCACATCCGAAACCTGCGGCTCTTCCTGCGGCAGCACGCCGCGGATGATGACGCCGCGCACCGTGTCGCCGTGCGTCATCATCGCCTGCGCCATCACATAGGGCGCGGCGCCCTTGACTTCCTTGTTGTTGAAGGCCTCCTTGGCGGTCAGCTGCCAGTCCGGCATCGAGCCCGAGACGTCGAACACCTCGATATGCGCCAGCACCGACAGCATGCGGTCGCGCACCTCCTTCTGGAAGCCGTTCATCACCGACAGCACGACGATCAGCGCCGCCACGCCGAGCGCGATGCCGGCCATCGAAATCAGCGAAATGAATGAAATGAAACTGTTGCGGCCGCTACGGCGTCCGGCGCGCGTGTAGCGCAGGCCGACCAGCCATTCGTAGCCCAAATTCTTGATACCCAATATGCAACTCCCGTGAAAATCCGCAGAAAACGACAAGCGGGCAATCCGCCGTCCACGCGCGGGGACCGCCCGCAGTGTGCCACATAATCCGCCAGTCTCAGGTCCGAGGATCGGCTCGCGCGGCGGCCAGCGCGTCACAGGCGGCGATATTCGCCAGGTGCGAGTCGTGCATTTGTTGCAGCATCTCGCGCAGCGGCGCATTGCCGATCTGCGGCAAGGCTTCGGCGATCTTGCGTGCGACCCAGGCCTGGCCCCGGTTCAGGAACGCCAGCCGCGCCGCCGCTCCCGGCACCGCCAGCGCCTTCGCCAAAAAATCGCCGGTGGCATTGCTCGGCGCGCCGCCGACGCCGCGGATGGCGTCGATCAGCAGCTTGCAATTGGCGGCCTCGTCATGTTGCACCCGGCGCAATTGCTCCCACGCCGGCGATTGCGGCGCATAGTCGTCGAGAAAGGCGGCCAGCGTCTTGGCGCCGGCGCGCTCGGCCTCCAGCAGCGTGTTCAGGAGCTGGATCAGTTGTTGGGCAGGCATTTCAGTCATGGCATTCCTTGCAGAGTCGGGTGCGATATGGATGGCGGCACTACGCAGCCGGCCGGCGCAGGCGGCGCCAGCCGTCGAACAGCAGTCCGGCAAACGCCGCCGTCCACGCCGCCAGCGCGGCATACAGGAAAATCTTCGGCAAAAAATCGAGGAAGTCGAAGCCCATGGCGGCCGCCATTTCATGGGTGCAGGCGGCGTACATGCCGAGCGGGAATACCGCGCCCCAGTACAGTGGATCGTAGCGCAGCGGAAAGCGCCGCACCACGTAGCGCCACAGGCCGAGCACCAGCAGCATCGGAATCCACCAGCTGCCGGCGGCCCAGTAAAACACCGTGAACCCCTTCAGGAACGGCAGCAGCGCATGCAGGAACGGCGCCTCCGCGGCGTTGGCGATCAGCAGCGAGCCGGCCAGGGTCGAAATCGCCATCGCGCCCATATTGATCCAGTACGGCGGCGACAAGTCGCCCACCGCCAGCCGGAAAAAGGTATAGCGGTAGAAAATCAGCGTCATGATCCAGATGTACAGCATGCCGCCCCACAGCCACATCGACAGCGCCAGGAAATTCATTTCCAGCTGGTACGCGGGGTTGATATGCGGCGCCAGCAGTGCGCCCAGCACCGCGATCGATTGCGTCGCCACCACGGCCAGCAGCCAGCCGCCGCCGATGCCCTGGTCCAGCGTCGGCTTGCGTTGCTTGACGGTGAAGGCGGCAAAGATGGCGTAGGTCAGGCCGACCCACAAGCCCAGCGCGAGCCACCACAGCGCCAGCCCGGCGCGATAGTCGGCCTGCAGCACCACATACTGGCTGCCCAGCACGCCGGTCGCGGCCACCATCGTAAAAAAGCCCGGCCCGCGCAGATGGTCGATCAGGTCGGCCAGGAAGCGGCGCGGATAGCGCGCCAGCCGCGCGGCGTTCAGCAGCCACAGCAGCGCATACATCACGACATTCAGCTGGAACAGGACGTGCGCGACAAACGGCAATTGCAGCAGGTGGGCGGCCAGCGAAACGATGCCGGTCGCCATCGCCATGCCGAAATACGCCGGCGACATGCCGGCCAGATCGGCCAGCAGCCGCGTGGTCAGCGAGACGGAAGCGGAAGGAAGCCCGGGAGCGGTCATCGGCTCAGGGCGGCTGACGTCCATGCCCGCATGGCGGTATGCGGGAAAGGCATGCGCGATCTCGGCTGCCGCATCGAATCCAGCTGCCTAGGTGTACGGCATTTGCCGCGGAATCATATACTCCCCTGACAGGCATCCAGTCTCGAGCAAGAAATGGTATTTTAGCCAACATACTCCCTTGGATATGGATCGCCAATGGGAAAGGACAAGAAACGCGTGGTGAAAAACGCGGCAGGCCGACTGGGAAAAAGTATAACAAAGCCCTTATCGGCTCCTTGCCCGCCCCTTTTCGTCGAGCGCCTGTCGTTCGCTTGCTGCCCCGGTTAACTCCTTGTCGGTGTTTGCCGGCGCCCGCGCACCGCAACACGCCCCGCTTTCACCGCAGCTACAGGGGCTCGACTCCCCTTGGGGACGCCAGCTTCAGGCAAGTACCTGGTTTTCCATCATTCTTCCCGACGCTTGTGCCGGCGGTATTCGGCCGGACGGGCGCCGGTCCATTTCCTGAATGCACGGTAAAACGCGCTCGGTTCGGCAAAGCCGAGTTCCAGCGCGATACCGGCCACGCTTTTCGGCGAGCGCAGCAGATAGTCGATGGCGAGGTCGCGCCGCAGCTGGTCCTTGATCGCCTGGTACGACTGGCCCTCCTGCTCCAGCCGCCGGCGCAACGTCGAGCCGGCCAGGTGCAATTCGCCGGCCAGCGCGTCGAATTCGGGCCAGTGCGCCGCCGGCAGCGCGCGCAGCCGGCGCCGGATGCGCGAGGCGATCGACTGGCTATTCTTGTACTTGAGCACCAGGTTGGCCGGCGCCAGCCGCAGGAATTCCTGCAGGCTGCGTTCATCCTGGATCAGCGGCAGCGCCAGGTAGGCGGCGTCGAAGCGCAGCGAGGTATACGCTTCGTCAAAGCGCAGCTGGCTCGAATACATGCTGCGGTATTCCTCGCTATAGGCCGGTTCGGCGTAGGCGAAGCCGGCCGACAGCACCGGGATGCGGCGCCCGACCAGCCAGCACGCCAGTCCGTGCAGCATGATCAGCAGGGTTTCATGGGCAAAAATGCGCGGCGCCGTGCCCTCGATGCGGGAATGCAGGCCCAGCACGGCGACCTTGGCTTCCACTTCCAGCCGGGCGCCCAGATCGTCCAGGATCAGGTCGAAGAAGCGCAAGGCGCGCCGCAGCGCCTGCTCCAGCGTCTTGCAGTGGATCACGCTCTGGCACAGCATGGCGAAGCTGCCGACCTTCATGCGGCGCGCATCCTGGCCGAAGAATTCGTCATCCAGCGCCTGCGCCACCGCGCGCCATAATGCGCTGTAGCTGGCGGCGGACACCCGCGCGTGCGGCAAGCCCAGCAGATCGGGCGCAATGCCGGCGCCGCGCAGCAATGGGGCGGCGTCCAGCTTGCGTGCCAGTACGCCCTGCACTGCCTGCTGCACGAAGCAGATCGCGACGCTGCCTTTTTCCATCCGGGATTGAGCTTGAAATGAGCGGAGGGTTTCGATTCTAGCCGAAGGCGTTTGTCGAAGTTGCATACCCGCATTGGGTACCGCGTTACGCCATCTATGGCAAAACCGCTCAAACGCCTTGCGCGATTCCGGCATGGATCATCGGCGCTTGCATTTTTATACTGGCGGTTTCAGGATTGAGCGGCACGCCAACCATTGCGAGGACAAGATGAGCGATTTATATACCGACGACCAGCGCATGATCCGCGACACGGCGCGCGACTTCGCGCGCGAACGGCTGGCGCCGAACGCCGCCGCCTGGGACCAGGCGGCGCAGCTGCCGGACGAGATCGTCGCCGAAATGGGCGAACTCGGCCTGCTCGGCATGATCGTGCCGGAGGAATGGGGCGGCACCTATACCGACTACACCGCCTACGCGCTGGCGATGGAAGAAATCGCCGCCGGCTGCGCCTCCTGCGCGACGCTGATGAGCGTGCACAACTCGGTCGGCTGCGGCCCGATCCTGAAGTTCGGCAGCGACGAACAGAAGCAGAGCTAGCTGCCGGTGCTGGCCTCCGGCCGCATGATCGGCGCCTTCTGCCTGACCGAGCCGCAGGCCGGCTCCGAAGCGCACAACCTCAAGACCCGCGCCGAGCTGAAGGACGGCCAATGGGTGCTCAACGGCAGCAAGCAGTTCATCACCAACGGCCAGCGCGCCGGCCTCGTGATCGTGTTTGCCGTGACCGATCCGGACCTGGGCAAGAAGGGCATCTCGGCCTTCATCGTGCCGACCGACACCCCCGGCTTCAAGGTCGGCCGGCCCGAACACAAGATGGGCATCCGCGCCTCCGACACCTGTCCGATCACCTTCGACAACTGCGTCATTCCCGAGGCAAACCTGCTGGGCGAGCGCGGCGCCGGCTTGCGCATCGCCCTGTCCAACCTCGAAGGCGGCCGCATCGGCATCGCCGCGCAGGCGATCGGCATCGCGCGCGCGGCACTCGACGCGGCGCTGCGCTATGCCGGCGAGCGCAGCCAGTTCGGCAAGCCGCTCATCGAGCACCAGAGCATCGCCAACATGCTGGCCGACATGGCCACGCGCCTGAACGCGGCGCGCCTGCTGATCCATCACGCGGCGCGCATGCGCACGGCCGGCCTGCCCTGTCTGTCGGAAGCCTCGCAGGCCAAGCTGTTCGCCTCCGAGGTGGCCGAGTGGATCTGCTCCAAGGCGATCCAGATCCACGGCGGCTATGGCTACCTGGAGGACTACCCGGTCGAGCGCCACTACCGCGACGCCCGCATCACCCAGATCTACGAAGGCACGAGCGAAATCCAGCGCATGCTGATCGCGCGCGGGCTGACGCCGACCGAGTAGCCGCACCAGCAGGTAATCCTGTCGTTCCCGCGGCCCCAAGCGGAACCGACAGGTATCCGGTTTATCCACCCACTTATCGACTTAACTTGAACGCCCATGAGCCACGCGACCACCGCCAGCCGGCCCGAAGACGAAATCCTGTTTGAAGTCATCAACCAGGTCGGACTGGTCACGCTGAATCGCCCCAAGGTATTGAATGCGCTGTCGCACCAGATGGTAAGGGCGCTGGCGGCGCGCCTCGATGCCTGGGCCACGGATGAGGGTATCCGCGCGGTGGTGCTGCGCGGCGCCGGCGACAAGGCTTTCTGCGCCGGCGGCGACATCAAGTCGCTGTACCGGAGCTGGCAGCAGGACGGCACGCTGCACCACGATTTCTTCGTCGACGAATACCGGCTCGATTACCAGATCCACCGCTACGCCAAGCCGGTGGTGGCGCTGATGGACGGCATCGTCATGGGCGGCGGCATGGGCTTGGCGCAAGGCGCCTCGCTGCGCCTGGTGACCGAGCGCACGCAGGCTGGCGATGCCGGAAACCGGCATCGGGCTGATGCCCGACGTCGGCGCCAGCCATTTCCTGTCGCACATGCAGCGTGAGCTGGCGTTTTACCTCGGCCTCAGCGGGCAAGCGATCCCGGCCGCCGACGCCCTGTTCTGCAGCTTGGCCGACGCCTATGCGCCGAGCGCCGCGCTGGCGGAACTGGAGGGCACGCTGGCCGCGATCCGCTGGAGCGGCGAGCCGCAAGCGGATATTTACGCGGCGCTCGGCGCCAGTCCGGAGGCGCCCGAGCCGCCGCCGCTGCTCGAAGTCATGCCGGCGCTGTACCGGCATTTCAGCGCGCCCGGCGTGGCCGCCACCATGCAGTCGCTGGCGACGGAAACCGATCCGCGCTATCGCGAGTGGGCGCAGAAGACGCTGACAACCATGCAAGCCCGCTCGCCGCTGATGATGCGCGTCACCCGGCGCCAGTTGCTGGCCGGGCGCCGCCTCGATCTAGCCGACTGCTTCCGCATGGAACTGGGACTGGTGCGCCACAGCTTTGAAACGGGCGATTTCATCGAAGGCGTGCGCGCGCTGATCGTCGACAAGGACAATGCGCCGCGCTGGCAGCCCATCGAATCGGCCGACGCCGAACGCGAACGGGTCGACGCCTTCTTCGCCTCGCCGTGGCAAGCACGGCAACATCCGCTGGCGACGCTGGGCAAGCCCTGATAGCGGCAAACGCCCTCCGCAAAGCGCCTCGATCTCCTGCCGGACCGCAGATCGCCCTACAATCGCGGCATGACTCAACTCGACATCCTGCTGCCGTTCGGGCTGCTGCCGCCGCAACTGGGCGGCGACCTGCTGCGCGCCCTCAAAACCCCGGCGCTGGCCACGCTGCTTTCCCGCACCAACTTCGGCCACGGCGGATTCCATACGGAAAGCTTCGACGAATTTTCGCGGGCGCTGCCGCATGAAACCTGGAGCGCGCGCCGCTTCGGTCTGGAAACCGGCGCCGATGCCGAGGCACACGCCAACGGCAGCCCGCCGGTCGCCGGCGTCGCCATGCGCGCGCATGGCCTGGCTGCCGATAGCGGCTTCTGGTTCGCGATCCAGCCGGTGCACATCCATGTCGCCCGCGATCACCTGGTACTTGACCGACCGGCGCCAGCTGCAGCTGGCGGAAGCGGAAGCGCGCAGCCTGTTCGACGCCGCCCGGCCGCTGTTCGAAGACAGCCGGCAAAATCCTGCTGTACGGCAGCGCCGCCAGCTGGTTCGCGCGCGCCGACGACTGGAGCGGGTCTGCAGACCTCGACCCCCGACGCCGCCTGCGGCCATAGCGTCGATATCTGGATGCCGAAGGGCGACGGCGCGCTGCAATGGCGCAAGCTGCAAAACGAAGTCCAGATGGAATGGTTTGCCCATCCCTTGAACGAAGAGCGGCAGGCGCGCGGACTCGAAGCCGGTCAATTCGATATGGCTATGGGGCGGCGCGCCGGCAACGCAAGCCAGCGCTGCCGACGGCTACCGCGAAGTGTTCAACCTGCCCGAGGAGATGGCCGCCTACGGGCATGCCGCTGCGGCCGCAAGACGGACTGCGATGCCGCCGCAGTGATGGCCGCCGCGCCGCGGCGCGGCCTGCTGGTACTGGACGCGCTGACCGAAGCGGCGCTGGCCGGCGACTGGTCCTACTGGCTGGAGCGCATGCACGCGCTGGAACGCGACTGGTTCGCGCCGCTGCTGCAGGCGCTGCAATCCGGCCGGATCGAGCGCCTGACACTGGCTGTGCAGCAACGGCACGCACCTGGCCGAAGCCACCGCCAGCACGCGTTCGCTGAAAAAATTCTGGATCAAGCCGTCGCTGGCGAGGTTGCAGCCATGACCCGCATCACCACCCGCCCCTATCCGTTCCGCGACTCCGAGATGCTGCGCCAGGGCGGCGTGCACCCCGTGCTGGCGCGCCTGTACGCCGCGCGCGGCCTGCTCCGACCCGCGCGAACTGTCGAGCGAACTGGCGGCGCTGATCCCGCCGTCCGGGCTGCTGCACATCGACGCCGCCGCCGTCTTCCTGGCCGACGCCATCGCCGCCGGCAAGAAGATGATCATCGTCGCCGACTACGACTGCGACGGCGCCACCGCCTGCGCGGTCGGCGCTGCGCGGCCTGCGCGCGATGGGCGCGCAGGTCGACTACATCGTGCCCAACCGCTTCGAGTACGGCTACGGCCTGACGCCCGAGATCGTCGCGCTGACCGCGCGCGAAAAGTCGCCCGACATCATCATCACCGTCGACAACGGCATCGCCAGCATCGACGGCGTGGTCGAAGCCAACCGGCGCGGCATCGAAGTGGTCGTCACCGACCACCACCTGCCGGGCGACGCGCTGCCGGACGCGCGCGTGATCGTCAACCCGAACCAGCCGGACTGCGGCTTCCCCAGCAAGCACCTGGCCGGCGTCGGCGTCGTGTTCTACGTGCTGCTGGCGCTGCGCGCCGAACTGCGCCGGCGCGGCGTGTTCGACGCCGCAGACCCAGCCCAAGCTCGACAACCTGCTCGACCTGGTGGCGCTGGGCACCGTGGCCGACGTGGTCAAGCTCGACGCCAACAACCGCATCCTGGTCGCGCAGGGCATCAAGCGCATGCGCGCCGGCCGCATGCACGCCGGCGTGGCCGCGCTGTTCCGCGTGGCCGGGCGCGAAGCGCGCAGCGCCTCGCCGTTCGACCTCGGCTTCGCGCTCGGCCCGCGCCTGAACGCCGCCGGCCGGCTGGACGACATGTCGCTCGGGATCGAATGCCTGATCACCGACGACGAAGGCCGCGCCTGGGCGATCGCCCAGCAGCTCAACGACATCAACCTGCAAGCGGCGCGAGATCGAGGCCGAGATGCAGGACACGGCGCTGCTGCACCTGGACGACTTCGAGCCGGCCGACAGCAGCACCATCGGCGTGTTCGACGACGGCTGGCACCAGGGCGTGATCGGCATCGTCGCCTCGCGCCTGAAGGAAAAGTTCTACCGCCCGACCATCACCTTCGCGCCCGGCGGCGACGGCTGGATCAAGGGCTCGGGCCGCTCGATCCCGGGCTTTCACCTGCGCGACGCGCTCGACCTGGTGTCCAAGCGCGTGCCGGGCCTGATCGACAAGTTCGGCGGCCACGCGATGGCGGCCGGCCTGACGATCCGCGCCGACGCCTTCGACGCCTTCGCGCAGGCGTTCGAGGCGGTCGGCCGCGCCTGGCTCAGCCGAGGCCGCAGCTCGAACGCGTGATCGAAACCGACGGCCCGCTGGAAGACGCCTACTACACCACCCAGTTCATCGAGCTGATGGACGGCCAGGTGTGGGGCCAGGGCTTTGCGCCGCCGGTGTTCTGCGACGAATTCCGCGTGGTCAGCCAGCGCATCCTGAAGGAGCGCCACCTCAAGCTGCTGCTGGAGCGCAACGGCGCAGCGCTACGACGCGATCTGGTTCGGCCACACCGCCGCGCTGGGCGAGCGCGCGCGCGTCGCGTTCCGGCTCGACGCCAACGAATACAACGGCGTGACCAAGGTGCAGCTGCTGGTCGAGCATGCGGAGTCAGTCTGAAGGTTGCGCCACGGGCTGCTCATATCCTTTTGGCCCATAAGCGAATTCATATCCTGGTCGTACGTCCTCTGCGTCCTCCAGACCGGATTGACCTGCGTCGGCTCGGGCTTCTCGCGCACCAAGCGTTTCTTCGATGCACAGGTTCAGTCGAGCTCCCGGTAGGTCATAGACCCCTTGTATTCCGGCCGTAGCCCTTGGCGTTGCGCAGGCACAGGAAGCATAGTCCGAAGCCCAGTTGCGCTGATTGCCGTCAGCCAGATCAGCCATTCCGCGATCGCACTGTTTTCAGACGACAGCTTGGCCTATAGAGTTGGGATCCGAATGCCTGACAGGGCGTGCTGACCGGCCTCTGCCTGCCTGAGAAAATTGATGATCCGGCTTTCCGAAAATCGTGACTTCTTCAGGTAAAACTTCCTCGTTACTGAATGAAGAAAATTCTACTTTCAAAGCCGCTTGCTTTTCGGGAGGATGACCAAAGGAAGCCAGCGGCGGACAAGTATCCTACAAGGCCTTCACGCCGCGTTCCACCGCTGCGAATACGGATGATGTCTTTAAGTTCATGCACGAATATCTTGCCGTCGCCGGGCTTGCCTTCCGCCGCCGCGGCACGGATTGCTGCGATCGCCGCGGGCACCTGTTCGCCGGCCATCGCGACCTCGATTTCCTTGTATGGCGATGGTTGCCGCACTCCCCGCTCCTGATCGATCGCGCTTTCCATTGGCAAGTATCCGTCGACGCCGGTAACCTCGCTCACTGCAAGCTTGTCGAGGCCAATCGCTGCGAGGGCGTCCACGGTGTCATCCAGACGTTCGGGACGGACGATCGCGGTCACCATTTTCATGGCCTGCCTCCTTCACCTCTCCTGCACGGTAACGCAAACCCGTGCTCGCACGCCACCTTGCTACGTTCATGACGCCCTCTAGAGCAGATTCAGCCTGACTGGCTCAGTCGAGGCCGAGGCGGATGGGTCTCGGGACCAGGCGCGGCGACGCGCCGTAGCGGGGCTACGGCAAGGAGCCGCAACGCCGTACCGGGGCCAAGGCGCCGTCGGCGAGTCAGGTCAGGCCGATTTTGCTCTAGATATCGAAATACAGATAGAACTCCCAGGGATGCGGGCGCAGCCGCACCGGATCGATCTCGCGCCTGCGCTTGTAATCGATCCAGGTATCGATGACGTCCTCGGTGAAGACGTCGCCCTTGAGCAGGAAGCCGTGATCCTGCTCCAGCGCCCGCAGCGATTCGTCCAGCGAGCCCGGCACCTGCTGCACTTTTTTGGCCTCCTCCGGCGGCAGGTCATAGATGTTCTTGTCCAGCGGCTCGCCCGGGTCGATGTGTTTCTCGATGCCGTCCAGTCCGGCCATGAGCATCGCCGCGAAGGCGAGATAGGGATTGGCGGACGGATCGGGACAGCGGAACTCCACGCGCTTGGCGTGGGGCGAATCGGAGTACATGGGAATGCGCGCCGCAGCGGACCGGTTGCGCCGGGACATGGCCAGATTGACGGGCGCCTCGTAGCCGGGCACCAGCCGCTTGTAGGAGTTGGTGGTCGGGGCGCACAAGGCCATCAGTGCCGGAGCATGGTGCAGCAGGCCGCCGATGTACCAGCGGCAAACGTCGGAGGTGAGCGCATATCCGGCGGGGTCGAAGAACAGGTTCTCGCCTTCGCGCCACAGGCTCTGATGACAGTGCATGCCGCTCGCATTGTCGGCGAAGATGGGCTTGGGCATGAAGGTGGCCACCTTGCCATGGCGGCGCGCCACATTCTTGCAGATGTATTTGTACATCATGACGTTGTCCGCCATGCGCACCAGCGGAGCGAAACGCATGTCGATCTCGTTCTGGCCGGCGGTGGACACTTCGTGGTGATGGATTTCCACCTGGATGCCGGCTTCCATCAGTGCGAACACGATTTCCGAGCGAATATCCTGCAGGGTGTCGTGCGGCGGAACCGGGAAATAGCCTTCCTTGTAGCGCGGCTTGTAACCGAGGTTGCCGCCGCCATAGGCGCCTTCGTCCCGGCCGGAGGTCCAGTCGCCCTCAGCGGACTCCACATAGTAGTAGCCGCAATGCTGATTCTGCTCGAAGCGGACCGAGTCGAAGATGAAGAACTCCAGCTCGGGACCGAAATAACAGGTCGTTGCGATGCCGCTTGCAGTCAGATAGGACTCGGCCTTGCGTGCTACATAGCGCGGATCCCTGGAATAGGACTGATCCAGCACCGGATCGAATACGTCGCAGATCATTGCCAGCGTAGGGGCCTCGCACTCGGGGTCGATGAAGGCGGTCGTCGGGTCCGGCTTGAGCAGCATGTCCGATTCGTGGATTTCTTGAAAGCCACGGATCGACGAACCGTCGAAACCGATCCCATCGCTGAAGAGGCCTGGATTAATCTCGGGCAAGGTGATCGAGAAGTGTTGCCAGAGCCCCGGCAAATCCGTGAACCTGAGGTCGATGATCTCGATGTTGTTTTGCTGGATCATCTCGATCACGGCGTCCGGATTCTGCGGCCGGTTGACCTGGAAGGAACCCGGCTGTATGGACACCATGGATGGCCGGCCAGCACTTGTTTCGTGCATGGACATGGTGGCCTCCTATCCGTCATGTTGAACTGCCGCCACTGTGCCGGGCGGAACAAGCGGAAGCACCAAGCGGATCTTGCTCTGTAAACTGGCCCGCACTGCGCTCCATTTTTACAATAGTGCGTCTTGCGCAAAAACCAACCTGACTTCGGCCGTTCTTTGGGAAGAATCAGTGTATCGAGCAATGACTCCTGGCTACGGAATGCTCATTCGAGGCGTTCGAGATCCAGTGTCTTTGCGGGAGGATTACCGTATCCGCTGCCTTACGAATTGACAGCGCTGCGCGACCAGTTCAAATCCCGCATCGCCGCCGCCAGCCAGTTGCAGCACAAATTGGCCGATGTACGGATTCGGCGTGTGCGGTGCGTAACGGTCCGCGCCCATGGCGCCCTTGGACAATGCCGGCGACAGCCTGAAGCAAGCCGTGGCGACCCTGCATTTGGGTAGGCGATTTGGCCGGCGTGTTGCACGCGCTCACATACTCCAATTACAGGTGTCTATTTTCGCATATAAAATCTTGCAATTTTACATATACTCCCATATTCACGATGGAGTGTCTGAAATAAACGCCGGGCTGACGCCCGAGCTTGCCCCTTGCTCGCTGAAGTGTTGCCGGAATTCCGCGCCACGTTGCGGGCGGCATCCCGGCACAAGCAACGACACTGGGGGAATGCATGCATTCCCGATAAAAGCGCTCGGGAACCACAAGCCAAAGCGGAACCTGCGGCGGGCCGCAGAGGGGCTATCCACTCGCGTATAATTTCCCTTTTCCCGCACAAAATACCCATCATGGAAGCAGAACAACTCAACGCCCTCGAATCCCTGCTCGAGGACCTGGCCGAACGCACGACTGAGCTGCGGAGGTATCTTTGACTTCGATGTCAAGTCAGAGAAGCTAGAACAAGTCAACGCCGAACTGGAAGACCCGAACGTCTGGAACGACCAGAAGCGGGCGCAGGATCTCGGCAAGGAAAAAAAATCGCTGGAATCGATCGTGCTGACCCTGATCAGCATCGAAAACGGCGTGCGCGATGCCACCGACCTGTTCGAGATGGCGCGCGAGGAAAACGATGAAGGCACGCTGACGGCACTGCAGGACGACGCCGCGCAACTGCAAAAGCAGGTGGAAAAAATGGAATTCCACCGCATGTTTTCCAATCCGATGGACCCCAACAATTGCTTCGTCGACATCCAGGCCGGCGCCGGCGGCACCGAGGCGCAGGACTGGGCGTCGATGCTGCTGCGCCAGTACCTGCGCTATTGCGAGCGCAAGGGCTTCAAGGCCGAGATCCTGGAGCAGTCGGATGGCGAGGTGGCCGGCATCAAGACCGCCACCATCAAGGTCGAGGGCGAATACGCCTACGGCTTTTTGCGCACCGAAACCGGGGTGCACCGGCTGGTGCGCAAGTCGCCCTTCGATTCCGCCAACGGTCGCCACACCTCGTTTTCCAGCCTGTTCGTATATCCGGAAGTCGATGATTCGATCGAGGTCGACATCAATCCGGCCGATGTGCGCATCGATACCTACCGCGCGTCCGGTGCCGGCGGCCAGCACATCAACAAGACCGATTCGGCGGTGCGCCTGACGCATGCGCCAACCGGAATCGTCGTCCAATGCCAGAACGACCGCAGCCAGCACCGCAACAAGGCGGAGGCCTGGGACATGCTGAAGGCCAAGCTGTTCGAACTGGAACTGCGCAAGCGCATGAGCGAGCAGCAGAAGCTGGAAGACTCCAAGACCGACGTCGGCTGGGGCCACCAGATCCGCTCCTATGTGCTGGACCAATCGCGCATCAAGGATTTGCGCACCAACTTCGAGACCGGCAACACCAAGGCCGTGCTGGACGGCGAGCTGGACGACTTCATCGCCGCCTCGCTGAAACAGGGCGTGTAACACCCGCGCCGCCGGCTACCCGGCGGCGACTTTTATTTAAAACCAAAAACGGCGCGCCGATCCGCCCTCCCTGGGGAGTGCGCGGCGCACCGACAACACTGCTCATACCATGATGAACGACGACTACTCCGCGCTGCAGGGCGAAAAAGACGAAAGCTCGATTATTGCCGAGCGGCGCGCGAAGCTGGCCGCATTGCGCCAGCAAGGCGTGGCTTTCCCCAACGATTTCCGGCCACAGCACAAGGCGGCCGCATTGCAGGAGCAATACGGCGAGCTGGAGCGCGACGCGCTGGCGGCGCAGGAAGTCAAGGTGGCGGTCGCCGGCCGCATGATGCTGAAGCGGCTCATGGGCAAGGCCTCGTTCGCGACGATCCAGGATGCCTCCGGGCCGAAGGCGGACGGCCGCATCCAGCTCTACATCACCAGCGAACTGGCGGGCGAGGCGGCGCACGATGCGTTCAAGCACTACGATCTGGGCGACATCCTGGGCGCCGAAGGGACGCTGTTCAAGACCAAAACCGGCGAGCTGTCGATCAAGGTCACCAATCTGCGGCTGCTGACCAAGTCGCTGCGGCCCTTGCCGGACAAGTTCCACGGCCTGTCGGACCAGGAAACCAAATACCGCCAGCGTTACGTCGACCTCATCATCAACGAAGACACGCGGCGCACCTTCAAGGCGCGCACCGCGGCCATGTCGTCGATCCGGCGCTTCATGGAAAAGAACGGCTTCATGGAAGTCGAGACGCCGATGCTGCACGTGATCCCGGGCGGCGCCGCCGCCAAGCCGTTCATCACGCATCACAACGCGCTGGACATGGAAATGTTCCTGCGCATCGCGCCCGAGCTGTACCTGAAGCGGCTGGTGGTGGGCGGCTTCGAGCGCGTGTTCGAGGTCAACCGCAACTTCCGCAATGAGGGCGTGTCGCCGCGCCACAATCCGGAATTCACGATGATGGAATTCTATGCGGCCTATGTCGATTACAAGTGGCTGATGGATTTCACCGAAGCCGTGATCCGGCAGGCGGCGATCGATGCCCACGGCACCGCCACCCTGACCTACCAGGGCCGCGAACTGGACCTGTCCAAGCCGTTCCACCGCCTGACCATCGTCGGCGCCATCAACAAATATGCGCCGCATTACACCCACGAGCAGCTGCACGACGCAGCACTTCCTGAAGCAGGAATTGAAGAAATTCGGCGTCACGCCGCACGTGATTTCCGGCCTGGGCGCGCTGCAGCTGGCGCTGTTCGAGGAAACCGCCGAGGCGCAGTTGTGGGAGCCGACCTATATCGTCGACTATCCGGTGGAAGTGTCGCCGCTGGCGCGCGCCTCCGATACGCTGCCCGGCATCACCGAACGGTTTGAGCTGTTCGTCACCGGCCGCGAAATCGCCAACGGTTTTTCCGAGCTGAACGACGCCGAAGACCAGGCCGCCCGCTTCCGCGCGCAGGTCGAAGCCAAGGACGCCGGCGACGAGGAAGCGATGTATTACGACGCCGACTATATCCGCGCGCTGGAATACGGCCTGCCGCCGACCGGCGGCTGCGGCATCGGCATCGACCGCCTGATGATGCTGATCACCGATTCGCCGAACATCCGCGACGTGATCCTGTTTCCGCATCTGCGCCGGGAGGAATAGATCACGGCAAGGGATGCGGTTACAAAATCTTACAGCTGACACAGGTTCCGAATTTTATTCCGGCAACCAATGCGCAATACTGGGTTTATTCCCACAAAACGCATAGCGGAGCAAAAAAATGGAAACAGGCAAAACGCCTAATCGCATCCATCCCCTGGTCGCCACGGCCGCGGTCACCGTGACCCTGGCCAGCCTGGTCGGGATCGCAGCCATGACCGGCATGATCCCGAGTTCCCACAGCGGCAACGCGTCTGCTCCGACGGCTGCAGCGATGGCACCGGCGCAAGTCGCCTCGGCGCCGGCAGAGGCGCCGCTTGCGGCGCTCCCGCCGACGGAGACCACCACCAAAGCGGCGCCACCGAAACCGGTGCCGGCCAAACCCAAAGTCACTCCCGCGCCGGTCGCCGTCCGTGAACCGGCGCCGGTGGCGCAGGCACCGGCGATCTGCCACAGCTGCGGCCGGGTGGAATCGATCCAGGCGGTGCAACAGGCGGCGCAACCCAGCGGCCTCGGCATCGCCGCCGGCGCGGTGGTCGGCGGCCTGCTGGGGAACCAGGTCGGCGGCGGCAACGGCCGCACTCTGGCCACCGTGGCGGGCGCGGTCGGCGGCGGCTATGCCGGCAACGAAGTCGAAAAGCGCTCGCGCACCACGACCAGCTATGTAGTCCGGGTCCGGATGGAGAACGGCACGGTGCGCAGCTTCCCGCAATCCAGCCCGAACGGCTGGCAGGTGGGCGAGCCGGTTCGCGTGGTGAATGGCGCGCTGACCGCGCGCGGTTGAGCGCGACCGCAGCAGCGCAGGACTGACATTACGTGCAGCCGCGGTTCGAGCCGCGGCACCGGATTCAAAGCGGCGTTTCGGCGCCGCTTTTTGCATTTCTCGAACGACAAACTGCATTCGCTTCGTCGCGGCTGCCTTTGCTTCCGCTTTGTCGTTCCTCTGCCTTCAGCACTTCTGCCCTGAGCGCTTGACCAGGATGATCGATTGCTGGATCTCGCATGTCGTTCCCGCGCGCCTTTAGCGGGAATGCATGGATTCCCCCAGTGGCGTTTTTGCCGTACCGGCAACGCAATACTTGGCCGCCACTTCGAACGACGCTGGATTCCCGCCTGCGCGGGAACGACAAGCAAACCAAGCCGTTCACAGCTCCGGCGCCCCACATAGGGATGTGGGCTCTGTCGCTTTAGCTGTTGAAACTCAGGCCGATGCCAAGCGAGGTGGAGTGAAACCAGGGTCAGAGTTTTTTTACGCCGGCCTCATGGCGTAATTACTCTGACCCTGCTTTCACGGATCAAGTGCAGCGACGCTAAAACCCGCGTGGTTTGGAGTCTTCTGCCTCCAGGCCGTTACTGGGGTCAGAGTTTGTTCGCGATACAGCACCGCGAAAAAAAACTCTGACCCCACTAACTCCGATTCCGATGTCCGAGGATGCCCAACGGCTCACTGCAACAGCATGTTAGGAGTATGCTGAAAAAATTACCATAACCTGCCCGCCATCGGCGGTATGAGTCGGGAGTATATGGAAGGCCAGGAGCAAAAAGGGAATCTGCACCACACCGGATATGGGCGCCAGCGCCGCCGGCACCCTCCCCTGTCACCCCATCAAACCAGGCGCAGCAGATTGGCGACGATCAGGATGCCGCAGGCGATGAAGGTGCCGGCCACGCCGGCCGCGCGGCCGAGCGATTCATTCGGGCTTTTGTGCAGGCCCCAGGCGTGCGCGATGCGCGACGCCAGCAGCAGGATTCCGCAGCCGTGCAACAGCGTGCCGCTGCCGCCGTTGAGCTCATAGACCAGCAGCAGCAACAGGGCGATCGGCACGTATTCCACCGCGTTGCCGTGCGCGCGGATCGCCTGCGTTAGCGCGGCGTGGCCGCCGTCGCCCAGGCCAGTCTTGTGGCGGCCGCGCTGCGCCATCACCAGGACGGCCAGCAGCAACAGCAGGATCGCGTGCAGCGCCACATAGAGCGCGGTGATTTTGACGGGCATGGCGGTTGTTCTCCGGCAGGTGGAAGGGAATCGATTCGGCCGGAGCAAGCCGCCGGCTGCCCCGCGATTATGCACCCTGCCCCGCCGGTTCAGGCCTTCAATCGGCTTCGTCGATCCAGGCCTGCTGGATCGCTTCCAGGATTTTCTCGCCCGAGCGGTTGGGATCGTCGTCGAAGCCGTCCAGCTCGCACACCCATTTATGCAGGTCGGTAAAGCGCACGGTGAGCGGATCGATGTCCGGAAACTTGTCGTGCAGTTCTTCGGCAATCCGGAGGGTGTCCGTCCATTTCATCGCAATATTCCTTTTTTTGGTGTGGGCGTCCTGCAGGCGTACGGATGGTGGCGCATGCGCGCCAGCCCCTCCGCGTTTCCGCACGATACGCTCAATTATTTTCGCGCGCGTGATTGATCGTGTATTTCGGGATCTCGACCACCAGGTCGTCGTCGCCCAGGATGGCCTGGCACGACAGGCGCGACGTCGCCTCCAGGCCCCAGGCCATGTCGAGCAGGTCTTCCTCTTCCTCCTGCGGTTCGTTGAGCGAGTCGAAGCCTTCGCGCACCACCACGTGGCAGGTGGTGCAGGCGCAGGATTTTTCGCAGGCGTGCTCGATTTCGATCTCGCTATCGAGCAGCGCGTCGCAGAGCGATTTCCCGGCCGGAGCGTCGATGACGGCGCCTTCCGGGCAAAGTGAAGCGTGGGGCAGCACAACGATTTGGGGCACTTGATTTACCTCGGTGGTGTGAAGGGCGCTGCGGCCGTTAGCGGTTCCGCGGCGCCCGGTCGGTGGCTCAATACTCAGGCAAGCTCATCGAGCTTGCGGCCGGTCAGCGCCGCATGCACGCTGCGGTCCATGCGGCGTGCGGCGAATTCCTCGGTGCCGTTGGCCAGCGCTTCGACCGCGGCCTTGATGGCGGCATGGTCGGTCGCCGCCGGCCTGGTCGCGCACGCGCCTGCAGCAAGGCGGCGATCGCTTCGCGTTCGGCCGCCGACAGCAGGTCGGCATCGGCCGCCAGCGCCGATTCGGTGGCCTGCACGATGCGCTCGGCCTCGACCTGCTCTTCGCGCAAGGCGCGCAGCTTCATGTCGACGTCGGCCGACGCTGAACGAATCCTGCAGCATGCGCGCCACTTCGTCGTCGCCCAGGCCATACGACGGCTTGACCGTGATCGACGCCTCGACGCCGGAGCGCAGTTCGCGCGCCGACACCGACAGCAGGCCGTCGGCATCGACCTGGTAGGTGACGCGGATGCGCGCGGCGCCGGCCGCCATCGGCGGAATGCCGCGCAGCTCGAAGCGCGCCAGCGAACGGCAGTCGCTGACACCAGCTCGCGCTCGCCCTGCACCACGTGCACCGCCATCGCGGTCTGGCCGTCCTTGAAGGTGGTGAATTCCTGGGCGCGCGCGCAGGGAATGGTCGAATTGCGCGGGATGACCTTCTCCACCAGGCCGCCCATGGTCTCGATGCCGAGCGACAGCGGGATCACGTCCAGCAGCAGCCAGTCGTCGCCGGCGGCGCGGTTGCCGGCCAGCAGGTTGGCCTGGATCGCCGCGCCCAGCGCCACCACCTTGTCGGGATCGATGTTGGTCAGCGGCGATGGTGCTGGAAGAATTCGCCGACCGCGCGGCGCACGTGCGGCATGCGCGTGGCGCCGCCGACCATGACCACGCCGTCGACGTCGTCCGACCGCCAGCCCGGCATCGCGCAGGGCCTTGCGGCATGGCGGTCATGGTCTTCGCCGACCAGGTGCTGGGTGATCTCGGCGAAGGTCGGCCGCCGACAGCGTCAGGTGCACTTCCTCGCCCGACTTCAGGATCGGCGTCGATACGCGGTGTCGGTCTTGGTCGACAGCAGTTCCTTGGCCTCGCGCGCCTTCGACCATCAGCAGGCTGCGGTGTCTTCGTCGGACAGCGGCGCCAGGCCGGCCTGCTCGATGATCCAGCAGAACAGGCGGTGGTCGAAATCGTCGCCGCCGAGCGCCGAATCGCCGCCGGTGGCCAGCACTTCGAACACGCCCTTGGTCAGCTTCAGGATCGAAATGTCGAAGGTGCCGCCGCCCAGGTCGTAGACGGCGTAAACGCCTTCGGAAGCAGTTGTCCAGGCCGTAGGCGATCGCCGCCGCGGTCGGCTCGTTCAGCAGGCGCAGCACGTTCAGGCCGGCCAGCTGGGCGGCGTCCTTGGTGGCCTGGCGCTGGGCGTCGTCGAAATAGGCCGGCACCGTGATCACGGCGCCGACCAGCTCGTCGCCCAGCGCATCCTCGGCGCGCTGGCGCAAGGTGGCCAGGATCTGCGCCGAGATTTCGACCGGGCTCTTGACGCCGGCCACGGTCTTCAGCTGCACCATGCCGGGCGCGTCGACGGAAGTCGTAGGGCAGGTTCTCGGCGTGCGCGATGTCCTTCAGGCCGCGCCCCATGAAGCGCTTGACCGAGACGATCGTGTTGCTGCGGATCGGTGGTCTGCGCGGCCTGCGCCTTGTGGCCGATGTGCGCGTTGCCGTTCGGCAGGTAGCGCACGACCGACGGCAGCAGCGCGCGCCCTTCCTCGTCGTTCAGCACTTCCGGAATGCTGTTGCGCACCGTGGCGACCAGCGAATTGGTGGTGCCGAGGTCGATGCCGACCGCCAGCCGGTGCTGGTGCGGCGCGGTGGACATGCCGGGTTCGGAAATTTGCAGAAGAGCCATGGTGAATTCTTAACGGTAAAAACAGATTGTGCCGGCAGGCGGCGTCGATGCGCGGCTGCGCCGGTCAAGGCGGCACGCCGCCGGTATTTTCCTCAATGTTCTTCGCTGAAGCGGTCGAAGACGGCGGCGACTTCGTCCGCCAAATTTTTCCAGGAACATCAGCTGCGCGCACCGCCTGGCGCGGCGGCGTGGAAATCGCCGCCGTCGAGCAAGCGCGCCGATCTGCGCCAGCGGTTTCGTCGCGGTATCTGGCGCGGATTTCGCGCTCCAGCTGTTCCAGCGCGGCGCTGTCGCTGGCTCGCCTTCGCATCGTCCAGCGCTTCGCGCCACTCCATCTGCTGCATCAGGAACGCGCCCGGCATCGCGGTATTCGATTCGGTCTGCAGGTCGACGCCGTTCAGTTCGCACAGATACGTGCGCGCGCTTGAGCGGATTCTTCAGCGTCTGGTAGGCCTCGTTGGCGCGCGTGGCCCATTGCATCGCCACGCGCTTTTCGGCGTCGCTGGCGTGGGCGAAGCGGTCCGGGTGCACCTGGTTCTGCACTTCATGGTAAGCCGCATCCAGCGCCGCCATGTCGAGCGCGAAGCGTTGCGGCAGATGGAACAGCTCGAAGTGGTTTTGCATGGTCGCTTAAAACAAAAGCCTGTCCGTACTTCAACAGGCTTGTGTCATTGCAGGCCGCCGGCCTGGCAGAAGGGAAGCGATCAGATCCGGAAGCTTTCGCCGCAGCCGCACTCGTCCTTCACGTTCGGGTTGTTGAACTTGAAGCCTTCGTTCAAGCCCTCGCGCGCGAAATCGAGCTCGGTGCCGTCGATGTACGGCAGGCTCTTCGGGTCGACGAACACCTTCACGCCGTGCGACTCGAACACCTGGTCTTCGGCGCCGCCTCGTCCACGTATTCCAGCTTGTAGGCCAGGCCCGGAACAGCCGGTGGTGCGCACGCCGAAACGCAGGCCGATGCCCTTGCCGCGCCGCTCGATGTAGCGGCTGATGTGCTTGGCCGCTTTTTCGGTCAGTGTGATAGCCATGATGATGCTCCTCTTGCGAGACGTTACGCTCGGCGGCATCGCATCGACGCCGCCGCCGGCTCAGGCAGCTCGCTTCGATTCGGCGCCGTGCTTGGTCTTGTAGTCGCTGCACGGCGGCCTTGATCGCGTCTTCCGCCAGGATCGAGCAGTGGATCTTCACCGGCGGCAGCGCCAGTTCTTCGGCGATCTGGGTGTTCTTGATCGACAGCGCCTGATCCAGCGTCTTGCCCTTCACCCATTCGGTCACCAGCGAGGACGAGGCGATCGCCGAGCCGCAGCCGTAGGTCTTGAACTTCGCATCCTCGATCACGCCATCGGCGCCGACCTTGATCTGCAGCTTCATCACGTCGCCGCAAGCCGGCGCGCCGACCATGCCGGTGCCGACCGTGTCGTCGCCCTTGTCGAAGGCGCCGACGTTGCGCGGATTTTCGTAGTGGTCGAGAACTTTGTCCGAATAAGCCATTTTGATGCTCCTTGAATTCGTTGTAATGCGCTGAATTAGTGTGCCGCCCATTGGATCGAGTTGATGTCGATCCCTTCCTTGTACATGTCCCACAGCGGCGACAGCTCGCGCAGCTTGGCGACTTTTTCCTTGATCAGCTTGATCGTGAAGTCGATGTCTTCCTCGGTGGTGAAGCGGCCGAAGGTGAAGCGGATCGAGCTGTGCGCCAGTTCGTCGCTGCGGCCCAGCGCGCGCAACACATAAGATGGTTCCAGGCTGGCCGAAGTACAAGCCGAACCGGACGACACCGCCAGTGTCCTTGATCGCCATGATCAGCGATTCGCCTTCGACGTAGTTGAAGCTGACGTTCAGGTTGTGCGGCACGCGGTGCTCCATGTCGCCGTTGATGTAGACCTCTTCGATCTCCTGCAGGCCCTTGCGCCAGGCGGTCGCGCAGGCCGTGATGCGGACGATCTCGCTGTCCATTTCTTCCTTGGCGAGGCGGAAGGCTTCGCCCATGCCGACGATCTGGTGCGTCGGCAGGTGCCGGAACGCAGGCCGCGCTCGTGGCCGCCGCCGTGCATCTGCGCTTCGATGCGCACGCGCGGCTTGCGGCGCACGTACAGCGCGCCGATGCCTTTCGGGCCGTAGGTCTTGTGCGCGGTGAAGGTCATCAGGTCGACCTTGGTTTTTTCGCAGGTCGATATGCACCTTGCCGGTCGCCTGCGCGGCGTCGCAGTGGAAGATGATGCCCTTCGTGCGGCACAGTTCGCCGATCTCGTCGATCGGCTGGATCACGCCGATCTCGTTGTTGACCAGCATCACCGACACCAGGATGGTGTCCGGGCGGATCGCCGCTTCCAGCTGCTCGATCGTGATCAGGCCGTTGTCCTGCGGCTCGCAGGTAGGTCGCCTCGAAACCCTGGCGCTCCAGTTCGCGCACCGTGTCCAGCACCGCCTTGTGCTCGGTCTTGACGGTGATGATGTGCTTGCCCTTGGTCTTGTAGAACTGCGCCGCGCCCTTGAGCGCCAGGTTGTTGCCTTCGGTGGCGCCGGAGGTCCAGATGATTTCGCGCGGATCGGCGTTGACCAGCGCGGCGACATGGCCGCGCGCCTCTTCGACCGCCTCTTCCGCCGTCCAGCCGTACATGTGGCTGCGCGAGGCCGGATTGCCGAACTGCTCGCGCAGGTAGGGAATCATCTTGTCGGCGACGCGCGGATCGATCGGCGTGGTGGCCGAATAATCCATGTAGATCGGGAAATGCGGGGCGGTCGAAGCGTGTCGATCAGGTTGTTTGTCCAGGGGCGCGTTCATCAGTATCACTCCAATCGGTCAGGCCGCCACGTGGCGGGCGCGTGCATGCACGACCACGTTGTGTTCAGGTATTCTTTTGGCTTTGCTGGTCCACCAGGTCTTGCAGCGATACCGAATTCAGGTAATCGACCATTTTCGCGTTGAGCGTGGCCCACAGTTCGTGGGTCATGCAGCGCGCGCCGTTGTCGTGGCGTCGGCGCCGTGGCAATTTTCCTTGCCGCCGCATTGGGTCGCGTCCAGCGGCTCGTCGACCGCGATGATGATGTCGGCCACGGTGACGTCCTCGGCGCGGCGCGCCAGATTGTAGCCGCCGCCCGGACCGCGCACCGATTCGACGATGTCGTGGCGGCGCAGCTTGCCGAACAGCTGTTCCAGATACGACAGCGAAATCTCCTGGCGCTGGCTGATGCCGGACAGCGTGACCGGTCCGTTGTCCTGGCGCAGGGCCAAGTCGATCATCGCGGTCACGGCAAAACGGCCTTTGGTGGTCAGACGCATGGCAAGAATTCAAGCTGGAATACTGCGAAACAATTCGCGTCTTTTTGACAATTTTGGATTATATCAAACCTGACTAATTCTGTCAGGTATTCAGGACGAGCTTCCCTTGCCTGCCGCCGCGTCGCCGGCGCCGCCATCCGCCAGCTCGAACACCGCCATCGATTCGACATGCGAGGTATGCGGGAACATGTTGACCACGCCCGCCTGCTTCAGCACGTAACCGGCGTCGTGCACCAGCATGCCGGCGTCGCGCGCCAGCGTCGACGGGCTGCAGGAAACGTAGACGATGCGCTTGGGCTTGCAGATCCGCGTGGGAGCCGTTCAAGCCGGCCAGCGCCTCGCACAAGCGCGACGGCGCCATCGCGCGGCGGATCGACCAGCAGCGGTCGAATTTGCCCAGGGCAATCCAGTCGGCGGTCGTCACTTCAAACAGGTTGCGGCAATGGAACTCGGTCTTGCCGGCGAGGCCATTGACGACCGCGTTGGCATTGGCGCGCTCGATGAGGGCTTGGCTGCCTTCGATGCCGACCACTTCCCGCGCCTGCGTGGCCAGCGGCAAGGTGAAGTTGCCCAGGCCGCAAAACAGGTCGGCCACGCGCTCCTGCGGCTGCACGTCCAGCAGGCGCAAGGCGCGCGTCACCAGCACCCGATTGATCTGGTGATTGACCTGGGTGAAATCGGTCGGCTTGAACGGCATGCGGACGCCGAATTCGGGCAGGACGTAATGCAGGTCCGACTGGGCCGGATAAAACGGATAGGCGCTGTCCGGGCCGTGCGGCTGCAGCCACCACTGGATCTCGATGCTGGTCGGCAAAGGCTTTCAACCGGGCTTCGTCGTCGCTGCTCAGCGCCGCCATGATGGCGCAGCACCAGCACCGTGCTTTTTTCGTGCTCGCCCTCGCCTACCGCCAGTTCGATCTGCGGCACCTGATCGATGATCGACAGCGATGCGATCAGGCTGCGCAGCGGCAGCAGCAGCGCCGAAACGTTCGCCGGCAAGACTTCGCAACTCGTCATGTCGGCGACGTAAGGCGAATTTTTCTCGTGAAAACCGACCAGCACCGCCCCTTTTTTGCGGACGTGGCGCACCGAAATGCGCGCCCGGTAGCGATAGTCCCAGGTCGGCCCGTAAATCGGGCGCAACACGGTCTCCGGCCTGACTTTGCCGATATGCCATAGATTATCTTCCAGCACCCGTTGCTTGATGGCTACCTGCGCACCCGGCTCCAGATGCTGCATGGCGCAACCGCCGCAGACGCCGAAATGCCGGCATTTGGGCGTCACCCGCAACACCGATTCGCGATGCAGCGCCGTCAGCGTGGCCGCTTCCCATTTCGCCTTGCGCCGAAACGATTGATAAGCCACCCGCTCGCCGGGCAGGCGCCGTCGACGAAGATCACCTTGCCGGGCGTGCCGTCTTCGTTTTTCAAGTGGCCGACCCCGCGCGCTTCCATGTCGAGGGATTCGATATCGATCAAATCTTGTTGCATAAAAATTCAATAGTGAAGGGAAAGGCCGTCCGCGCAGCGGCGGCATCGATGGGATGGGTAATAGGTGAGACGGGAAGCCGGCGACGAGCGACGCCGGCACTGGACGGCGATCCGCGCAACGCAGTGCAAGCTTCTCAAAGCAGGGAATCCTTGCCGACTCCCGACCCGGCCAGGGTCCGCTTGAGCTTGACCAGCGCTTCCTGCTGGATCTGGCGCACCCGTTCGCGTGTCACGCCCATTTCCGCCGCCAGTTCTTCCAGGTGGCCGGATCGTCATTGTCCAGGCCGAAGCGGCGCATGATGACGAGCCGCTGCTTGTCCGACAGTTTCTTCAGCCAGTCGCGCACCAGGAGAATCATTTCCCGATGCTCGGCGCGCGAATCCGGTCCGTCGTCGCTGTTGCCAGGCAGCATGTCCATCAGGCTGACCTGCGGATCGTTGTCGAGCGGCGCGTCGAGCGAGGTCGCATGATCGGACAGCGCGAGGATGTCCTGCACATCCTCGACCGGCCGGCCGACCAGATGTGCGATGTCTTCGATGGTCGCATCCGTGCCGTCGTGCTGCTGCGCTTCGAGATGGTATTTGGCGCGCAGGATCTGGTTCAGTTCGCGCACCATGTGCACCGGCAGGCGTACCGTGCGCGCCTGGTTCATGATGGCCCGCTCGATGCTTTGGCGAATCCACCAGGTCGCATAGGTGGAAAAACGGAAGCCGCGCTCCGGCTCGAACTTGTCGATGGCGCGCATCAGCCCGAGATTGCCCTCCTCGATCAGGTCGAGCAAGACGACGCCGCGATTGATGTAGTGCTTGGCAATCGAGACCACCAGCCGCAGGTTGTGTTCGATCATCTTCTGGCGCGCGTCGAAATCGCCCTGCTTGGCAAGCGTCGCGAAATGCACTTCCTCGGCGGCGCTCAACAGGGGCCGCGAACCGATCTGGTTCAGGTAATGCTGGGTGGTATCGGTGGACAGTTCGGCCGCCAGCACCGACTTCAATTCGTCCGGGCCGGCCAGCGGCACGACGATACCGGCTTGAGCCCCGTCGGTCTCAGGCGTTTCGGCGCTGGCCGCCGCCGGATCGAACGACAGTTCGGCCGTATCGTCGTCTTGCGCGTCCTGGCCGTTCCCGTTGCCATTGCGGGGATGCTGATTATCGCGTGTCATCCTGCCTGATCTCCCTGGTGGATGAAGCCGCAGGCTCGGCTGAAAACTTCCGGCGGCATGAGGGGCAGGCGGCCACAATGAACGCCTTCGATCCCCGATGCAGAAGATGCTTCTCGAGTTTCAATCGTCCTGGCATGGCGCGCCATGCTGCCTCCCCGCTGCCCGGTCAACGCCGCCATTTCACGTCATGCGGGCTTGCCGTCGAAACGCCGGTTTCAGCGCTTCGGTAGAAATTTTGCGGGATCGACCGGCTTTCCCTGATGCCGGATTTCAAAATGCAGTTTCACCGCATCGGCGTCGGAATTTCCCATTTCAGCAATTTTTTGGCCCTTGCTGATCGTCTGACCTTCTTTCACGAGGATGGTTTTATTATGGGCATAGGCCGACAACAGATTGTTGGTGTGCTTGATGATCACCAGGTTGCCGTAGCCACGAATGCCGCTGCCGGCATACATCACCTTGCCGGCACCGGCGGCCAAAATCTGCTGGCCTAGCTTGCCGGCAATATCGATGCCTTTCTTGCCGTCATCAAAATTTGCCACCACCTTGCCGTCCGTCGGCCAGATCCAGGCCACGCCTTCATCGTCGACGTCGATCGCCGCCGGTGCCGGAGTCTCGGCGGCTTTGGCGGGTTCGGCCTTGGCCGGCACGGCGGCCGTGCCGGCGGTATCCGGCTTTTGCATTTCCGCCAATGCGGTTTCGGAATAAGGCTTCTTGTCGCCCAGCGGACCGTTCTTGTTGGGCGCCAGGGCGCCATGCGGGGCCGCGCTGCCGGCGCTTGGCGGCGCCGCCGTCAGCGGACGCACCTCCACCCCCGAAGTGGCGGCCACGCTGCCGACTTGCACGCCGGCGGGCGCCGGCACCGCTTCCGGCGGCAGCACGCGCAATACCTGGTCGACCTTGATGTCGTTGGCGTTCGCCAGGTTGTTCCAGGTCACGATATCGCGCGAACTCTGGCCGAACTGGAGCGCGATTCGATACAGCGTATCGCCTTTTTTCACCGTGTAATAGCCGTTGCCGGCAGGCTGCGCCGCCGCGGCGCCGTTCGGCGCAGCGCTGGGGGGAGCGCGGTCGATCACCGGTGCCGGCGCGCGCGGCGTGGTGCCGCAGGCGGCCAGCAAGGCGATCAGCGCACCAATGGAGAGCAAGCGGATTTTCGTCATTCCCATATGTTCAAATCTTGTTTGGCTTGGCCATCGTTTAATCAGACAGTACCGGCGCGCAACGGTACAAAATGGCAGTGTTCGAGTGTTTCCCGGCGCCATTCGGTCTTGCTGGCGCGGACGATCAGCTGCAGCACTTGCCGATTGGCGCCAACGGGCGCTACCAGGCGGCCGCCGATCGCCAATTGTTCCAGCAGGGCCTGCGGCACTTCCAGTCCGGCCGCAGCCAGAATGATACCGTCGAACGGCGCGGCTTGCGGCAGGCCAAGCATACCATCTCCATAATGCAGGCGAATGTTGGCGATGCGCATCGGCCGCAAGTTGGTTTTCGCCAATTCATGCAGCGGCTTGATGCGCTCGATCGAATACACTTCCCTGGCGACGCGCGACAGCACCGCGGCCTGGTAGCCGCAGCCGGTGCCGATTTCCAGCACCCGCTCGAGGCGGCCGCCGTGCTCGTTGGCGCGCATCACTTCGATCATGCGGGCCACGATGTACGGCTGGGAAATGGTCTGCTGGTAACCGATCGGCAACGAGGCATCGATATAGGCCTGGCCCACCAGCGCCGGTTCGATGAACAGGTGGCGCGGCACGGCTTCCATGGCGGCCAGCACCACCGGATCGCGCACGCCTTGCTGCGCCACGCGCGCCACCATCGCCTTGCGCACCGCATCCGAAACCACGGGCGCCGGACGCGGGCTTGCGGCGACCGGCGCATTCGGCGCGGACGCGGTTTTCTGCCTGACCGTCCGCGCCAGATCGAGCGCGGCGTTGCGGGTGGCGGTTTGCGGGGTGACGGTGGCGCGCGCTCGCCGGGCCTGCCATGCGGAGTTTTGGCGGAAGGAGCGACGACCGAAGACAGCGGCAGCGGAAAGCGCCGGGTTTTCTGGTTCATGCCAGGTCTTTCCTGAGCGCTTCCATCTGCGCCACATGGGTCAGATCGATTTGCAAGGGCGTGATCGAGACATGGCCGGCGGCGACCGCATGAAAGTCGGTGCCGGCGGCGGCATCGCGCGCGTCCCCGCTCGGACCGATCCAGAAAATATCCTTGCCGCGCGGATCCTGCGCCTTGATGACGCCGTTCGGACTCGTGGCGCCGGCCGAGCCGGGTGACGATCAGCCGGATTCAATTCGCCGTAGGGCAGGTTCGGGATATTCACGTTCAGCAGGTAAGGCTTGGACAGGCTGTCGAAGCGGCGCTGGACGATGTCGCGCGCGACTTTGGCCGCCGCGTCGAGTTCGGCCCAGCCCTTCTCGACCTGCGAAAACGCGATCGCCGGAATGCCGAACAGGAAGGCTTCGGTGGCCGCCGCCACCGTGCCGGAATACAGGGTGTCGTCGCCCATGTTCTGGCCCTGGTTGATGCCGGAAATCACCAGGTCCGGGGTATCGATCAACAGGCCGGTCAAGGCCACGTGCACGCAGTCGGACGGGGTGCCGTTGACGAAATAAAAACCGTTCTCGGCGCGATAGACGGAAAGCGGCCGCTCCAGCGTCAGCGAATTGGAACAGCCGGAGCGGTTGCGGTCCGGCGCCACCACCACGATGTCAGCAATCGACGCCATGGCGTCGGCCAGCGCGATGAGGCCGGGGGCCAGGTAGCCGTCATCGTTACTGATCAGAATTTTCATATCCGGATTCTACCTGAAGCAACCCTTGTCGCCTGAGCCGGCGCGGCCGATTTTGCGGCATAATCCACAAATCAAACGACCGTTCTTTTTTATGAAATCACTTGAGGGGACAGCATGAAAGCGATTATCTGCAAGGCCTGGGGATTACCCGATACGCTCACGGTCGAGGAGTTGCCGGAACCGGTGCCGGGACCGGGCCAGGTCAGCATCGACGTGCAGGCGGCGGGCGTCAATTTTCCGGACGTGCTGATCATCCAGAACAAGTACCAATTCAAGCCCGAGCTGCCGTTCACGCCCGGCAGCGAACTGGCCGGCGTGGTGCGCGCGGTCGGCGAAGGCGTGACCCACGTCAAACCCGGCGACCACGTGATCGCCTTCATCGGCAACGGCGCGTTCGCGCAGCAGGTGGTGGCCGCCGCGGCCGCCGTGATGCCGATGCCGCCCGGGATGGACTTCGACACCGCGGCCGCCATCACCCTCACCTACGGCACTTCGCACCACGCGGTGGTCGACCGCGCGCAACTGAAGGCCGGCGAAACCATGCTGGTGCTGGGCGCGGCCGGCGGCGTCGGCCTGGCGGCGATCGAAATCGGCAAGGCGCTGGGCGCGCGCGTGATCGCCGCCGCCTCCAGCGACGAAAAGCTGGAAGTGTGCAAGGCGCACGGCGCCGACGCCACGATCAATTACAGCAGCCAGGATTTGCGCGAGGCGATCAAGGCCGCGACCGACGGCAAGGGCCCGGACGTGATCTACGACCCGGTCGGCGGCATCTATGCGGAACCGGCGTTCCGCTCGATCGGCTGGCGCGGCCGCTACCTGGTGGTCGGCTTCGCCAACGGTGAAATTCCGAAATTGCCGCTGAACCTGACGCTGCTCAAGGGCGCCTCGCTGGTCGGCGTGTTCTGGGGCGAGTTCGCGCGCCGCGAGCCGAAGGCCAATCTGGCGGCGATGCGGGAATTGATGGGCTGGCTGGCGCAAGGGAAAATCAAGCCGCATATCTCGGGCCGCTATGCGCTGGCCGAAACGCCGCAGGCATTGAACGACATGGCGGCGCGCAAGGTGACCGGCAAGGTGGTGATCCAGCCGCAGCGCTAGGGCGTGAGCGCGACCGGTTCGACGGCGCCGCGGGCGCTCCGAACCGGCCGACATCCGGCTCCCGCCTAATCGAGCTCGACCAGCGTCTGGTGCACGAACGCCGACAGGATCAGGCGCTCGTGCGTCGCAATCCCGGCGAACTGGAAGCCGTGCCGGAACTCGCCGCCTTCCGCCGCCACCGAGCGCAAGACCGCCTTCAGGCTCAGGTATTCATCGGTACCGGCGGCGCATACCTTGAACTTGATCCGGCCCTGCTCGCCCGGCTTGCCGAGCGGCTGTTTCAGCAAACAGGAACAGCCGCTGATGCTCAGATCGACCATGATGGCGGCGCCGACCCGCTCGCCTTCGTCCAGCGATGCCGAGGCGATGATCTGCACCGGCGCGCGCGCATCCTGGCGCACCACGGTGCAGCCGACCTGTTTCGGGTAGGACAGATGCAGGTAGGGATACGGCGTCAGCACCGATTTGACCGCCGCCGCCGTGAACGCATAGGCTTTTTTGCCGGCAAACGCCCGCACCACGAACAATTGTCCTTCGCGCACGAACTCCAGCTTGCCGTCCGCCGTCGGGGCGCCGACCAATATCGTCTGATTCTTGAGGAAGCCGATCAGCGGCACCGAGTAACGGATTGCTGGGATTGTCGCTTACCTGCAGGAACAAGGTTTCACCGATGTTCCAGCGCACCTCCTCCATGCGCACGGCCAGTTTGCGCTCAAGCGGCGGCGCGGCGACGGTTTCTTCGGTGCGCAAGGCGGCGGCGCGCACAATTTTTTTCGGCTTGGCCGGCGCCGCCGCGACCCAGAGCGGGTCCGCAGCACCGGACTGCCAGCGCGCATCGACGAAATATCCGTTGGCGATCACGCCCTCCAGCTGGGTGGTGCTGGCGATGACAAATCCGCGCTGCAGCAGCAGCTTGTCGTGCGCATCGTATACCGGCCACGGCAGCGGCTTGCCGAGCATGACTTCGCTGGCGCGGATCGGAATAAGGGCAGAGGTGGATTCAGCCATGACAGGCCTTCAAATGTCGATCCGAGGACAAGGACTCGCCGACTACGCAAACGGGTGGCAGCACACGCGTGACGGACGGCTTGCTGCCGCCTGTGCAGGCACAGGCGTTTTATAGCATCAAGCCGATGTCAAATGCGGCGCGGAATTGCAAACGATTGTCAAACGGATGAGCCGCAGCGGCCGCGATTCGCGGAGCGCTTGCGCGCCGGAGTAAGGGCCGCGCCGCGCGCATGGTGGCCCGCCGCCGCTACAACCATCCAATGCCGCCTCGGCCACTGCCGGCGCGCCACTCCGGCGCAGGAACACGAGCGTCAAGACGGCCCCGAAAACCGGACCGTGACCGGCCTCGCCCCGGTCTGCCCCATCGAATCCATGGAGTATATGCAAAAAATTACCATTTCACCTGCGGAATAAGGCCATCTACTTGGGAGTATATGAACGAGCATGCAATGCTCTCAAGTTGAAAGCTGAAAACCGGAAAGCGGACGTGTGCGCCCTTCCCTCAGCCGGCTTGCTCCGCAAAGAATGCCCGCACCGTATCGGCCTCGCGCGTGCGCTTGAAAGGCGGCAGGCTTTGCCAGATGCGTTTGCCGTAGCGCCTTGGAAATCAGGCGCGGATCGCAAATCATCAGCACGCCGCGATCGCTCTCGTCGCGGATCAGGCGTCCGGCGCCCTGCTTCAGATTGATGATCGCTTCCGGCAACTGGTGGTGGATGAAGCCGTTCAGGCCCTTTTTTTCCATCGCCTCGATGCGGGCCGCCAGCACCGGATCGTCGGGCGGCGCGAACGGCAGCTTGTCGATGATCACCAGCGACAGCGCCTCGCCGCGCACGTCGACGCCTTCCCAGAAGCTCTGGCTGCCGATCAGCACGCCGTTGCCGGCGGCGCGGAAGCGCTCCAGCAGTTCGGTGCGGCCGGCTTCGCCCTGCACCATCAGCGGGAACGGCCATTTGCGCTCGGCGAATTCGTCGCGCAGGCGCTCGCGCCGCGCGGTTGACCGCGCGCATCGTGGTGCACAGCAGGAAGGTGCGGCCGCCGGCCGCCTCGATCACCGGCAGCGCGGCGTCGATCACGGCGTCGGTGTAGTCCGGCGAATTCGGCTGCCGGCAGGCTGTGCGGCACGTACAGCAAGCCCTGGCGCTCATAGTCGAACGGGCTGGGCCAGGTCTGCGCCGGCTCGTCGTCAGCCCCATCTGCGCGGTGTAATGGCTGAAATCGTTTTTCACCGCCAGCGTGGCGGAAGTGAAAATCCAGGTGCGCGGCGTGCCTTCGCGCTGCTTGCTGAAAATCGGCGCGATCGAAAGCGGCGTCTGGTGCAATTGCAGCGAGGAGGAAAACGCCTCGACCCATTGCACGCGCTCCTCCGCCGCCTCGCCCGCGGCGGACTTGGCGGCGGCCGGATTGTTCCAGCCGTCCAGCCGCGCCGCCAGCTCGATGGCGCGGGTGCGGCATTGCTCGATGGTTTCGGCGCGCTCGGCCTGGTTTTCCAGCACCGCCAGCAGGTTTCCCAGCTCGGTCTTCAGGCTTTCCAGCGTGCTGGAAAAATACGCTGGACGAGGCGATCTGATGCACCGCCAGCCGCACCACGTCCTGCGGGAAGGCCAGCCGCAGATCGCGCGCGGCGCGTTCGACCGGCGTCACCACCTTGGCCCAGTCGGCGCCGTCGCGCGCATGCGACAAGCCTTCGGCCAGCACGTCGCGGCACAGCTCCAGCACCTGCGAGGTCGACACCGTGTCGCCGAAAAACAGCGTCGCGGTGTCCGGCAGCTGATGCGCCTCGTCGAAGATGACGGTGTTGGCCGACGGCAGCAGCTCGGCCACGCCGGTATCCTTCAAGGCGACGTCGGCGAAGAACAGGTGGTGGTTGACCACCACCACGTCCGCCTGCTGCGCTTCCTTGCGCGCCTTCATCACGAAGCAATCCTGGTAATACTGGCATTCGGCGCCGAAGCAGGTGTCGCGGGTCGAGGTCACCAGGTTCCAGACCGGCGCGCTTTCCGGCACCTGCGACAATTCCGCCTTGTCGCCGGTGCTGGTGGTCTTGATGAAGCGCGAGATCTCGCGCAGGTAGCCGACGTCCTCGCGCGAGGTCAGGCGGCCGTTCTGCAGGGTGCGTTCGAGGTGGAAATGGCAGACATAGTTGGCGCGGCCCTTCAGCAAGGCCACCGAAACCGGCGCCTTCAAGGCCTGGCGCACGGTCGGGATGTCGCGCAGGTACAACTGATCCTGCAGGTTCTTGGTGCCGGTGGAAACGATCACCTTGCCGCCCCACAGCAGCGCCGGCACCAGGTAGGCGAAGGTCTTGCCGGTGCCGGTGCCGGCCTCGGCGATCAGCGTCTGCTGGGCGCCGATGGCGTCGGCGATGGCTTTGGCCATTTCGGTCTGCGCCTGGCGCGGACGATAGTTGCCGACCGCGGCGCCCAATGCGGCCGCCGGCGCCGAACAGGTGTTCGATCTCGGCGTCGTGGACGCCCTTTGTATCGGGTGCGGGAGATGGCTTCGGTCAAAATGGCGGACGCTGGGAAGTGTGGCTGCTGCAAATACGGAACGATATGCGCGGAACGAGCCCGGGTTCAGGCCGGAGTGTCGGGAATCAATTGCATTTTCAGCAGCGTGATATGGTCCTTCAGCTGCAGCTTGCGCTTTTTCAGGCGCCGCAGCTGCAGTTCGTCATGCGTCGGCGGCATCCACCAGCAACTGAATGACGGCATCCAGGTCGCGATGTTCCACTTCGAGCTCGATGATGCGTCGCTGGATGTCTTCCGGGGCGGTCATGGGTAAGTCGTGGCCTTAGAAAAGCAAATATCGGCAACGTCCTCTTGCCGCTGATTGCGTGCAATAATTTGTTGCCCTGATTCCATATATACAGCGCAGTTTAATCTACCCAGACGAATGAGCCAATACAAGATAGAAGCGGGAACCGGCCAGCACATCGGCGACCGCCACGAACAGCAGGACCGCGTCGCCCTGTTCGCCGCGCCCAAGGCACCCGGCTACATGATGGCGGTGCTGGCGGACGGCATGGGCGGCAAGAGCGGCGGCGCGCTGGCGGCGGAACAGGTGATCCGCACCGCGCGCCAGCTGTTCGAAGCTTTCTCGCCGCTGACCGACCGCGTCGAGGACCTGCTGCAGACGATTGCCCATGATACGCACACCATCATCAAGCTGTCCGGACTGTCGGCCGAAAAGGAGCCGCACAGCACCATGGTGGTGCTGGTGCTGACGCCGGAAAAGGACGCGGTCTGGGCCCACGTCGGCGATTCCCGCCTGTACCGCTTCGAGGGGCCGAACTTCCTCGAGCACACGATCGATCACTCCTATGTCGAACAGCTGGTCGCCGACGGCAAGCTGACGCGCGAGCAGGCCAAGGACCACCGCCTGTCGAACATCCTGGTGAACGTGCTCGGCTCGGGCATGCAGGAGCCGTATGTCAGCCTCGGCCGCCATCGCGGCCTGCGGCCCGGCGACCACTTCCTGCTGTGCTCGGACGGCCTTTGGCATTATTTCAGCGAAGCCGAACTGGGCGCCGCGATCGCGATGAATGCGCCGCGCGACGCCGCCGAAATGCTGATCAAGAAGGTGCGCGAACGCGCCGCCGGCAGCGCCGCCGACAATTGCACGTTTGCGATCGTCAAGCTGGTGCCGCCGCTTCAGGAAGAAAAAAACTACACCGTCAAGAAGATGCGCCGCGCGGTTTGAAACCGGCGCCGCCGCGGGCTCAAGGCTTGGCGGCGGGTGGTGCGGGTGTCGGGGATGTGGCGGGTGGCGCGGCGGCAGGCCCGGTACCCTGCTCGGCGGCTTTCTTGCGCGCCTTTTCGGCCTTGTTGGCGGCGATTTCGCGCTGGCGCGCTTCGGATGCCTGCCGTTTTTTTTCGTATTCCGCGATATTGCGTTCGCGCTGCGCGGCGTTGGCGGCCTCTTCTTCCCGTGCCTTCTTCAAACGGGCCTCGTGCTCGGCCACCCGTTTTTGCGCCGCCCCTTCATGCCGCTTGCTGTTCGCCGCGGCAGCTTGCGCCTCGCGCGCGCTACGCTCCATCTTGGCGGCGGTCTCAGCCTGTTTTTGCCGTTGCTGCTCGGCGCGCTGCGCCGCCTCCTGCTGGTCGCGCAACTGCTGTTCGGCCAGATTGCGGTCGCGTTCATCGACCTTGGCGCGGCGCTTGTAGGCATTGGCCTCGATTTCGACCGGACGCACCAGTTTCAGCGCCGTCCGGTGCCGCTCGGCGGCCTCGTTCAGGCAGTTCGAGGTAAAGAACTTGTCGTAGCAGAGATTCTGCTCGGCACGATAGCGCGCCTCGATCTGCTGGCGCTCGGCCTCGGCTTCAAGCAGCACCTGATCGGCCATTTCCACCGACTGGATGGTTCCCGGCGCATGGCGTGCAGCCCAGGCCTGAACGTCTTCCTCGGCGGAAGCACCCTGGAGGCACAGCATCAGCGCGGCCGCCGCCATCCAGCGCAGCGGGCGGGCGCCATTGCCGGCGGGCATGCGGGGTGTGGACAGGCGTTTCAATCGGATCTCAGGCATCATTTCCCGTCATTCTTCAGACATGGTCAGGTCAGGGCGTCCACCGCGCCGCGCCGCTCGGATTCCATGTATTCGCGCGACTGCATTTCCATGATGCGCGACACGGTCCGGTGGAACTCGTTGGCCAGCATTCCCTGCGTGTACAGCTCTTCCGGCGCCACTTCCGCCGACATGATCAGTTTCACCTTGTGATCGTACAGCACGTCCACCAGCCAGGTGAAGCGCCGCGCCTCGGAGGACATCGCCGCCGACATCGCCGGAATCCCGGACAGGATCACCGTATGGAAGCGGCTGGCGATTTCGAGATAGTCGTTCTGCGAACGCGGACCGCCGCACAAGGTCGCGAAATCGAACCAGATCACGCCGCCGGCGCGGCGCAAGGCCTTGATTTCCCGCGATTCTATGTGAATCCGCGGGTCTTCGTCGACGGTTTCGGCAATCCCGGCAAACGCATGGCGTAGCGCCCGGTCCGACTGCGCGCCGAGCGGCACGTGGTAGACCTGCACCTGTTCCAGCGCCCGCTTGCGATAGTCTATACCGGCGTCGACGTTCATGACGTCCAGCCGGTCCTTCAGCAGCTGAATGGTCGGCAGCATGCGGTCGCGGTGCAGGCCGTCCGGATACAGCGCATCCGGCACGTAATTCGAGGTCATCACGAAGCTCACGCCGTTGTCGAACAGCGCGCGCAACAGATTGTAGAGAATCATCGCGTCGGCGATGTCGGACACGTGGAATTCGTCGAAGCAGATCAGCCGGTATTTTTTGGCGATGCGCGCGGCCACCTGATCCAGCGGATTGGCGACGCCCTTCAGCTCGTCCAGCTCGGCATGTACGGCACGCATGAATTCGTGGAAATGCAGGCGGGTCTTGCGCACCACCGGCACCACCGAGTAAAAGCTGTCCATCAGGAACGACTTGCCGCGCCCGACGCCGCCCCACATGTACACCCCGCGCGGCACCTCGGGACGATTGATCAGGCGCTTGAACGGCGTCGAGCGGCGCGCCTTGTACGCCACCCATTCGTCGTAGGCGCGCTGCAGCCGCGCGATCGCGCGCAGCTGCGCCTCGTCGGTGCTGAAACCGCGCTGCGCCAGGGTGTGCCTATAAAATTCCTCGACATTCATTGGATACCGACCGTGATGACGGAATGAAGACCGCAATCGTTGCAATGGGCGGATGGCCCATGCGCGCTTGCTGGAAAAGCTCTCGTGGGCCATGCTGCCCGGCGGAGCCAGCTCACGCGGCCGACCTGCGACGAGGCGAAGCGCGGGCTTGAGAAAAATCCTTCGGCGACCGCTCCCGCAACTTGCTGCGCCCCAACTGCTTTCATGGGAGTATGCTCAAAAAATTGACCATTTCTCGCCCGGCATTTTAGGGAGCATATCGGGAGTATATGGAATCGCCGGCGATGTATCCGCGCATGTGCATGGAACCGGCGTCGCCAGCGCTAGCGCACGCCGTTCCCTGCGCTGCCTTGCCAGCTCTTACGGCGGTCTCATCTCGATCGCGATGTAGGGCGGATACACTGCCGGGACCGCCGCCGACCGGCACTCCCAGCCCAATGCCTACCCCGCCATGACGATTGCCGCCGCCGATGCCGATGCCGAGTTGCGAGCGGCTGGCGCTCGCCCCCGGCCGGTAGATCACCTCCGAACGCCGATACCCCGGCCTGTCGCAGATGATGCGCAGATCGCCGCTCACCGCAGCGGCCGGGATCGAGGCCGGCGTGATCACGTTCCAGCTGGCGTTAGGGGTGCTGACGGTGCAGGTGGCGCCCGGCAGCGGCCGGCCGCCGGCCACGCTGTCGATCGTGATGCGGTCGCTGTTCGGCGGTGCCGCCGCACAACCGGCCAGCATCAGGGGCAATAGCAGAGTTCGGCAACGCATGACGACACCCTCCTTCACAGCGCGGACCGGAAATTCGCCGGCAAAAATGCGGCGCTTCGCCGCCCGGCGAACTTCCGGATCGGCGCTAAAAATTGAGCGACCTCTTGTCCACCGCGAGCGCCGCTTCCTTGGTCGCTTCCGACAAGGATGGGTGCGCATGGCAGATGCGGGCGATGTCTTCCGCCGAGGCGCGGAACTCCATCGCCACCACCGCTTCCGAAATCAGCTCGGAGACCACCGGCCCGACCATGTGCACGCCGAGGATCTCGTCGCTCTGGGCATCGGCCAGGAACTTGACCATGCCGGAAGTATCGCCCAGCGCGCGCGCGCGGCCGTTGGCCATGAACGGGAAGGTGCCGGCCTTGTAGGCCACGCCTTCCGCCTTCAGCTGCTGCTCGGTCTTGCCGACCCAGGCGATTTCGGGCGAGGTGTAGATGACCCAAGGAATCGTGTTGAAGTTGACGTGCCCGTGCTGGCCGGCGATGCGCTCGGCAACCGCCACGCCCTCTTCCTCGGCCTTGTGCGCCAGCATCGGTCCGCGCACGACGTCGCCGATCGCCCAGACGTTCGGCAGATTGGTCTTGCAGTCGCCGTCGACGGCGACGAAGCCGCGCTCGTCCAGCTGCAGGCCGATGCCTTCGGCATTCAGCCCGATCGTATTCGGCACCCGGCCGATCGACACGATCAGCCGGTCGAACACCGCATTCTGCTCGGCGCCGGCGGCATCCACGTACTCGACCGTCACGTCCTTCTTGCCGGCCTTGACCGCGCTGATCTTGACGCCGAGCTGGATGTTCAGGCCCTGCTTGGTCAACAGCTTGTGCGCTTCCTTGGCGATCTGCTCGTCGGCCGCGCCGAGGAAAGTCGGCAAGGCTTCCAGCACCGTCACCTCGGCGCCCAGCCGGCGCCAGACGCTGCCCATTTCGAGGCCGATGACGCCGGCGCCGATCACGCCCAGCTTGTTCGGCACGGCGTCGATGGCCAGCGCGCCGGTGTTCGACAGAATCAGCTTTTCATCGAACGGCGCGCCCGGCAGTGCGCGCGGGTTGGAGCCGGTGGCGACGACGACGTGCTTGCCGACCACGGTTTCCTCGGTCTTGCCGCTCACCTTGATCTGGTAGCCGTCGGCATCGCTGCCCGCAAACGAAGCGCGGCCGTGGAAGAAGGTCACCTTGTTTTTCTTGAACAGATACTGGATGCCGTCGTTGTTTTGCTTGACCACGGTGTCCTTGCGTCCCAGCATCTGGCCGAGATTCAGGTTCAGGTTCTTGATATCGATGCCGTGCTCGGCAAAGCCGTGGCCGGCATGATCGTAGTATTCGGACGACTGCAGCAGTGCTTTCGACGGAATGCAGCCGACGTTGGTGCAGGTGCCGCCCAAGCGCCGGGCCATCCTTGTCATTCTTCCATTCGTCGATACAGGCGGCGCGAAAACCCAACTGGGCCGCGCGAATCGCCGCGATGTAGCCGCCCGGACCGCCGCCGATCACTACCACGTCAAATTGCTTGGACATAACAACCTTTTATGTAGGGTGAAAAATAAAGAAGCAAGGGAGACCAGGCCGGTTTTCCGGCCGCGTCTCCCATCCTCTTTACCGACTTACAGATCGAGCAGCAGGCGCGCCGGATCTTCCAGCGCGTCCTTCATCGCCACCAGTCCCAGCACCGCTTCGCGGCCGTCGATGATGCGATGGTCGTAGGACAGCGCCAGGTAATTCATCGGGCGGATGACGATCTGGCCGTTTTCGACCACGGCGCGGTCCTTGGTCGCATGGATGCCGAGAATTGCCGATTGCGGCGGATTGATGATCGGCGTCGACAGCATCGAGCCGAAGATGCCGCCGTTGGAAATCGAGAAGGTGCCGCCGGTCAGTTCGTCCAGCGTCAGCTTGCCGTCCTTGGCCTTGGCGCCGAATTCGCCGATTTTCTTTTCGATGTCGGCGATCGACATCTGGTCGGCATTGCGCAGGATCGGCACCACCAGGCCGCGCGGCGAACCGACCGCGATGCCGATGTCGAAATAGCCGTGGTAGACGATGTCGTTGCCGTCCACCGAGGCGTTGATGATCGGATAGCGTCTTCAGCGCGGCCACCGCCGCCTTGACGAAGAAGGACATGAAGCCGAGCTTGACGCCGTGTTCCTTCTCGAACTTGTCCTTGTACTTGTTGCGCAGGTCGATCACCGGCTGCATGTTGACTTCGTTGAACGTGGTCAGGATGGCGTTGGTGGACTGCGACTGCAGCAGGCGCTCGGCGATGCGGGCGCGCAGGCGGCTCATCGGCACCCGCTCTTCCGGACGGCTCTCGCTCGTCGCGATGCCGGGCGCCGTCACCTGCTGCAGCGCCGGTTTGGCGGCCGCCACCGGCGCGGCTTTCGGCGCAGCCGGGGTGGCCAGCGCATTGATGACGTCGCCCTTGGTACGCGGCCATCCTTGCCGGTGCCGGCAACCGCGCTGGCGGACAGGTTGTTGTCGGCCAGCATCTTGGCGGCGGCCGGCATGGCGACGCTGGCCGTCGCTGGTGCGCCGCTCTGCGCGGCAACCGAAACGGCCGGAGCCGGCGCCGCGGCTGCAGCTGGCGCGGCGGCGGGAGCCGCACTGGCGCCGGCTACCGCTTCCGTGTCGATCATGGCGATGATTTCGCCGGCGACGACGGTGGCGCCGTCGCTCTTGAGGATTTGCGTGATCACGCCGGCTGCCGGCGCCGGCAGTTCCAGGACCACCTTGTCGGTTTCGATGTCGATCAGGTTTTCATCGCGCGCGACTGGCTCGCCGACTTTTTTGTGCCATTGGCAGCAGGGTCGCTTCGGCGACGGATTCCGACAGTTGCGGAACTTTGACTTCAAGTATTGCCATGTAACTCTCCGTTTCGGGTTGTTCGCGCGGTAGGCCAGCTTCTGGCCTACCGCCGGGTATTTATTTGGTCAGGACAAAGCCCTTGAGCTTCGCAGAACGCGGTATCGAGCAAGGCCTTCTGCTGCGCATAGTGCTTGTCGTAGTAACCGACTGCCGGCGAAGCGCTGGCCGGACGGCCGGCATACGCCAGGCGCTGGCCCGATTCCATGTTTTCGAAGATGTTGTGCTGGATCTGGAACCACGGCCCCTGGTTCTGCGGCTCGTCCTGCGCCCACACCAGCTCCGTGAAGTTCGGGAACTTCTTCAGCTCGGCGGCGAAGGCCTTGTGCGGGAACGGATACAGCTGCTCGATGCGGATGATCGCGGTATCGGACTGGCCGCGTTCCTTGCGGGCGTTGACCAGGTCGTAATACACCTTGCCGGAGCAGGCGATCACGCGCTTGACCTTCTTCGGATCGATCTTCTCGTCGACCTCGCCGATCACGGTCTGGAAGGTGCCTTTGGCCAGGTCGGACAGGGCGAGCCGGCATCCTTGTTGCGCAGCAGCGACTTCGGCGTCATGATCACCAGCGGCTTCCTGAACAGGCGGATCATCTGGCGCCGCAGCAGGTGGAAGATCTGCGCGGCGGTGGTCGGCTGCACCACTTGCATGTTGTTGTCGGCGCACAGCTGCAGGAAGCGCTCGAGGCGCGCCGACGAGTGCTCCGGACCCTGGCCTTCGTAGCCGTGCGGCAGCATCATCACCAGGCCCGGAGGCGCGGCCCCACTTCACTTCGCCGGAGCTGATGAACTGGTCGATCACGACCTGCGCGCCGTTGGCGAAGTCGCCGAACTGCGCTTCCCAGATCGTCAGCGTGTTCGGTTCGGCGGTCGAATAGCCGTATTCGAAACCGAGCACCGCCTCTTCCGACAGCACCGAGTCGATCACGGTGAACGGTGCCTGGTTGTCGGAGACGTTCTGCAGCGGAATGTAGCTGCCGGCATCCCAGCGCTCGCGGTTCTGGTCGTGCAGCACCGCATGCCGGTGCGTGAAGGTGCCGCGGCCGGCGTCCTGGCCGGTCAGGCGGATCGCGTAGCCCGAAGACACCAGCGAGGCGTAGGCCAGATGCTCGCCCATGCCCCAGTCGAGATTCATTTCGCCGCGCCCCATCGCTGCGCGATCGGACAGCACCTTTTCGACCAGCGGATGCACCTTGAAGTTTTCCGGCACGGTGGTGATGCGCGTCGCCAGCCGCTTCAGTTCGGACAGCGGCACCGCGGTGTCGGCGGCGTCGGTCCATTTGCGGTTGAGGAACGGCATCCAGTCGACCGCGTACTTGCTCTTGAAGTTGGAGATGACCGGATCGATCGTATGCTTGCCGGCATCCATCGCGTCGCGATAGGCCTTGACCAGCGCATCGCCGCCCTCGGCCGGAATGGTGCCTTGCGCCGCCAGCTTGTCCGCATACAGCTTGCGCGTGCCCGGATGCTGGGCGATTTTCTTGTACATCAGCGGCTGCGTCAGCGCCGGCGTGTCCTGCTCGTTGTGGCCCAGCTTGCGGAAGCAGACGATGTCGACCACGATGTCTTTCTTGAATTCGAGGCGGTAGTCGAGCGCGATCTGGGTCGCCAGCACCACCGCTTCCGGATCGTCGCCGTTGACGTGCAGCACCGGCGCCTCGATCATCTTGACCACGTCGGAGCAATACAGGGTCGAGCGCGTATCGCGCGGGTCGGACGTGGTGAAGCCGATCTGGTTGTTGATCACGATATGCAGCGTGCCGCCGGTGCCGTAGCCGCGGGTCTGCGCCAGGTTCAGGGTTTCCATGACGACGCCCTGGCCGGCGAAGGCGGCGTCGCCGTGCACCAGGATCGGCAGCACCTGCGAACCGTCGTGATCGCCGCGGCGCTCCATGCGGGCGCTTGCACCGAGCCCTCGACCACCGGATTGACGATTTCCAGGTGCGACGGGTTGAACGCCAGCGACAGGTGCACCGGACCGCCCGGCGAGCTGATATCCGACGAGAAGCCCTGGTGGTACTTGACGTCGCCAGCCGGCAGATCGTCGGCGTGCTTGCCTTCGAATTCGGCGAACAGCTCCTGCGGCATCTTGCCCAGCGTGTTGACCAGCACGTTCAGGCGGCCGCGGTGCGCCATGCCGATCACGATTTCCTGCACGCCCTTGCCGCCGGCGCGCTGGATCGCTTCGTCCAGCGAGGCGATGAAGCTTTCGCCGCCTTCCAGCGAGAAGCGCTTCTGGCCGACGTATTTGGTGTGCAGATAGCGCTCCAGGCCTTCCGCCGCGGTCAGGCGCTCGAGGATGTGCTTTTTCTTTTCGGCTGAAAAATGCGGCGTGGAACGAATCGATTCCAGTCTTTCCTGCATCCAGCGCTTTTGCGCCGGATCGCTCATGTACATGAATTCCGCGCCGATCGAGCGGCAATAGGTGTCGCGCAGCATGTTCAGCAGGTCGCGCAAGCGTCGCGGTCTCCGGACCGAAGTAGGTATTGCTGATGGTGAACACCGTATCCATGTCGGCGTCGGTGAAACCGTAAAAGCCGGGGTCGAGTTCGGGGATGGTTCGGCCGTTCCTGGCGCTGCAGCGGGTCCAGGTTGGCCCAGTGCGTGCCGAGATAGCGATAGGCGGCGATCAGCTGGGTGACGGCGACGCGCTTGCGGCCCATTTCGGCGTCGGCGGAGGCGACCACGGTGCGCATCGGTCCCTGCTTGGCGCGCTCCGCGAAGGAGGCGATGACGGTGGCATGCGCAACGTCGGGACGGTTGGAACCATCGACGGCCGGCACATGCTGCATGGCGTCGAAATAGGCACGCCAGTTATCGGACACCGAACCGGGATTATTGAGGTAGGACTCGTACAGCTCTTCGATGTACGGCGCGTTGCCGCCGGACAGATAGGAGCTGGAACGGAATTGCTGCATCATCTTGCTCACCTTTCTTCGCGTTTCGCGAGATTAGCGGGTTAATCTAACCTTCCGCGACACGGCCTGACCGGTTAGCGGATTGCACATCAAGTTGTGGGGAAGGGCTATGTTACAAATAAATTTCCGAATCCGAGAAGGATATCATACAAGCCCTTCAAACAAAAAAGGCGAGCCGCTTTGGCTCGCCTTTTTTTACGTCAGGGCTCGGTTCAGGAACGGTTTGCCATCGGCACGACGTCGCGCGGCGGGGAACCGATGAACAACTGGCGCGGACGGCCGATCTTCTGTTCCGGATCGGAGATCATCTCGTTCCACTGGGCGATCCAGCCGACGGTGCGCGCCATCGCGAAGATGCCGGTGAACAGCGAGACCGGGATGCCCAGCGCGCGCTGCACGATGCCCGAGTAGAAGTCGACGTTCGGGTACAGCTTGCGCGACACGAAGTATTCGTCTTCCAGCGCGATCTTTTCCAGTGCCATCGCCAGCTTGAACAGCGGGTCGTCGTGCAGGCCCAGTTCGTTCAGCACTTCGTGGCAGGTTTCGCGCATCAGCTTGGCGCGCGGGTCGTAGTTCTTGTAGACGCGGTGACCGAAGCCCATCAGCTTGACGCCCGAGTTCTTGTCCTTGACCTGCTTGATGAATTCGGGGATGTTGTCGACCGAGCCGATTTCCTTCAGCATGTTCAGCGCCGCTTCGTTGGCGCCGCCGTGCGCCGGGCCCCACAGGCAGGCGATGCCGGCCGCGATACAGGCGAACGGGTTGGCGCCGGACGAACCGGCCAGGCGCACGGTCGAGGTCGAAGCGTTCTGCTCGTGGTCCGCGTGCAGGATCAGGATGCGGTCCAGCGCGCGCACCAGCACGTCGTTGACCTTGTACTCTTCGCACGGATTGGAGAACATCATGCGCATGAAGTTCGCGCTGTACGACAGGTCGTTGCGCGGATAGACGAACGGCTGGCCGATCGAATACTTGTACGCCATCGCGACCAGCGTCGGCAGCTTGGCGATCAGGCGGATCGCCGAAACTTCGCGGTGATGCGGATCGTTGATGTCGAGCGAGTCGTGATAGAACGACGACAGCGCGCCGACCGTGCCGACCAGCACCGACATCGGGTGCGCGTCGCGGCGGAAGCCGCGGAAGAAGAATTGCATCTGCTCGTGCACCATCGTGTGCTTGGTGACGGTGTTGACGAATTTGTTCTTCTGCTCGGCGTTCGGCAGTTCGCCGTTCAGCAGCAGGTAGCAGGTTTCCAGGAAGTCGCAGTTGACCGCCAATTGTTCGATCGGATAGCCGCGATACAGCAGCTCGCCCTTGTCGCCGTCGATATAGGTGATCGACGAATTGCACGACGCAGTCGACATGAAGCCCGGGTCGTAGGTGAACTTGCCGGTCTGCGCCGTACAGCTTGCGGATGTCGATGACGTCCGGGCCGATCGTGCCCTTGTAGATCGGCAAATCGAGCGGCGGGGTGCCGTCGGAAAACGACAGCGTGGCTTTGGTATCAGAGTGTGTCATGGCCTTCCTTTTTTACTAAGGCGGTGAGTCGTTAATCAAAAATGGGACGCAACCAACTGCGCAAAGCAAAGCGGCCCAGTCATGAACCGCGCAATTTCGACAACAGCGCATGGACGTGCGGCAAATCGAGATCGCCCTGCGGCTCCGTGCGCGCCAGCAAAAGATCCATCAGTTCGTTGTCCGACAATTCCAGCAAGCGGGAAAACGCATCCACTTCCTCGTCCGTCAGCGTGGTTTCATGCGCATCCAGAAAACGGCTGAGGATCAGGTCATTTTCCAGCAGACCGCGGCGGGCGCGCCAGCGCAGGCGAGTGCGCTTGGCCGGGTCGGCTTGATGAGTTATCGCCATCGATTCGTCTTTCGTTCCTTTCCTGCGATCCCTTGCCTTGATCGCTTGCCAAGCGGCATTTCCATAGAGCCAGCCTGAAGGCGGCTCGATGGCCGTCGCCAAAATTCTCTTTTAAACGGCGCGCCGGACCATCAGTTCCTTGATCTTGCCGATCGCCTTGTTCGGATTCAAGCCCTTCGGGCAAACGTCCACGCAATTCATGATCGAATGGCAGCGGAACAGGCGGTACGGATCTTCCAGGTTGTCCAGGCGCTCGCCGGTCGCTTCGTCGCGGCTGTCGGCGATGAAGCGGTAGGCCTGCAGCAGGCCGGCCGGACCGACGAACTTGTCCGGGTTCCACCAGAACGACGGGCAGGAAGTCGAGCAGCACGCGCACAGAATGCACTCGTACAGGCCGTCCAGCTCTTCGCGCTCTGCTCGGGCGACTGCAGGCGTTCTTTCTCCGGCGGAATCGTGTCGTTGATCAGGAACGGCTTGATCGAATGGTACTGCTTGAAGAACTGCGTCATGTCGACGATCAGGTCGCGCACGACCGGCAGGCCCGGCAGCGGACGCAGCACGATCGGCTGGGTCAGCTCGTTCAGGTTGGTGGTGCAGGCCAGGCCGTTCTTGCCGTTGATGTTCATCGCGTCCGAACCGCACACGCCTTCGCGGCAGGAGCGGCGCAGCGACAGCGAATCGTCGACATCGGCCTTGATGCGCTGCAGCGCGTCGAGCAGCATCTTGTCGGTGTCCTGCAGTTCGACCGTGACGTCCTGCATGTACGGCTTCGCGTCCTTGTCCGGATCGTAGCGGTAAATCTTGAAGTTGTGACGTGTGCGTGCCATGTTGTGACCTATCGATCGGGCACGAGGCGCGACGTGCGCACTTCCGCCCTCAACACTTATTAGAAAGTACGTGCTTTGGGCTTGAATGTTTCGACCGTCAGCGGCTTGGTGACCACCGGCTTGTAATCGAGACGGTTGCCTTCCGAGTACCACAGCGTGTGCTTCATCCAGTTGTCGTCGTCGCGCTCTTCATAGTCGCGGTGCGCGTGGGCGCCGCGCGATTCCTTGCGCGCCAGCGCCGAGGTGATGGTCGCCTTGGCCATCTCGATCAGGTTGTCCAGCTCCAGCGCTTCCACGCGCGCCGTGTTGAACACCTTGGACTTGTCCTTGAACGACACATGCTTGCGCCGCTCGTCGAGTTCCATGATCTTCGTGTAGCCGGCTTGCAGCAATTCGTCGGTACGGAACACGCCGCAGTAGTGCTGCATGGTCGACGCGGATCGCGTTGGCGACGTCCTGCACCCGCTCGGAGCCGGTGCTGGTTTCCAGCCGCGCCAGGCGCTCCATGGCGATAGTCGGCGGCGTCCGCCGGCAACGGCTTGTGGCTGCGCGCTTGCAGGTTGCTCTGCAACGATGTGGTTGCCGGCGGCGCGGCCGAACACCAGCAGGTCGAGCAGCGAGTTGGTGCCGAGGCGGTTGGCGCCGTGCACCGAGACGCAGGAGCATTCGCCGATCGCGTACAGGCCGTTCACCACTTCGTTCGGATTGCCGTTCTTGGGCGCGACCACCTGGCCGTGGATATTGGTCGGAATGCCGCCCATCTGGTAGTGAATCGTCGGCACCACCGGGATCGGTTCCTTGGTGGCATCGACGTTGGCGAACTTGTGGCCGATTTCGAGGATCGACGGCAGGCGCTTGTGGATCGTATCGGCGCCGATGTGGCGCAGATCGAGCAGCACGTGGTCCTTGTTCGGGCCGCAGCCGCGGCCTTCCTTGATCTCCTGGTCCATCGAACGCGAGACGAAGTCGCGCGGCGCCAGATCCTTCAGGGTCGGCGCATAGCGCTCCATGAAGCGCTCGCCATTGCTGTTGATCAGGATGCCGCCTTCGCCGCGCACGCCTTCGGTAATCAGGACGCCGGCGCCGGCCACGCCGGTCGGGTGGAACTGCCAGAACTCCATGTCCTCCAGCGGCAGGCCGGCGCGCGCCGCCATGCCCAGGCCGTCGCCGGTGTTGATGAAGGCGTTGGTCGATGCGGCAAAGATGCGGCCGGCGCCGCCGGTGGCGAAAATCGTGGTCTTGGCTTCGAGAATCATCGATTCGCCGGTTTCCATCTCCAGCGCAACCACGCCGAGCACGTCGCCTTCCGCATCGCGGATCAGGTCGAGCGCCATCCATTCGACGAAGAAATGGGTCTTGGCGCGCACATTGCGCTGGTACAGCGTATGCAGCATCGCATGGCCGGTACGGTCGGCCGCCGCGCAGGCGCGCTGCACCGGCTTTCTCGCCGAAGTTGGCGGTGTGGCCGCCGAACGGACGCTGGTAAATCGTGCCGTCGGGATTACGATCGAACGGCATGCCGAAGTGTTCGAGTTCGTACACCACCTTCGGCGCCTCGCGGCACATGAATTCGATCGCATCCTGGTCGCCCAGGTAGTCGCCGCCCTTGACGGTGTCGAACATGTGCCAGTACCAGTTGTCCTCGGCCATATTGCCCAGCGAGGCGCCGATGCCGCCCTGCGCGGCCACCGTGTGCGAGCGGGTCGGAAAGACTTTCGACAACACGGCGACGTTCAGGCCGGCTTCCGCCAGTTGCAGCGAGGCGCGCATGCCGGAACCGCCGGCGCCGACGATCACCGCGTCGAAGCGGCGTGAAGGAATTGTGGATTTGATGGCTGCCACGGTTACACTCTCCACAGAATCTGTGCCGCCCAGCCGGCACAACCAATCAGCCACACCACTGTGGCAACTTGCAAGACCAGGCTTGACGCCGACCGGCTTGACGTAGTCCATCCAGATGTCGCGCATGCCGACCCAGACGTGATAGAATCAGCGCGATGATCGTCACGAAAGTGGCGATCTTGAACCACTGCTGGGCAAACAGTCCGGCCCAGCCTTCATAGCTGAAGTCCTTGGCGCTCAAGAAACAAACCAGAAGGATGACGGTGTAGATCGCCATGACGATGGCGGTCGACGCGCTGCGCCAGCCAGTCCCTGAGGCCGTAATGCGCGCCGACCACCAGGCGCTTCGGTCCGATATTGTTATCCATGATCAAAATGCTCCAAACAGCTTCAATCCAACCAGAGCCGTCAACGGCAGGCTCACCACCAGCACGGCCACCGCGGAACGGCGCGAACTATCCTTGTCCAGGCCAACGTGACTATCCATGAACAGATGGCGGATGCCGGCGCAGAAATGGTGCAGATAAGCCCAGGACAGGGCGAGGATGATCAGCTTGACGAACCAGCCGGAGACGAAGCCCCTGAAATACTCAAAGGAAATTTCGGAAAGCAGGCTTTTATCCAGCAGGAACAAAATGAACGGCAGGAACAGAAACATGAGTATCCCGCTGATCCGGTGCAGAATCGATACCAGCGCCGCGAATGGCATGCGGTAGCCGAGAATCTGGAAAATATGGATATTACGAAATTGCGGCCGGGCGCTTTTCGCGGCTTCTGACATAACAAGACCTCCCCTACTTAAACAATCCTGCAATTTTCGCCGATTTTGTGCAGCACACCAATAGGTATGTGTGCCCAAGGCAATAAATATTCTTGTCAAGCCAAAGGAATTGAGCTTGACTGCCTTCGCGGCGCGAATGACTCGTATTGCTAACTCAATTCGTTCTGATAATGATGGCGTTCAGTCAGATACAGTCCGCGCCGCACTTCGACCGGCTTGTCGCCATAGGTGAACGAAACCCGCTCCACGCTCAGCAGCGGCGTTCCGGACGCCACCGCCAGCAGTTCGGCGACTTCGAAGTCGGCATCGACGGCGCGGATCTTCTCGGTGGCGCGGATCATGCGAGTGCCGAATTCGGTCTCGAACAGACCATACATCGGCCCCTTGTATTCGCTCAGCCGTTCCGCGGTCAGGCCCTTGAACAGCGCGCCCGGCAACCACAATCTCTTCCAGAATCGTCGGCACGCCGTCGAACGATTGCACGCGCTTGATGAATATGACCGGATCGCCCGATTTCATTTCCAGCAGGCGCGCCACTTCGGCCGGCGCGCGCAGGCGCTTGACTTCGATGATCTTGCTGTCGGCGAGATGCGGCTTCGCCGACATCCGGCATCAGCCGCAGGAACCGGAACTGCGGCACGCGCCTCATGATGGGTGGCGACAAACGTACCCTTGCCCTGCCGCCGCATCACCAGATTTTCGGCGGCCAGCTCGTCGATCGCCTTGCGCACGGTGCCCTGGCTGACCTTGAAGCGATTGGCCAGCTCGACTTCGCTCGGAATCAGTTCGCCCGGCTTCCATTCCCCCGATTGCAGGCTCTGCGTGATCAACGCCTTGATCTGCTGGTACAGCGGGCTGAACGTAGCGGAAGTGCCGGACACGGAAGCGTTATTGCCGATCAGATTGGTGAGAATGGAACTCATAACGAGAATTTCACCATAAAACACGCCCTGCCGTCCAGCAAAACTTATGACTGAGATGTCTTATATAAGACATATGATTGTCATTGACAGATCTGGCGCACAAGCCTAAACTCGCGGGCAAATATTCTGGCCCATGATCGATCCGGTCCGCATCGTCCCCGACCACGCCTCCTGCTTCGACGGTATTATTACAGGTTTTCGAGCGCGCATTTTCGCCGACGCCGCAGCCAGATTACGTTTCGCCACCGATTTCGCACCTACCACCTTGGAGATTGACATGGCTAAAGCCCCCATGCGCGTTGCCGTCACCGGCGCCGCCGGCCAGATCGGCTATTCCCTCTGTTCCGCATCGCCAACGGCGACATGCTCGGCAAGGACCAGCCGGTCATCCTGCAATTGCTCGAAATTCCCGACGAGAAGGCCCAGAAAGCGCTCAAGGGCGTGATGATGGAAATCGACGACTGCGCATTCCCGCTGCTGGCCGGCATGACCGCGCACAGCGACCCGATGACCGCGTTCAAGGATATCGACGTCGCCCTGCTGGTCGGCGCCCGTCCGCGCGGCCCGGGCATGGAGCGCAAGGACCTGCTGGAAGCCAACGCGCAGATCTTCACGGTGCAGGGCAAGGCGCTCGACGCGGTCGCGTCGCGCAACGTCAAGGTGCTGGTGGTCGGCAATCCGGCCAACACCAACGCCTATATCGCCATGAAATCGGCGCCGAACCTGCCGGCCAAGAACTTCACCGCCATGCTGCGCCTGGACCACAACCGCGCCCTGTCGCAGCTCGCACAGCCAAGATCGGCAAGCCGGTCACCTCCATCGAGAAGCTGTGCGTCTGGGGCAACCACTCGCCGACCATGTACGCCGACTTCACCGCTTCGCCACCATCGACGGTCAGTCGGTCAAGGACACTGATCAACGACGAAGCCTGGAACCAAGGACGTCTTCCTGCCCACCGTCGGCAAGCGCGGCGCCGCCATCATCGAGGCGCGCGGCCTGTCGTCGGCAGCTTCGGCGGCCAATGCGGCGATCGACCACGTGCGCGACTGGGTGCTCGGCACCAACGGCAAATGGACCACGATGGGCGTGCCGTCCGATGGTTCCTACGGCATCCCGGAAGGCACCATGTTCGGTTTCCCGGTCACGACCGAAAACGGCGAATACAAGCTGGTCCAGGGCCTGGAGATCGATGCGTTCTCGCAAGAGCGCATCAACCTCACCCTCAAGGAACTGCTGGAAGAACGCGAAGGCGTGAAACACCTGGTAGGTTAAGGTTCACGCATCGCATCGCGGGCGGCGTCCGGCCAAATCGGATGCCGCCCGCGGGCTTGAGGAATGATCGACCGATTCACCGCCGCACGCCCCGAATCAGCGCAGCACATGTATTTCTCCATCGCTACAGTTGTTCCATCCAGGCACGCGTCGGCTCCGCTGGCGACCGGCATGGCTGCCGCTTCCGCCGGGCCGAATCCAGGAGCGCTACCCATTGTGCGCGCGCCCAAGTCCGCCCCGCGCAGCCCCATGAGCGCGGCACAAGCTGTACACTGGAAGGCGCATTTGCGCCGCTTGCCGCAGCGCGCCGAGCAGCAAACGAGCATGCCGAAAATTCCTGCCGTATCGCGTAAGAGCCACTGGCGCGCCGCGGACGGCCGCCGCGGCACGGCTAGGCGCGCGAACGGCACAATACAGAATTCCCCACGCCCAGCAATGGAGAACACCGCATGAAAAAATACCTGTCCGCCCTGGTGGCGCTCACGATCGGCATGGCGCTGGCCCTGCCGTCGATAGCGCAGGCCGATTCCCATGACAAAAAGGCCGCCGCCAAGGCCCCGGCGAAAAAAGCGGCGCCTAAAAAACCTGTCGTATCGAAGGAAGACGAAGAGGATCCGGAACCGGACGTCAGCGCCTCCATCGCCGTCGACTACGTGTGCGAACTCGGCAACAAGCTGACGATCTTCGCCAACGTCGCCGACGATCAGCACGTTGCCTTGCGCTGGAACAAGCGCCTGATCCGCCTGGAACGCGTAGGCACCACCACCGGCGCCAACCGGTTCGAGAGCCGCAAGCGCGGCCTGGTGTGGATCGGCATCCCGGCCAAGGGCATCTTGCTGGACTCCAGAAAAGGACAGCAGCTCGCCAACGAATGCAAGAGCGCCGATCAGCTGGCGATGAAAGCTGCGCCGGATGCACAGGGTTCGGCGGCCCCTTCCCTGTTGGCTGCACAGCCGGCAACGAAGTAAATAGCACCTTGAAAGCCCGAGCACGCCGATGTGCCCGCCCCAATAAAAAGTTTAATTCAATTCTGCTACCAGTCGGTCTGCAACCTAAGGAGAGGCTATGTCCCGCAATACTTTGAACACGCTCAAGGAATTCAAGATCACGGATTCGAAAAAGGGCAAATTCTATTCCCTGCCAGCATTGGAGAAAAAACTCGGCGTCAACATCTCGCGCCTGCCGGTGTCGATCCGCATCGTGCTGGAATCGGTGCTGCGTAACTGCGACGGCAAGAAGGTCACCGAAGACACACGTCGCGCCAGCTGGCCAACTGGCAGCCCAACGCGCCGCGCACCGACGAAATCCCGTTCGTCGTGTCGCGCGTCGTGCTTGCAGGACTTCACCGGCGTGCCGCTGCTGGTCGACCTGGCCGCCATGCGCGGCGTCGGCGGCGCAGATGGGCAAGGACCCGAAGAACGAATCGAGCCGCTGGTGCCGGTCGACCTGGTGGTCGACCACTCGGTGCAGGTCGACCACTTCCGCGAGAAGAGGGCGCTCGACCTCAACATGAAGCTGGAATTCCAGCGCAACAACGAGCGCTACCAGTTCATGAAATGGGGCATGCAGGCCTTCGACACCTTCGGCGTGGTGCCGCCCGGCTTCGGCATCGTGCACCAGGTCAACCTCGAATACCTGGCGCGCGGCGTGCACAAGAAGACACGGCAAGGGCGACTCTACTACCCCGACACCCTGGTCGGCACCGACTCGCACACCACCATGATCAACGGCATCGGCGTGGTCGGCTGGGGCGTCGGCGGCATCGAAGCCGAAGCCGGCATGCTGGGCCAGCCGGTCTACTTCCTGACGCCGGACGTGGTCGGCGTCAACCTGACCGGCCAGCTGCGCGAAGGCGTCACCGCCACCGACCTGGTGCTGACCATCACCGAAATGCTGCGCAAGGAAAAAGTGGTCGGCAAGTTCGTCGAATTCTTCGGCGAAGGCACGGCCTCGCTGTCGCTGACCGACCGCGCCACGATCGCCAACATGGCGCCCGAATACGGCGCCACCATGGGCTTCTTCCCGGTCGACGAAGTCACCGTCGACTACTTCCGCGGCACCGGCCGCACCAAGGCCGAAATCGACGCCTTCGAACGCTACTTCAAGGCGCAGAAGCATGTTCGGCATGCCGCAGGCCGGCGAAATCGACTACACCCGCGTGGTGGCGCTCGACCTCGGCTCGGTCACGCCCGTCGCTGGCCGGCCCGAAGCGTCCGCAGGACCGTATCGAAATCGGCCACGTCAAGAACAATTTCGCCGAGCTGTTCGTCAAGCCGGTCGCGGAAAACGGCTTCAACAAGAAAGCCGATGACCTCCACGCCGAATACGACAACGCCGACGGCGTCAAGGTCAAGAACGGCGACGTGCTGATCGCCGCCATCACCTCCTGCACCAACACCTCGAACCCGAGCGTGATGCTGGCCGCCGGCCTGCTGGCCAAGAAGGCGGTCGAAGCCGGGCTGAAGGTGCCGCCGCACATCAAGACCTCGCTGGCGCCCGGATCGCGCGTGGTCACCGAGTACCTGGAAGCGGCCGGCCTGCTGCCCTACCTGGAAAAACTCGGCTTCGGCGTCACCGCCTACGGCTGCACCACCTGCATCGGCAACGCCGGCGACCTGACGCCGGCGATGAACGAAGCGATCGTCGAAGAACGACATCGTCGCCTCGGCCGTGCTGTCGGGCAACCGCAACTTCGAAGCGCGCATCCATCCGAACATCCGCTCCAACTTCCTGGCGTCGCCGCCGCTGGTGGTGGCCTACGCCATCGCCGGCAACATGATGCGTCGACCTGATGACGGAGCCGGTCGGCACGCGTCAAGGGCCGCGACATCTACCTCGGCGACATCTGGCCGACCTCGCAGGAGATCGGCAAGCTGATGAAGTTCGCGATGAACGGCAAGACCTTCAAGGAAAACTACGCCGACCTCAAGACCAAGCCCGGCAAGCTGTGGGAAAAAATCGGCGGCGTCACCAAGGGCGAAGTCTACGACTGGCCGGCGTCGACCTACATCGCCGAGCCGCCGTTCTTTGAAGGCTTCGGCATGGAGCCGGCCGCCGCCGCCACCGGCATCAGCGGCGCCCGCGCGCTCGGCGTGTTCGGCGATTCGATCACCACCGACCACATCTCCCCGGCCGGCTCCATCAAGGAAACCTCCCCGGCCGGCAAGTGGCTGAAGGAAAACGGCGTGATGAAGGCCGACTTCAACTCCTACGGCTCGCGCCGCGGCAATCACGACGTCATGATGCGCGGCACCTTCGCCAACGTCCGCATCAAGAACCTGATGATCCCGCCGAAGCCGGACGGCTCGCGCGTCGAAGGCGGCATCACGATCCACCAGCCGAGCGGCGAACAGATGTCGATCTACGACGCCGCCATGAAGTACGTCGCCGACGGCGTGCCGACCATGGTGTTCGGCGGCGAAGAATACGGCACCGGCTCCTCGCGCGACTGGGCCGCCAAGGGCACCCAGCTGCTCGGCGTCAAGGCCGTCATCGCGCGCTCGTTCGAGCGCATCCACCGCTCGAACCTGGTCGGCATGGGCGTGTTGCCGCTGCAGTTCCTCGGCGACGACAGCGTGCAGACGCTCGGCATCAAGGGCGACGAAACCTTCGACCTGAAAGGCCTCGAAGGCGACATCAAGCCGCAGCAGGAGCTGACGCTGGTGATTCACCGCGGCAACGGCGAAAGCCAGAACGTCAAGGTGCTGCTGCGTATCGATACGCCGATCGAAGTCGACTACTACAAGCACGGCGGCATCCTGCCGTTCGTGCTGCGCCAGCTGCTGGCGGCATAACAGCCGGGCGCTTCCTTCGAACAGGCCGGGTGCATGGCGCACCCGGCCTGTTTTTTCATTCTTCAGCCGTTTTATATACTCCAGTCTGTATATTTAAACTCGCTTTAGATTCGCCCGAAACAAGCCTGTTTTTCGGCATACTCCCAAAGCGGACTATGACAACGGGAATCCACTACAATACGACTCCCGCCGCCCTAGTCGAACCGAGTTCACCATGCGTCACCTTTCCAAAGCCTCATCCCGCAAACCTTCGGCGGACAGCCTGCGCCTGATGAATTTTTGCCGCGCCATCCTGCAGTCGGGCGGCCGCCTGGAACAGCGCACCTGGGAGCGCCATCTCGAAAGCCTGATCCACAAGCTGCTGAAAAGCGGCCACCAGCAATCGCTGGAGGCGGCGCTCGACCAGCTGTTCGCGACCGAACCGGAAGCCTACGAAGTCCTGATGGATGCCGCCGAAGCCGGCAGCGAGTCATGCACCATCGAGCACGACGGCGTGGCCTACGATGCCTTGCTGGTGGCCTTGCCGATCCTGGCCTGGACGCGCTATTCGATCCCGGCGGGCGCGATTCCGGCCGACATCCTGGCCGCGCTCGGCGCCCATTTGCACGCGCATATCCTGGCCGACGACGTCAAGGTGGCGCTGGCGCCGACCTTGTTTTCGCTCGACCAGCTGCCGCGCACCCACGCCGAAATCTTTGCCCTCAGCCATCGCATGGCGCAGGCGGCGCTCAAAAATACCGCGGTCGGCAGCCTAGTCAATCCGGCGGAAACCGCGCCCTTCCTGGCCGATACCCGCTTACCTGCTGGCTGCCGTCGCCGCGCCCGCCGGCATGCCGCTGTTCGGCTGGCAATCCGCCGCCGGCCACAATGACTACGAGGCCGCGCGCACCGCGGCCCTGACGCAATGGCGCCTGCAGGCGACGCCGAACGTGACGCGCCTGATGCCGGGCTGCGGCATCGAGTTGCTGCTGCCGGACGCCTATTTCGTCGCCTGCCGCGAAGCGGACCGGCAGATCCGCCCCGCCTCGATCCGCGCCGCCGACTTTTACCTGACTTCGACGCTGGGGGTCGAATCGCGCGAACTGCACGCCAGCATCGGCGCCTTCGCCGAGAGCGACGACGGCAATATCGACGAATACCGGATCGGCTTCGGCGTCGGACAGAATTCCGAAGTGGTATACGGCGTCATCTGGCCGCTGTATGGGCAGGAAGATGACGAGGCCGCGAGCGCGGCCGACGCCGTGCCGACGGCCCAGGCGGTTGCGGCCGCCACGGTCCAAACGCCGATCGAGGAAATCCTTGCCCTGCTGCGCGAATGCGGCATCACGGACATCACGCGCCATCGCGAACGCTTCCTGACGGAATTTTGCGAAGACTGCGGCGCCCCGCTCTATCCCGATCAGGACGGCGAGCTGGTGCATCCGGAAATGCCGGAAGGCGCGCCGGCCGGCTCCGAACATTTCCATTGAGCCCGGCCAGCGGTCCCGACCGTTTAACCCGCTCGGGTACTAGCTGAACAAAGCCAGGATCGGCTGCAGGACGGCGGCGCCCAGCCGCGCGCTGCGGGCGCCGCTCCAGCCGGCCTGCGCATCCGGCAATCCGGCATTGTCCTTGAACGGCATTTCCAGCGTCAGGGACGGGCAGCGGAAAGTGTGGCCGATATATTTGGATGCCAGCTTCAGCATGTCTTCCCGATATTTGCCGCTGGCGTAGCCGTATTGCGTTTGAAAATCCGGGCTGGCGCGCTGAAAGCCCTCGATGAAGCGCTGCTGCTCGGCCGCCTGCTGCGCACTGAAATCCTCCAGCATCTCGCTGCCAGCCACGAATACATGCGGCAGCGCTTCGTCGCCATGCACATCTAGGAAGAAATTGCAGCCGGTCTCGTGGATCCGCCGGCGCACCAGGTACACCTCCGGGCTCTTCTCCAGCGAGGGCTCCATCCATTCCCGGTTAAGGTTGGCGCCGGCGGCGTTGGTGCGCAGGTTGCCGCGCACCGCCCCGTCCGGATTCATGTTCGGCACGATATAGAACACCGCGTACTGCAGCAGGCGCCGCGCCAGCGGATTGGCCTGATCCAGCAGCGCCTCGATCAGGCCTTCGGCAAACCATTCGGCCATGGTTTCGCCCGGATGCTGGCGCGCGATCACCCAGACCTTGTTGGCGGCGCCCGGATCGCCGATTTGCAGCAGGTTGAGATCGCGGCCGTCGACGGTCGAGCCGAGGTCCTCCAGCCGCACCAGCGGCGATGCCTGCGCCCGCCCCAGCAAGCGCAGATGGCGCTCCCACGAATACGGTTCGAAATAGGCGAAGTACATGCTGTCCTGCTGCGGCGTACAGGCCACGCTCAGGACTTGCCCGTCATAGTGCGTCGGCACGCGGAACCAGTGTTCGCGGTCGTAGCTGGCAAGCGCCTGGTAGTTGTCCCAGCCCGCCGGGAAGGCGGCTTGCCCGGCGTTCAGGAAACGCAGGCTGCAGGCGTGGCCGCGCGCACCCTGCAGACGGAAATAAAACCATTGCCGGATATCGGCATGCGAATCGGCGCGAAGATTGAGTTCGATGGCTTGCGGCGACTCGGCGCGCAGCACTTCGATCGCGCCGGCATCGAAGCTATCGCTGATCTTGAGCGTCATGAAACTCCCGTGTGGATGCCGGGTTTGCCGCCGCGGCACCCGGGTGGGCCAGATTATCCCGCAATGCCGCGGCGGCCGTCGATGGCCTCGGCCCGGCCCGCAGCCAAGGCCTGCCGCGGATGGCTGCGGCCGCCTCCCCAGCAGCGTCCGAGCGGCGCTGCGCCGGACTGCAATCGTGGCTTCCCAGGCGGCCAAATCTGGCTATATTGAAAGAACAAGAACGGACATTTTTCCAGCCATCCTGTTGCCGAAGAGGACCATCATGTCGGTTTCCACCACCCTGACCGACTGCCTGCGCAGCAAAGGCAGCCAATACAACATCCTGCAGCATCCGCATTCCCATAGCAGCCTGGAAACGGCGGAAACGGCGCACATCCCCGGCGACCGCCTCGCCAAGACCGTCCTGCTCGAAGACGAGCACGGCTACGTGGCGGCGGTGCTGCCCTCAACCTTCCATTTGCGGCTGTCGGAACTGGAGGCCAAGACCGGCCGCCAACTGACCCTGGCCAACGAAGACGAGCTGCGTGAAGTGTTCAAGGATTGCGATCCGGGAGCGATCCATCCGGTCTGCACCGCTTATGGCATGCAGACCTGGCTCGATGAGAGCCTGGCCCAGCAGCCGGACGTCTATTTCGAAGCGGGCGACCACGAAGCGCTGATCCATATGCGCATCGACCAGTTTCTCGGGCTGATGGACAAGGCCGAGCGGGCCCGCTTCGCCTATCGCATGTAGCCGGCGCGGCGGCAGCCGGCCCAAAGGCGGCCAGGCATCGCGCTCGGCAAGCAGCGCAGGCAGCAGACCTTGTTATCAGGTACCCGCCAGTGGCAGCGGGCTGGGCGGCTTGATTTCCTCCAGGCATACCATGGAGCGCACGCCGGACACGCCCGGCACCTGCATCAGGCGGTCGGTGAGGAAGTTCGACAGCGCTTTCAGGTCGGCCGCGGCCACCTTCAACAGATAGTCGAAATCGCCGGAAATCGTATAGCACTCGAGGATTTCGGGGAACTGGCGGATCGCCTGCTCCAGCGCGCGCACGCGCTTGAACTGATCGCGGTCGATGTTGAGGTTGACGAAGGCCACCACGCCGAGCCCGATCGCGGCCGGCGCCACCTGCGCCGCATAGCCGCGGATGATGCCGTCCTGCTCCAGCCGCTGCACGCGCCGGTAGCACTGTGGCGGCGACAGGCTGGCCTGTTCCGACAGTTCGACGTTCGAGGCCCGGCCGTTTTCCTGCAGGGTTTTCAGCAGGATGCGGTCGTAACGGTCGAGCTGGCTCATGGCTTTCTCCTTTTCTCCGGCTTTCCCAAGCATCATGCACGATTCGTTCATTTTCTACAGATTTTTTAGCTTATTTCGCAAAAATATTGCGAGCAATTCCAACTACCATGAAACCGGAGCCGGGCCTGTCGCGTCCGGCCAAAACCATGGCAAGGAACCGCGATGGACGGGCAATCGGACCCGCAAGCAATTGTTCTGGAACGGCGTTACGGCGCCGCCAATTACGCGCCGCTGCCGGTGGTGCTGTGCGCCGGCCAGGGCGTCTGGCTGCAGGACGTCGACGGTCGCCGCTATCTGGACATGATGTCGGCCTATTCCGCAGTCAGCTTCGGCCACAGCCATCCGGTGCTGGTGGCGGCACTGACGGCGCAGGCGCAGCGGCTGGCGCTGACGTCGCGCGCTTTTCATACCGACCAGCTCGGGCCGTTCCTGCAGGAACTGTGCGAACTGACCGGTCAGCCCAGGGCGCTGCCGATGAACAGCGGCGCCGAAGCGGTCGAAACCGCGCTGAAGGCGGCACGCAAATGGGGCCACCAGGTCAAGCGCATCGCCGACGGCAGCGCCGAAATCATCGTCTGTCACGGCAACTTCGCCGGTCGCACCACCACCATCGTCGGTTTTTCTTCCGAACCGCAGTATCGCGCCGGCTTCGGCCCGTTCGCGCCGGGCTTCGTGTCGGTGCCGTTCGGCGACGCCGCCGCGCTGGAAGCGGCGATCACGCCGCGCACCGCCGCCTTCCTGGTCGAGCCGATCCAGGGCGAAGCCGGCATCATCGTGCCGCCGCCCGGCTACCTGGCAGCCTGCCGCGACATCTGCACGCGCCACGACGTGCTGCTGATCTGCGACGAAGTGCAGACCGGCCTCGGCCGGACCGGCCGTCTGTTGGCCTGCCAGCACGAAGGCGTCACGCCGGACGGCCTGATCCTGGGCAAGGCGCTCGGCGGCGGCCTGCTGCCGGTGTCGGCCTTCCTGGCGCGCGAGGACGTGATGGCGGTATTTCAGCCGGGCGACCACGGCAGTACCTTCGGCGGCAATCCGCTGGCGGCGGCGGTCGGACGCGCCGCGCTGCGGCTGTTGCAGCAGGAACGGCTGGCCGAGCGCGCGGCGCGCTTGGGCGATCGCCTGCTGGCCGGCCTGCGCGCCCTGCGCCATCCGGCGCTGCGCGCGGTGCGCGGCAAGGGTTTGCTGATCGGGATCGAACTCGATCCGGCGATGATCTCGGCGCGCGAGTTTTGCGAGCGGCTGATGCGGCACGGCATCCTGACCAAGGACACGCACCACACCGTGGTGCGCTTCGCGCCGCCGCTGGTCATCGACGAGGCCGAGATCGATTGGGCGCTGGCCGTGGTCCGCACCCTGTTCGATGCGCTGCCGCCCAATGCGGCCGTGGCGCACCCCGAGACGGCGCAGCCGGCCTGAAAATACCTACCAACAAGCGCAGGGAGAAAGCCTTGAGCGACCGTTTCCTGATGTGCGCACCGGACCACTTCGAAGTCGCCTATGTGATCAACCCCTGGATGGCCGGCAATCTCGCGCACGGCCGCAACGAGGTGGCGCTGCGCCAGTGGGACGCGCTGGCGCGGCTGATCGGCGAAGTCGCGCGGGTCGAGCACATCGCGCACGCGAGCGGCGTGCCGGATATGGTGTTTACCGCAAATGCCGGGCTGGTGCTGGGGCAGCAAGTGGTGTTGTCGCGCTTCCGCCATGTCGAGCGGCAAGGCGAGGAAGCGCATTTCGCCGCCTGGTTTGCAGCTCAGGGTTTCGAGGTGCTGCGCCTGCCGCCCGACCTGCCGTTCGAAGGCGCCGGCGACGCCTTGCTGGATCGCGGCGCGGCGCTGCTCTGGCTCGGCCACGGCCATCGCTCGGATGCCGCCTGCGCGCCGCTGCTGGCCGAGCGGCTGCAGATCGAGGTGCAGCCGCTGCGCTTGGTCGATCCGCGCTTTTATCACCTGGATACCTGTTTTTGTCCGCTGGCGGGCGGCCACCTGATGTATTACCCGGCTGCCTTCGACGCCGCGTCACAGGCGCGGATCGCGGCACGCGTGCCGGCCCGGCGCCGCATCGTGGTGGGGACGCAGGATGCGCTCGATTTCGCCTGCAACGCCGTCAATTGCGGCCCGAACATCTTCCTCAACCGCGCCTCGCCGGCCTTGACCGAGGCCCTGCGCGCCCGCGGCTTTGCGCCGCAGCAGACGGCGCTGGGCGAATTCATGAAGGCCGGCGGCTCGGCCAAGTGCCTGACCCTGAAACTGAACGAGCCGCGCTTGGCGCGCATGCAAGGCGTGGCCTGAGGCGCGTTGCCGGCGTTGGCGCACCAATCCGCGCCGCCGCAACTATCGTCGGCGATGCCGATGCGGCAAATTGCGACCGCTCGCGGCTATCGGAAATCGTCCCTGCTCTGCTATAATCCGCAACTCGTCGGGGCGTAGCGCAGCCTGGTAGCGTACCTGCATGGGGTGCAGGGGGTCGTGTGTTCGAATCACACCGTCCCGACCAATGGAATCAATGAAAAAGGCCAATCCTTGGATTGGCCTTTTTCATGTCCGGCGTTCTTGGCGACGCTTTTGCATCTGGAAGCATTTGCATGCGTTCACCTCCAGTGTGCCGCTACCCTCGATCCATGAGTGCGAATATTGAATTCGGATTTCCGTTTGGCAATTGATACGGCGGCGAGCTGCTCATCTGCTGCGAAGCACAGGCAAGCCCGCTATGCCAGTTTCAACAATTGCTGCACGAGTGGATGCACCACCTTGCGCTCCGTGCTGATGGCATAGTAGTGCTCTTGCACGCCTTCGCATGCGCCAATCAGCCTGACCTGGCTGCGTTTGAACAAGTCGTCCTGAGCCGCGATCGCGGCCGTAAAGACGCCCAGGCCCGTCGCCCCGAACGTCTCCAGCAGCGCGCTGTCTTCGAATTCACCCGCAATCCGCGGGTACAGCCCTTGCTGGGCCAGCCACTTGTCGATATGACTGCGCACCATCGAGTGCGGGGTGGGCAGCAACACCGGCACGTGCTGCAGCGACGCTGGAAACCCTTCCTGCGCCAGCGCCCACCAATGCGGCGCACCATACCAGCCCATTTCCGAGGTACCCAGGGGATGGCTGTGCACCTTCAAGCGTGGATTGAACGGCGCCGGATGGTCGGTCAACACCACATCGAGCTTGTGCACGATCAGGTCTGCCAGCAGATCGGCCATCTCGCCGTCATCGCATACCAGGCGCAGGTCGGGCACCTTGAGCACCGGTTGCAAAAGCCGCTGTACCTCGAGCTTGGGCAGTCCGTCGGCAATGCCCACGGCCAGCCGCACCGAGGGCTTTTGGGTCGCCGCCCGCACCTGTGCGGGCAGCGCCTCGCCCAACTGGAAGATCTGCTCCGCCTGCTGCAGCGCAGCGACCCCGGCTTCAGTGAGCGCCAGGCCGCGTCCGGCGGGCTTGAGCAGCTGGCAGCCCAGGTCCCGCTCCAGCTCGCGCACCTGGGCACTTACGGTTTGCACCGCCATGCCCAGCCGCGCGGCCGCGCGCGCCATGCCGCCTTCCTTGGCCACGACCCAGAAGTAATAAAGGTGCCGATAGTTGAAGGCCATGCTCATATTCAGTATTTACCGAAATTAAATTCATTCATTGTCTTCTTTTTTGGATGAATAGAAAACCTTATCGTACGGAAACCGGGGTGCAGCCCCTCAACCTTGACGAAAGAAAAGCATGAACCAACCCCTTGTTCACTCGACCGGCGCCGCTCGCCCTGGCTGGAGCGCCACCCTTGCCACGCACAAGGTGCTGCGCAACACCTACGCGCTACTGTCCCTGACGCTGCTGTTCAGCGCCGGCGTGGCGGCAGCGGCTGTGGCGCTGCGCCTGCCCGCTCCTGGGCTCATCCTTACTCTGGCCGGCTACTTCGGGCTGCTGTTTCTCATCCACAAGGTGCAAAACCGTGCAGCAGCAATCCCGGCAGTGTTCGCGCTGACCGGCTTCATGGGCTACACATTGGGCCCGCTCCTGTCGGCCCACCTGGCGATGCCCGGCGGCGCGCAGACCATCACGCTGGCGCTCGCGGCCACGGGCGCCACCTTCCTCGCCCTGTCTGGCTGGGTGCTGGCGACCCGGCGCGACTTCAGCTTCATGGGCGGATTCCTGTTCGCCGGCATGGTGATTGCGGTGCTGGCGGGTCTTGCGGCCATGTTCTTCGAGATGCCCGCGCTGGCTCTGGCGGTTTCGGCCATGGTGGCGCTGCTGTCGGCCGGTCTGATCCTGTTCGAGACCAGCCGCATCGTCAACGGCGGCGAAACCAACTACGTCATGGCCACCGTCAGCTTGTTCGTCTCGCTGTTCAACCTCTTCACCAGCCTGCTGAGCCTGTTCGGGTTTGGCGGCAGCAATGACTAATTTGAATTGAAAGGAAAAATACGTGAAATGCCCGCATTGCAATGACATCGTCCTCGTCATGAGCGAGCGCCAAGGGGTCGAGATAGACTACTGCCCCCAGTGCCGCGGGGTGTGGCTGGACCGGGGCGAGCTGGACAAGCTCATCGAGAAAAGCGCTGCGGCGACTCCGGCGCCTCAACCCGCGTATCCGCAGCAGGGCAGGCGGCCCGACTTCGCGGATTCTGACCACATTCATCACCAACCACGCTATGTCAAGCGCAAGCAGAAATCGTGGCTTAGTGAAATCTTTGATTAACAGTAGTAGCGACCGTGCCGCAGTGCGCGGTTAATCCCTTTGACCATTTTTACTTTAGGAACCTCTGTGAGCCCATCTTTTCGCACCACCGCTACCGTAATCGCTTTGACCATCGCATCCCTGGCAGTCCCCTCGTTGGCACACGCCAAACGCCTGGGTGGAAAATCCCGATCCGCTCCACCCGCCAGCATGGGCAAAGCCCCGGCCAGCTCTGCAGCACCCGCCACTCCCAGCGCCCCAACGGCTGCCACCGCAGCTGCTCCGGCGGCTGCCGCGGCACCCGCCGCCCGTGGCTCCGGCTTAATGGGCACCATGGGCGCTGCCGCTGTGGGCGCCGTAGCCGGCTCCATGGCGGGTAATGCGCTGGCCGGTGGCCTATCTTCCGACAAGGATGCCAAGGCCAAGGAAGCCGAGGCTTTGGCCGCAGAGGCCGAAGCCAAGGACTTGCAACGCAAGGCCGATGAAGCCAAGGCAAGGGCCGATGCCGCCCGCGCAGCGGCAAAGTAAACCCGGTGGCGCGATCTGGTTCAGATTCAACCAGATCTCCATCTTAGGCATGAAGTTGACTCCCGCGCGCCTCACCAGCCTCTCATTGCCAATGGGAGATGAGGCCCGGGTGTCACCCTTGTTCTCTTGCCGGTGCGCCCGAAGCCCGGTGGCGCTCAGCGTCCTACACAGACTCAAAAGTTATCCTGACTCCCTAAGCTGATTGCTACCGATGCTTTCGCTATCCGAGGCGAACCCGGGTCCGGTGACCACGACGAATACGTCTTTGCCCGGGACGGATATTTTCGGATGCCCTTTTCGATTTTCGACCAAGCTCCCGAGTTGTGCTCAATGAGCTAATCATCGGCTGCACTGGCATCACCCGGTTTATCCGGCGGAATTCAAGACCACAATTGGACCATTGATGGCGCTCCGCTCCATGCCATCCCCCCGATATGTCCAACAAATCCCTGACCGGGTTGAACGCTGCAGCCCAGTTCTCCACTACGGCGCTATTTGCCTACTGTCGATTGTCCCCGCGAACGCTGAACGAATGGATTCCAGCTTCTTCCGGCCCGCTCATTTCCGGCTTGAAAAAAACCAGCCCATTGTTGGCTGCCTATTGGCTATCGTTTGCCGCCCCGCCTTTACTTTTTTTTGCTTGCTTATCTCAATAGCTTCTCGGAACCGTTTAACGATCCTGCGTATTGCCACGCCAAATGAGTCCATCGTTCTTGGTGAAGGCCCATGGCAAAGCAGGATTTGGCGCAAACACCGGTAGGAATAGTGCCTCTCATTTTCCTGTCCAACACACATGAATGGGGCAACTTGCCCGGTGTGGCTGAAGGGTCGATTTCGCCGGTTTCGATGCACGCCTTCGGGCCAGCGAATTGCGCAATCGCTAAACAGCGCCTCTCGAATGCAATCGCCGAATTAGGCAAGCAGCCGCCTTTCGTCCATCGCCGCGAGTACGGCCAGTCTTGCCGCTTGCTTCGACTGCGCATTGAAGCCGTAGTCATTTCGATCACGGAGGTTCTTGTATGGAAATATCCGGTCCATCCTTATCCGCAGTCGACTTCGAAAGCTATCGGCTTCTGGTGGACAGCGTGAAGGATTACGCCATTTTCATGCTGGACCCCACGGGGCACGTGCTCACATGGAATGCCGGGGCGCAAAGGATCAAGGGTTACGCGCGGGAGGAGATTATCGGCCAGCATTTCTCGCGGTTTTACACCGCCGAAGACAAAGCAAGTGGCAAACCCGAGCACGAACTGGAGATGGCGGCAAAAGAGGGGCAATGGGAGGATGAAGGGTGGCGAGTACGCAAGGACGGCTCGCTTTTCTGGGCCAATGTCGTCATCACCCGCCTTATGAAAGAAGGGCGGCTCGTTGGATTCGCGAAAGTCACGCGCGACATGACCGGGCAAAAAAAATATCGCGATGCGCTGGAGGAAGCCAGGGAAAAATGTGAAAAACTGGTCGAGCTGCGTACCGAGGAACTACAGCGCAGCGAGGAAATGTTCCGTTCCGCCTTTGAACAGACCTCGGTCGGTATTTCCTACACGCAGCTGGACGGATATTTACGACAGGTCAATCAAAAATTCTGCGACATCGTCGGCTATTCGAAAGAGGAGCTCGCCGGGCTCAGCTTCCTCGATATCACTCATCCCGCGGATCGCGCCGTGAGCCTTGAAAAGGTGCGCTGCCTGCTGGCCGGACAGATCGATTCCTTCACGCTGGAAAAGCGATTCGTGCGCAAGGACGGCAGCACTGTCTGGATCACCCTGACCGCTTCCCTGCATCGCGATAGCCGCACCGGCGAACCGAAGCATCTCATCACCCTGGTAGAAGATATCAGCCAGCGCAAGCAAGTGGAGCAAGCGTTGGCTGAACAGGCGGCGTTGCTGGATCTCTCGACCAACGCCATTTTCACCTGCAGCCCAGAGGCCCGTATCCTGTATTGGAATCGGGGCGCCGAGCTCCTCTACGGATTCGCCAGCGAGGAGGCGCTGGGGCAGGTGGCCCATGAATTGTTGTTCACCATTTTCCCGGAGTCGCTCGAGAGGACGCTGGAAGAACTCTACTCGAAGGGATCATGGGAAGGCGAGCTTTTGCACACTCGCAAGGACGGCAAGCAGATCGCGGTGCTTGCGCGCTGGGACCTGGAAAAAAACGAGGCCGGCAATCCGTGGCGCATTCTCAAATCCAATACCGACATCACGGAACAAAAGCGCGTACAGGAAGAATTGCTGCGTTCCGAGGAGCAATTCCGCTTGCTGGTCGAAGGAACCCGCGACTACGCCATTTTCCTGCTGGATCGGGATGGCCGCATTGCCACCTGGAACCCGGGCGCGGAACGCATACTCGGCTATCGCAAGGACGAAATCATCGGCGTCCATTTTTCACGGCTTTACTTGCCGGAGGACGTTGAACGGGGCGAACCGCAACAACGCCTCGTCCAGGCCATCAAGGAAAAACACATCGAAGTGGACGGCTGGCGGATGAACAAGGATGGCAAGCGTTTCTGGTCGACCGGCGTAATGAGCGCGCTGCACGACGAACGCGGGGCGCTACGAGGCTTCGTCAAAATCATGCGCGACAACACCCGGCAACGTCTGGCGGACGAGCGGATCTATTACCTGGCCAACCACGATCCGCTGACCGGACTGGCGAACCGGACCCTGTTCAACGCGAGGCTGCACGAAGCGCTTACGCATGCAAAACGCGAAAAGCAAATGGTGGCGATCCACATGCTGGACCTCGACCGCTTCAAGCACATCAACGACACTTTGGGTCACGATGCCGGCGACCTGCTGCTGAAACAGGTCTCGCAGCGCCTGCAGACGCACATGCGTGAGACGGATACGGTGGCGCGCCTGGGCGGCGACGAGTTCGTCATCATTCAGAGTCACCTGGAAACACCCGACGCCGCCGATGTATTTGCGCGCAAGCTGGTGGACGTCGTAGGCCAGCCCTATCTGCTCAATAAGCAGGAGGCGCAAATCGGCACCAGCATCGGCATTGCCATTTACCCGACGGATGCCACCGAATCGTTGGGACTGCTGAAGAATTCGGACCTGGCGCTTTACAGGGCCAAGAAACGGGGCCGATATGGTTTTGTGCGCTACTCGCCGCGCCTCGGAAGCAAGGGGCTGAGCCGTCACTCGATGGAAGACCAGCTGCGCGCGGCGGTACGGCAGAAGAAATTCGAACTCCACTATCAACCCCAAATCGATTTGCGCAGCTGGCGCATCGCCGGCGTCGAAGCGCTGCTGCGCTGGCAATCGGGACCGACTCCGGTCATGCCGCTTGACCAGCTGCTGGAACTGGCCGAAAAAACCGAGATGATCATTCCTCTCGGCGAATGGGTATTGCGCGAGGCATGCCGGCAAAACAAGGCATGGCAGGATTCTGGCCTGCCCACCTTCCCGGTGGCGGCGAATGTCGCCCTGAGCCAGCTGAGGGACGCGGAATTCACCAAAGCCGTTCGGGAAGCCTTCGAAGAGACCGGGCTCGCGCCGGCTTGCCTGGCGCTGGAACTGCCGCGGGAATTGTGGCGCGCGTCGGATGAAGCGGACAGCAGCCGCCTGGCGGAGTTGAACGAGATGGGCGTCAGGTTGGCGATCGACGATGTTGGCGGGCACTTCTCTTTCCTTTCGGAAGCCAGTGACTTCCGGGTGGATATCCTCAAGATTTCCCAACCCATCGTCAGCCGCCTGCCCAACAGCCAGCACGATACGCTTATCTCTGCGGCGATCATCGACCTGGCCAAAAAATTGAACCTGAAAGTCATTGCCGAAGGCGTGGAGACGGAAGATCAGCTGGCGATTCTGGTGGAGCAGGGATGTGAAAATGCGCAGGGATTTTTGTTCGGACCGCCCATGCCCGCAGCCGCCATGGAAATGTTTTTGCGAGAAGCACCCTGGGCCAGATTCCATCCCGCGGCAAAAATCCCAGGCAATGCCACCGATGCGGCTTGAGCGAAAGGCGCGGGTTCCATGCCCTCTGCAGGAGGCCGCTGCGGCAGCACGGTCATCGGCATGGCGCAGCACCGGCCGCTGCCGCGATCATGGCGCCACTGCCGGATCGGGCGGATTCCATGCAGAGGCGCCCCTTCGCCCGAATCAAGGAGGGCGGGACGCAGTCCTCACCCCGCCAAGCAAATCACCATGGCATGGGATAGCGGCGTGGCTGCGCCAATTCTGCTCTGCGCCAAGCTTTGGCGCCTCCCCCGAAGAAGCGCCCGCAACCCTCATGAACCAAGGGAGTATGCTTAAAATAACAATAAAATACCTACGGCATATGGCGTTGACAATGGGAGTATATATTGTCATGAAGCAGCATACCTGCCTCCTCAGCTTCCACCATGCCGTCGCCATGAGCAGTCGATTTCCCGCTTTCCACGTCGATCGCCTTCTCCACACTTTGTTACAACTTGACCGCCGTCGCTGTCGGTCGTTTGCACCGGGAACTCGTTAACAATTTATCCAGTCGCACGACTGTTCATCCAAGACGAAAGGAAATCCATCATGAAAAGATCATCGCTTATGATCGCCGGCATCCTGTCCTTGCTGGCGGCTTCGGCATTTTCTCAAGGGCTGGTAGAGGGCATCCGGGAAAGCACCGATCCGGCGAAGATTGCCGCAGTCGAACAGCGTGCAGCTGAAATTCGGGCAACAACAAGCACAAAACCAATCCACCACATCGACTAAACCGGCGCATTCGAAGATGCGCAATCACGGCAAGACGGAGGGTAGCCAATCCCATGCCAAAACGCCGTCGACGGACAATTCCTCGGGCAAATAATCCCTCTGCGAAATTTCAGGGCCGGTAATTGCCGGCCCGTAATTGCCCCGTAACAAACGCCGCCTAAACTGAGCGCCAGTCCCGGATCTGCCGGGGCGGTGATCGGAGGTGGCGCCATGAAATTCCCCAAGCTGCGCACCGGGCCGCGGCTTTTCCTTTCTTTCATGCTGGTGCTGGCCGTCATGGGCCTGATCGTGGGGATCGCGATCGGTCGCCTGCAGGCGGTCAACGGCATGGCCGAATATCTCGTCAACGACAGACTGGCCAAGCAGCAGCAGGCGGCCGCCTGGCTCGGCGCGGTCAACCTGAACGGCACGCGGGCGCTGTCGATCGCCAAGAGCGACAGCCTCGAGCTCGAAGACTATTTCATGAGCCACTTGCAGGACGGCGACCGGCTGAGCGCCGAACTGCAGGCGACGCTACGCGGCGACAGCGCCGAGGAACAGGCGCTGCTGTCGTCGATCCTGCAACAGCAGGCCGCCTACCTGAAGGTGCGCGACCAGATCTTCCAGTTGAAGGCGGTCGGCAAAACGCAGGACGTCGAGCGCCTGGTCGGCGCCGAGCTGGAGCCGGCGCTGGAACGCTATACCGGCGCCATCGGCGCCCTGCTCGAGCATCAGAAACAGGAAGCGGGCGCGATCGCGCTGGCGTCGGCGCAGGTGTATCGCTCCAGCCGCCTGATGCTGATCGGGCTGGGCGCGCTGGCGATCGGCCTCGGCATCCTGTTCGCGTGGCTGCTGACCCGCAGCATCGTGCGGCCATTGAAAAACGCGGTCGAAGTGGCGCAAAGAATCGCGGATGGGCAACTGGACGCAGATATCAGCACCCAGCGGCAGGACGAGATCGGCCAGCTGCTGCTTGCCTTGAAAGCCATGAACGCCAGCCTGGCGCAGACCATCGGCATGATCGGCCACGAAGCCGACGCGATCGGCGACGTCGCCGGCCAGATGGTGGCGCGCAATGCCGACCTGTCGCAGCGTACCGAAACCCAGGCGGCGACCCTGCAGGAAACCGCCGCCTCGATCGAACAGATGACGGTCGCCGTCGCCCAGAACGCCGAGCATGCGCGCCACGCGCGCCGATTGAGCGAATCGGCGGCCGAACTGGCCGGCCAGGGCGGCGCCGATATCGCCGAAGTCATGGCCACCATGAGCCTGATGAAAAAATATTCGACCGAGGTCGCGCAGATCACCGGCGTGATCGACAACATTGCCTTCCAGACCAATATCCTGGCGCTGAATGCCGCGGTCGAGGCCGCGCATGCGGGCGCGCATGGCCAGAGCTTCGCGGTGGTCGCGGCCGAAGTCAGGATGCTGGCGCAACGTTCGGCCGGCGCGGCCAAGGAAATCAGCGGCCTGATCGAACAACTGGTCCGGCAAATCCACAGCGGCGATGCCTTGAGCGCGACGGCCGGCCAGACCATGGACCGGATCGTCGGCGCATCGCGGCAGGTCGCCGACATCGTCAACGAAATCACGATGGCCGGCGACCAGCAAAGCATCGGCATCCAGCAGGCAAATGTTGCGATCGGCGAGATGGAACAAGCCACCCAGCGCAATGCCGCCTTCGTCGAACAGACCGCCGCCACCGCCGCCGGTCTGCAGCGGCAGGCACTCAACCTGAAAGGCGCGATCGACTTTTTCAGCGTGGCCGGCGGCATTCAATCCATGCCCGCAGCCGTCGTCGCCGCGCCGCTGCCGCTGGAGCGGGCGCCCGCGCGTTCCGAGGCAGGCGACGATCGGGCGTACCGCGCGCCGCTGGATCTTGCCGCCTGAAGCAGCTTGTGCCGCCCGCTGGCTGGGTCCGCCGCAAAGAGACACCGCATGCCATGCGCAGGCAAGCCGGCCGCAGTTCGCTTCACAAACGGACATTCGCGCGCAAACCAGGCGGAAAACCACAACAGTTCCGGGCAGGGCCGGGCGGCCCACCGGTGTGATCGGCCGCGGCTACACGGGACTGCGCGCAGGCCGCCACGGCGGCGGCATGGCATTCGTGGCAACGCTTTCTCTCTGCGCTGCCACGCCTTCCCCTTTCCGCCGTCCGCCAGTGGCTGGGCCATCGGCCAAAGCAGGGATCGGCTCATTCCTTGCGCGTCCCGGGCGGCACCGATTCAAGGCCGGTGCGTGCCGATCAGGATGTCAATTTTTCATTTCCAGCAGCTCATTTGATGTTCGGCACTTGCCGGAAAAATCCAAAATTAGTGCTTGCACGCATGAGAATAAACGTTTACTCTAAATCCTTTGGGCATTTTCCGCCCAATACCAAGAACAATTTCCCGATTCGATCAAGGCTTCCTATGTCCCCACATCATGAATTCCCGTCCCGTCTGGTTTTCGCCGGCCTGCTGACCAGCGTGGCCCTGATGGCCTGCAGTCCTCAGGCGGCCACTCCTCCGGGCGCAGGGAGTGCCGCGTCCGGCGCAAGTGACCGTGGTGACGCTGGCGGCGCAGCCGGTGACCCTGACGCGCGAATTGCCGGGGCGCACCAATGCCTCGCTGGTGGCCGAAGTGCGGCCGCAGGTCAACGGCATCGTCAAGCGCCGCCTGTTCACCGAAGGCAGCAGCGTGAAAGCCGGACAAGCGCTGTACCAGCTGGACGATGCCGCCTACAAGGCGGATCTGGCCAGCACCCAGGCGACGCTGGCACGGGCCCAGGCGACGCTGAACTCGGCGCGCCTGAACGCCGCGCGCTCGGCCGAGCTGGCCAAGATCAATGCGGTCAGCCGTCAGGACAACGAAAATGCCACGGCGGCGCTGCTGCAGGCCGAGGCCGACGTCAAGGCGGCGCAAGCCGCGATCGAGCGCAACAACATCGTGCTGGACTACGCGCGCATCACCTCCCCCATCAGCGGCCGTATCGGCAAATCGTCGGTGACCCAGGGCGCGCTGGTCACCGCCAACCAGCCGGCGGCGCTGGCCACGGTGCAGCAGCTGGACCCGATCCATGTCGACCTGACCCAGTCCAGCAGCGAATTGCTGCAGCTGCGCAAGGAGCTGGCGGCCGGCACGCTGACCGAAACGCGCGACGTTCCGGTGACCATCCTGCTCGAGGACGGCAGCCAATACCAGCACCCCGGCAAATTGGCCTTCTCGGACGTGACCGTCGATCCGGCCACCGGCAGCTATTCGTTGCGCGTCACGGTGCCGAACCCCAATAACATTCTGCTGCCCGGCATGTACGTGCGCGCCGTGGTCAGCAACGGCAAGCGCGAAGACGCCCTGCTGGTGCCGCAACAGGGCATCGCGCGCGATCCCAAGGGCAATGCCACGGCGCTGGTGGTCGGCAAGGACAACAAGGTCGAACCGCGCCAGGTCCAGGCCAGCCGCACCATCGGCGACAAATGGCTGGTCGACAGCGGCCTGGCCGCCGGCGACAAGGTGATCGTCGAAGGGCTGCAAAAAATCGGCCCGGGCATGCCGGTGCAGGCCACCGAGGCCGCGCCGCCCGACGCCAAGCCGGCTGCCGACAAGCTCGCCGCTGCCACGCAGAAGAAATAAGGGAATACCGAAATGGCACGTTTTTTCATAGATCGCCCGATCTTCGCCTGGGTCATCGCCATCATCATCATGCTGGCCGGCGTCCTGGCGCTCAAGTCGCTGCCGATCTCGATGTACCCGACCATCGCGCCGCCGACGGTGTCGATCAACGCCACCTATCCGGGCGCCTCGGCCAAGGTGGTCGAAGACTCGGTGACGCAGATCATCGAGCAGAACATGAAGGGCCTGGACGGCCTGCTGTACTTCTCGTCGACCAGCCAGGCCAGCGGCGGCGCCACCATCACCCTGACCTTCGCCAACGGCACCAATCCGGACACCGCCCAGGTGCAGGTGCAGAACAAGCTGCAGCTGGCGATGCCGCTGCTGCCGCAGGAAGTGCAGCGGCAAGGGCGTCAACGTCAGCAAATCCTCCACCGGCTTCCTGCAGGTGATCGGCTTCGTGTCCGAAGACGGCAGCATGGACAAGGATGACATTGCCGATTATGTCTCCGCCAACCTGGTCGACCCGCTGTCGCGGGTGCCCGGCGTCGGCACCTTGCAGGTGTTCGGCGCCAAGTATGCGATGCGGATCTGGCTCAATCCCAGCAAGCTCGACACCTACAGCCTCGCCCCGGCCGACGTCATCGCCGCGATCCGGGCGCAGAACGCGCAAGTCGCGGTCGGCCAGCTCGGCGGCACCCCGGCGGTCGGCGGACAGCAGATCAACGCCACCATCACCGCCCAGGACCGGCTGCAAACGCCCGAGCAGTTCCGCGACATCGTGATCCGCAGCAATGCCGACGGCTCGGTGCTGAAGCTGGGCGACGTCGCCCGCGTGGAACTGGGCGCAGAGAACTACGATTTCATCACGCGCTACAACGGCAAGCCGGCCACCGGCATCGCCGTTTCGCTGGCCACCGGCGCCAATGCGCTCGACACCGCCGCCGGCGTCAGCGCCACGCTGAAGCAGCTGCAGCCATCGTTTCCGGCCGGCCTGACCGCCGTGGTGCCGTTCGACACCACGCCGTTTGTCAAGGTTTCGATCAAGGGCGTGGTGAAGACGCTGCTGGAAGCGATCGTGCTGGTGTTCCTGGTGATGTATCTGTTCCTGCAGAACTTCCGCGCCACGCTGATTCCGACCATCGCCGTGCCGGTGGTGCTGCTGGGCACCTTCGGCGTGCTCGCCACGCTGGGTTTCTCGATCAACATGCTGACCATGTTCGCCATGGTGCTGGCGATCGGCCTGCTGGTCGACGACGCCATCGTGGTGGTCGAGAACGTCGAGCGCCTGATGAGCGAGGAAGGGCTGTCGCCGCTGGAAGCCACGCGCAAATCGATGAGCCAGATCACCGGCGCGCTGGTCGGCATCGGCCTGGTGCTGTCGGCGGTATTCGTGCCGATGGCCTTCATGGCCGGCTCCACCGGCGTCATCTACCGCCAGTTCTCGGCCACCATCGTCTCGGCCATGGGGCTGTCGGTGCTGGTCGCGATCGTGCTGACGCCGGCCCTGTGCGCCACCATGCTGAAGCCGGTCGCCAAGGGCCATCAGATGGCCACCAAAGGGTTTTTCGGCTGGTTCAACCGCACCTTCGAGCGCGGCAGCAAAAAGTACCAGGGTGGCGTGTACGGCATCGTCACGCGCGGCAAGCGCTTCATGGCGATCTTTGCGGCGCTGGTGGCGGTGATGCTGCTGCTGTTCATGCGCCTGCCCAGCTCGTTTTTGCCGGCGGAAGACCAGGGCGTGCTGTTCGCCATGGTGCAGGCGCCGGTCGGCGCGACGCAGGAACGCACGATGGAAACCATCCGCAAGGTCGAGCAGCACTTCATGGAAAATGAAAAAGACGCGGTCGAATCGATCTTCAGCGTGCAGGGATTCAGCTTCGGCGGCACCGGCCAGAACAACGGCATCGCCTTCGTCAAGCTGAAGGACTGGAGCGAACGCACCACGCCGGAAACCAGCATCAATGCGGTCGCCGGCCGCGCCATGGGCACCTTCATGCAGTACAAGGATGCGCTGGCCTTCGCCTTTGCGCCGCCGGCGATGCCGGAGCTCGGCACCTCGGCCGGCTTCGTCTTCTTCCTCAAGGACAACGCCAACCTCGGGCATGACGCCTTGACCGCGGCGCGCAACCAGTTCCTCGGCATGGCCGCGCAAAACAAGCTGCTGGCCAACGTCCGCCCGAACGGACAGAACGACACGCCGCAGTTCCGCCTCGACATCGACACGCAGAAGGCCAGCGCGCTGGGCCTGTCCACCGCCGACATCAACGCCACGCTGTCGACCGCCTGGGGCGGCCAGTATATCGACGACTTCATCGACCGCGGCCGCGTCAAGCGCGTGTACGTGCAGGCCGACGCCCCGTTCCGCATGGTGCCTGAAGACTTCAACCAGTGGTCGGTCCGCAACAAGCAGGGCCAGATGGTGCCGTTCTCGGCATTCGCCAGCTCGCATTGGGACTATGGTTCCCCGCGTCTGGAGCGTTACAACGGCGTCGGCGCGATGGAGATCAACGGCGAAGCGGCACCGGGTATCAGCTCGGGTGACGCCATGGCCGAAGTCGAGAAAATGGTGGCGCAACTGCCGCCCGGAATCGGCATCGAATGGACCGGACTGTCCTATCAGGAACGCCAGGCCGGCTCGCAAACGCCGCTGCTGTACTCGCTGTCGCTCTTGATCGTGTTCCTGTGTCTGGCAGCCCTGTACGAAAGCTGGACGATTCCGACTGCGGTTCTGCTGGTGGCGCCGCTCGGGATTCTCGGCACCGCCCTCGCGGCCTCGCTGCGCGGCATGGAGCGTGACGTCTACTTCCAGGTGGCGATGCTGACCACCGTCGGGCTGACCAGCAAGAACGCGATCCTGATCGTCGAGTTCGCCAAGGAAAACCTGGAAAAAGGCATGGCGCTGATCGACGCCACCATGACCGCCGTGCGCGACCGCCTGCGGCCGATCCTGATGACTTCGCTCGCCTTCGGCCTGGGCGTGCTGCCGCTGGCGATTTCCAGCGGCGCCGGCTCCGGCGCGCAGCGCGCGATCGGCACCGGCGTGCTGGGCGGCATGATCGTCGGCACCCTGCTCGGCATCTTCTTCATTCCCTTGTTCTTCGTGGTGGTAGAGCGGCTGTTCGTGCGCCGCAAGCCATCCGTTGCCGCTGCCGCGCCGGTTGCCGACGCTGCCGCAGGAGTTCCTTCCCATGACTAAACCTTTACTCACGACGCTGGCGCTGGCCGCCATGTTGGCCGTTACCGGCTGCGCCAGCCTGGAACCGACGCTCCCCGCCGCCGATGCCGCCATCCCGGGCGCATGGCCGCTGCCGCCGGTCACCGGCATGGCGGCGCCGACCGCAACGCCGGCCGCTGCCGGCCAGGCGGCCGTGGACATCGGCTGGCGCGACTTCTTCGCCGATCCGAAACTGACCGAACTGATCGCCCGCGCGCTCGACAACAACCGCGACCTGCGGGTGGCGGTGCTGAACGTCGAACGCGCCCGTGCCCAATACCGCATCCAGCGCGCCGACCAACTGCCGTCGGTGGGCGCCAACGCCACGCTGACGCGCAGCGGCGACGGTCCGCAGGCCGCTCCCACCTATAGCGCCAGCCTCGGGATCGCGGCGTTCGAACTCGACCTGTTCGGCCGCGTGCGCAATCTGAGCCAGGCGGCGCTGCAGCAATACTTCGCCCAGGAAGAGGCGCGGCGCAGCGCGCAACTGACGCTGGTGGCCGAGATCGCCAACACCTACCTGACCCTGGGCGCCGACCGCGAGCTTGAGCGGGTGGCACGGGTAGCGCTCGCCAATCGCCAGGAGGCCCTGACCCTGACCGAGAAACGCTACGAATTGGGCGCGGTATCGGAGCTGGACCTGAGCCAGGCCCGCACCGCGATCGAGACCGCCCGCACCGACGTCTCGCGCTACGCCGGCCAGGTGGCGCAGGACATCAACGCGCTGACGCTGCTGGTCGGCGCGCCGCTGGAAGCCGGCCTGCTGCCGGACCGGCTCGATCTCGAAACCCAGGGCTTGAGCGCGCTGCCGGCCGGCTTGCCGGCCGAGGTACTGCTGCGCCGTCCCGACGTGCTGCAGGCCGAACATCAATTGCGCGCGGCCAATGCCAATATCGGCGCCGCGCGCGCCGCCTTCTTCCCGTCGATCAGCCTGACCGGCAGCATCGGCAGCGCCAGCAACGAGCTGTCGGGGCTGTTCGCCAGCGGCACGCGCGTCTGGAGTTTCATTCCGCAAGTCAATCTGCCGATCTTCCAGGGCGGTCGTCTGCGTGCCAACCTGGGCCTGTCCACCGCCGATCGCGACATTGCCCTGGCGAGCTATGAAAAATCGATCCAGGCGGGTTTCCGCGAAGTGGCCGACGCGCTGGCGCTGACGCGCACCCTGGCCGAACAAAAAGTCTCGCAACAGGCGCTGGTCGCCGCCGCCACGCGCGCCGACGAACTGTCGCGCGCGCGCTATGAAACCGGACGCGACAGCTACCTGGTCCTGCTGGACTCCCAGCGTACGCTGTACGCCGCACAGCAATCGCTGGTGGCGACGCAACTGGCGGAACAGGCCAACCGCGTCACCCTGTACAAGGTGCTGGGCGGCGGCTGGAAGGAGCGCAGCTCATGAGCGACATCAAATCCACGCCGACCGAAACGCGGGCGCAGGCGCAGCGCGAACGGATACTGGCGGCGGCGGCGAAGTGCTTCATCGAACACGGCTTTCACGCCGCCAGCATGGCCAATATCGCCGATGCCGCGCAAATGAGCCCGGGGCTGATCTACCGCTATTTCGGCAGCAAGAACGAAATCATCGTCGCGATCATCGATCAGCAACTGCAGCTGGCGCGCGAAGACATCAGCCAAATCAATGGCGCCACCGATTTCGCGCTGGAGATATCCCGCGCCTACGGCCAGTCACATGCCGAGCCGGGGCAGCGCATGAACTCCGCGCTGTTCCTGGAAATTTCGGCCGAGGCCTCGCGCGATCCGAAGGTCGCCGCCGCGGTGCGCTCATCGGACCAGACCCTGGAGGCCGAATTCCGCCAGCGGCTGGGCCAAAGCCGCGAAGCCGGCGGATTCGGGCTTCCGGCGCCGAGGGCGCAAGCCGTGACGCTGCTGCTGGAATGCCTGTGGGCAGGGCTGAGAGTCCACGAGGCTCGCCAGCCCGATCTGGACCGTACCGTATTGCAGGCGGCACTACAGGAATTCTTTGCTGTGCTGTTACCGACAGATACGCCGGCAACGCCGTGAACCCATGCCGGCCGGCATGCCATCGCGCGCCGTACCGGCCGGCGAACCCCACTTTTCAGCACGCCCGCCAGCATCGGCGGACTGCGCCGCCAATTCGCCGCGGCATCAGAAAACCGCCGGCCCCTCCGCCGCCGCTCCGGACTAGAACGGTTCGAGCGGCGCCACCGCCCTGCCCTGCACGTAATCGACGCCGATCGCTTTCAGCTCGGCCAGCGTGGCCTCGTCCTCGACCCATTCGGCCACGGTCCTGATGCCCATCACATGACCGATATGGTTGATCGCCTCGACCATCGCACGATCGATCGGATTGTGCGTCAGGTCGGTGACGAAACCGCCGTCGATCTTCAGGAAGTCGACCGGCAGATGCTTCAGGTAGGTGAACGAGGACATGCCGCTGCCGAAATCGTCGAGCGAGAAACGGCAGCCGAGCTCGCGCAGATGGCGCATGAAATGCATGGCCTTGGTCAGGTTGGCGATCGCGGTGGTCTCGGTGATTTCAAAACAGATGTTGCGATAAGGCAGCCCGAAGCGCGTGAACTGTTCGCACACAAATCCCAGGAATTTGGCATCGTTGAGCGAAGCGCCGGACAGGTTGATCGCAAACACGGGCTGGGCCTGCCCGCCATCGGCGCCGACCAGAGCGGCGCAACGGGCGAAAGCGGTCTGCACCACCCAACGGTCGATGGCCGGCATCAGGTTGTAGCGTTCGGCAGCCGGGATGAAGGCCATCGGCAAGATGGTCTCGCCGTTTTCGCCGATCATGCGCAGCAGGATTTCATGATGCGGGCCGCCGTCGCCCTGCTCCGCGGTGGCGGTGATCGGCTGTGCGAACAAGCGGAACCGGTCCTCGCGGAATGCACGCTGGATGCGCCCCATCCATTCCATTTCGCCATGCCGCTGCACCAGTTCGTCGTCCTCCGGATGGTAGATATGGGTGCGGTTGCGGCCATGCTCCTTGGCCATGTAGCAGGCCGAATCGGCGGCGCTCAGCACCTCCTCCATGGATAGCATGCGGTTATGGAAATTGACGATGCCGATGCTGACACCGATGAAAAATACCTTGTCGCGCCAGACGAAATGAAAATCGCAAATGGTCTGGCGCAGCTTGTCGGCGATCTGGGCGGCGGCGTCCGGCAGGCAATTTTCCAGCAACGCACCGAATTCATCGCCGCCGAGGCGGGCCAGCGTATCGCTTTCGCGCAGCAGCGGCTGCAGCAGCGCGGTCACCTGGCATAACAGGTCGTCGCCGGCGCCATGGCCGCACGTGTCGTTGACGATCTTGAACTGGTCCAGATCCATGTACAGCACGCTGTGGTGCCGGTTCCCGCTATCGGCCCCATCCAGGGCGCGTTGCAGGCGGCGCTCGAATTCGCGCCGATTGACCAGGCCGGTGAGCGGGTCGTGGCTGGCCTGGTGCGAGAGCTGGACCGCCAGGCTGCGCGACTGGCTGACATCGCGGAACACCAGCACCGCGCCGATGATGCGGCGTTCGCGGTCGCGGATCGGCGCGGCCGAATCCTCCACCGCGTATTCGCTGCCGTCGCGCGCGATCAGCAAGGCATCCTTGTCGAGCGTGACGATGCGGTCCTCGGCCAGCGCCAACTCGATCGGATTGGGCACCGGCTCGCGCGTGTGCTGATGGATCAGGTGCAATACCTGGCTCAGGGGCCGATCGCGCGCCGCCGCGTTTTCCCAGCCGGTGAGCGTTTCCGCCACCTGGTTCATGTATTCGACGCGGCCGAAGCGATCGGTGGTGATCACCGCATCGCCGATCGACGCCAGGGTCACCTGTGCCCGCTCCTTCTCTTCGAACAAACTGGCCTGGACGGCGGCGCGCTCGCGCTCATGCTCCTGCAGCGCCTCGGCCATGCGATCGATCGCATGCGCCAGCTGGTCGAGTTCGGCGCCGCCTCCGCGCACGCCGCTGCGCGCACCGAGGTCGCCGGCCGCGATGCGGCCCACCGCCTTCGCCAGTGCCTTGACCCGGCGCAGGATCATCACGTCACCGACAAGCCAGGCGGCGCCCAATGTCAGCGCCGCCGTCAGCAGCAGGGTCAGCAGTTCGATGCGCTGCTGGTGATTGGCCTGGGCGACGATGCTTTGGCGCGGAATGCCGACGCTGAGCATGAAGCTCGAGATGTCGCTGGTGCCGACCTGGGCGAATGCATGCAGGCGCTGCACGCCATCGATATCGGAGAATTCGACGATCTGCCCCTGGTTGGCACGCATCGCTGCGATCAGCTCCTTGGCGACCGGCTTGCCGACCCACTGGCGCTGCGGATCGGGCCGCTGCGACAGTACGGTGCCGTGGCGGTCCACGGTGATCATCACGGCGTCTGGCGGCAGCTCGAGGTCGCGCGCGAAGCGGTCCAGCGTGCCGAGATCGACGGCGGCGAACAGCACCGCGCGCACGTGGCCGAGCTCGTCCAGCACCGGATAGGCCAGGTTCACCGTGTGCTTGCCGAACATGCGCCCCAGCACATAGTCGCTGGCAATGAATTTGCGTTCCGCGACCGCGCGCTGGAAGTAGTCGCGGTCCTTCACGTTCACCAGCTTGGGCGAGGACTGCGCGCTGCAGGCGACGTCGCCGTCGAGCTGGATCAGGCCCAGATTCAGGTAGCCGTCGTTCTTCTTCAGCACCGTACTGAGGAAGGCGCTGCAGGTGGCGGCATCCTGCCGCACCTCCGGCACATCGGCCAGCGTCGTCAGAAACTGCCGCGTGCCTTCGAGGAAACGCGCTTCATTGGCGGCCGCCAGTTGCGTCAGGCGCTGCAGGTCTGCCTTGGCCGCCGCCAGTTCGCGCGTGCGCTCTTCCCAGGCGCCGGTCAGGTTCAATATCGCCGGCGGCACCAGCGCCAGCAACACCAGCAGCAGCAAGCGGCTGCGCAAACTATCGGCATGAAAACGGGAAAGGAGCTTGTTCGGCAAGTGAAGGTCCCAGGTGATTGATGGTTTTATTTCTTGTTTGGCAATTCCTGCGGTGGAACAAGTTGCCCGATTGCAATGTAGACCTTCAACAATGTTTTTTAGTTCAACGTGGACGCGAATAACGGCGACGCCGGATGCCGCAATTAGGATGGGATCAATGAGCGATGCGCTGGCGGCGGACTGCCAAAGCCGGCGCGGCGCTATCACGGCCGCACGCGCGAATGGCACTGATGGGAGATGTGAAATGGCGGGCGAATCCGCTCAGGGATGCCGCGCTGGTTCCGATGCCGAGGGCGTACGCGGGGGAAGCGAATCGCACGTCAATGAGCGAGCCGATGAGGCGGCGCGGAAACCGGCCTCGCCATGCCGGTGGCGCTTACCGGAACCGGCCCGCGCTGCGCCGGCTCAGGTGTACTCGACGCTCAGCTAGCCGCCGTTGACGACGCGTATGCGCGGCGTCCGGTTCGGCGCCAGCGGCGAGTGGGCGTGGAAGTAGGCGTCCAACGCATCCAGCTCGAACGGTCCGGCGCGGCGCCGCAGCCCTTCGGCAAACACCGCCTGATTGTCGCCACCGGCGGCCAGGTAGCCATGGGTGGCGACGCGATAGGTCTGGTCCATTTCCAGCGGGATGCCGTTCAGCGCCATCGATCCGGCCACCACGCGCGATCCGCTGCCGCGCTGGGCGCCACCCGGCTGCGCCGCATCCCAGGTATAGCTGAAGCCGGCCGAAACCTGCAGCACGCGCCCACGCGGCGGCTGCGGCTGTTCCCATTGCTGCTCCAGCAGGCGCCGGATCTGCTCGCCGCTCAAATCCATCGTCACCAGCGCATTCCCGAACGGCAGCACCGCGTACATGGCGCCAAAATCGATGCGGCCGTCGCTGCCCGCATCGTAGGCCAGGTCCTGGCGCAAGCCGCCGCTATTGGTGAAGGCGATTTGCGCGGGGCCATGGGCGGCATCCGCGGTGGCGGCCAGAAAGGCGTCCGCCACCAGGGCGCCGAGCGCCGATTCGCCGGCCGCGTTCTGGCTGCGATCGATGGCGGCGCTGATCGAACCGACCGGTCTCGCCTTGATCTGCGCGGTCAGCCCGGCGTAACGCTGCACCAGCCGGTCGAGCGCGGCGTGCTTCGCCAGCGCGACCACGCCGGCCGGCATGGGCACCGGCCGGCCGCTGGCGTCGTGGACGGCACGGCCGTTCAGGGCGACATGGCTGGCGGCGCTCTTGCGCAGCACGCGCCGGCCAGCGGCATCGATATCGAGATCGATTTCGGTGGCGATGCGGCCGTAGAAACCGGCCTGCGTCAGCAGCTTGCCGTCGGCGCGATGGCAGATGTATTCCTGGTGCGTGTGGCCGCTGATGACGACGTCCACCATGCGGTCGAGGCCATCGGCGATCGCCAGGATGTCGCCGTCGAACCCCGGGCAGGACGCATCGTTGACCAAGCGCGCCTGGGTGGCGCCGCCCTGGTGCAGCAGCACCACGATTGCCGCCGCGCCCTGCTGCCTCAGTTGCGGCACCAGCCGGTTGATGGTGGCGACTTCGTCGCGGAATTCGAGCCCGGCGACGCCGGCCGGGTTGACCACGCTGGGCGTCTCCTTCAGGGTGGCGCCAATGAAACCGATTTTCACGCCACCGATCTCGCGGATGACGTACCCCGGCAGCAGCGGCTTGCCGGTTTTGGCATCGACCACGTTCGCCGCCAGATACTGGAAAGCGGCGCCGGCGAATTTGCCCTCGTTCATGCAGGTGTCGACGCCGATCACGCCGCGCCGGCCGTCGGCCGATGGCGGAAGGCAGCCGCCGTTCTGCATGCGCAACAGCTCGGCGCGGCCGCGGTCGAATTCATGGTTGCCGACCGTGCTGACGCTCATGCCGAGCATGCCGAGGGCCTCGATGGTCGGTTCGTCGTGGAAGGCGCTGGAAGTCATCGGCGCGGCGCCGATCAGGTCGCCGCCGCCGACCACCAGCGTATTCGGATTTTTCGCCCGCAATGTGTCGATCAGCGTGCCGAGATAGGCGATGCCGCCGGCGGCGACCGGAGTGCCGTCCGGATTGGCCGGGTCCGCCATGGTCACCGTGCCGGCCGGCGGCTCCAGGTTGCCATGGAGGTCGTTGATGCCGATCAGCTTCACGTGCACCGGCGCCAGGGCGGGAGCCATGCCGCCGCAGGCGGTGATGGCGCTGAACGCGCTCGCGGCCAGCGCGCCGCGCAGCAGGGAAAACGGAATTTTCACGACGCGGCTCCTGGACGCAAGGGAAAACGGGGATGCCGCGCATCGTACAAGCGCGGACACCGGGCATCAAGACGCGGCGGCCGCCGTAACGGCAAATCATCAGGAAAAAATGCAGCCATGCCCGGCGTCGGCTTGGCACGCCGCATATACTCCCATACATGCATGCATTTTTCGGCCAAAAATAGGACGAAATTTACATATACCCCTTACCCCATTCAACGGCAAAAGAAAAACCGCAGTGCCGTCGATGGCGGCCGGCGGCGCCGGCGCACACCGGGCGGCGCCGCCGGGAATCGCCGGCGAGACAGGGTAAAATACCGTTTCAATTCAACCCCGATGCCGATACCGATGAAATTCTCCAAGCAGTACCAGGGCTACCAATCCGACCTCACCAAGTTCATTGCCGAACTGAAGGAAAAAAATCCGAACCTGGACGCCGATCAGCGCGCCGGCCGCTCGCTGTTGTGGGACAAGGCGCCGATCGATCTCGACGAGCGCAAGCGCGCCGAAGCCTCGCGCGTCAAACAGCAGCCCTACGTCTACCAGAACAAGGTGTAACCCATGAGCGCGACGCCCACCGCAGCCGCGCCGCATTCGCCGCCCGCAAGCGCCGAAAGCGCGCTGCTGCAAGGGATCGACTCCACGCCGAACGTGGTCGATGGCGTCGCCTTCGCCAAGCTGTACGGCGAGCCGCTGTTCCGGCTGCCGAACGACCTCTACATTCCGCCCGATGCGCTGGAAATCTTCCTGGAAGCGTTCGAAGGCCCGCTCGACCTGCTGCTGTACCTGATCCGCAAGCAGAATTTCAACATCCTCGACATCCCGATGGCGCAGGTGACCCTGCAATACCTGGAATACGTCGAGCAGATCCGCCAGACCAACCTCGAGCTGGCCGCCGAATACCTGCTGATGGCGGCCATGCTGATCGAGATCAAGTCGCGCATGCTGCTGCCGGTGAAGAAGGCCGACACTGGCCAGGAAGCCGAAGACCCGCGCGCCGAACTGGTGCGGCGCCTGCTCGAATACGAACAGATGAAACTGGCGGCGTACCAGATCGACGCCCTGCCGCAGCTCGGGCGCGACTACGTGCGCACCCAGATCTTCATCGAGCAAAGCCTGGTGCCGCGCTGGCCCGACGTCAACGCCGACGAGCTGCGCGCCGCCTGGGCCGACATCGTCAAGCGCGCGACGCTGACCGCGCACCACACCATCAGCCGCGAGGAACTGTCGGTGCGCGAGCACATGACCGCCATCCTGCGCCGCCTGCAGTCGACCAAGTTCGTCGAATTCGCCGACCTGTTCGACCCGTCGCGCGGCGTGCCGGTGCTGGTAGTCAACTTCGTCGCCTTGCTGGAGCTGGCCAAGGAAACCCTGATCGAAATCACCCAGGCCGAAGCCTATGCGCCGATCTATGTGCGGCTGGCCTATTCGCCGAACTGAGTTTCCCATCCAGTCCACACTGATTCATCCTTGGCGCCGCGTCGCGCCGCAGCGATCCATGCGCCTTCCCATCCACCCCAAGAACTAGCCATGAAAATCATCTCGTCCATCGAAGAACTGCGCGACCAGCTGCGCGGACAATTGCGCACCGTGTTCGTCCCCACCATGGGCAACCTGCACGAAGGCCACCTGTCGCTGATGCGGCTGGCCAGGAAGCACGGCGACCCGATCGTCGCCTCGATCTTCGTCAACCGCCTGCAGTTCGGACCGAACGAGGATTTCGACAAGTACCCGCGCACCTTCCAGGCCGACGTCGACAAGCTGGAAAAGGAAGGCGTCTACGTGCTGTTCGCGCCGACCGAAAAGGACTTGTATCCGGAGCCGCAGGAATTCCGCGTGCAGCCGCCCGATGACCTCGGCAACATCCTCGAAGGCGAATTCCGCCCCGGCTTCTTCAATGGCGTGACCACCGTGGTCCTCAAGCTGTTTTCCTGCGTGCAGCCGCGGAGCGCCGTGTTCGGCAAGAAGGATTACCAGCAGCTGATGATCGTGCGCAACATGTGCCGCCAGTTCGCGATGCCGACCGAGATCATCGGCCGCCGAGACCTGGCGCGCCGACGACGGCCTGGCGCTGTCCTCGCGCAACATCTACCTGTCGGCCGAGGAACGCGCCGAAGCGCCGGCGCTGTACCGCGTGCTGAACGAAGTCGCCGAAGAAGTGCGCGGCGGCCACCTCGACGTGTTCGAACTCGAACGCAAGGCCATGGCGCAGCTGGCCGCGCGCGGCTGGAAGCCCGACTACGTCGCGATTCGCAAGCGCAGCGACCTGCAACCGCCCGGTCGCCGGCGACATGGCGCGCCATGAACCGCTGGTGGTGCTGACCGCCGCCAAGCTGGGCGGCACGCGCCTGATCGACAACCTGGAAATCTGATGCAAGCAGCGCGGCACGGCGGCAGGCGTACGCTGTTGGCGGCCTGCGCGCTGCTGGCCGCCTTGCAGGGGAGCGGCGCGGCGCGTGCCGCGTCGACCGTGACCGACGATGCCGGGAATGCCGTCACGCTGGCGGCGCCGGCGCGGCGCATCGTCAGCCTGGCGCCGCATGCGACCGAACTGTTGTACGCGGCCGGCGCCGGCGCACTGGTGGTCGGCGTCAGCCAGTACAGCGACTATCCGCCGGCGGCGCGGCAAGTCGCTTCGGTGGGCGGCGCGGCGGCGCTCGACATCGAAAAAATCCTCACCCTCAAGCCGGATCTGGTGGTGGCCTGGCACAACGGCAACTCCGCCGCCCAAATCTCCCGCCTGCGCCGCCTGGGCATCCCGGTCTTCGAATCGGAGCCGCGCGATTTCGCCGCCGTCGCCTCGTCGCTGGAGCGGCTGTCGCAGCTGGCCGCCACCGAAGCCGCCGGCCATGCCGCCGCCGCCGCCTTCCGCAACCGCCTGGCCGCCCTGCGCGCCACCTACCATGAGCGGCCGCCGGTGCGCGTGTTCTATCAAGTGTGGCACCAGCCGCTGATGACCTTGAACGATGCGCATCTGGTCTCGGCGGCGCTGCACCTGTGCGGCGGCCGCAACATCTTCGGCGCACTGCCGCAGCTGGTGCCGACCGTCAGCCGCGAAGCGGTGCTGGCGGAAAATCCGGAAGCGATCGTCGGCGCCGGCGGTACGGCCGACGACTTCGCCGACTGGCTGCGCTTTCCGCAGATGACGGCGGTGGCCCGCAACAATTTGTTCATGCTGGACGCCGACCGCATCACGCGTGCCGGCCCGCGCATCCTCGATGGCGCCGAGGAATTGTGCCGCCGGCTGGAGCTGGCGCGCAGCCGCCGCCCCGCTTCCTGACGCCCCGTATCGAATACTGGAGACATCGCCATGCCGAAATTCGCCGCCAACCTCAGCCTGATGTTCACCGAAGTTCCCTTCCTCGAACGCTTCGAAGCGGCCGCCGGCGCCGGTTTTGGGGCGGTGGAATTCCTGTTTCCCTACGACTTCGGAACCGACGACATTGCGAGCCGATTGACCGCTCACGGTTTGCGCAACGTGCTGTTCAACCTGCCGCCCGGCGACTGGGCGGCAGGCGAACGCGGCATCGCCGCCCTGCCCGGCCGCCAAGCCGAATTCCGCCAGGGAGTGGCCGACGCATTGCGCTACGCGGCGGCCCTGGGCACGCCGAATCTGCACGCGATGGCCGGCCTGGTGCCGGCCGGCGCCGACCGCGCCGCCTGCCGCGCGGCGTATGTCGAGAACCTGCGCTACGCCGCCGCCGAGTGCGCACGGCACGGCATCACGCTCCTGATCGAACCGATCAACCAGCGCGACATGCCCGGCTATTTCCTGTCGTACCAGGACGAAGCACATGCGATCCGCGCAGAAGTCGGCGCGCCGAACCTGAAGGTGCAGATGGACCTGTACCACGCCCAGATCATGGAAGGCGACCTCGCCGTCAAGCTGAAAAAATACCTGCCCCACATCGGCCACATCCAGATCGCCGGCGTGCCGGAACGGCATGAACCGGATACGGGCGAAGTCAATTATCCGTATCTGTTCCGGCTGCTCGATGAGCTGGGCTATGACGGCTGGCTCGGTTGCGAATATCGGCCGGCCCAGGGCACGGTCGAGGGCTTGGGGTGGATGCGGGAGGGTTAGACCTTGGGGTACGCCGCTTTTCGCCCTTAGACGTTCGTTGAGTTAGCTTTGCAGGTCGCATCCGTCGGCATAGGAACTAGCCCCGTTCCAGACGCGCCCGAGTAAGAACTCCGCAAACTGAAGCGCCGGCCCATCATGCGCTTCGCTTTCCCGCCGAATCAGGTAGATTTCCTTCCGGGGCGGTTCGTCTTCAATGCGTACCGCGTGCAACCAGCCACTGCGCAGTTCACGTTCCACAGCCGCCGCCATCACAAGAGAGATCCCGAGCCCAGCGTGCACGGCATGTTTTACAGCTTCTGTGCTGCCGAGCTGCATGGAGATACCCATGGCGGAAACATCCTCTCCGAAATACTGCTGCAACAGGCGGCCAGTGCCCGTACCGCGTTCCCCGCCCAGCATACTTAGGCCTTTGAGCCAATGACGCGGTATGCTGTTCCGCCCGGCCCATGGATGCTCGGGCGGTACAATGAGGACCAACTCTTCACTGCGCCAAACCTCTGCCACAAAACCCGCCGAATGGTCCCACCATTCCATCACGGCGACGTCGATTTCGAAACTTTTCAACTTCCCTGCGATGCGGTTGTTGTCGCCTATACTCACATCCACCGCGTGTCGCGCTGCTTCCTTGTATGCTTTCAGGTGTGGCTGTAACAGGTAGATCCCAGTGTTTGAACTTGCCCCTACGGCAACCGAATTTTTTTCGAGTGCGGCCCGGGCGCGGCTGCAAATGGAGAGCAGGCGTTCCGCATAGGGTAGGAAGATCCGGCCCTGCGGAGTCAGCGTACTGCCGGCATTGCTGCGGTTAATCAAGGGCGCATTGAGCGATTGCTCCAGATGCTTGACATGTTGGGTGACCGCCGGTTGTGACAAGCCGGTGTGCTTGGCGGCCTCCCGGAAACCGCCGTATTTCGCCACCGCAAGGAACGTCGCGACCCGCTCCAGATCGATCACACAACACCCATCCCAGATACCGGATGATTGATCGCACCGCTTGGTCGTTGGCCGCTAAGCGCCTGGATGATGTTGCGTGCCGCCTCACGTTCGATTTCGATCCGGACCTCCTTTACCGCCGAACCGAGATGCGGAGTGAAGAAGGTTTGGGAGGGATTGTCTAGTAAAGCTTGCGGAATGCGGTCGGGCCGGTCGGCGCGCTGCCATTCTTCCATTTCGAACACGTCGGCGGCATAGCCGGCCAAGTGCCCGCGGCGCAATGCCTCGACTACCGCCTGCTCGTCCACCACCGAGCCGCGGCAGGCGTTGATCAGATGGCTGCCCGGCTTCATTCGCTCGATGTTGGCGGCGTTGATCAGATGCAGGGTTTGCGGCGTCATCGGCAACATCGGCACCACAAAATCACTCTGCTGCAGCAACTCGTCCAAGCTGAGGCGCCGCGCCCCCCACGCCTGTTCCTGCTCTGCGGCGAGCGCGACATCGTCACAGTAAAGCAGTTTCATGTCGAAGCCGGACAGGCGCTTGGCGATGGCACGCCCCACCGCTCCCATGCCGATGATTCCCAGTGTACGGCCGCTCAGCCCGGTACCGTACAGCTCTGGTCGCCAACCGCGGAATTCGCCGGTGCGGATTCGGCGATCGCCCTCCGGCAAGTGGCGCGTCAGGCCAAGGAGCAGGCCTATCGTCAGTTCGGCGGTCGGTATCGTGAGCAAATCGGGCACGATACTGAACCACACGCCGCGCTGCGTGCAGGCATCGACATCAAAGTTGTCGTAGCCCTTGAGTGCAGCACCGACGATCTTCAGGTTTGGGCAGGCGTCGAGAAAGCTGCGGTCAATACTGTCCGGCATGAACACCATCAGTGCATCGGCGTCTTTCGCGCGCGCCAGTACTTCCTCCCTTGGCAAGGTGTCGCGCGTGGTGTTCGGGATAACCTCTGCGACCGATTGCAGCATTTCGATAATTTCCGGATACACCCAGTGGGTAAGTACGACTTTGGGTTTCATAGCGGGTTCAGTGTTGTTCAATGTGTTATTTGAATTTGCGCCGCAGGAAGGAGCTGAACGCATCCACCAGCGTCACCATGAAAAGAATGACGAGCAGGATGGCCGATACGTCCTGGTACTGCATGATGCGCAACGAACCCATCAGCTCGAAACCAATACCGCCGGCACCCACCATGCCCATCACGGTCGATGCGCGAAAGTTGTATTCCCAGCGGTAGATCGCGGTATCGGCCATCTGCGGCAATACTTGCGGCAGAATCCCGTGAAAGATCACTTGCAGCGGGCTGCATCCGGCGGCGCGCGCCGCCTCCACAGGCGCCTGGTCGGCATGTTCGATTGCCTCTGCGAAGAACTTGGCGACCATGCCGATCGAATGCAGCCCAAGTGCCAGCACGCCCGGCAGCGCGCCGAATCCGACTGCCGCGACGAACACGATGCCCATGATCAGCTCAGGGATGGAGCGCAAGGCGTTCAACAGACCGCGCGATAATTGGTACAGGACCGGATGCGGACTGGTATTACGCGCCGCAAGAATAGCCAGCGGCAGCGAAAGCAGTACAGCGATAGCGGTGCCGGCGACACTCATCGCCAGCGTGTCAAGCAGCGGTTTGACCCAGCTGTCGGCTGCGGCAAAATTTGGCGGGAACATTTCACCCACCAGGCTGAATAGGCTTGGCACCCCCTCGCCCAGGCGCTGCGCATCAAACAGCCCGACGTAGTACCAGCATACGGCCACGACGGCCAGCAGCAAGGCGAGGTTGCGTACCGCGCGGTTCCACGCTTGCCGCTGCTGCGCCAATACCAGTTTGTAATCAGCTTGCATGGCGATCCGTTTAAAACTTCGACAGGTCAAGTTTCAACAGGCCGCCGAGGTCGCGCACGACGTCGTAGTCCTTGTCCGAAATCGGGCCGAAGCCATCGGCCTTGAATGATTTCAGCACTGCCGGATCGTTGATATTGAGGAAGACCGCCCGGATTTTTTCTTTCAGCTCAGGCTTGAGGTTGGAACGCAAGGTCCAGGGGTATTGCGGGAACGGCTTGGACTCGGCGAGCACCTTCACCTTGTTGCCGTCGACCATGCCGCGCTGTACCAGCGACTCAAAGATCGGTTTGCTCAATCCACCTGCCTGCGCATGACCGTTTTGCACGGCCATGGCAACTGCATCATGGGCGCCAACAAAGTGCTCACGGTAGTTCTGGCCGGCATTCAGGCCGCTCTCGGCAAGCAGCGCCTTTGGAATCAAGTGGCTGGACGTCGACGCCTTGTCGCCGTAAGCCACATTCTTGTTGGCGATGTCGCCGATCTTGTTGATGCCGGCAGCGGCATTGGCGATCAACACCGACTGGTAAGTCGTGGTTCCTTTTTGCTTGATCGCCGCGAACGGCTCGATGTCGCTCTTCTGCTTCGCCAATACGTAGGATAGCGGGCCGAAGTAAGCCAGGTCGAGACGGCCATGGCGCATGGCTTCGATCATCGAAGAATAATCGGTCGTGACCACCAGCTCGATTTTCTTGCCGAGTTCCTTTTCAAGGAGCGCTTTCAGCGGCTGGTTATTCTTGATCACCGTCGACGCATTTTCATCCGGTAACAGCGCCACCTTGAGCGTCGCCGGATCGGGATCGGGCGCGGCATGCGCGGCGTTCCCCAGCAGGACCAGTGACGCCAGGCCGAATATTGCCAATAGTTTTTTCATGTTCATTCCTCTACGGTTGCGAGATTAAGTGGAAATAGCGAAGTGTGTGGTGAACGCGGCTGCGGTTCGGCGTTCGGTGGTCGATGCGCGTACAGTGCTTCCGCCTGTTCCGCGGTTAGCTCTTCAGGCGCTGCGTCAAATACCACCTTGCCGTGAGCCAGCCCGATGATGCGGTCGGCGTAGCGCTTGGCCAGGTCCACTTGGTGCAGGCTGACCACGGCGGAAATGCCGTCTTCCTTGCAAATCTGATGGAGCATGGCGACTACCTTGTCGGCAGTTGCCGGGTCGAGGCTCGCGACTGGCTCGTCGGCGAGGATCAGACGCGGTTGTTGTGTCAAGGCGCGGGCGATACCGACACGTTGTTGCTGCCCGCCACTCAACTGGTCCACACGCGACAGAGCCTTGTGCAGCAAGCCGACCCGTTCAAGGCTGTGCAAGCCGATCTCCTGCTCTTCCTTCGGTAAAGGCAGGAGGCTGCGCCAGATCGAGTGATAGCCGAGGCGTCCCATGAGCACGTTTTGAAGTGCCGATAGACGGGCAATCAGCTGATGCTGCTGGAAGATCATGCCAGTGCGACGACGATGGGCTTGCAGTGTCTGTCTGTTGCGCAGGCTACCCAGTCCGCTGACGTCGATGCTGCCGCCATGCGGCTCGTTCATCAGGTTCAGGCAGCGCAGCAAAGTCGACTTGCCGGCTCCAGACGCGCCCAGCAAGACCGTGAATTGACCTTCCTGAAATGAGAGTGAGGTTGGATGCAGAGCCTCAAAGCTACCGAACCGCACCGATACGTCGTTTAGTTGAATCATGGCTTCTCCGTTTATTTCGGTCCGCAATCAAAGTCCGCTCGTGATTACGAAAACGAATTGCGAAGTAATGTTAAGGCGCCGTTGCTACCTCACCGTGACGGTTGTGTGACAGCAGCGTGACCTCCACAAGCCACATTGAGGAGAAGTGCAATGACACCCTGAAAGAAGCGATGAAAATTTCGGGCTCGTCGCGGTACCGCACACCCTTATGGCGATGCGGTTTTTCTTCGGGAGGTCGGCCAAGCTCCGATAAAGATCGTTGCGAAACGCAGGAGTGGGCTTGCTATGTCGAAGCCGCTTTGAGCGCCAGATCAGCCATCCGCCTCGCGCTCACTAAGCTGTATGTGCGCTCTCAGTCCTGAAGCGGCCTTTCCATGGAATGGCCGACAGACCGCTCCTGGTCGAATACCGCCCTTCCGCAAGGTCGAAAGTGACCCTGAGCACAAGTCAGATAGTCCTACAACATTTCCCTTTCAGCCTTTGCGCCAGATCGCCGGCGTGCCGGAACGCCACGAGCCCGACACCGGCGAGGTCAATTACCCCTATCTGTTCCGGCTGCTCGATGAACTGGGCTATGACGGCTGGCTCGGTTGCGAATATCGGCCGGCCCAGGGCACGGTCGAGGGCTTGGGGTGGAGGCAGGAAGGTTAGACCTTGGGGTACGCCGGTTTTCTATGTACACCGGCGTGGCATTGAAACGGTGATGTTGCGCTATGAACGTCTCATAGCGACCCTCAGCGGTCATTGGGGCATTAGATTCTAGGGCCGAATAACAGCTCTTCGCGACAAGCCTCCTTTTGAGCGTCCTGTGCCCGCCGCGAGAATGTGCGACATTGACGGATCCTGACAAGGGCATTAGTCTCATCCGACAGACCACCGTGCCGCAATGTGGACGAATGAGTTTTTTTGACGGTGGTGGACGCCGGTATTCAACTCTTCAGGAGACACAAAATGACCAGCAAGAACACGATCTGCCTGTGGTACGAAGGCGGCGCCGTTGACGCCGCCAACTTCTATGCCGAAACATTCCCCGACAGCGCTGTCGGCGCCATCTACCGCGCACCGGGCGACTATCCCGACGGCAAGCAGGGCGATGTCCTGACAGTCGAGTTCACCGTCGTCGGCATCCCCTGCCTCGGACTGAACGGCGGCCCGCATTTCAAGCACAACGAGGCCTTCTCTTTTCAAATCGCGACCGACGACCAGGCTGAAACCGACCGCTTGTGGAACGCCATCGTCGGTAATGGCGGCCAGGAAAGCGAATGCGGCTGGTGCAAGGACCGGTGGGGATTGTCATGGCAGATCACCCCGCGCGCCCTCATGGCGGCGATATCCGACCCCGATCCCGCTGCGGCCAAGCGCGCATTCGACGCGATGATGACCATGAAAAAGATCGACATCGCCGCGATAGAGGCGGCACGGCTGGGCCGAAACCTATCCTCAAGTTGAGTGGGGCCGCACGTCCTCTCCTGCTCAAATCCGAGAGGATGTCTGTCCGGTTGATTCTGGCCGGACACAACCCAAACATCAAGCGTATTCCCGGCAAAGAGCGCTCCAGAGCCTGCTGGGCACCCTGAATTGGAAAGCCAACGCGAGCTTGGCATCGAAGTTGACGATACGCTTGATTTGGTTGAGCAACTGGAGGTCTAGTAGGCACCGGAGGGCGGGACATCGCTGTCCGACCCTTAGCAGCCTTTCGCCAAGTCGGAAGTGCCATTCAACCGTAGCGGAAAGGTAAGCCGTCGCACTCGCTGTGGATGTTAGGCAGGCAACCGTCGCCAGAGCACTTAGCTCACGGGTTCTTTAGGAATTTCAAATAGAAGGCTGCAAACACCAAGACAATGCCAATATTCACTATCAACCGTTCCCAGAATCGATTCTTAAAGAACAGAAAATCTACGCCAACAACAACGGCTATCAATACCAAAACGTAAAACACCACATAGATATTCCTCGGCATTTCAATCATCCGTTCAAATATGTCAGCAATCGCCTTTCCATGAAGTTGGAGGGTTTTCCTTTTGCCCCTCTTGGGCTGCTCCTGTTCTCGACAGCCAAGTGAGCTCACCACGAAGATGGCTGCACCATGGTAATGCATCAGTTGTCGAACGGCCGGCATTAAGAGATTCTGGTCCGCCAGCGATGGCAGCTCCTGGCCGAATACCGCCCTTCCACAAGGTCGAAAGTGACCCTGAGCACAAGTCAGATAGTCCTACAATATATCCCTTTCAGCCTTTGCCAATGCCTCGACACGCCGGATAACGCGAGCACCCCCAAAACACCGATCCCGCAAAGTCGCCGCGCTTTGCCGTCCGCTGTACCATCCCACTCCCGCATTTAGGGCAGCTCGGAGCCTCCACGGCGCCCTGCGCGACTGCCGTACCACCGCTGGTTTCCCTGACCAGACGCAGCAGCGCTTCCGTATGTACCAACTTGATCGACCGGGCTTCGACAAAGCTGCGCGCATCGTCGGTAAAGGCCCGCAGCCCGGCAAGACGCTGCTGATCGAACCGATCAACCAGCGCGACATGCCGGGCTATTTCCTGTCGTACCAGGACGAAGCGCACGCGATCCGCGCAGAAGTCGGCGCGCCGAACCTGAAGGTGCAGATGGACCTGTACCACGCCCAGATCATGGAAGGCGATCTCGCCGTCAAGCTCAAGCAATACCTGCCCCACATCGGCCACATCCAAATTGCCGGCGTGCCGGAACGCCACGAACCCGACACCGGCGAAGTCAATTACCCCTATCTGTTCCGGCTGCTCGATGAGCTGGGCTATGACGGCTGGCTCGGTTGTGAATATCGACCGGCCCAGGGCACGGTCGAGGGCTTGGGGTGGATGCGGGAGGGTTAGACCTTGGGGTACGCCGGTTTTCTATGCACACCGGTGTTGGATTGAAGCGATAATGTTGCGGCGTGGTCGTCTCAAAACGACCCGTTGCTGCCGGTCGAGATCCATTGGCCAATGGCAGCTTTGCAGCGGAAGCGGCTCTACAGTTTTCGCGCATCGTTGCCTTCAACTCTTGGCGAAATCTTGCCGCTCCCAAATGCTTTCGAGAATGATCGCATGCAGCATCTCGCAGGCAGGCGTCAATTCCGCCTCGGCTCTGTACAGCGCCAGATCGATGGACGGCAGCGGCGGCAATCCGCGCGCCTCGGCTGCGATGACGCCCAGGCCGGGCGTCATTCCAAAACGAGTGCGGACCGTTACCCCCAATCCTGCGGCAACCGCTGCCCAGACGCCGCCCAGGCTCGGACTAGTGAACACTAGCCGCCAGGGAATGCCAGCAAGATCCAGGGCCTCGGTGGCTATCGTGCGCATGAGGCATGGCGCATCGAAGGCCACGAGAGGAACCGGCTCCTGCCTTTCCCGCCATCGTGGTAGCGGGCGATCAGCCGGCCCGATCCATCGCAGGGGATAGGTGCCAATGGCTTCCATATGCGGCGTTCCCTTCCCCGTGTGCCAGGCAAGCGCCAGATCCAGGTTTGCCATTTGGACTTGGGATAGGAGTTCCGCATGGCGCGCCACTCTGGCCTCGATCCTGACCGACGGATGGGTGCGCGCGAAGCGCCCCAGCATTTGGGATAACAGTTGCTCCCCGAAGTCTTCCAGCAAGCCTAGCCTGACCCTGCCTTCGAGGTCCATGCCACCCAGTGCCATCCACGCTTCGTCATTCAATTCCAAAATGCGGCGCGCGTAACTGAGCAGCAGTTCCCCAGCGTCGGTAAGCATCAAGCCACGCCCCGACTTGCGGACGATGGGGGTGCCCGCCTGTTCTTCCAGCTTCTTTAGCTGCGCACTGATCGCCGAGGTGGAGCGGCCTAGCCGGATGGCGGCCTTTGCGAAGCTGCCCAGTTCCATACCTGTGCTCAAGGTGCGCATCGCATCCAGGTCGAAATTGACTTTACGCATGCAATCATCCCGATTTTCAAGACAGTTGATTCAAAATTTTCCGATTTTCCAAACAATTATCCGGGAATATCATTGCTTTGTGAATTTTTTGGACTCAAGAAAGCGACCAGTTTGGGCGCGTACTTGGTTTATCGGGTTTCAAGGGTTATTCAAGCATGGAGGGAATCGTAAATGACCGGAGAATTGCATGGGAAAGCAGCGATTGTTACTGGAGGAGGCACGGGAATCGGCCGAGCGGTCAGTATCATGCTGGGGCAACACGGCGCTTCGGTTGCGGTCGTCTATTCCCGAAGCGAACAGGAAGCGTTGGAAACCGTCGAGATCATCAGGAAAAACGGTGGCGAGGCCATCGCCATGAAAGCCGATGTGGCCAACGAGTCTGAGGTGCAAGCGATGGTCGATGCAGTCATCGAGCACTTTGGGGGAATTGACTACCTCGTCAATAATGCGGGGATCACCAGGCAGATGCAATTCGACGATCTGAACGCAATATCCAATGACATCTGGGATACGTTAATCGCAGTCAATGTGAAAGGCACATTCCAATGCAGCCGGACTGCCGCACCTCATCTGAAGAAAAGACCTGGCAGCGCCATTGTCAACATCGGTAGCATTGCTGGTGAAACTGGGTATGGATCCTCGCTTCCCTACGCAGTCTCCAAATCCGCCGTGCATGGACTCACCAAGTCGTTGGCTCGCGCCCTTGCCCCTTCCATCAGGGTCAACTGCGTAGCGCCCGGCGCGGTCGCTACGAGATGGTGGGACGGTAACGAGGAAAAGATGCGGTCGCTTGCTGGCAACCTGCCTTTGCAGCGCATTTCTACCCCCGATGACATTGCCGGAACGGTCCTGATGCTGCTTAAAGCAGAATCGATGGCGGGCCAGATTATCAAGGCCGAGAACGGCCAGACACTGTAAAAAGAGGCGGCTACGGTTGACATGCTGGTCAATATCGGCCGCGGGCGCGCCATTTTGCGCCGATATCGTTGTCGGCGGGTCGGAAGCAGCCGGTCCGTTGGAAGGCCTGTCTCCAACAAACAAATCCATTAATCGCAACTCCACACCTCAAAGGCAATTGTCATGGCAAACACCCCGCGCCGCGCGCTCATTGTCATCGATGTCCAGAACGAATACGTTTCCGGAAACCTGCTGATCGAATACCCGGACGTACGACTGTCGCTCAAGAACATTGGAAAAGCGATGGATTCCGCAAGGGATGCTGGAATGCCAGTCGTCGTCGTGCAGAATACTGCGGCCGCCGGCGCCCCGATCTTCGATAAGGGATCGCAGGGATGGAACTTGCATGAAGTGGTCGCCAGCCGTCCTCATGACCACTATGTGGAAAAGAGGCTGCCAAGCGCCTTCAACGGCACGGATCTCGCTGACTGGATCGCAGCCCGACAGGTCGATACCCTTTCCATCGTCGGTTATATGACCCATAACTGCGTAGCCTCCACGATTCTGCACGCCGTGCATGCAGGCCTGGCAGTTGAAGTTTTATATGACGCAACCGGGGCGGTCCCATATTCCAATCGCGCCGGCAGCGCAAGCGCGGAAGAAATTCATAAAGCATTCAGCATCGTGTTCCAGTCGCGCTTTGCGGCGGTGCTCGACACGGACGAATGGATCCACATCGTCGCAACCGGAAAGGCGCCCGAGCGTGACTCCATCTTCACGTCGAACCAGCGGGCTCGCTTGGCGGTAACCCAGACGGCTTGAAAATGCCGCCCTCAAATTCGCAGTCGGGAGATATCCATGACATTTAGATCTCCGTGGGAAGAAAAAATGAATGCCTCTGTTCATAGCAGCGCACTAAGCGGACTCAACTATATCAGGGACGTAATGCAGGGTAAGCGCCCGCAGGCCGGGTTCGAACAATGGCTCAATTACCGCATCACTAGGGCGGACGAGGGCCTCATTACAGTCCTGGCCGAACCGAAGGAAAACTTCACCAATCCGATGAAAACCCTTCATGGCGGCTATTTTGCAACCTTGCTTGATGCCGCAATGGGGGCTGCCGTCCATACGACATTGAGCGCGGAACAGGATTTCACCACCGTCGAACTTAAGGTCAACTTCATGAAGCCTGCTCGTCCGCCTTTTTCACGCATCCATGCAAACGGGTCGATTCGCAAAGCTGGTCGAAGGATCGTATTCGTCGAAGGCCAAATCTACTCCGAAGGCGACGAACTGCTGGCTAGCGGTTCGGCCACCTGTCTGGTCTGGACTACGGAGAGGCCAGAAATCGCCATGCGCGCAAAAGACCGAAGCGTTCCGACATAACGGCCTATAGGAACGAAAAAACTCAAATTCGCCAGCAAAAGGAAATCATGAAAACAACTCTGTACTACTCTCCGGGCGCATGTTCCCTCGCCCCACATATTCTTCTCGAAGAAACTGGCGCGGACTACAAGCTCATCGAGGTCAATGTTCAACAGGGAAAAGCACAGGAGGAGCAATTCCTGAGGGTAAATCCGAAGGGGCGCGTGCCGGTGCTGTTTACCAGCAATCAGATGCTGACGGAAGTACCTGCGATTTGCTGGTATATCGGATCTGGAGGATGCGGCTCGCGCACTCTGATTTCGAATGACGCGCTGCAACAGGCGCGCGCGCTCGAATGGTTCAACTGGCTTTCTGGGACACTTCACGGTATCGCGTTCGGCGGCAAGTGGCGGCCGCAACGATTTGTGACCGAGCAGGCGTTATTTTCCGCTATAAATGCCAGAGCTGATGAGAACCTGCGGGACGGCTTTGCTTATGTCGAACAGCAATTGATCGATAGGGAATGGGCGCTTGGCAATGAGTACAGCATCGTCGATCCCTATCTCTTTGTATTTTATAACTGGGCTAATGCGATAGGAACCGATGTACGAATGTTGTATCCCCACCTTTACGCGCATGCCATGCGAATGTTGGCCAGACCGGCCGTCCAGCGCGCTCTGCAACAGGAAGGGTTCTGATGCAGCTTCGCGAAAGGCCCGGCCTCAGTGAAGAGGGCGTCCCGCTTGCCGTCCGAGCCGGCTTCATTTTCATCACGCGATTCATCTCTTAGGCAAGCCAACCTTTACCGAAAGCAGAACAAAGATAATATGAACTACGCGCAAACACTGACCACGGCACCAGTCCTACCCACCATCGTTAGGATGAGCCTGCCGAACATGGTGGCCATGGTGGCCACGACCCTGGTGAGCATCGTCGAGACTTCTTACGTCGGGCAATTGGGTACGCCGGCACTGGCCGGGATCGCCCTGGTGTTCCCTATGATCATGCTGCAGCACATGCTGTCGGCAGGTTCCATCGGCGGCGGCATCAGTTCCGCCATCAGCCGCGCCCTCGGCGCCGGCGATATGGCCAAGGCCGACTCGCTGGCATGGCATGCGACCGTGATCAGCGCGGCCCTGGGATTGGCGTTCACCCTCCTGTTCCTGCTTGCCGGCCACGGGATATTCAGCCTCGTGGGCGGCGCCGGCGACACGCTGCAGCAGGCGCTGGCCTATTCGAACGTCGCCTTCGGCGGCGTGCTCAGCCTGTGGCTGTTGAATGGCTTCGCCTCCATCCTCAGGGCCTCCGGCAACATGAAGACGCCGTCCAATACCCTGCTGCTGGTGTCGGCGGGACAGATCGTGCTGGGCGGCGCACTCGGCTTGGGCATCGGCCCCTTCCCGCGTCTGGGCATGGCCGGCGTGGCGCTGGGCATGGTGCTGTCGTTCACTGCCGGCGGGCTCTATCTGTTTTGGTATCTGGCGACCGGCCAGGGCCGCTTGCGCCTGCGATTCGATCGCGCTCTACGAGCGGATTATTTGACCGACATCCTCAAGGTCGGCGGCATCTCTAGCCTCTCTTCCATCCAAACCGTACTCACCATCCTGATTCTGACCCGCATCATGGCCGGCTTCGGCACCGAGGCGCTGGCGGGATACGGCATCGGCGCACGCCTGGAATTCATGATCATTCCCGTCTGCTTCGCCATCGGCGTGGCCTGTCTTCCTCTGGTCGGCATGTCGCTCGGCGCCGGCTTCGTCTCACGCGCGCGGAAGGTGGCGTGGACCGGGGCGGGATTGTCGGCGGCGGTGCTCGGGGTGGTGGGACTGGTGGTTGCCCTCTTCCCGACGGCATGGACCGGTCTATTCACGACGAATGCGCAAGTGACCGCCTATGCCAGCGACTATTTCCTGTGGGTTGGCCCCTTCTACTGCATGTTCGGGTTGGGGCTTTGCCTGTACTTTTCGGCGCAGGGCGCCGGCAAGCTACTGGGCCCGGTGCTTGCAGGAACCGCGCGCCTGCTACTGGTAGCCGTGGGCGGCTGGTATTTGCTCAGCAAGGGGGCACCAGCAACCACCATGTTTGCCTTGATCGGTGCTGCGATGCTGGTTTATGGCGGCGTGACCGCGATGTCGGTTTACTGGGCGCGGTGGGAACGCTAGGACTTGCCGTTCCGACCCGCGCACTGAGGACGAATCTCAAACCGCCCGCCATGGCGCTAAATTCGGTGACTTGACGTACTTCGTGGAGGTTCCTAGCTTCGCTCGAAACGACCATGCGAAGGCTCGGAGGTCGCGCTGGCGATTTCCTTACTACATCTGCATGTTGGAGCGGATTCAAAAACCTCTAGTGCGGATCGGCACACGGCACTGAAGGGTTCCGCTGATTTGCACGCCATGCTGTACTGCTGGAGCTATCCCTTAGAGCGTCTAACAAAATGGGAATGGATCAGGTAATGCGTTGCGAACCATTCGCCAACAAATAATTGCGGATCCCAATTGGAGAAATCCTTCGTGCATATCGGCTCAAGTGGATTTTGCTTGTAATTCTCCGGCCGTTGGCACAACGGTATTTATTCAACCCGCTTTCAGGAAGAGAAGATATGACCTTCAAAAAATTATCCAACCACATTGATGGCAATGGAAGCACCACTGCGAATTAACTCTTCCAACTACCCTGAACCCTTCGCCTCAAGGATGGCTGGCCGCGAAAAGCGACCGCTCGGTGATCTGTTCGGGCTCGTAAATTTCGGTATCAACCTGACGCGCTTGCCGGCGGGGGCCATTTCGGCTTTGCGCCACGCGCATACAAAACAGGACGAATTCATTTATATCCTTGCCGGAAATCCCAATTTGCTGACCGACGAAGGCGAAACGTCCTTATCCCCTGGCATGTGCGCCGGATTCCGGGCCGGTAGCGGCAATGCGCATCAACTGGTCAATAGAACTGAGGAGGTTGTCGCTTATTTGGAAATCGGCGATCGAACAGCGGGAGACGCAGTCAGTTATCCTGACGACGATCTTCAAGCGGTGCTTGACACGGATGGCAAGTGGCGATTTCTTCACAAGGACAGCACATCGTATTGATGCAAGCTGCATCGCTTTGCCCGGTTTGTTCCAGCGATCCTGGTCTACCCCCGCATAGCTGTCTATTGGCAATCCTGCCTCGGTAGTCATTGGGCCAGACCCGCATTCATGTTGCTGGTCACGCGCATCTTTGGTATGGAGCCTGGTCAGCACAATCCCTTGCACTAGTAACTCGTTTTCGTTTCGAACGTCCGGTGCCGGGCCGCTAAGCGACCGGTTAGCTCCGGCTAATGGAACGGCCGCGCTTGGCCGATTATCGCCCTTCCGCACGGTCAAAAGTAATCCGAACATAAGTGGCTCTACACCATTGCCCTCTCAGCCTTTGCCAATGCCTCGACATACGGGATAACGCGAACACCCCCAAAACATCGATCCCGCAAAGTCTCCACGCTTTGCCGTCCGCTGCACCATCTCACTCCCGCATTCAGGGTAGTTGGGAGCCCTCGCGATCCTCGGCGTGGATGACGTACTGTCGCTGGCTTCACCTATCGTTCAACCGGACAGCTTTTCATCGTCATTGACGATACGAGTTCCGGCACGCCACTTGCAAGGTACTCGCTGGCGCAGCGTCTAGAACCGCCCCGTTTTGCATGCCGTCGACACCGAGTGCGGGCAGAATTCCGTGGGCGCACACTCGTCCTATCGCCTGTGCTGGCGCTCCAGAATCAGCGTCTGAATATCATTGAACAGCACGTCCGGCAGCAGGAAGGCAAGCGTGTATATCTCGCGTACCCGCCCTTGCGCATCGATCAGAAAAACCTTCAGCATATGGTTGTACAGCCGAGTCGGCTGGCCGCTGGCATCGAGCTGGACCTCCACGTCCTGGCCGAAGTCGTCAATGATGGGCTTGAGTTCATCCACGGCGCGCGTGGTCAGAAAATACCAGCGCAGCGGACTGCTTGGATCGGCAAACTTGCCGCCATAAGCCTTCATCGCCATTGGCGTGTCGTTGGCCGGATCGAAAGACAGGCTGACGAAACGTACCTGCTGTGCCATCTCCGGCGTCGCCAGCAAGCGTTGGCGCAAACCGGTGAAGGTCTCGAAGGCGAGCGGGCAGCCGATCGGGTCGACGCAGTAGGTATAGATGAAGCTGAGCAGCGTGATGCGTCCGGTGGTGTAGCGATCGAGCTTGTAGGCGCGACCGTCGATGTCGAGCACATTGCCAGCCGGTGCCTGCTGGATGACCTGCAAGGTGTAGCTGCCCGGCGGCGGCGGGATGAACTCCTGTCGCGGGCGTTGCGGCAGCGCGACTTCCGTTGTCGCTGCTTGCGCCTCGGCGGCGCACAGGCCCGCGAGGGCAATGGCGACGAGTTGCCACTTCCAGAATTTGCTCAGAGTCCGATCAGCGAGTTGCCGCAATGTTCAAAGCTCCCGCCTCCGTCGCCGCGCTCTTTGGGGTTTTGGCGGTGAATTTCATGTGGTGCGCGCGACCGAGTTTTTCCTTGTAGAAGTCGATCTGCCACTGCTCCTTGAGATCCTTGCCGTCCCAGCTGTACAGTTTGAGGAATTGCTCGTCGTCGGCGCCGGTCTTGTCCCAGTTGGAGAGCAGGCTGCTCGTGACGTACACGCGCTTCCCGTCCCAGCTCTGGCTCACCATGTTGACCTGCTTGCCGGTTACCTTCTCATACACCTGCTTCGGCGCCTCGGGGTTGGAGAGATCGAAGAGCCGCGTCTTGCCGTCCATGAAGGTGTTGACCCACAGTGACTTGCCGTCGGCCGCGATCGAGATGTCGACCGGCAGCGGAATCTTTTCCGGGTCGCCGATGGCCGCCACATCCTTGGCTTGCCATTCGCCGCTGGCATCCTGCTTGATCAGCCAGAGTTTCGACGTCAATGCGGAGGCGGTGATGGCCCAGTTATCGCCCTTCTTGAGCGACCAGCGGATTTCCAGCGGCGCTCCCGGCGTGCTGAATACTTTTTGCGGCTTCATCGCCTTCAAGTCCCACATGACCATGGTGTTGCCGAATCTCTTCATCGCCTCGGAGTCCTTGATCAGCTGGCCCAGCTCCGTCATGTAATTCTTGCGGCCGGTGAAACTGGAGGTGAGCATCGCGTTTTTCTGCGGATTGATGGCGATGTCATAGCCGTAGCCGTCGCCCTGCACGCCACCCACCGTGGTGACCGGGATGTCGTACTTGGCGACATAGTCGCCCTTGTTGTTGTACACGACCAAACCGGTGATGCCGCCATTGTCCTTGTCGTTCGAAAGCGTTCCGACCAGCATGCGTCCCGGCAAGGCATAGAAGGTGTGCGGGCCGACATAGCCGCTGTTCTGCGCCAGATTGGTAATCGTCTTGATCAGCTTGGGCTTGCCCGGGTTGGTGGCGACGTCGAAGACGAAAATCTTGTTGTCATCCAGGCGGCCGGCCCAAAGGTATCTCCGGTCGTCGGTGAAGCCCATGTGGTGCGCTTCGCCACGTCCACCGACCGAAACGGAATCGACGACCTTGCCGTACTTTGCGGATTTGGGATTGACGTCGACAGTGACCAGCTTGTCCGATCCGTCACCCATGCCCTCGACGCCCAAGGTCCACACATGGATGTAGTCTTCCTGGCCTTTGATCAGGCCCGCCATGTAGGGTGAGTTGCAGGTTTCATCGGCAAGGACAAGGCTAGCTGGTGCCAACAGGAACGCAACAAGCGCAAATGAAGTAGCAGCAAGCCGATGACCCGGGATATGCGTCTTCATGGCTGCCTCCTTATAGACTAGGCACCCTCCTCATGTTGCTGTATCTGAACAGTGGCTATGACAGGAGCCCCGCTCTCAATGGTTCTGAAAACAAATTGCGGTGACCATTCGTCATATTGGTAATAGTAGGTTTTTACTCAAGGCGGGTTAGGTGCTCCCCATTTCGATTTGATATTCATCAACCCTCATTTCCTCTTTTTAATTTAAGGAAACACGGATTCAATGGTTTGAACGTGCCAATCCATGGGGCGAACATCCGCTCCATATCGTCAAGGGCATCCTCCAGTACAAGAAAACGCGCTACCGAGGCTTGACCAAGAACGATGCACGGCTCAACGTGCTGTTTATCTTGGGGTAATCTGTAGTATGGAGAGGGGACAGTTGTTGCGATAGGAGACGAAATGGGTGAAACGGCGCGAAAGGCGCCAAAGACCGCGATCGTGTTAATGCTCCGCCAGGCGCTTGCCTCATCGCCCGCCCGATTGCGAGCCGCCGGCACCAGCGCTTTGCCTCAAGGATTCTTCTTGATCAACGACGACAAGGCTGCAAACGGATTATGGGTCGCCGCTGCCGGCTTGCCATCGCCCTGCCCCGCCCCGCGCTGACGGTCCGCCTCCAGATAGCGCGAGTGCTCGTTGTCATGGCAATACAGGCACAACAGCTCCCAGTTGCTACCGTCGGGCGGGTTGTCGTCGTGATTGTGGTTTCTGTGGTGCACGGTCAACTGCGACAGATTGGCGAGCGTAAACTCGCGCATGCAGCGGCCGCATATCCACGGATACATTTTCAGCGCGCGCTCGCGATAACCCTGTTCGCGTTGTTCGGCGTGGCGGCGTGCATCGGCGACGATCTTGTCGAGCCGGGCGCTGTCCGGTTTTTTTGGCAACATGGGGACTCCTCTGGCGTAGCCGGTTCCATCGGTTATATTTAGGACCAATATAGCACTCCATCCGGCCGCTCGAACCCGGACCAAAGGACTTCATCTTGCGCTTCATCCACACCTCGGACTGGCACCTGGGCCAGACGCTGCACGGCTTCGAACGCAGCTTCGAACATCAGCATTTTCTGGACTGGCTGCTCGACACCCTCGCCGTCGAACAGGCCGAGGGCCTGCTGGTCTGCGGCGACGTCTTCGACAACGCCAATCCGTCCGCCGCTTCGCAAAAACAGCTGTACCGATTCCTGCAGCAAGCCAAGGCGCGGGTGCCGCATCTGAACATCGTCATCATCGCCGGCAACCACGATTCACCGGGACGGCTGGAAGCGCCGGGACCGCTGCTGGAAACGCTGGACGCCACCGTGATCGGCTTCGTGCCGCGCCTGGCGGACGGCGCCATCGACGTCGCGCGGCTGGTGGTGCCGCTGAAAAACCGGCTGGGCGAAGTCGCCGCCTGGTGTTTGGCGATTCCCTTCCTGCGTCCGGGCGACGTGCCGCGCGTGGAAACCGAAGGCGATCCCTACATGGACGGCATCGCGCTCCTGTACCGCCAGGCGCTCGAGCATGCGCTGGCCTTGCGGAAGCCCGGCCAGGCCATCGTCGCGCTCGGCCATTGCCACATGATCGGCGGCGAAATCTCCGAAGACTCGGAGCGCCGCATCGTCATCGGCGGCAGCGAAGCCTTGTCGGCCGGCATCTTCGATACCGCCATCGCCTATGCCGCGCTCGGTCATTTGCACCTGGCGCAAAGCGTCGGCCAGCAAGCCCATCTGCGCTATTGCGGCAGCCCTTTGCCGTTGTCATTCGCCGAAGTCGGCTATCCGCACCAAGTGCTGCGCGTCGATCTGGAAGGTGAAGCCGTGCGCGAAGTGGCGCCGCTGCCGGTGCCGCGTGCGGTCGAACTGCTGCGCGTGCCGCCACAGCCGGCGCCGCTGGGCGAGGTGCTGCTGGCGCTGGCCGCGCTGGATGCGGCGCCGCCCTCCACCCATGAAGCCCCGCAGTATCACCATCTACAGCGCCGGCCGTATCTGGAAGTACGCCTGCGCCTCGACGCCCCCGAGCCCGGCTTGCGCGTGCGCATCGAAGCGGCGCTCGAAGGCAAGCCGGTGCGCCTGGCCAAGATCGAAACCAGCTTCGCGGGAAAAACCAGCGGCACGGACTACTCCGCCGCCACGCTCGATCAATTGGAACGGCTGCAGCCGGACGACATCTTCCACCGGCTGTATCGCGGCAAATACGAGTCTGAGCCGCCGCCCGAGCTCTGCGCCGCCTTTGCCGAACTGATGCTGAACGCCGGCGAGGAGCGGAAATGAAAATCCTCGCCATCCGCGGCAAGAACCTGGCCTCGCTGGCCGGCGAATTCGCCGTCGAATTCGAACAGGAGCCGCTGAAGTCCAGCGGCCTGTTCGCCATTTCCGGCCCGACCGGGGCCGGCAAGAGCACCCTGCTCGACGCGCTGTGCATGGCCCTGTACGAGAGCACACCGCGCCTGCTGAAAGCCGGCAACAAGACGCTGCCCGATGTCGGCGACACCACGGTGACGCAGCAGGACGCGCGCAACCTGCTGCGGCGCGGCAGCGCCGACGGCCACGCCGAAGTCGATTTCGTCGGCAACGACGGCGTCCACTACCGCGCCCGCTGGAGCGTGCGGCGCGCCCGCGGCAAAGCCGAAGGCAGCTTGCAGAAAACCAGCATGAGCCTGAAACGCCTGCCCGACCTGCAGCAGATCGGCGGCACCAACAAGGAAGTGCTGGCCGAAATCGTACAGCGCATCGGCCTCACGTTCGAGCAATTCACGCGCGCGGTGCTGCTGGCGCAAAACGAGTTTTCCGCCTTCCTGAAAGCCGACGACAACGAACGCGGCGAACTGCTCGAAACCCTGACCGGCAGCGCCATCTACAGCACGCTGTCGCAGCGCGCCTTTGCCCGCGCCAAGCACGAGCATCTGGAACTGCAGCGGCTGCAAGACCGGCTGGCCGATCAAAAGCCGCTGGCCGACGACGAGCGCAGCCGGCTGGAACAGGACAGCGCCGCCGCCAATGCCGCCGTCGCTGCGCTGGATGTGCGCCAGACGGCGCTCGAGACGCAACTGCGCTGGCATCAGGACGACGCCAGATTCCGGCAAAGCGAAGAGCTGGCGCAGGAGCAATTGCAGCAACGGCAGGCCGATCGGAAAGCGGCCGCCCTGCGCCGCGCCGAACTGCAGCGCATCGAATCGGTGCAAGCCGCGCGCCCGCTGGTCACCGAGGTCGAGCGGCTGGCGCGCGCCATCGCCGCCGATCAGCAGGCGATCGCCGACTGCCAGGCCAAGCTTGCCGCTGCCGAACAGAGCCGCCAGGACGCCGAGGCCGCGCTGGAAACCGCGCAACGGACGCTGACCGAGGCCGAACAGGCGCAAGCTGCCGCCGCTCCCGCGCTGGATCAGGCCAAGGCGCTCGACGCCCGCATCGAGACTTCGCTGCCCGCACATCGCCAGGCGCAGCAGGCGCAGGCCGATACCGCCCGCGCCGCCGCGCTGGCCGAGGAACAGCGGCAAGCCAAGCAGGCGGAACTCGGCGCCGCGCAACTCCGGCAGCAAGCCACCGAACTCTGGCTGACGCAGCACGCAGCGCTGCAAACCCTGGCCGAACACTGGCCGCGCTGGGACATACTCCTCCACCAGGCAGGCGTTTCCCGCAATGAAACATTGCGAATTGAAGGCATACTGGTAGAGTTGGATAAAAGCGAAGGGCAACAGCAGACGCAGCTCGGCAGCAGCGCCGCCGCGCTGGAGGGCGCCGCCAGCATGCTGGCGGAGGCCGACCGCCAGCGCCAGCACGCCATCGCGCAGCACGCCGGCATCGACATCGCCGCACTGCAAGCGCGCAAGCAAGGCGCCGAAAGCCGCCGCGACCAATTGCATAGCGCCGAGCAATGCTGGCGCGCGCTCGCCGGGCATCAGAGCCGCCAGCAGGCGCTGGAAGCGCAATCGCAAGCCAACCGGCAAGCCCTGGCCCAGGCCGAAGCCGCGCTGGCCCACCTCAACGCCCAAATCCCCAGCCTCGCCGCCGCGCTGGCGCAAGCCGAACGCTCGCTCAAAAACGCCGAAGCCGCCTGCGCCGCCAGCGTCGAAACCCTGCGCGCCGCGCTGGAAGACGATGCACCCTGTCCGGTCTGCGGCGCCACCGAGCACCCGTACACCATCGCTGACCCGCAGCTGCACGCGATGCTCGCCAGCCTGCAGGCCGAAGTCGCGCGCTGCCGCCAGGAGCAGCAGCAGGCGCAGCGAGCGCAAGCCACGCACGCTGCGGAAGCCGCCGGCCAGCGCCGCCAACTGGATGCCATCGCCCAGGAACAGCAGCAGTTGCAGGCCGCCATCGAGCGCCAGCGGCAGGAATGGCAGGCGCAGCCGCTGGCCGCCGAACTGGCCGGGCAATTTTCCCTGCCATGCACAGAGGCCGAAAGCGCCACGCAAGGGAACTGGTTCGCCAGCCAGCGCGCCGCCGTGCAGGCCGATCTGCAAGCCATCCAGCAGGCGGAAGACGAATGGCGCCGCGCCGGCCAGGCCAAGGACGGCGCCCAGGCCGCGTTCGAGCGCGCCGCCGCCGAGCACAACGCCAAAAAGGAAGCTGCCAGCGCCGCCCAGGCCGCGCTCGCCGAAACCAGATCGCGTCGGCAGACCGCCGCCGAACAGCTGGCGCAAAGCCGCCAGCGCCTCGCCGATTGCCTGGACCAGCTCGACGCCGCCTTCGTCTCCTCCGCTGCCGAGGGCACCGGGCAAGGCGCAGAAACCGGCTGGCGCGGCGACTGGCAAGCCGCTCCGGACGCCTTCCATCGCCAATGCGCGCAGGAAGCCGCGCAATGGCAAGACCAGCACCAGGCCCTGGAGCAAGGCCGGCAACGCTGCGCCACGCTGGCCCTGGAACTGAGCGGCCTGCACGAGGCGCAGGCCCGGGCCGAAGCCGAGCGGCAACGCGCCGCCGACGCCTTTGCCGCCAGCGATGCCGCGCTGCAAGCCATGCAGGGCCAGCGTCAGGCCTTGTTCAACGGCCGGCCGGTACAACAGATCGAAGCGCAACTGGCCCAGGCGATCGCCGCCGCCAAGGCCCGGTTGGCGCAGCACACCCAGGCCAGCGCCGACAGCAAACAAGCCCAGGTGCGCCATGCCGAAGCGCTGACGCAGGCGCAAGCGCGCCTCGCCCAGCACAGCGGCGAAGCGCAAGCCGCCGAGGAAGCGCTGGGCGAGTGGATCAGGCGCTTCGAATCGACGCATCGCGCCATCCACGACGCCGCCGGCGGCAGCGCCGATGCCGCAACAGCCGCGCCATTCGACACCGCGCAGCTGCAAGCGCTGCTGGCCCACCCCGCCGACTGGATCGCCGGCGAGCGCGCCGCCCTGCACGCGCTCGACGCCGCCGCCGAACAAGCGGCCACCGTGCTGCAGGAACGCCGCAGCCAGCGCCAGGCGCATCAGCAGCAGCGCCCGCCGCAGCCTGTCGATGCCGCCCTCGCCGCCGCCAGCGCGGATCAGCTCGTGCCGGCTACGGACGCGGCAGACGCCGACGATGCCGAGCGCAATCCGATCGACACCCTGCAGCAGGCGCTGCACGCGCTGACCGTCGAGCGCCAGGAAGCCCATGCCCACGCCACCGCGTTGCAGCTGACGCTGGCGCAAGACCAGGCGCGCCGCCGGCAAGCCGCCGAGCTGCTCGGCACCATCGCCAAGCAGGAAGCCACCTACCGGCTGTGGGCGCAACTGAACGAGCTGATCGGCGCCGCCGACGGCAAGAAATTCCGCAACTACGCGCAGCAAACCACGCTCGACGTGCTGCTCGGCTACGCCAACCGCCACCTGAACGAACTCTCGCGCCGCTACCGGCTGCAGCGCATCAGCGACACCTTGGCATTGATGGTGGTCGATCAGGATATGGGCGACGAGCTGCGCTCGGTGCATTCGCTGTCCGGCGGCGAATCCTTCCTGGTGTCGCTGGCGCTGGCGCTGGGCCTCGCCTCGCTGTCCAGCAACCGCGTGCGCGTCGAATCGCTGTTCATCGACGAAGGCTTCGGCAGCCTCGACGCCGACACCCTGCGCGTGGCGATGGATGCCTTGGACGGCCTGCAGGCGATGGGGCGCAAGGTCGGCGTGATCTCGCATGTGCAGGAAATGACGGAACGGATTGCGACGAAGGTGTTGGTGCAGCGGACGGCGGGCGGAAGGAGTCTGGTGGGGATTGAATGAGTTTGAACCTTGGAAAATTCCACCAAATTGACGGGCAAATACTTCCGTAAATTCAAAGACCGTTCCACAGGACGTATCGGACCAGGAAAGCTTCAAATCGGCCCAAACCAGACGGTCATCCAGCTTCCTTGACGCCTGCTACGCAGCGAAATCGGCCATGTAATTTGTATCGGCCAATGTTCCAAGACTGAAGCGGGGCGCCTGCTTCCCACCCGGCGGTGAAATTTCTGGCTGGACCCGCCTCAACGCTGCGTACGCCAACGAACCCCGCAGCGTGGTCTTCCTGCGCCAGGCTTCATCGCTCGACTGATCAGCGTCAGCCGCCGTGGTTATGCAGCACGGCATTGCGCCGGGCATACAGGAAGTAGATCGCCAGTCCCAGCACCAGCCAGCCCAGGAAGGCCATCCACGTCAGCGCCTGCAGGTGTGCCATCAGGAAGACGCAGAAACCTACCGACAGTACCGGCACCACCGCTCCCCCGGGGCAGCGGAATGCGCGCGGCAGGTGCGGGTGCGTGCGGCGCAGCACCAGCACGGCAATGGAAACCAGCGTGAAGGCTGCCAGCGTGCCGATGTTGATGAGCTCGGCCAGCACGTTCAGCGGCACGAAGGCAGCGATGGCAGCAAACACGATACCCACTGTCCAGGTAGCAAAGTACGGCGTGGCGTGCACCGGGTGCACTGACGAGAGTCGCTCGGGCAGCAGGCCGTCGCGCGACATCGCGAAGATGATGCGGGTCTGCCCATAGGTCATCACCAGGATCACCGTGGTCATGCCGACGATGGCGCCCAAGTCCACGAAGCCCGCCACCCAGGTCTCGCCGGCAAACTGCAGCGCCAGCGAGACCGGATGGTCCACGCCCGCGAAGTTCGCGAACGGCACGATGCCTGTCATGATCGCGGCCATGGCCACGTACAGCACCGTGCAGACCGCCAGCGAGCCGATGATGCCGATAGGCATATCGCGGCGCGGATTGCGCACTTCCTCTGCCGCGGAAGTGACCGCATCGAAGCCGATGAAGGCAAAGAATACCAACGCTGCCGCGTTGAACACGCCGGAAGCGCCGAATGGCGCAAACGGCTGCCAGTTGGCAGGCTTCACATGCCAGACGCCAACGGCGATGAACAGCAGCACTACGCCGATCTTGATGGCCACCATCAGGTTGGTGACGCGCGCGGATTCGCGCACACCGTACGACACCACCCAGGTGATCGCCATCATGATCAGGGACGCGGGCAAGTTCAGGATCGTGTGGACACCCGGCACCGCGCCCGGCGCAGCAGTGAGCGCCGCCGGCAAGCTCAGGCCGAAACCCGCCATCAGCGACTGGAAATACCCCGACCAACCGACCGACACCGCCGACGTGGCCAGCCCATACTCAAGAAGCAGGTCCCAGCCGATTATCCACGCGACGATTTCGCCCAGCGTGGCATAGCTGTAGGTATAGATGGACCCCGATACCGGGATCGCCGATGCAAACTCGGCATAGCACAACGCGGCAAATCCGCAGGCTATGGATGCGATGAGGAACGACACCGTCAGCGCCGGGCCGGCAGTCAGCGCACCCGTGCCAGTCAGCACGAAAATGCCGGTGCCAACAATGGCGCCGATGCCCATCATCACCAGGTCCATAGGGCCAAGCACCTTTTTCAGGCCATCGTCTCGGGCGGCGGCGAGCATGGCGTCGATGTTCTTGGTGCGGAAGAGACTCATCGGTAAAACTCCTGCGGTCGCCGTCTCGTAAACGGTTTCGCCTTTCGGGGAATGGGCCGTATTTTACTCTTGCGGTAATGTTGAGCACCCAATCACCCCTGCTTCGGTAGGTGCTTTTAAGCATCTCCTTTGGCAGAGGTACGGACTTGGCAGGGTTTTGCCAGATGTCCGGTCTGCTCCCGATAACCGGCGTAAATCGATGGCCTTGGCCCACAACTCACGGCGACAACCAGGGCACAGCGCCTGCTTCAATTTGCCTGGGTCACCAGCGCAGTTCACCCGCCCCCAGTTCGATCACCCGGCCGCCCACGCGGATTTGGCCGTCCTGCACTTCCAGGCTCAGCAGATTTGGGCGGTTGATGACCGTGCCTTGGCTGACGCGGGCGTTGAGGGGCTTTGCCCCTTCGGTCGCCAGCCACCAGCCGCCCAGGTTGGCGCAGGCCGAGCCGGTACCCGGATCTTCACTGATGCTGGACTTGTCGGTCATCCAGAAATAGCGCGATTCGAAGCCCTCTGCGGTGCGCGCGAATACATACACCTTGGCCTGGCCATTGGCGTTCGTACAGAACTTCGACACCAGTGCCGGATCGGGCCGGCATGCGTGTATATATTCGACACCGGTGAGCGGGATCATCGGTTGTTCGGTGCCGCAGTTCACCCACATGGCAGCAGCGGAGACCGCCTCGGCGGGAAGGTCCAGCATGGCGGCCAACTCGGCGGGCGTGGCTTGCAGCGGCCGGTAGCTGGGCGGATTTGCGCACAAGGTCCAGCGCTCGCCTTCGGCCCGCACGGGAATGAGCCCCGCCTTCATCTCCAGCTCGAAGTGGTCGCCGGCGCCGAACAGCGCGCGCACGACCTGCGCCGAGCCCAGGGTCGGATGGCCGGCAAACGCCATCTCATAAGTGGGGGTGAAGATGCGGACACGGGCTGCGGCACGTTCGGAAGGCAGGAGGAAGGTGGTTTCCGACAGATTGAATTGCCGCGCAATGGCTTGCATCTCATCGTCCGACAAGGCACTGCCGTCTTCGATCACGGCCAGGGGGTTGCCGCCGAAAGTGGTTTCGGCGAATACATTGAGCAATCGATAGCGGATATGGGGCATGGCTTTTCACACAAAGCGAGGCATTGTGCCTCGGACAAATGGTTGACCGGGACCGGGCATTTCGTTTCATTAAATCATGGTTTCAATGTCCGGGAACCCCATGAACGGAAGAGCCGGGACAGAGCAAATTTTTCAACTGCCTGAAACCGCGCGACCCGTCATGCTCGAACGCGTTCGGCGCCCTCAGCGCCGAAACGTCCCCAAGCCCTCGACGTTGTAATACTCCAGCACAACCTGGCCTTTGGAAAAGCTGGCCTTCGAGATGGAACCGGTCGCGGCGTTTTCGTCATCCAGCGTGAAGGTGAACACGTCGCCATCCCAATGCGAAAGCGGCAGTACCAAAGGTTTCGGACCGAGCCGCAATTGCAGCGCGCCATCTTTCTCGATGACATCGAGCGCGCCGTAATACGCATTCTGATAAGTACCGGCATAGCTTGCCAGCGGCGCGGGGGGTGCCGGCTGTGGGGGCCGCGCGACGCCAACCAGCGAGCCGAATGGTTTGTGGAACGACGCGAACATCGACGCGGCCAGCGTAGCCCAGTCGCGCTGGATGCTGCCGAACTGCACCAGATCGCTGAACTGCGCAACCAGCGTTTCCGGCACGCCGATCGGCCAGGCGTTGGTCAGCACCACGATCGCCACGTCAGCCGACGGAATGATGGTGAACGCGGTCGCGGCGCCCATCAGGAAGGCGCCCGAGTGGCCAAGCGTGACACGGCCGGCGGCCGAGGTGCCGACGTTAAAGCCGTAACCATAAAAGCCGGCACGGCCGCTGCTAGTGCTTGCCGGGCTCGACACGATCTGCGGCGACACGGCCGGCAACAATGCTGCTGCGGGCACCCGCGCTTGGCCGTTGGCCGTGCCATTGGCCAGCACGAAGGCCATCCACTTCGCCACGTCATTGACCGAAGAGCTGACGCCGCCGGCCGGCGATTGTGCATCGGGCTGGCGCGCCGGCCCGACCACGAAGGCGCCATTGCGCTGGATATGGCCGGGGGCGCGATTTGCGCGTGCCTGAAAATCGGCAAAGCGCGAGCTGGTCGCGTTCATGCCCAGCGGCCGGTAGATCGCCTGTTCCGACAGCGTCGCCCAATCGGTGCCTGCGGCGACCGCGACCGCCTGCGCTGCCGCCGTCAGGCCGAAATTGGTGTACTCGTAGGTGTTGCGAAACGACTTCAGCGGCAGGTAACGCAAGCGCTGCAGCACTTGCGCGCGGTCATATCCCATATCTTCCAGCAGGTCACCGGCGTGATCCGGCAAGCCCGAGCGATGCGCATACAGGTCGCCGATGGTCAGTTGCCGGCTAACGTAAGGGTCCGACAATGAGAAATCGGGCAACCAGGTTTGCACCGGCGAATCCCACTGCACGCGGCCAGCACCGACCTGCTGCGCCACCACCGTAGCGCCGACCGGCTTCGACATCGACGCCAACTGGAACACGGTATCGGCATCCACCGTTTGCGGCGAGCCGACGGCACGCACGCCAAAGCCTTTGGCATAGACCGTCTTGCCGCCATGGACGACGGCCACCGCCATGCCCGGAATGCCGGAACTGGCCATCAGCTTTGCCGCCAAGGCATCGAGCTGACCCACCGCGCGCTTGATTTGCCCAGCCGGAATCGGCAGCGCCACCGCTTCGTTCGGCGGCGTGGAACCGTTCGGATAGCTTGCGCCTTGTGTAGCATTGCCGCCGTAGGCCGCGAATGAAACACACAGAAAGGCGCCCAGGATTGCCTTACGAAGCGAGATGGACATGCCGAAGCCTTTCGTCAGGGATAGGAATAAACAATTGCGTCGCATCTTACTGGCGAGCGCTACGCAAAGCTTGGCATAATCAGTTTCCGCTACCATTTTTTTAGAGGCTCGCAGGCATTGGACTGGTGCGGTTCAAGCGAGTAAAACTCATCCCCCATCAAGGACGGGTTTTCCTCTCTGCTGTCACGGCTGTTCCACTGACCCTCTCTGCCAAGACCGGAAACATTCTGCCCAATCGCCAAGCTAGTCGTGCACGCCCTGGCAAAACGATGATGCTTTTATTCTTCTCAATGGCAGCCAACGCCTCCTCGACACATCTTTCTACGGGATAGGGTGGACCTGCCAGAGCCGTAAGAAAGCGGCGAATATCAGGCCCCCACGGAATTGGAATATCTTCCGGATTTCCAGAATCAAGAATCGGCGTTTCTATCGCTGCTGGACACAATAGACTTACGCGCACACCGCGCGCTGCGGCTTCAATGCGAAGGCTCGTGCTCAAGCCAACTACCGCGTGCTTTGTGAGCGAATAAGGTGCAAGCAACGGAGCCGGGCCAAGACCAGCAAGGGAGGCGGTATTGATGATGTGCCCCGACCGCTGTTTCAGCATAATTGGATACGCCGCCAGCACACCGTGAAGCACTCCATATAGATTGACGTCGACAATGCGCTGCCATGCAGCCAGAGGAATTTCATCGGTTTCACCGGCGATACCGATTCCTGCATTATTGAAAAGATAGTCCAGCCTCCCCGTTTCAGTTGCAAAATTCTCGATAGCCGTACGCACCGCTTCAGCGTCGCACACATCAAGTACGACGGCTAGCGCCTTATTGCCACATTCCACAGCCACCTGTTCCGCTGCAGCGGCATTGATGTCGGCGGCACAAACCAGCGCACCGCGAGCTGCCAAAGTTTTGGCTAAGGCGCGACCGATTCCTGAGCCTGCGCCCGTGATAAACGCCGTTCTATTTTTCCATTGATGCATCGCTGGCCTCGCTATTTTCATTCGTAAAAAATTCAAAGTCGGCGCATCACGGCGTCATCTAATGAGGCCGAATGTTGAAAATCATCGGACGGCAGAACCTAAGGACGCGGCATGGTCAGATCCGGAATACGACACCCCGCCAAAGCCAGCGCTATTTCCCCAAGCAGCATGGCGGCGATATCCCTCGGATCTTCAAATACAGATTGCTTCTGCCGCGTGCATGTTTGTTCTTGCAGGAAAGCACTGATAGCTAGATATTATCAGCATGTCAATTTACAGCATTAGAAGAACTACTTCGTGCTACTGGCTTAGCCTACGTGATTCGAGTACGCTGAACATCGATATGCCAGCACGCTCGATACCTCAACGCCTTTCCCGGTTCCGAGCTGTAGTGCAATGCCAAGGAGAACGCATGCGCAAGACAAAACTACCCTCCGGCGAGGCCGTGCCGGTACTCGGCCAGGGAACGTGGTACATGGGCGACAAGCCGCGTCGCCGTGCCGAGGAAATTGCCAGCCTGCGACTGGGTCTGGACTTGGGCATGACGCTGATCGATACCGCCGAAATGTATGGCGACGGTGCGGCGGAATCGCTGGTGGGCGAGGCGATTGCCGGGCGGCGCGATGAAGTCTTTTTGGTCAGCAAGGTATTGCCGAGCAACGCGTCGCGCAAAGGCACGATCGCGGCTTGCGAGCGCAGCCTGCGCCGCCTCGGCACCGACCGGATCGACCTGTACCTGCTGCACTGGCGCGGCGGCACGCCATTTGCCGAAACCATCGCCGCCTTTGAGGCGCTGCGGGATGCGGGGAAAATTCGTCACTGGGGCGTCAGCAATATGGACGTCGACGACATGCGGGAAATCATGCGCGCTCCCGGCGGCGACGCGGTGGCGACCAACCAGGTCTTGTACAACCTGACGCGGCGCGGCATCGAAGCCGACCTGTTGCCGCAAGCGCAGGCGCGCGGCTTGCCGCTGATGGCGTATTCGCCGATCGAGCAAGGGCGCTTGACCGAGTCCGCGGAAGTGGCGCAAGTCGCGGCCAAGCATGGCGTCACGCCGGCGCAGCTTGCCTTGGCGTGGGTGCTGCGGCAGCCGGGCGTGATCGCCATTCCCAAAGCGTCGAAGCCCAGCCATGTGCAGGAAAACCGCGCCGCGCTGGATTTGAAATTGACGCGCGAAGATCTGGCGCAACTGGATCAGGCGTTTCCGCCGCCGGACGGGCCGCAAGCGCTGGAGATGATTTGAGTGCGCAGCCGGCGTGATTGCATCGCGCAATATCGCTTGCGGCACGCGGCCGGCCTGGCAAGCGCAGCGCGTGCATGGGGAACAGCGGCTGGTTCGAGCGCCCGACTATGCCTTGCGCGGCGATGAGCCGTAATCCAGCGACACATCCACGACAGCATCAACGCTGGTCCCTCAGTGAGCGGACCGATCATCATTTTCGCATAGTCAAAAATTCAGGCACCGCAACGAGGCACTGGTGACCAGGCCCCATCCACCCCACCCAGCCTGGCGATTCCGTCCAAGCCGTCATTACAGACGCAAGCCGGCCACGCCGGCATCGAAACATAATCGGAACATATAAGGCGCGGCTTGCATTGCATAGCAAGTCCGTCCAAGCGTTTTCGCAGCGGAACGTCTAACCTGCTACCTCCCGTACTTTGAGAGGAACAGGAAATGATTGCATCTGGAATTTGGAAATGGCGAGGATGGGCGATATGCGCAGCGCTGTCCGCCGGCTTGCTTGCCGCATGCGGCGGCGATAGCGGTATTAGCGATGACATCACTGAAACGGTGCAGACCAAGTCCGGTACCTTGAAGGGCGGGGTCATGGGAGAAGGCAGCAAGCAGGTCCGCATCTACAAAGGCATCCCTTATGCGCAGCCTCCAGTCGGCGATCTGCGCTGGAAACCGCCGCAAGCCGTCAAATCGTGGAGCGGAGTGCGCGACGCCAACACTTACAGCAAGATGGCGCCGCAGCCTTATCCGGCTTCGTCGGTGTACGAAAGCATTCCTGAATCCGGCATGGGGGAAGACGTCCTCTATCTGAACGTCAGCACGCCGGCCAAGAAGGAGAGCGACAAGCTGCCGGTCATGGTGCTGTTTCATGGCGGCGGCCTGACCACAGGATCGGCGAATCGCGTCAGCGATAACTCGCCCTATCTGCCTCAGCACGGCGTAGTGTCGGTAACGGTCCAGCATCGTATCGGCGCACTCGGCTACATGGCGCATCCGGCGCTCACCGCCGAGTCGACCAATGGCTCGTCGGGCAACTACGGCCAGCTCGACCTGGTGGCAGCGCTCCAATGGGTCAAGGCGAACATTGCCGCTTTCGGCGGCAACCCCGACAACGTCACCATCTGGGGCCACTCCGGCGGCGGCATGAAAACCAACTGGCTGCTTGCATCGCCATTGGCGAAGGGCCTGTTCCACCGCGCCATCCATGAAGCGGGTTGGACAACCGGCGGCACGCCGCAAGCCACCACCGAGAAATACGGCCAGAACCTGCAAGCCAAGCTGGGCGCCACTGACATTGCGGACATGCGGAAGAAGACCTGGCAGGAGATCGTCGCCGCGTCCAATGCCGCGGACAGTGGCTACACCACGGCATTCACGGTCGACAACTGGTCACTGCCCGACACCATCGGCAACCTGATCCTGGCCGGCAAGCACAGCGATGTGCCGTACATGGTCGGTAACGGCGGCGGCGAGATCAACGCGACCAACCCGGTGCGAGGACAGTTCCTGCAGAAGATGGCAAAGGTGCAAAAGTCGCCCATCTACACCTACATCTTCACGCACGTGCCTGCCAACTGGGCCGCGGGAGGCGTGACGGCCTATCACGGGCTGGAGGTGTCTTACCAGTACGGAACCATCGACACTGTCTCTCGCATTTACGGCACCTCCCTGTTGCCGGCCAGCCCCGACGTCAATCCGGACCCGGGGATCGGCGAACGGGACCGGTGGCTGACAGACTTCGTGATGACGACGTGGGCCCAGTTTGCAGCGACGGGAAATCCCAATTCGGCAAAATTGGAAGGTGTGAAGTGGCCGACTTATGGCGATGCCGACCAGTACCTCGACATCGGCGTGCCGCCTTTGGTGAAGACCGGTTTTGCAACGGTCGTCACGAAGCAGTTGCCGCGATAGAAAGATGCGCGCCCTGCCGGGCGCGCGAGTTGCACAACGTCAGACTGACAGCTTTGTTCATGTGTTGCCCGCATCGAGCCATTTCTCGATGCGGGTTTTTTTCGTCAACGACAATCGCGCAGGCCGGCGCGGCCAACAGATATCAAGAGAAAATTTGCACCAGCTCGGGGTTGCGCGAATAGGAAGGACTCTGGCCGAACCATTGCTGGTAATAGCGGCTGAGATACGCCGAGTCGGTCAGATCCGCGTCATTGGCGACGGTCGTCAATGACGAGCCGGAATAGAGAAGGCTGCACACCCGAAGCTGCTTGCGCCACGCCTGATACGCTTTGAAGGACAGCCCCACCGAAGCTGAAAACAAATGCGACGCGCGGTGATAGGAAAGATCGAATGCTTCGGCAACGTCGGCCAGCGAGACACTCGCCCTCGAGTCGATGAATTCGAGCATCCTGGGCACACGATCATCCACTGGCGGTGCCGCCGGCAGCTGTGCTTGCACGGTCGACAACAGTTCCCGAAACATCTCCTCGGTTCCTTCGGATTTGCCGAGACCGTGATAAAGCGCGGCGAAATCGTCCTCGAAAGCGCTGAACGCCGCCCGATTCAGCACGTGCACCCCGGGAGTGGCGATGCCTCGGAAGCAGGTATAGCTCAGGCAGGGAGGCGACAGATTCATGCTGATCAGCCCGGGGCTTGCCATGCGCAGACGCCGCAGGGTCTGCGGCGCAACGGCAAAGGCGCTGCCGACGAAACACTGGCCGCCTGCCTCCAACTGCATGGGCGCCCCGTCGATCGAAAACAGCAGGACGGCATGCGGCCGCGCAGTCAGCGGAAACGAGAGACGCGCGGTGGTGTAGACATAACTACCGAGCTGGAAGAAGTAGATATGGTCCCTGTGCGGTACATGGACCCGGGCCAGTGTCCTTCGATTCGAATAGAGGGTGGCAGAGGAAGCTTGCGCAGCTCTTCGCGGTGCCAAGGGCAAGGAATTCATGGGGCGTCTCCTGCTTATTGGATGCAAGCTAGCGTTCTGACGACGCCTCATGCTGAAAAGAGCTTAGCGGCATAACCGGCGCATGTAAAGTCATGGGCAACGTCCTCAGGACAATCGCATGAAGCCGCTTAACGGACATCACAGAGGGACATCACAGAGGCAAAAAAATTCCACTTACAAAAAATATAAGACACACCTCAGTCCGGCTCGCCCTGTATCTGCAACGCGCCGCGCAACAGGTCGCATGCGCCGCGGCAGAACGCCTCCGCCTCGCTCGCCTTCATTTTCAAACTGCAGGGTCACGGCATCGCCATACTGCGCGTCGAGCACCGTCACGCCGGCTTGTTCGCAATAGCGGCGCAGCGTCGATTCGTCGGCAAACTGCAGTACGAAGCGCCGCTCGCACATGGTTTCGACCGGCACCAGTTGCGCCGTCTTGATGGCTTCGGAGATCGCCTGTCCGTAGGCGCGCGTCAAGCCGCCCGCGCCCAGTTTCATGCCGCCCCAGTAGCGCACCACCACCGCGAGCACATTGAACAGGTCCTTGTGCACCAGCACGTTGTACATCGGCCGCGCCGCCGTGCCGGACGGCTCGCCGTCGTCGTCCAGGCCGGAGTCGCCATCGCAGATCAGCACCCAGCAAACATGCACGGCGTTCGGATGCTGCGCGCGCAGCTCGGCCAGCCTGGCGCGCGCCTCGGCGCGCGTCGTCAGCGGATACAGCAAGCCGATGAAGCGGCTCTTCTTGATTTCGATCTCGGCGGTGGCGGGCGCGGCTAGCTGATACATGGCGGAAAGAAATAGGCGGACCGGTGATGATAAGTCAGGCGTCGGGAAAAGGCGCGGGCGTTTCGGGTTGCGATGCTGCGAAAGGGATTTAACATGGCACTGTTGCAGTGAGCTGCTGAAATTCAAGGCATTACCAAGCGAGGCGTAGTGGAACCAGGGTTAGAGTTTTTTTACACTGACCTCCTGGCATAACGCCCTGATCCTGCTTTCACGGATCAAGCGCTGCGGCGCTAAAACCCGCACGGTTTGAGGCCACATCCCTTTAGGCCGTTACGGGGGTCAGAGTTTGTTCGCGATGAAGCGCTGCGAAAAAAACTCTGCCCCCTAACTCCGATGTCCGCTTCGCAAGCCCGGCAAAGTGAATCTCGATGTGCCACCATAGCGTGGCAACTTCGACCGTTTTTCCAGCTCGCAGTTAGTGTGTGACGCCCCAAGGAGCAAGCGATGCCTGACATCACCTCCGCACCATCCGCATCCGACCACTCGCTTCCCCTCCGCAAGCGCCGCGCGCTGCTGCACGGTTTGGTGCTCAGCGCGCTGGCCTGCGGAACCCATCGGGCGCTGGCGCAAAGCCTGATCGCGACGCCGGCACAAACCGAGGGACCATTTTATCCCGACCGCCTGCCGCTCGATCAGGACAACGATCTGGTCATGGTGAAGGGCCACCAGGCGCCGGCCGCCGGCGAGGTCACCGACTTGACCGGGCGCATCGTGGATCTGCGCGGCAATCCGCTGGGTGGCGTGACGATAGAAATCTGGCAGGTCGACCACAACGGCCATTACATCCATACGCGCGATGCCGGCGCCAAAAACGATGCCAACTTCCAGGGCTTCGGCCGCTTCGAAACCGGTCAGGCCGGCGAATACCGTTTCCGCACCATCAAGCCGGTGCCGTATCCGGGACGCACGCCGCATATCCACCTCAAGCTGCGCAAGGGCGGCCGCGAATTGCTGACCACCCAGCTGTACGTGCAGGGCCACCCGCTCAATGAGCGCGACGGCGTGCTGCGCGGCATCCGCGACCCGCGCCAGCGCGCGGCGGTGATGGTGCCGTTCGTGCCGAACCGCGAGCATCCGGGCGAACTTGCGGCGCGCTTCGACATCGTGCTGGGAATGACGCCGGATGTTTGAGGACAGGGATGGAAGCGAACCCTTGCAAGCTCAATTGTCGTCGGCCTTGCACGACTCTCTCTGCCTTCAACGGGTCGGGCGCGGCGCTATCGTGACCAGCGCGATGCCGCCCAGAATCGCCACCGACGCGATGGACAGATACCACGTCACCGCTTCGCCGAGGAAGACAATACCGCCGATGGTAGCCAGCACCGGCACGCTCAACTGAACCGCGGCGGCGTTGGTGGCGCTCAGTTGGCGCAGCGCCGCGTACCAGAACACATAGCCGACGCCCGAAGCCAGCGCGCCGGACGCCAGCGCGTACAGCATGCCCGCGCCGTCCAGCGCGGCTGTCGGCAGCATGGTCAGGTTCAGCGCGATGACGAACGGCGCCGCGCGCGCAAAGTTGCCGGCCGTGGCGCGCACCGGATTGGCCACTCCTTTCGCGCGCAGCGAATACACGCCCCAGGCGATGCCGGCCGCTGCCATCAGCAGTGCGCCGAACAGCGGCGGCGGCGACAGCCCCGGCGACAACAGGCCGACCAGGCCCAGCAGCGCGAGCATCAGGCCCAAGATTTGCCGGCCACGCAGTCGTTCGCCGTTCCACAGTCCATAGCCGATCATCGTCACCTGTACCGCGCCGAACAGCAGCAGCGATCCCGTGGCGACCGGCAGGCTGACATAGGCAAACGAAAAGGCGGCGACATAGGCGAACAGTGCGAAACCGGAATACCAGCTGCCGGCCTCCGTGATGCGTTCCGAGCGGGCGCGGACGATCAGCCACAGCACCAGCGCGCCGCTGCAGATCCGGATCGCTGCAAAGCTGGCGGCGTCGATGTCGGTCTGGCGCAATGCGAGCCGGCACAAGAGCGAATTGCCGGCAAACGCCAGCATCGCCAGCGTGGTGAGCAGGAAGATTTGCAGGCGCGGCATCGGCTCTGGATACGGCTATCCGCGGCAATGACGTCGAATGACATCCATTTATATACTCCCTATATCAGCTATCGATTCCGGCTATGAAGCGGTCACTATTTCAACATACTCCCGTTAATCCGAGCGTAACACCAGGGCGTTGCGTTGGACGGGATTGGCGCTCCCACGCAGGACGATAGGGAATTTGGGAAACCCGCCACCTGCCTGCGCAAGGGTATACGCCTGCAAACTCAAATGCAAATGCGCTCGGCAAACGAGACGGCCAGGCCGGGAGCGGCGGTGCCATGGGTCGCTCAGGCCGGAACCGGCACGAACAATCTCCCATGCTCGCTGTCGATCACCCGAAAGCCGCAGCCGAAGGCCTGCTGCAGGATCGGCGCCGTCAATACCTCGGCCACCGTCCCCAGCCAGTGCCGCCCTGCTCCCAGGATCAATGCATGGGTGGCGAAACGCGCCGCCAGGTTCAAGTCGTGGCAGGCCGCGATCACGGATTTCCCGGCTTCCGAACGCAAGGCCAGGTCACGCAGCAATTGCATCACGGCGATCTGCGCCGCCGCATCCTGCTGCGCGGTCGGCTCGTCCAGCAGCAGCAAGCCCGGGTCCTGCGCCAGCAAGGTCGCCAGCGCCACGCGCTGCCGTTCGCCGCCCGACAGCGTGCGCACGTCCTTGGCGCCGTATTGCGCCAGGCCGACCGCCGCCAGCGCCCGCGCGGCGGCTTGCCGATCGTCGTCGCTTTCCCAGCCGGCGCCGGACTGGTAGGGATAGCGGCCGCTCATCACCGTTTCCAGCACGCTGCTGGAAAAGGCGTCGAACTGCTGCTGCTCCAGCAAGCCGCGCCGGCGCGCCAGCGCTTGCGGGGACAGCGCGCCGAGGCGCTCGCCATGCAAGAAAATTTCTCCGGAGGCCGGCGCGCGCAAGCCGGCCAAGGTATGCAGCAGCGTGCTCTTGCCGGCGCCGTTCCTGCCCAGCAGGCACCAGAATTCGCCGCGCTGCGGCTGCCAATCGAGGCCGCTGCACAGCAGCTTGTCGCCCGCTTCGATGCGCAGTGCTGCGGTTACCAGCAGCGCACTCATGTCCGGCTCCGCGACAGCAGCCACAGGAACACCGGCACGCCGACCAGCGCGGTGATGACGCCGACCGGCAGCTGGGTCGGCGCCACCACGGTGCGCGCCGCCAGATCGGCCAGCGTCAGCAGCGCGCCGCCGGCCAGCACCGAGGCCGGCAGCAGGATGCGCTGGTCGTTGCCGAGCGCCAGCCGGATCGCGTGCGGCACCACCAATCCGATGAAGCCGATGGTGCCGGCCACCGTGACCGCCGCCGCCGTCGCCAGCGAGGCCACGCACAGCGTGCCGATGCGCAGCCGCACCACCGGCACGCCGAGCAGCTGGGCGAAGCTTTCGCCGCGCCCGAGCAGATTGAGCGGGCCGGCATGGCGCAGCGCCCAGGCCAGCGCCAGCGCCAGCACGATCCAGGCCGGCACGATATAGCGGCTGTCTTCCAGGTCGCCCATCAGCCAGAACACCATGCCGCGCAATTGCGCATCCGGCGCCAGCGTCAGCATCAGGGTGATCAGCGCGCCGAAGCCGGCGGCGATCATCACGCCGGTCAAAATCAGCCGATGGCCGGCGGTAAATTGCGCCGCCGACAAATGCCGCATCGATTGCCGCAGCAGCCCGAACAGCAGCGCCAGCGCGACGCCGGCGCCGATGGCCGCGCCGAGGCCGGCGGCGCCATCGCGCGCAAAACCGAAATAGCCGGCCGCCAGCATCGCGCCCAGCGCACCGGCGGCGGCACCGCCCGACAAGCCGAGCACGTAGGGATCGGCCAGCGGATTGCGCAGCAGCACCTGCATCAGCGCGCCGGCCAGCGCCAGCAGGCCGCCGACCGCGAATGCCGCCAGCGCGCGCGGCAGGCGCAAGGCCCAGATCACTTCATCGGTGAACGAAAAAAAGCGGCAGCCGCTGCTGCCGCAGGCGACCGCCGCCGTCAGCGCCGCGACCGCCAGCAGGGCCAGCCAGCCGGCGATCGTCAGCGCGCGCCGGAACGTCATCCTAGAAGTCGTAACGCGCAGTCAGCTTCAGCTGACGGCCCGGATCGGGATAGACGTTGGCCTTGCAGCCGTAGGCGCGACTGTAATAGTCGCGCCCGGCCAGGTTGCTGCCGACCACGGCCAGCTCCCATTTGTCCAGCCGTATCGCGTAGCGCGCATCCAGCGTGACGAAGGACGGCATCAGCGCGTTGCAGGTATTGGCGAAGTCGTTGCCGTAGCGCTGGCGATCGACCCACAGCAGCCCGACGTCGGCGCTCTGGCCGTTGCCGGAAACCCAGTTGAGGCGTGCCGACGCGGTGTTGCGCGGCACCAGCACCACTTCCTTGCCCGCGTTCGCGCCTTCGGTGAAGGTGGCGCTGACGTGCTGAAAATTCGCCAGCATCGAGAATTGCTCATTCAGCCGCACGCTGGCTTCCAGCTCGGCGCCGCGCCGCCGCGTCGGGTCGAGGTTGATATTGTTGAAGGTGGTGGGGTCGAACATGATTTCGTTCCGCAGCCGGTGCTCGAACCATTTTACGGTGAGCTTGCGCTGTGCGTCGCCGAAGCTCGCGCCCAGCTCGTAGTCATGTGAGGTCTGCGGCTTGAGCGGCTGGCCCGGCACATTGGTGTAGCGATTGTCGTCGACGTTGGCCACGCGGTAGCTTTGGCCGGCCTTGGCGAACATGCGGACCGCCGGCATCAGCGCATAACTGCCCTGCAGGTCCCAGGCGTTCAGGCCGAAGGAGCGGTTGTAGTTGTTGGCGGCGGGATCGACGGCAACCTGGTCGAAGGTTTCGTGGCGGGCGCCGAACGCCAGGCGTGCGTTGTCGCTCAGCACGACCTCGTCGCGCGCATAGACCGCCTTGGATTTTTGCGTGGCCCGATCCTGGCTGGTGACGCTGTTTAGCGACCAGTTGCCGAAGTCCAGCCCGGCCACCAGTTCATTCTTCCAACCGGCGCCGGCCGATATATGGCGCAGGCGCGGCGAAAACTGGGTGTTGCGGCTTTTCGCTTCCGAATCGTTGGTAAAGCCGAAGCCATAGTCCTGGAACAACCTGGCTTTTTTCTCGCTGTGCGACAGTTCGGCAGCTAGCTCCAAGGCGCCGAGGCGGCGCTGGCCGAACAGGGTGTAGCGGTCCAGGTCGAACGAGGCGAAGTCGTTCGGCGTCAGAGTCTGGCGCGGATTGGCCTGGAACTGCGCCAGGGTCAGCGGACCGGCCAGGCGGTCATCCTGGCGCGCGATATCGACGCGCAACCCGATCCGGCCTTCCTTCGAGGCCCATTGCAGGCCGCCGCTGAAATTGCCCTGATCGACGTTGTTGTTGGCGCGGTAGTTGTCGGCGCGCTGCTTGCTGATGTTGGCATCCAGCGCGAAATTGTCCCAGCCCTTGGCCAGCGACGTGCGCAATTCCTTGTGCCCGTAGGAGCCGATTTCGGCCACCACCGCGGCGCGCTGCTGATTGCGCTGCGGCTGCTTGGTGATGATCTGGATGGTGCCGCCGGTGGCGCCTTCGCCGTACAGCACGCTGCTGCCGCCGCGCACGATCTCGATGCGCTCGACCGATTCGATCGGGATCGACGTCAGCAAGGCCGGCACCTGCTCATTCTGCGACAGCCGCACGCCGTCCAGCAGGACCACGATATTCTGGTCGCTGGTATCGCCGAAGCCGCGCAGATCGAGCGAATAGTCTTGCGTGCCGTTCAGGTTCTGGCGGCCGTAGACGCCGCCGATCTTGCGGATCGCCTGGTTGACGTCGCTGACGCCGGCTTCGCGGATCTGCTCGGCGCTGACCACGGTGGCGCCGATCGGGCTGAAGGCCGGGTCGTTGGCGAAGCGCGAACCGGTCACCACCACTGGCGCCAGCGCCGGGTCGGTGGGGGTTTGCGCCAGCACGTCGGCGGCCAGCAAGGACAAGGCGGAAACGAGCGCAAGCGGACGCCGGACATGGGCGCCGTTGCGGATTACTGAAAAAATCATGTTGTGGTTTTCGATTGGGGATACCCGGCCCGCGTCCCCGCAAGCCGGATTCAACAGAAGGCCGGAACGGGATTCGAAGACGGCCATGAACCGATGCCAGGCGCGCCGGTTCATGCCCGCAAGCTCCCCGTGCGCGGCACTTCCACCTGTTCTGGCCGGTATCCGGGCTCACAAGTCGGACCGTCTCACCTTCCCATGCATCGCAAGTCGCACAGTGGTATCGAGAGGCGGCCGGTCGCCGGGGCGACGCTTGCTTACCGTTGCGGGGGCAGCACACGCTGGCTTCAACTGCTTTTCCGAAGCGCCGTGTTTCCCGTTTAACTGCCGGCATGGACATGCCGGCGGGCACCAAAACCCTGACAGTGTATGTGGGCGGGCGAGTCCGCGTCAAACTGGAACGATCTGCGAAAAACTGTTCGCCGGTTGCGCAAACCATTAAACTGTTGCCTTATGGAACTATTCCCGTACCCCTCCCTGGCAAATCAGGACGGCCCCTGGCGCCAGCGGGCGCGGGGCAATGCGAAGCCGGCCCGCGCCTTGGGCCGGCAGCGAGGCACGAAATGACGGCGGCAGCAAACGCACGGACGCGCTTGCCGTCTCTACAGATCGTGGTGTTGCTGCCGATATACTGTACTGATATGCGCCGTTTGCGGCGCGCAGCACCACCCGTTTACGCATGCGCAGGCAAGCGCCGCGCTGATCCCCACCCAACCCGAATTGCCGGCAGCAATGTCGCGTATGACTGATGAAAGATGGAGACGCTTTGATTATGGATGACGCAGTGGACCTCGACGCATTGTTTGATGAAATATCGGCGCAGCGCACGGAAACCGCCGTGACCGCGGCCGCCGCCGCGCCGGAGCCGTCGACCGCTGCCGCCACGCCCGCCCCGGCCAGCGCCGGCGACGAAGGCGCCGCCGAGCCGCCGCCGGAAGGCCAGGGCGACAAGGGCATGTACGAACGGCTCGGCAACATCGTCCGCCTGCTGCACGATTCGCTGCGCGAACTCGGCTACGACCGTTCGCTGTCGAACGTCGCCACCCAGATCACCGACGCCAAGGGCCGCCTCGAATATGTGGCGACTCTGACCGAACAGGCCGCCAACAAGGTGCTGAACGCGATCGACGAAGGCATGCCGCGCCAGGACGATCTGGCCCAGAAGGCGAAAGATATCGGTGGTCGCTGGGATGCCCTGTATGCCGGCACGCTCGGCATCGAGGAGTTCAAGGTGCTGGCCGGCGATTCGCGTGCCTTCGCGGCGACCGTCGCGGAAAGCGCCGAAGCCGAGAAGGCGCGCCTGCTGGACATCATGATGGCGCAAGACTTCCAGGACATCACCGGCCAGCTGATCAAGAAGATCGTGGCCATCACCCACACCGCCGAACGCGAACTGGCGCAGCTGCTGCGCGACAACGCGCCGCCCGAGCTGCTGGCCGCGGCCCACGCCGAACCGGAGCAGCCGGTCGAATTGATGCAAGGACCGTCGGTGCCCAGCGCGGCGCTGGCGCAAGACGACGTCGACGGCTTGCTCGACAGCCTGGGATTCTGATGGAAGACATGCTCAAGGAATTCGTGGTCGAGGCGCTCGAGCTGGCCACCAACGTCGAGGAACACCTGCTGGCGCTGGAGCGCCAGCCGGACGACATGGAGACGCTGAACGCGGTGTTCCGCTCGTTCCATACGATCAAGGGCGGCGCCGGCTTCCTCAACCTGCCGGCCATGGTCTCGGCCTGCCACCTGACCGAAAACCTGTTCGATGCGCTGCGCACCGGCAAGGCGCCGGTGACCGGCATCGCCATCGAAGCGGCGCTGCAGGCCAGCGGCTTTGTCGCCGACCAGCTGAGCGAACTGGCCAACGGCGCCGAACCGGACCAGTTGCCGGCCATGCCGCACTTCGCTGGAAGAGATCCTGACGCAGGCGATCGAGGGCAAGAGCTCGGAAGCCGGCGTCCGCTGCCGCAGCGCGCCCGTTGCCGAGGCAGCCGCTGCGCCCGGGCCGGCACGCGGTTGCCGACGGCACTGGGACCGGACTGGGCCGCGCTGTACCAGGCGGTGACCGGCCGCGCGCCGGAGGCGGAACCGCTGCCGGCCGCGATTCCGGCCGCAGTCGCATCGCCGACCGCCGACGCCGCGCCCGTCGCGCCCGCCAACGCCGGCGGCTGGGACGGCGTCGAACGCCGCCGGCCGCAGGACGCCGCGCGCCAGGCGGCGCCGGTCAAGGAAGACAGCATCCGTATCGACGCCGCCAAGCTGGACGCGCTGCTGGAAGTCGCCGGGCGAATCGGTGCAGGCGGCGAATCAGGCCAGCGTGCTGCTGGAAAAGCTTGCGCAATTCAAATTCGAGGATACCGGCGCCACCGAACTGATGACGGCGCTGGCGGAAACCCTGAGCCGCGCCTCGCGCTATTCGACCGAGTTGCAGCGCGCCACGCTGTCGACCCGCATGCAGCCGGTCGGCCGTCTGTTCCAGAAGTTCCCGCGCCTGGTGCGCGAACTGGCCAAGGATCTCGGCAAGAACGTCGAATTGATCATCGAGGGCGCCGAAACCGAAGTCGACCGGGTCGTGGTCGACAGCCTCTACGATCCGCTGGTGCACATGCTGCGCAATTCGCTCGACCACGCGATCGAGGACGCCGAGGTGCGGATCGCCGCCGGCAAGCCGGCCAAGGCCGCGATCACGCTCAAGGCCTGGCAGGAAGGCAGCAGCGTGATGATCGAGGTCAGCGACGACGGCAAGGGCATCGATCCCAAGGAATTGCGGCAAAAGGCGATCGCCAAGGGCTTGATCGCGGAAAACGGCGCGCCGACCGACGAAGAAGCGCTGCACCTGGTGTTTTTGCCGGGCTTCTCCACCAAGCAGGTCGCCTCCAGCGTGTCCGGGCGCGGCGTCGGCATGGACGTGGTGCGCACCGCGGTCGAAAAGCACCGCGGCGCGATCCGCATCGATTCGGTCATGGGCCGCGGCACCCGCTTTTCGATCCGGCTGCCGATCGAGATGTCGATCGTGCCGACGCTGCTGGTGCGCACCGCCGGCGCCATCCTCGGCATGCCGATGGCGGTGGTGCAGCGCGTGGTGGAATTGCCGGCGACTTTCGACGAGGTCGGCGGCGCGCCGGTGCTGCGCGACCAGGGCCGGCCGCTGCCGGTGCGCTCGCTGGCCGGCGTGCTCGGCTACACGCCCGGCACCGAACGGGTCGGCATCGTGATGGCGGCGCCGCAGCCGTACATCCTGGCGGTGGAAGCGGTGGACGGCACCGCCGACCTGGTGATCAAGCCGCTGACCGCCTTGTCGGTGGCCGGCATCAACGGCACCGCGCGCTCGGCCGAAGGCGAGCTGGTGTTGGTGATCGGGCTGGCGTTCCTGCTGGAAGGTTGCCGCGGCACGACGCGGCTGGCGGCATAGGGAGATCGCGGCAGGCCATATACTCCCGCATAGGTAGCCTTATGTCGGCTGCAAAATGGACATTTTTGCAACATACTCCCCCACCATGGGAGGCCGGCGATGCGGATGCCTTCATGCGCCGCCGCCGCGCCCACCCTGCCCGCGCCTGCGCAGGCACAGGACGGCGCAAAGCCGTAGCCGTAGCCGTAGCCGTCTACGGCATCACGACACCCTGCTGCGCGGCAAGCCGCTTCCCCAGATGTTCGAGGACCATCGGCCAGGCCTGCCGATGGCCATCGCGCGCGGCCTCGGTGGCGAAACCCGCATGCGTGAGCCGCAGATGCGTGCCGCCATCCGCCGGCGTCAACTCGACCGTGACCACCGTCTCCGCGCCTTCGGTGCCGCCGGCGCCCGTGACCCAGGTCAGCTGTATCAGCCGGTCGGCAAGCAACTGGAGGAAGCGCCCATAGTGCGGATGGCGCTCGGCCGCGCTTTTGGACTCCGGCTGGTACTCGGTCTCGAAGAAAAATGGCGCGTTGACTTCGGCCCGCATCAGGACCGATCCCGGCGCGGCGAACCAGGAGTCGAGGCGGCTGGTCCAGGCCTCGTACAGCGCGGCTGCGGGCAGCGCGAAGGTGCGCTCGGTGGTGAGGCTGTACGGACGCGCCGCGAGGTCCGGTGTGCGAATCGTAGCCATTGTTGGGGCCTCCGAAGGTGAAAGCGGGTGCGCTACCGGGCGCCTGCCCGTCGAGTCCGGCACGCGGCTAGGCCGCCTGCCGCTCATAAATCAATAGTGCGGCGCCCGCTGGAAACGTCCTGGCGCTCGCCAGCTTCAGATTCACCGGTTCCTTGAAAAGCGGCAGCCCGCCGGCAAGCGCCACGGGATGCACGATCAGGTGGTACTCATCGATCAGCTTCCGTGCCGCGAGCGCTTGTGCAAACTCCGCCCCGCCGTGCGCCAGGATGTGTCTACCCTCTTCCTGTTTGAGCCGTTGCACTTCCTCTTCCAGATCGCCATTGGAAATGTGCGTATTGATCCAATCCGAGCGCGTGATCGAGTGCGAAAAGACGATCTTGGGAATCTCGTTCATGGGCGGCGCGTACGGCTCGGTCGAAGTCGGCCAATAGGCAGCCATCTCGTCGTAAACCTTGCGTCCCATGATGTGCACGCCAGCCTGCCATAGCGAATCCACTTCCCATTGTTTCAGCTCGTCGTCAAAGGAATGGAAAACCCAGTCCATGACATCGCCGTCGGCAGCGCGCACATAGCCATCGATGGAAACGTGCATTTTGAGGATCAATTTTCTCATGTGGATGCTCCGTCAATTCAAGACAGTCGAATGGCTGGCACGAGGATCGGGCAAAAGAAACGTCCTTGCCGCGCTTCGCGGCAGGGCTTACGAGCCGGCCTCCAGCACGAGCTGGGTTTGCGTCACGACGGCGCACAGCTTGCCTTCGGCATTGCGGATCGAGGTTTGCCAAACCATCGTGGTGCGGCCCCGGTGGAGCGCCAGGCACTCGCCGACGACCTTGGTATCGACCCGTGCAGCCGCCATGAATTTGGTGCTCGAGTCGGTGGTGGTAGTGCGTTTGCCGGCACCCAGATTCAAGACCGTCCCTACCGCCCCCAGCGTATCGGCGAAGGCCATGTAGGCGCCGCCGTGGAGTATGCCGCCGGCCGTGCACAGCTCGGGGCGGACCTGGAGCTCGGCGGCGACGCGGTCGGCGGCCAGCTCCGTGAGGCGGACGCCCATCAGGCCGGGAAAGAGCGGATCGATCAGATTCTGAAGTGCGGCGATGTCGTGCATGGTCTTCCCCAAGGTAACTAAGGTTTGGCGTGATGCGGCAGGTGCGCGCGATGCTGCGTACCCGAGCCCAGCGTTATGTGCAGCATGCGGCTCGGTGCGAGAACCCGCGCCGTGTGCCAGACGCCGCGCGGAACGACGACCGCGCCGCTGCCGCGCAGAGCAACGGTGCGCGTTCCGTCTGCTTGTTCGAGCAAAAGGTCCACCGCACCGGACAGCAGGTAGACGAACTCGTCACCCGCTGGATGCATCTCCCAGTTCGGCCAATCCGCTGCGCACTCGAACTCCGAGACGAGCCAGCCGTGGCCGAAGCGCGCCATCTCGGATTCCGGCAGTGCCCAGAAGCTGTCGCCGCCGGCAAGCGCCGTGGCACAGCCATCCGCGGAAAGGTGTACATAGGTGTGTTGCGGATTCAACGCCATCCTGAAACCCTCATGGTGAAGCGACAGCGCGCGCCGTCAAGAAAGAATGCATGGCGGATTGCTCTGCTCATGGCTGCTCCTCAGGCCGCTCGCCCAACGCCAGCCCGGGCGGCGCGGCGAGGAGGTTCATCAACGAATGAACGCCAAGTTTAGCAGGCAAGACCGAGGCGCATTTCATGAGCCGCCATGCCGCCTGCAAAGGCCGGGAAGCAGTTGCCCGAGGCCGGACGGACGATACCGAAGTCCATCCCCCTGCTCCTCGAAATCTCAGCCGGCTTCGCGTTCCGCGAGATCGGCGGGGAGCTTGCGCGATCCGGTCTCGACGTCCCAGGCCTGGGCCACGATGCGCCAGGCGCCGCCGTCGCGCACCAGCACGATGGCGCTGACGTCGCGCGTCAGCGTCGCGCCGTTCTCGAGCATCTCGCAAGCGGCGAAGGCCACCGCCACGTTGCCGAAAACGCGCACGCTGCAGCCGAGCGGAGTCTCTTCGAACGACGCGAGCCCGCCTTCCGCCCGCAGCCGGTTCATGCGTTCGACGAACTGCGCCACCGATTGCGGCGTTGCCGGCCGGGCCGCCGGGAAAAGACTGGCGCCGGGGAAGAATCCTTGCGCAAAGGCAAGCCAGTCCGGCTCCGCGCCGCTGGTCCACGCGAGGCTGCGGAACTGGCTGTTCAGCAGCGCCTTGATGGCGGCGACATCGTCGTCTGGTCCGTGCAGGTCATGATCCATGGCTACCTCCATTGCAGTCATGCGCATCATGCGGCAGGACGCTGCCTGCCTGCTTGACGCATCTCCAATGTACGGGGCGAAGCACCGGCAACAGCGCGGCACGCTGACGCTGAACGCGCAACTGGCTGCTGCGGGACGCCGCCGCAGCGCTTGGCCGCCGCCGGCGATGCGTTCGGCTTCATCCAGGCAAAGCCACCTATGCGTACACCGGCCGCCCCGCGGCGATACGGCTCCTGAGTTCGGCCAGCATCTCTTTTTCGCTCATGGCCATCCGGGCGGCCCAGGTTGGCCGCAGCTGGAAATGAGGCTGGTCGACAATGGTCTTCCAGTTGCCGCCCCACTCCAGCCCCAGATCCATGCCGAGCGCGCCTACGGCCTGGTACTTCGGCGATTCACCGAGATAGCGGTTGCCTTCGAATACCCCGACATCGAATGCAATTCCGAAGTTGTGGTTCGAATATCCCGCGCGCGCGTTGGTGACGACCGGCCCGGGCGCGGTTCGTCCTTGCGCGTACAGCGCGTCCTGTTCCTCATAGGTTCTGAACCCGCTGATGATCTTGATGCGGATGCCGCCGAGCGCCGCCTTCTGGACCAGCGCGCGTGCCATGGGCTGCACCTCCGGCAGCAAGGTCGCAATGACCTGCTCGCTTCTCGGGTCGACCGCGGCAATGGCGGCCACCTGCGGGGCCGCGAGGAGGGTTGGAGTAACGATGCGCCGGTAGATGGCTTCCCAGGTTTGCGGGCCGGCCCTGCCGTCCACCGTCACCCCCAAAACGCCTTGGACCGCAGAGATCATCTCTTCAATCTTCATTCGTTTTCCCCTTCCGTGAAGGTGGGTGATGCATGGGCGACGGACGATCGACTCAAGCCGCCCGTAAAGGCCAAGCAAATGGCTCGGGAGGAATCGACTCTCCCTCTTGTTGCGCCAGGCGGGACGGACTAGTCAATGCCGGGTATCGCTACCCGCCGCATGCCCGTCGCTCCAGGCCGTCATTTTTCTTCAAACAGCACGCCGAGCTGATCGCTCCAGTTGAAGGAATTGAGCGTCCACCCTTTCGGCCCCTTGTAGAAGATGAAGGACCAGGGCATCGCATGTCTTTCCGCCTTCTCGACGAACAGCAGGCGGACTACCGTGTCCCCTACCTTCTTCTGCCCGATGAATTCATAGCCGATCGGCTTGCCATAGCGCGCCCCGTACTGTTCGCGCTGCGCCTTGGATTGCAGCGCCACCGACTGCAGCTCGGCTTCCGGAGCGACGGCATACGGTTGCATGGCCTTGAATGCGCCGGCCAGGTCATTGGCCGCGACTTTGGCCATGACCGACTCCGCGAAAGGCTTGAGTTCCGCCTCGGTCTTCCAGGTCGCCGCGACTGCCGCGCCGCTAGCGGCCATCAAGGCCACGCCCGCAGCGACAATGTTCCACTTCATTTCCAATCTCCCTGATAGCCGAGTTGCTTTTCCGATATTTCCTTAAGATAACCGATTAGCGGCCGGGGCACCAACCACATGCCGGCGCCCGCGGTACGGCATACCTGCCCCCAGCGCAGGCTTTACGGGAAAACGAATTCACCTCTTCCCCCGTCAGACGGCAGCCCGTTTCACTTGGCCCACCCGCTTGACCATGTACCACGACGGCGCCTCATAGGTCTGCAAGCGCGCCCGCTGAAGCTCGTCCAGTCCATCCCAGACCGCATAGCCGAGCCGCGCCCAGAACGCCCGCGAATCCTGCACCGACACCAACGACGAATGCGTCAATCCCTGCTCTTGCGCGCTTTCCCAGGCGCAGGCGACCAGGGCCGGACCCACACCCTGGCCGTTGACGCGCGGTGAGACGGCCAGGTCGTGCAGATACAGACTGTCGGCTGCGTGCGCCGGCGCGAACAAGCCGTCCAGCGGCGTCACCTTGCCCACCATCGAACGATAGGCAACCAGATAGGCGCAGACGCCGGCATCGTCTTCGGCCACCCAGGCCGAATCGGGCGCGCTGTCCAGCCGGGCGCGAATCGTCGTCTCGCCCTCCAGCGTCAGCGGGCGGTAGCACTGGGCCTGGATGTGCAGGACCTGCTGGACGTCGTCCTGAGTCATGAGTCGGATGTGGCGCATGACGGGTATTCCTGAGCGATATGGTTTGAATTCGGCAGGCGGGACGACGGCTTGCGAGGATGGTTGGGCGGATGGTCCAGGCCGGGCAGCGCCGGCATCGTCATCGCCGTTTTATGGCGGCGCCAGGCAGGCCTGGATTCCGGCGTGCTTTGGCAAGGGAGGTGCACGAAAAGTGCTGCTTCGCCGTCGATGCCTGCGAGCGGACGTCAAGGGTGACGACGCCGGATTGCCGGCGCCGGATCGGAACGTATCTACAGCCAGACAACGACGGCGCCGGCCGCGACCGGCGCTGCCGCCCTATCCGCCATAGGCGTAGGCAAACTTGTTGTCGCGGATCTGACCCATCACGCGCGAGCGCTGGTCGAGGCCGACATGGTCCTTGGCGCTCATGTTGATCACGCCTTGCGGCACCGTCAGCTCCTTGGTGTTTTCCAGCGCCGTGCGCAGCGCGCTGCGGAACTGCACGGTGCCCGGCTGCGCGGTTTTCAGCGCCTGCGGCACGGCGTTGGCGATCAGCATGTAGGCGCCCCAGGCGTCGGCGGCGAATTGCGTCATGGTGTCCTTGCCGTACGCCGCCTCATACGGCTGGGTGAAGGCGAGCGCGGTCTTCTTCACCGGGTTGGCGGCCGGCAGTTGTTTGGCCACCACCGCCGGACCGGTCGGGAAGAAGGTGCCTTCGACATCCTTGCCGCCGACCTTCAGGAATTCCAGCGTGCCGATGCCGTGCGTCTGGTAGATGCGGCCCTTGTAGCCGCGCTCGACCAGGGTTTTCTGCGGCAATACCGCCGGCGTGGCCGAGCCGGCGATCAGCACCGCGTCCGGCTTGGCCGCCATGATCTTCAGGATCGGGCCGGTGACGCTGGTGTCGGTGCGGGCGTAGCGCTCGCTGGCCACGACCTGGAGCTTGCGCAGTTCGGCCAGCTTGGAGAATTCGCGCCACCAGCCTTCGCCATAGGCGTCGTTGAAGCCGATGAAGGCAACCGTCTTGATGCCGTGGTCGGCCATGTGCTGGGTCAGGATGGTCGCCATGTGCGAATCGTTCTGCGGCATCTTGAAGGCCCAGGCGCGCTTGGCGTCCATCGGTTCGACGATCGAAGAAGACGCCGCCAGCGTGATCATCGGCGTCTGCGCTTCCGCCACCACATCCAATAGCGCCAGCGCATTCGGCGTGGTGTTGGGACCGACGATGACATCGACCTTCTGTTCCGCCGTCAGCTTGCGCACGTTGCGCACCGCGTTGGTGGGGTCGGAGCCGTCATCCAGGATGATGTATTCGACCTTCTGGCCGGCGATTTCCTTGGGCCACAGCAGCATCGCGTTCTTGGTCGGGGCGCCGATCGCGGCCGCCGGTCCGGTGGTGGAAATGTTGACGCCGACCTTGAGCTGGGCCAGGGCGGACGAGGTGCCGCAGGCCAACACCAGGAACGATGCGCCGGCCAGCCAGCGCGCGGGGGAAAATTGCATGGAGTGTCTCCGGGTCGAGAATGAAAACAAACGGTGCGTGCGGCGCGCCTTGCCGGCCGCCGCCGCGATCAGCGCGGCTTGCCGGCCGCCGCTGCGGCCTGCACCACGGTCTGGTCAATGGCGCCGAAGATCGATTTGCCGTTGGAATCGAGCATCTCGATCCGGATGGTGTCGCCGAACTGCATGAACGGCGTCTTCGGCGCGCCGTCGGCGATCGTTTCCAGGCAGCGCTTTTCGGCGATGCAGGTGTAACCCTTGCTAGCGTCCTTGTTGGAGACCGTGCCGGAGCCGACGATCGAGCCGGCGCGCGCGTTGCGCGTCTTTGCCAGATGCGCGATCAACTGCGGGAAGTTGAACACCATGTCGGTACCGGCATGCGGCTGGCCAACCAGCACGCCGTTCCAGGTGGCGCGCAGCGGCAGATTGACCTTGCCGTCCTGCCAGGCGCCGCCCAGCTCGTCGGGCGTGACCGCCACCGGCGAAAACGCCGACGCCGGTTTCGACTGGAAGAAGCCGAAGCCTTTCGCCAGTTCAGCCGGAATCAGGTTGCGCAGCGAGACGTCGTTGACCAGCATCAGCAGCCGGATGTGCTGGGCCGCGGCATCGGCCGTGATGCCCATCGGCACGTCGTCGGTAATCACCGCCACTTCGCCTTCGAAATCGATGCCCCACTCGGCCGAGCCGAGCACGATGTCGTCGGTCGGACCGATAAAGTCGTCCGAGCCGCCCTGGTACATCAAGGGGTCGTGCCAGAACGATTCCGGCATTTCGGCGTTGCGCGCCTTGCGCACCAGTTCGACGTGATTCACATAGGCAGAGCCGTCGGCCCACTGGAATGCGCGCGGCAGCGGCGCCATGCAGCGTTTCGGCTCGAAATCGAAGGCGTGGCGGCCGCGGCCGCCGTTCAGTTCGGTATACAGCTGCTCGAGCTGCGGCGCAATGAAGTTCCAGTCGTCCAGCGCCCGCTGCAGCGTCGGCGCGATGCCGTCGGCCAGCGTGGCGGTCTTGAGGTCGCGCGCGACCACGGCCAGCTGGCCGTCGCGCGTACCATCCTTGAGAGTGGCGAGTTTCATCGATCGTCCTGATTCGTCAATGCAGAGGAGATCGATTATAGCCTGCGCAAAAAACGCGGCACGGCCGGCTCAGGTCGGGCCGGCTGCCAGATTCAGCGTGTTTGCGCAGTGTGGGTCCAGCGCTGGTACAGCTTTTGCGCCAGCCCGTCCAGCAGGAAACCGAGCGCGCCGATCAGCACGATTACCGCCATCAATTCCGAGTACGCCAGGCGGTCGCGCGTGTCGAGGATGAAATAGCCGAGGCCGGAGCTGACGCCGAGCATTTCGCACGGCACCAGCACGATCCAGACGATGCCGATCGCCAGCCGCAGCCCGGTCAGGATGTGACCGAGAATGCCCGGGATAACGATCTTGAACAGCACTTCGCTGCGCGTGGCGGACAGGCTTTTGGCCAGCATCAGCCATTTCGGATTGAGCTGGCGCACGCCGGCTGCGGTATTCAGGATGATCGGCCAGACCGCGGCAAAGGTCAGCAGGAAGTAGATCGGACCGTCACCGATGCCGAACACCATCACCGCGATCGGCATCCAGGACAGCGGCGAAATCATGCGCAGGAACTGGAACGCACCGCTGGTGCTGCTCTCCAGCATGCGCGAAGTACCCACCGCGAGCCCGATCGGGACGCCCAACAGCAGCGCCAGCGCCAAGCCCACCAGCACCCGTTTCAGGCTGGTGAGGCTGTGCATGGTCAGCTGATTCTGCGCCAGCAGCTGGTACAGGCTGTCGAAGGTCTCTTTCGGACTCAGCAACTGGGCCAGCGAAATGGAGTTTTTCAGCCAGTGCGTACCCAAACCCCAGAGCAGGACCAGCAGCGCCAGCCCGCTCAGGCTCAGAATCAGCTGCGCGCTGCGCGGGGACTGGCGGGATAGTTTGAGGATTCTTTCCATGATCTGGTCCTGATGCTGGCGACGCGGCGCCCTATTTCGAGGAAATCGTTTCGCGCCGCGTGAACGAATTCGGCAAGCCGAACGCTTTCAGGCCGCCCATGTCGGCCAGCGCCTTCTTGACGAAGCGGTCGTCCACCAGGTCGCGCGCCACGAACGCCGGGTCGAGCGCCTGCAGGAAGTCGTTGCGGCCGAGAACGGTGGTCTGTTTCAGCATCTTCACCAGTTCCTCGGTATAGCTGGGAAACGGATACGGCTGGAAGTCGATCCGCTTCTCGTTCCAGTCGGTGTTCAGCACCGCGCCCGAGGCCTTGTATTTCGGAGTCAGTTCCTCGTGCGGCGCCAGCACCTGGGCCAGGGTGTCGTAGCTGTGCGGCGTGTACTGGGCCGGATTGTCCTTGGCCAGCAGGCGCGCGGCCTGGTCGCGGTGATCGCGGATCCAGGCTTCCGCCTGGACGATGCTGCTGACCACTTTTTGCGCCCACTCCGGCCGCTGTTCGAGGTCGCGCTCGTGCATGAACACCACGCAGCAGGCGTGGTCCTTCCAGACGTCGCCGGTGAAGCGCCAGATCTTGCCGACCTTCAGGGTTTCCGCCATGGCGTTGAACGGTTCGGCCACGGTATAGCCGGCGATCTGCTTGGTGCCGAGCGCCGGCAGCATGTCGCCCGGCGACATCACCACCAGCTTGACCTGCTTCGGGCCCGGCGTGCCTTCGGTGACCGCTTCCATGCCCTGGCCGCGCAGCAGGTGCTGCAGCACCACGTTATGGATCGAGTACCAGAACGGAATCGCCACCGTCTTGCCGCCCAGATCGCGCAGGCTGTTGATTTCAGGCAGCACCGTCAGGCTCGAACCTTCCATGTGATTCCACGCCACCACCTTGGCGCGCGCCTTGCTGCCGTAGCGTGCCCAGATCGTCATCGGCATCAGCAGGTGGACCACGTTGACCTGACCGGCCAGGAATGCCTCGATGATCTGCGCCCAGCTGCGAAACAGGCGCGGCTTCTCGACCTGCAGTCCTTGCGCTTCGAAGGTCTTGTTGCCGTGCGCCACCAGCAGCGGCGAAGCGTCGGTGATCGGCAGATAGCCGATCCTGACCGGATCGTTGTTCTCGGCGGCCAGGGCCTGGCTGGCGGTTTGCAATAAAGGCAGCGCTCCCATCGCGCCCAGCGCGGTGGAGCGTTTCAGGAATTGACGGCGCCCTTCGGCAGCGAGGTCGGCGGGTGCGGATTTGGCTTTCACGGTTTGATGTTCCTTATCGTTATTGTGGTGCCTGCTTCAGGCATGCAAATGCTGGGGATTGGGCGCCGCCCGCCGCGCTTCGCGCAGGGCCTGTACGATTTCGACCCGCACGCCGGTCAGTTCGGCCGCGACCTCGTCGCGCGGATACGGCAAGTCGATCTGCCATTCGCCGATCAGGCGTCCCGGCGACAAGCCGATCAGCAGGATGCGATCGGCCAGGACCAGCGCCTCGTCGATGTCATGGGTGACCAGAACCGCCGCGGTTTGATGGCGCGAGATGATTTGCCGCAGCAGGGCTTGCATCTCGCCGCGCGTGATCTCGTCGAGCGCCGAAAACGGTTCGTCCAGCAACAGGATTTCCGGCTGCCGCGCCAGGCTGCGCGCCAGTGCCGTGCGCTGCGCCATGCCGCCCGACAGTTCGGCCGGATAGCGCTGGCTGGCGCGCTGCAGGTCGACTTCGGCGATGGCGGCGCGCACGCGCTCCTTCTTCTCGGCCTTGGTGATGTCCGGCTGGTGCTTGAAATCGAGGCCGAAGCCGACGTTTTCCTCCAGCGTCAGCCACGGCAACAGGCTCGGGTCCTGGAACACGAAGCCGAGGCGCGGGTGCGGCCCGCGCAGCGCTTCGCCGTGTACGTGGACGCTGCCGCTGTCGGCCGCCTGCAGGCCGGCCAGCACGCGCAGCAAGGAGGATTTGCCGACGCCGCTCGGTCCCAGCACGGCCACCACCTCGCCCGCCGCCAGCTGCAGCGAGAAATCGCGCAGCACGACATTGGCCGGCTGCCTGCCGCGCCCGTAACTCAACTCGATCTGCTGCGCGTTCAAAACGATAGTACGCGCCGCCGCGTTTCCGCTTGTCATGTACTGGCCCTAATCCGGAAGCAGGAAAAAATCGGCCTTGCCGACACCGCAATCGGGGCATTCCCAATCGTCGGGGATGGCTTCGAACGGCGTGCCGGCGGGGATGCCGTCGTCCGGCATGCCGACCGTCTCGTCATAGATGAAGCCGCACGGCCCGCACATCCATTGCGCCCGCCTTGCCATCACGCCGCCTCCGCCTGTGGCTGCCGTTGCGCCCGCTCCAGGTCGTTGATCTCCTTGCGCAAATGCTTGAGCGCCGGCGTGACGATGGCGACGAACACCGCCTCGCGCAGCCGCCGCTGCGCCGGATGCCGCATCAGATAACCCTTGGCGCCGGCATGCAGCACGGCCGAATTGGCGGCCTTCAGCGTCAGCTCGGTGGTGCGCGCGCGCACTTTCAACACTTCCAGGACCGGCGCATCGCCGGCTTGCGCCTGCTGTGCCAACGCCGCCGCCTGTGCCTTCAATTGCGCCAGTTCGGCGGCCAGATCGGCGCCCTGGTCGTCGAGGAAGGCATTGACCGCGGCGTGCGTAACGTTGCTTTCGCGGATGGTCTTGAGCGATGCTTCGATCACGCCGAAACCCATGCCGGTCTGGCCCAGCACGAAGCCGGGCTTGATGCGCGCGATGTAGGCGGCGAACTGCTGCGGATGCGCCAGCACGTCGGCCGCTTCAATCCGCACCTCCTTGAAGCGCAAATTCAAGGTTTGCGTCCCTTCCAGGCCGGAAAACTCGGGGCATGGATGCAGGTTCAGTCCCGCCGCATCGCCGCGCACCGCGAACATGACGTAGCCTTCGTTTTCGAGCGCGGCGACGACGATCGCCAGATGACCGGTGCCGACATTGGAAACCCAAGGCAGGTTGCCGCTGACGATGTAGTCATCGCCGTCGCGGTGCGCATTCAAATGGATTTTCTCGATTCCGGCCAAGTGCTTGACCGCATTCGACATGCCGGTACCGGCAAACAGCGTGCCGCCGGCGACCGCCGCCAGATAGCGCTCGCGCACCGCCGGATTCGGCGCATGCTGCAAGTACCAGGCGCAGCTCGACTGGCACCAGACCAGGAATGCGGTAGCGCCGCATTCGCTGCCGACCCGCGTGGTGACTTCGATTTGTTGCGCCAGGCTCAGCCCCAGGCCGCCGTACTCGGGCGCCACGCTAGCGCCGAAACCGCCCAGCGCGCCGAGATTGCGCAAATAGCCGTCGGGGTAGACGCCTTCCTGGTCGATGGCGGCCGCCAGCGGCGCCAGCTCGGCCTGCGCCTGCGCCGCCACCGCCTCCAGCAATGAAACGGTGGATTCGGACTGGCTCATCGCAGCAACTCCTTATAAGGCATTCAATGGAAATTCAAAACTCCGCCGTACGGCGGGCGCGGGCTCAAGCAAAGGGCTGCAGCTCCGGATTGATCGGGGTTTGCCCGAGGTTGTTGGCGTAATTGCACAGGGTCGCCAGGCTGACGCCGAGCACCACTTCCAGCGCATTGGCCTGGGTGTAGCCGACCGCCAGGAAATCGCCCAGCGTGGCATCCGACACCTGGCCTTTTTGTTCCATCACGGCCAGCGTGAACTGTGCCAGCGCGTTCAGCTTGGGATCGTTCAGCGCCTGGGTGCCGCGCAAGGCCTGAATCAACTCTTCCGGCATGGCGATCTTCTTGCGCGCGATCGCAGTGTGGCCGGCGACGCAAAAGCCGCAGCCGTTGCGAACCGCGGCGGTGATCTGGATAACCTCGCGCTCGGCCGCCGACAGCCCGGTACGGGCATTGATGGCGCCGACCACCTGATAGGTTTCCAGCGCCGTCGGCGCATTGGCCAGCACGCCCAGCAGATTCGGCAAATAGCCATTGTTCTTTTGCGCGACCAGCAGGCGCTCTTTGGCTTCTTCGGGAGCGGAATCGATGGTATGGATGGTGAGACGGCTCATGGTGATATCTTCGGCATGGTTGGGATGCCAAAGATTCTATCGAGAACCCCTCCAACGAAAAACGAATATAAAGTTATTTCCTTATGCGTTTTTCGATCATGCCTGACGCCGGCGCTTACAGCTCGTACATTTCCTTCTCGCCGCTCATCACCTGCTCGATCAGCTTGCGGTTCAGGGTCGGCGTCAGCAATTCGATGAAGGTATAGACATAGCTGCGCAGATAAGCGCCCTTCTTGACCGCCACGCGCGAGACATTGGTGCCGAACAGGTGCCCGACCGGGATCGCGCGCAGATTGCGGTCGCGCTCGGCGTCGAATGCCATGCCGGCGATGATGCCGACGCCCATGCCGAGCTCGACGTAGGTCTTGATCACGTCGGCATCGATCGCCTCCAGCAGGATGTCCGGCTGCAGCTGGCGCAGTGAGAATGCGTGATCCAGCTTGCCACGCCCGGCAAAGGCGCTGTCGTAGGTGATCAGCGGATAAGCGGCGATTTCGTCCAGCGTCAGAGTTTTCGACTTCAGCAGCGCATGCTCGGGCGGCACCACCACCACATGCTCCCATTGATAGGACGGCAGCGTGATCAGGCCGTCGATGGCGGCAATCGATTCGGTGGCGATCGCCAGATCGGCCTGGCCGGAATGCACCATCTCGGCCACCTGGCGCGGATTGCCTTGCAACAACGACAGCCGCACCTTGGGAAATTTCTGGGCGAAGGCCTGCACCACTTTCGGCAAGGCATAGCGCGCCTGGGTGTGCGTAGTGGCAATGGTGAAGCTGCCGCTGTCGTGCGCCGCGAATTCCTGGCCGATGCGTTTCAGGCTGTCGATTTCCTGCAGCACCAGTTCCACCGAATTCAGCACCGCGCGTCCCGGCTCGGTCAGACCGCGAATGCGCTTGCCGTGACGCAAGAAGATGTCGACACCCAACTCTTCTTCCAGTTCGATGATGGCCTTGGATACCCCCGGCTGCGAAGTAAACAGCGCCTTGGCGGCTTCGGTCAGGTTGAAATTTTGCCGTACGGCCTCGCGCACGAAACGCAGTTGGTGAAGATTCATGTCTTTTCCCTGAAGGGCGATTGTTTTATGCGTACATGCGCTCTGCTTATGCCAAATAGACATATAAGCAAATGAATACTATGTACTTTGGAATAAAGAGTGAGTTTATTACGATTTACCCTCCTTTGTATGGAGTGATATGACTCTCTCTTTCGTAGCCTGCGGATTTGCGGTTGGCCTGCTGGTCGGCTTGACCGGCGTCGGCGGTGGCTCGCTGATGACGCCGCTGTTGACGCTGCTGTTCGGCGTACCGCCGACAGTCGCGGTCGGCACCGACCTGGCGTTCGCGTCGATCACCAAAGTGTCGGGCACCTTCGTCCATCGCTTTTCCGGCACGGTCAACTGGCAGATCGTCAAGCGCCTGTCGCTCGGCGCCCTGCCCGCCGCGCTCATTGCCACCCTGGCATTGAAACATTTCGGCGCGCTGAATCCGGAAATCGGCCGCATCATCCGCTACTCGATCGCGGCCTCGGTATCGCTGACCGTGATCGCGCTGCTGTTCAAGGGCCGCATGCTGAACTGGCTGAACGCCCATCCGGAAAAACATCTGCAGGGCAACACGCTGGTGCTCTTCACCATCCTGACTGGCGCCCTGCTCGGCACGCTGGTGACGGTCTCCTCGATCGGCGCCGGTGCCGTCGGCGCCACCTTGCTGGTCCTGCTCTACCCGCGCCTGTCGGCCGCCGAAATCGTCGGCACCGATATCGCCTACGCGGTGCCGCTGACCGCGATCGCCGCGCTCGGCCACTGGTGGCTGGGCTCGATCGACTGGCAATTGCTGGCCACCCTGCTGCTCGGTTCGATCCCCGGCATCACCATCGGCTCGCTGGCGGCGCGCGCGGTTCCCGAAAAATTCCTGCGCGGCGTGCTGGCGACCACCCTGGCCGGTGTTGCTTTCAAGCTAGCTTACTAATTCACCGAGAGACTCCATGTATCGCTACGACCAATACGACCACCAGATCGTCAAGGAACGCATCGCCCAGTTCCGCGACCAGGTACGGCGCCGCTTGAACGACGAGCTGACCGAAGAGGAATTCCTGCCGCTGCGCCTGCAAAACGGCCTGTACATGCAGCGCCACGCCTACATGCTACGCATCGCCGTGCCGTACGGCCTGCTGTCGTCGCGGCAGCTGCGCATGCTGGCGCATATCGCCCGCAAGTACGATCGCGGCTACGGCCACTTCACCACGCGCCAGAACATCCAGTTCAACTGGATCAAGCTGGAAGACGTGCCGGACATCCTCGACCGACCTGGCCTCGGTGGAAATGCATTCGATCCAGACCTCCGGCAATTGCATCCGCAACATCACCTCCGACGAATACGCCGGCGTCGCCGGCGACGAAATCGTCGATCCGCGCCCGTATGCCGAAATCCTGCGCCAGTGGAGCACCTTCCATCCGGAATTCGCCTATCTGCCGCGCAAGTTCAAGATCGCCATCAACGGCGCCGCGCGAAGACCGCGCCGCCATCGCCATGCACGACATCGGCCTGACGGTGGTGCAAACGCCGGAGGGCGAAATCGGCTTCCGCGTGATGGTCGGCGGCGGCCTCGGCCGCACCCCGATCCTGGGCAGCGTGATCCGCGAATTCCTGCCCTGGCAGCACGTGATGACCTACATCGAAGCCATCATGCGCGTCTACAACCAGTACGGCCGGCGCGACAACAAGTACAAGGCGCGCATCAAGATCCTGCTCAAGGCGGTCGGCGCCGAGGAATTCGCGCGGCTGGTGGAAGCCGAATGGGCCGACCTCAAGGACAGCCCGAGCACGCTGACGGCGGAAGAGTTGCAGCGCGTCGCCGCCTATTTCACGCCGCACGTCGTACCGGACGCTGCCCGCGGTGGATGCCGGTTTCGAGGCGCACAAGGCCGACAACAAGGCCTTCGCCAACTGGCTCAAGCGCAACGTCAAGCCGCACAAGGTGCCCGGCTACGCGATTGTCGTGCTGTCGCTCAAAAAGACCGGCGTTGCCGCCGGGCGACTGCACCGCCGAGCAGATGGATTTCGTGGCCGACCTGGCCGACCGCTACAGCTTCGGCGAACTGCGCGTCACGCACGAGCAGAACCTGGTGCTGGCGGACGTCGAGCAATCGGCACTTGTTCGAAGTCTGGCAAAAGGCCAAGGCGCAGGGCTTGGCGACGCCGAACATCGGCCTGCTGACCGACATCATCTGCTGCCCCGGCGGCGATTTCTGCTCGCTGGCCAACGCCAAGTCGATCCCGATCGCGCAGGCGATTGCGCAGCGCTTCGACGATCTCGACTATCCAGCACGACATCGGCGACATCGAGCTGAACATCTCGGGCTGCATCAACGCCTGCGGCCATCACCACATCGGCAACATCGGCGTGCTGGGCGTCGACAAGGACGGCAGCGAGTGGTACCAGGTCTCGATCGGCGGCGCGCAAGGCGACAACAGCAGCGATCGGCAAGATCATCGGCCCGTCGTTCTCGGCGGCAACAGATGCCGGAAGTGATCGATCGCCTGCTGGCAGGTCTATCTGCGCGAGCGCGATCGAGGGCGAGCGTTTCATCGACACCGCGCGCCGCATCGGCGTCGCGCCGTTCAAGGAATTCGTGTATGCCACGCCGATCACAGGCGGCGGAATTTGCTGAGGAAGATGCATATGCCTGAATCACACCAAGCCGAAAACAGATCATCCGCGACCAGCGCGGTGGTCGCCGACGACTGGACCGTACTGCGGCTGGCCGAAGGCGAGACGGCGGAAACCGTGACCGTGCCGGCCGGCAAGATCATCGTGCCGCTCGACGGTATGGCAGGCGCAAGCGGCCGGCGCTGGAAGCGCGCGCCGCGCAGGCGTCGGGCGTCTGGCTGGCCAGCGACGAGCGTGGCGGCAGCCTTGAAGGACGAGGCGCGAAAATTCGCCGTGATCGCGGTCGACTTTCCGAAATTCTCCGATGGCCGCGGCTATTCGATCGCCTACAACCTGCGCGCGCGCCTCGGCTACCAGGCGAACTGCGCGCCATCGGCGACGTGCTGCGCGACCAGCTGTTCTACATGCAGCGGGTCGGCTTCAACGCCTTCGACGCCGCGCGCCGACCGCAATATCCACGACGCCCTGAAGGGCTGTTCGATTTTTCGGTCGAACCTATCAGGCTTCGCTGGATGAAAAACTGCCGCTTGTTCCGCCGCGGTAGACGCGGCTTCCGGTGGACGCATGATGAGCACTGATCTCGGCCCCCAGGGCAACGACGGCATCAGTGCCGGCTACGACGCCCTGCTGGCCGCGACGCGCGCCACGCTGACGCGCATCGCCGGCGAATTTGCGCCGGCGGTGTTCGCCTCCAGCCTGGCGGCGGAAGACATGGTGCTGACCGACCTGATACTGCGCCAGCGGCTGGCGATCGGCATCTTCTCGCTCGACACCGGCCGCCTGCACGCGGAAACGCTGGGCATGCTCGAGCGCATTCGCCAAACCTACGGCGCCGAGGTCGCGCTGTACCGGCCGCAGCCGCAAGCGGTCGACGCAGTACGTTGCGCAAAACGGCCTGAACGCGTTCTACGACAGCGTCGAGCTGCGCCAGGAGTGCTGCCGCATCCGCAAGGTCGAGCCGCTTGCAGCGCGCGCTGGCCGGCAACCGCGCCTGGATCACCGGGCAGCGCCGCGCCAGTCCAGCACCCGCGCGCGCTGGCGGTGCAAGAAGCACGACGCGGCGCACGGCATGACCAAGTTCAATCCGCTGGCCGACTGGACGCGAAGCACGACGTCTGGCACTACATCCGCAGCAACGACGTGCCCTACAACCCGCTGCACGACAAGGGCTACCCGTCGATCGGCTGCGAACCCTGCACGCGCGCGATCCAGCCCGGCGAAGACGTGCGCGCCGGCCGCTGGTGGTGGGAACAGCCGGAATCGAAGGAATGCGGCCTGCATGTGGTCGACGGCAAGCTGATCCGCATCAAGCCGGCAACCACCCCGATCTGAGAGAACCATGAATACAGTCGTCGAAAAATTCATCGATCGCGCAACAAGCGCCTCGCCTTCCCTCAACCAGCGCCACCTCGAGCGGCTGGAATCGGAAGCGATCCACATCATGCGCGAGGTCGCGGCCGAATGCAGCAAGCCGGCGCTGCTGTTCTCGGGCGGCAAGGACTCGGTGGTGCTGCTGCGCCTCGCCGAGAAGGCTTTCCGCCCCGGCACGCTTCCCGTTCCCGCTGGTGCACATCGACACCGGCCACAACTTCGACGAAGTGATCGCCTTCCGCGACCGCCGCGTGGCCGAACTGGGCGAACGCCTGATCGTCGGCTCGGTCGAGGAATCGATCAGGCGCGGCACGGTGCGCCTGCGCAATCCGCAGACCGATTCGCGCAATGCGGCGCAAGCGGTGACCCTGCTGGAAACCATCGCCGAACACCAGTTCGACGCCTGCATCGGCGGCGCCCGCCGCGACGAGGAAAAGGCGCGCGCCAAGGAACGCATCTTTTCCTTCCGCGACGAATTCGGCCAGTGGAATCCGAAGGCGCAGCGCCCCGAACTCTGGGACCTGTACAACACCCGCGTGCACCCGGGCGAAAACATGCGCGTGTTCCCGATCTCGAACTGGACCGAGCTCGACGTCTGGCAATACATCGCGCGCGAAAAACTGGCGCTGCCCTCGATCTATTTCGCCCATCAGCGCCAGGTGATTCCGCGCAACGGCCTGCTGGTGCCGCTGACCGAACTGACGCCGGCGCGCGACGGCGAAACGGTGGAGACGCGGATGGTGCGCTTCCGCACCGTCGGCGACATTTCCTGCACCTGCCCGGTGGCCTCCGACGGCGGCGACGGTCGACGCCATCATCGCCGAGACCGCGATCACGCAAATCACCGAGCGCGGCGCCACCCGCGATGGACGACCAGACCTCCGAAGCTTCGATGGAAAAACGCAAGAAGGAAGGATATTTCTGATGAACGCCGTATTGACTGAACAGGGCCGTCCGGCCGCCACCGCCGAAGCCAGCTCGGGCTTGCTGCGCTTCATCACCGCCGGCTCGGTCGACGACGGCAAGAGCACGCTGATCGGCCGCCTGCTGTTCGACAGCAAGGGCATCTTCGCCGACCAGCTGGACGCGATCGGCGCGCTCCAAGCACAAGCGCACGGTGGGCGACACGATCGACCTGTCGCTGCTGACCGACGGCCTGGAAGCCGAGCGCGAACAAGGCATCACGATCGACGTCGCCTATCGCTACTTCGCCACGCCCAAGCGCAAGTTCATCATCGCCGACACGCCCGGCCATGAGCAGTACACGCGCAACATGGTGACCGGCGCCTCGACCGCCGACGCCGTGATCATCCTGATCGACGTCTCGAAGGTGAAGCTGGGCGACGACGGCAGCGTCGAACTGCTGACGCAGACCAAGCGCCATTCCGACGATCGCCCACCTGCTGCAGATCGAGCACGTGGTGGTGGCGGTCAACAAGATGGACCTGGTCGACTACGACCAGGCGGTGTATGAGCGCATCGTCGCCGCCTACCAGAAGTTCGCGCGCCAGCTCGGGCTGCAGGATGTGCGGGCGATTCCGCTGTCGGCGCTGGCCGGCGACAACGTGGTGGCGGACAGCGGCCGGATGCCGTGGTATCAGGGGCCGACCCTGATCGAACTGCTGGAATCGCTGACCGTCGGCGATACGCTGGACGCAGGCGCCGCTGCGCTTTCCGGTGCAGCTGGTGGCGCGCCACAACGGTCATGAGGCCAATGACTTCCGCGGTTACATGGGCCGCATCGAGGCCGGCAACGTACGTACCGGCGACCGCCTGCTGATGCAGCCGGGCGGCCAGGCCGCCACCGTCAAGGAGATTCGTCACGCTGGAAGGATCGCTATGCATCGGCCCACGCCGGCCAGTCGATCACGCTGCTGCTGGCGGAGGAGCTCGACATTTCGCGCGGCGACATGCTGGCCTCGGCCGCACGGCCGCCGGCGCTGCTGAAAACGGTGCAGGCCGATCTCTGCTGGCTGTCCGAGGAACCGCTCGACCCGCGCCGCAAGTACTGGCTGAAGCACACCACCCGCCAGGTCGCCGCGCGTGTCGGCGCGATCGAGTCGCTGCTCGACATCAACACCCAGGAACGGCGGCCGGCGACCGAGCTGAAGCTGAACGACATCGCCCGCGTTGCGATCAATGTCCAGCAACCGATCGCGGCCGATGCCTACGAGGCGATCCGCGCCACCGGCGCCTTCATCCTGATCGATGAAGTCACGCACCAGACCGTCGCCGCCGGCATGATCCGGCTCGACTGAAAATCCACCGCAAACAAATTCCGATCGGCGCGCAGGAGTCGCAACATGTCCCAATCGCAAGCAAGCATCAGCAATTCGAAATTCGGCAAGGTTTACCTGATCGGCGCCGGCCCCGGCGCCGCCGACCTGATCACGGTGCGCGGCGCCCGCTTGCTGGCGCAGGCCGAAGTCGTGCTGCACGACGCGCTGGTGACCGAGGACATGCTGGAGCTGTGCCCACAGGCGAAGAAGATCGCGGTCGGCAAACGCTGCGGCCAATTGTCCACCGCGCAGGCCTTCATCAACAAGCAACTGGTCGATTACGCCGGCAAGCATGCGCTGGTGGTGCGCCTGAAAGGCGGCGACCCGATGCTGTTCGGCCGCGCCGACGAGGAATTGCGGGCGCTGGAAGCACATGGCATCGAAGTCGAAGTGGTGCCGGGAATTATCAGCCGCGCTGGCGGCGGCGGCATCCACCCAACAACCGCTGACGCAGCGTGGCATCGCCCGCAGCGTCGCGTTTTTTACCAGCAGCACAGCCCCTGACCAACCTGAGCAGCTGCGCTTGCCCAATTGCGACACGCTGGTGCAATACATGGGCGGCAAGGAAGCCATCGCCACGGCGCAGAAATTGCTGAACCAGGGGCGTTCGCCGCTTTTACCGGTGGTGGTGGTGGAAAATTGCAGCCGTCCCGATGAGCGCATCCTGCGCTTGCAACTGAATCAACTGGAGCGCGGCCTAGCGCAATGCCAGGGACCGGTGCTGGTCATGATTGGCGAAGCACTGGCGGCGCGGGGAGCGGATAAGTATTGCCAGGAGGTGGTTTCGTCGCCACAATAACTACTTCAAGTTCCCTAATACGGAACATGATTCCAAATACGAACAAGGAACAAGATGAGACCGCATGTACTGAATCAGGTATCCAAATTTGCAGCGATCGCCATGATCGCCATCCTGCCGGCCGGCCAGGCGCTGGCCGAGGACTTCGCGCCGTATGGCACGGCCAAGGTCGACATGCACCCAATGCCGGTGACCAATACGGTGTTCGATGTCAACTACGAAGACCCGGAAAAGCTGAACATCCTGTACAGCTTCATCAAAAACACACAGAAAGAGACCAAGGGCAAGGTCGTCGTGGTCACGCACGGCCCGGAACTGCGCGCCTTCGCCAAGGAAAATTACGAGAAGTACCAAGGAATCATCATGCGCATGGCTGAGCTGGCCCAGGAGCACGGTGTCGAATTCAAGATGTGCAACAACGCGATGCGGGCGGCCGGCTTCAAGGCCGAAGACATGCACGGTTTCATTACCGTCGTTCCAGCCGGCTTTGCCGAGCTGGCTTACTGGCAGGGCAAGGGGTATACGTATATGAACCCGATACCGCTTCCCGTCAAGGACGTCCGCTACATCGATCAGCCGCAGCTCAAGAAGTAGATCCCGTCTTCAAACGCGGTTCAGGGTCCGTCTGAAAATTGTCGCGAGCGCTCCCGGTTTGGGCGGAGCAGCGTAGTCGTATGAATGGTACGGCGCGCATCGCAAGTCCAAATCGAGCCGCGGCCGGTTTGCAAACGGACTCTTGCTACCGTTCCAGACTGGCGACGCAGTATGCCGCGATCGCCTGCAGCACGGAAGCATCTTCGCCGACGGCGTCGACAGACTTCAATGCCAGTTGTGGATGATCTTTCTGCAATTGCGCGATCAAGAGCGGCAGGTCGCGCCGCACATGGCCACCCTGGCCGAGAAATACCGGCACCACCGTGATCTCGCCGCAGCCGCCCTGCGCCAGTTGGCGCACCGCGTCGGCCAGACTGGGCGTCATCAGCTCCAGGAACGCCAACCTGACGTCGACCGCCGCCAGCTGCGCCTGCGCCATTTGCCGCAGCCGCTCGAACGGCGTGCGCCACTGCGGATCGCGCGCGCCGTGCGCAAACAGGATCAGGCCGCGCCGGGCGCTGCTCCCGGGTTCCATCAATGCCGCTCCACCCAGCGCAGGGCGAGGATCGCCATCAGCAGGAACAGCAGGCTGGGCAGCACCGCGGTCGCCAGCGGCGGCCAGGTATTCAGCAATCCCAGATGCGAAAACAGGTTGTTGGTCAGCTGGAAGCTGACGCCGATCATGATGCCGGTAAAGATCTTCAGGCTGACGCCGCCCGATCGGAAGTGCAGGTAGGCAAACGGCAGCGCCAGCGCCATCATGACGAACACCGCGAACGGATACACGACCTTTTTCCAGAATGCGATTTCATAGCGCTCGTTGCGCTGGTTGTTTTCCGCCAGATGGCGCGAATAGGCCGACAGATCGTAGGCCGACATGCGGTCGGGATCGGCAAACAGCACCGACAGGATCTCCGGCGTGACCTCCGAGATCAACTGGCCGTTCGGCTTGCGGGTGGTCGACACCGCGGCGACCTGCTGCGCCGGCCCGGTATCGAGGAAGCGGGTTTCCGCCACATCCGTCAGCAACCAGACATTGTCTCCCTCGTAGTCGGCGCTGGCCGCCGAGATGATCGCGGTCAGATGAAAATTCTGGTCGAATTCATAGGATTTCAAGCCCTCCAGCTGGCCGTCCGGACGAATCTCGCGCACATTCAGGAAGCGTGAACCGACCACGGCGCCGTTGATGCCGCCCTCGCGGATCACGTCCTTGGTCCACAAGCCGGAGCGGAATTCCTGCGATACCGGCAAGCCCTGCGCCTGCAGCTTCAGCCGTTCGGCCAGCCCGCTCACCGCGGGCGAAATCAGTTCGCCGAACAGCACCGTCAGCAGCACGAACAGAATGCCGATCTTGAACAGAATCCAGCCCGCCATCCGGGTCGACATGCCGGATACGCGCATGATGGTGAATTCGGAGCGCGCGGCGAATTGCGCCAGCGCGTAGATGGTGCCGATCAATACCGCGATCGGCATCAGCTCATAGACATAGCCGGGCAGCCCCATCACCACGTACAGGAAGGCGTGCTGCAGGCGGTAGCCGCCGCGCCCGACCGACTGCAGTTCGGCGATCAGGTCGAAGAACGCGAAGATGGCCAAAAACGCCACCAGCACGAACAACACCGAGCGTACGATCTCCTTGGCGAAATATCGTTCCAGCGTTTTCATGCGGCGCGCCTGGCGATCCGGGCGCGCTTGAAGGCGCCCCACAGGACCAGCGGATGGAAGCGGCTGTTGACGTTCAGCCGCCACCAGAACAGGAAGCCGACGATCAGCGCGGCCAGCAGGTGCAGCGGCCACCAGGCGAGCGCGAACGACAGCCGGTTTTGCGCGACTGCCGCCTGCAGCACGCTGACCATATTGCTATAGGTGACGAACAGCAGCAGGGCGATCAGCAGGTTGGCCGAGCGGCCGGCGCGCGGATTGACGAAACCGAGCGGAATCGCCAGCAGCATCAGCGTCAGTGCCATCAGCGGCAAGGCCAGGCGCCACAGCAGCTCGCCCAGGTTGTAGCCATTGGGTTGCTGCAACAGAACCGCGGTGGGCAAGGAGCGTGCCGAAGTGTCGCCGACCAGCTTCCCCGCTTGCGGCGCCACCAGCACGCCGTAGCGCTCGAATTCCATGATCTTGAAATCGGGCTGGTCCGGTGCGCCCTCGTAGCGCCGGCCCTTGGTCGAGAATCAGGAACTTGTCGCCGCGGCTGTCGATCTCGACCCGCCCTTCCTTGGCCACCACGACACTGGCGCGGCCGTTCTGGAAAGTGTTGACGAAGATGTTCTTGACCCTCGACGCATCCCCGGACAGCGCCCTCGACAAAAAAGATGCGGTCGGATGAACCGGATTCCTGAAACTTGCCGGGCGTTACCTTGGCGACATCCTCGCGCTTTTCGAAGCGCTCCCGAAATTCCGCGCTTTGCCGGTTGGCCCATGGCGTCGCCGCAAAACTGAGCAATGCGGTCAGCACCACCAGCGGCAGGCCGAAGCGCAGCACCGGCGCGATCCAGCGGTCAGGCTCAGGCCGGAAGCGAACCACACCACCATTTCCGAATCCTGGTAGCTGCGCGTCACCACCAGCAGCACCGAAATGAAGCCGGTGAGGATCAGGAGGATCGGCAAATAATTGAGCGCCTGAAACCCGATCAGCGCCAGCACATCCTGCGATGCGACCATGCCCCCGGCGGCCTGGCCCAGGATCTTGATCAACATCACGGTGATGGTAATGGTAAAAAGCGTCGTAAAGACCGCGCCGGCGGCGCTAAGCAATTCGCGGCGGAGAGCGCGCTGAAAAATCATTCGAAGACTATAATTGCGGATCGACAAGGAGCAAGCGATGGACTTTAGCATAAAAGCATTCGACACAAAAACCGCCGTCGGCACGCTGCGCGCAGGCTGTATCGCGGTCGGTGTATTCGAAAACAAAAAATTGCCGGCGATCACCCAAGCCTTCGCCCAGAACGGCACCATCGGCGCCGCGCTGAAGTCGGGCGATCTTTCCGGCAAGCCGGGTTCGACGCTGCTGCTGCGCGAAGTCGAAGGCATCGCCGCCGAACGCGTGTTGCTGGTGGGACTGGGCAGCGCCGATACGCTGAACGACAAGAATTTCTCGACGGCGGCCAATGCCGCGCTGCGCGTCCTCTCCTCGCTGGGCACCCATGACGCCATCCTTGCGCTGCCGTTCGACGCGGTGAAGAGCGCGATACCGGCTGGGCCGTCGGCAATGCGGTCGCTGGCCGCGCGCGAGCAGGGCTACCGCTTCGATACCATGAAGAGCAAGCAGGAACCGGCCGCCGGCCGGCGTCAAGAAGCTCGCCCTGCTGGTGGCGGCGGCCGACGCCGCGACCGCGCGGACCGCGCTGGCGCAAGCCGTGGCCATCGCCAACGGCATGGACCTGACCAAAGACCTGGGCAACCTGTCGGCAACGTCTGCACCCCGACCTATCTGGCCAATACCGCCAAGAAGCTGGCCAAGGAATTCGGCTTCGGCGTCGAAGTGCTGGACCGCAAGCAGATGCAAGCGCTGAAGATGGGCAGCTTCCTGTCGGTCACCAACGGCAGCGAGGAACCGCCGAAATTCATCGTCCTGAAACACATGGGCGGCAAGGCCAAGGAGGCGCCGATGGTGCTGGTCGGCAAGGGCATCACCTTCGACTCCGGCGGCATTTCGCTCAAGCCGGGCGCCGGCATGGACGAAATGAAATACGACATGTGCGGCGCCGCCTCGGTGCTCGGCACCTTGCGCGCGATCGCCGAAATGAAGCTGAAGCTGAACGTGATCGGCGTCATCCCGAGCTGCGAAAACATGCCGTCCGGACGCGCCACCAAGCCGGGCGACATCGTGACCTCGATGTCGGGCCAGACCATCGAAGTGCTGAACACCGACGCCGAAGGCCGCCTGATCCTGTGCGATGCCCTGACCTACGTCGAGCGCTTCAAGCCGGCCGCCGTGGTCGACATCGCGACCCTGACCGGTGCCTGCATCATCGCGCTGGGCCACCACAATTCCGGCCTGTTCACCCGCGCACGACGAGCAGCACGACGCGCTGGCCGAGGAACTGCTGGCCGCCGGCAAGGCAAGCGGCGACACCGCCTGGCGCATGCCGATCGAGGATGCCTACCAGGAGCAGCTCAAGTCCAATTTCGCCGACATGGCCAACATCGGCGGCCCGGCGGCCGGCAGCGTGCACCGCCGCCTGTTTCCTGGAGCGCTTCACCAGCAAATACACCTGGGCGCACCTGGACATCGCCGGCACGGCCTGGAAGAGCGGCGCCGCCAAGGGCGCCACCGGCCGTCCGGTGCCCTTGCTGGCGAAGTTCCTGATCAACCGCGCGCAAGCTTCCTGAACGCGTATTTCCCTGCTCCAGTTAGTCGCTGGCTTGCCGCCGGTGACTAACTGCGGTAGCGCCTGCCGAGGTCGGCACTTTCCCTGATTTTCCAGGCCGGCTGGCCAAGTCCATCGCACGATGGCGGTCGCCGGCGCTTCCCGCCGCGCCGAAACCCCTCACTTCCCGCCCTCTTGTTCCTTATCGTGGAACAACATCTCAAATAAATAGTCCCATCAAGGTGCCCCGCTCGCGGCGCCGAGAGAGCTCCGGCAATCAGACGCGCCGCCTTGGCAGCCATGCTTTGCATCCGGGGCCTGCCCTGCCCACAAGAAAGGCAGATCCAATTGAAATCGGCCCACCAGACGCTGTATGCCAATCTCCCGGCGCTGACGACCTCGCTGCGCAAACAGGCGGGTCCGCGCGAACCCTGGGACGACGAGCCGCCGCTGCGCTCGGAGCTGTTCAGCGCCCAGCAGATGGAGCAGCACGGCGCGGCACTGGCGCAGTCCCATCAATTGAGCCCGGCGCACGCGCAGAACCAGTTACTGAAGCGCCTTGCCGAAAACGAACGCGTACTCAGCCAGACCTGCAAGCTGCTGGTCGAAGCGATCAAGCAGGGCCGGCAGATCACGCCGGCTTCCGAGTGGCTGCTGGACAACTTCTATCTGATCGAAGAACAGATCCGCACCGCCAAGCGCCATTTGCCGAAGAACTACAGCCGCGAACTGCCGCGTTTGCAAAAGGGACCGTCGGCCGGATTGCCGCGCGTCTACGACATCGCGCTCGAAACCATTGCGCACGGCGACGCCCGCCTCGATCCGGACAGCCTGTCCCGCTTCGTCGCCGCCTACCAGAAGGTGGCGCCGCTCAAGCTGGGCGAGCTGTGGGCCATTCCCATCATGCTGCGGCTGGCGCTGATCGAAAATCTGCGCCGGGTGGCGGTGCGGGTGGCGATCAGCCGGCTCAATCGCGATCTCGCCGATTCCTGGTCGGACCAGATGACGGAAACGGCGGAAAAGGAGCCGAGCAGCCTGATCCTGGTCATCGCCGACATGGCGCGCTCGGAACCGCCGATGGAGGGTTCGTTCGTGGCCGAACTGGCGCGCCGGCTGCAGGGCCAGGGACCGGCGCTGGCCCTGCCGCTGACCTGGATCGAGCAGCGGCTGGCGCAATCGGGCAGCACCATCGAACAGATGGTCCTGAACGAAATCCAGCAGCAGGCCGCCGACCAGGTCTCGATTTCCAACAGCATCGGCAGCCTGCGCTTTCTCGGCAGCATGAACTGGCGCGAATTCGTCGAGACCCTGAGCGTGGTCGAGCACGTGCTGCAGACCGACCCGGCCGGCGTCTACGCCAGGATGGATTTCGCCACGCGCGACCATTACCGCCACAGCGTCGAAAAAATCGCCCGCTACTCGTCCTGGTCCGAACCGGAGGTGGCGCACAAGGCGGTCGCGCTGGCCACCGCCGCCGCCGGCGACGGCGGCGGACGCAGCGCCCACATCGGCTTTTTTCTGATCGACGAAGGCTTGCCGCAGCTGGAGCGGGCGGCCGCCATGCGGCCGCCGCGGACGGAGGCATGGCGCCGGCTGGTGCGGCGCGCGCCACTGTCGTTCTATCTGCTGGCCATCGGCGCCCTGACGCTGGGCCTGTGCGCTGGGCTGGCGCTGCGCGCCTACGACGATGGCGTGCGCGGCTGGCTGCTGGCGCTCACCGGGCTGGTGTCGCTGATCGCCGCAAGCCATCTCGCCATTGCCCTGGTGAATTGGCTGGCCACCATTCTGGCAACGCCCCGGCCGCTGCCGCGCATGGATTTTTCCAAGGGAATTCCGCCGGAAGCGCGCACGCTGGTGGCGGTGCCGACCATCCTGGTGCCGGGCCAGGACATGGAAGACCTGTGCGAGGCGCTGGAAGTGCGCTTTCTGGCAAATCGCTGCAAGCATCTGCATTTCTGCCTGCTGACCGACTTTGCCGATGCCGCCGCCGCCAGCATGCCGGAAGATGCGGCGCTGCTGCGGCAGGTGCGGCACTGCATCGAAGAGCTGAACCGGAAATACCCGAATCCGGAAGCCGACACCTTCTTCCTGTTCCATCGCCCGCGCCGCTGGAATCCGCAGGAGCAGGTCTGGATGGGATATGAACGCAAGCGCGGCAAGCTGGCGGAACTGAATGCCTACCTGCGCGGCGGCGCCCGCGATTGCTTCTCGCTGGTCGTCGGCGATACCGCGGCCCTGTCCAACGTGCGCTACGTCATCACGCTCGACACCGACACCCAGTTGCCGCGCGACGCCGCCTGGCAGTTCGTGGCGGCGATGGAGCATCCGCTGAATCGCGCGCGCCGTCGCCGCCGGCGCGCGCGCGCGTGACCGAAGGCTACGGCATCCTGCAACCGCGCGTGGCGGTCAGCCTGCCCGGCACCGATGCCTCGCTGTACGCGCAGCTGTGCGGCGGCGAACCCGGCATCGATCCTTACACGCGCGCCGTCTCGGACGTCTATCAGGACCTGTTTCGCGAAGGCTCGTTCATCGGCAAGGGCATCTACGATGTCGAAGCCTTCGAGCAGACGCTCGCCGATCTCCCGGAGAACCGGATTCTCAGCCACGACCTGCTGGAAGGCTGCTATGCGCGCTCCGGGCTGCTGAGCGACGTCCAGCTCTATGAACAATATCCGAACAGCTATCGCGCCGACGTCAGGCGCCGCCATCGCTGGGTGCGCGGCGACTGGCAGCTGGCGGGCTGGCTGCTGCCGCTGGTGCCGGCCGCGGGCGGGCAGCGCCGCAGGAATCCGCTGTCGACACTGTCGCGCTGGAAAATCCTCGACAACCTGCGCCGCAGCCTGGTGCCGGCGGCGCTGCTGCTGTTGCTGGTGCTGGGCTGGAGCGCGCTGCCGGCGCCCTGGTTCTGGAGCTGGGCCGTGCTCGGCATCCTGCTGATCCCGTCGCTGTGCACCTCATTGCACGATCTGCTGCAAAAGCCCGACGACGTGCTGTGGCAGCCGCATATCGTGACGTCGCTGTATGCCGCCGGCCGCCATTTCGCGCAGGCCGGCTATACGCTGGTCTGCCTGCCCTATGAGGCGTACTACAACCTGGACGCGATCCTGCGCACCGTCTGGCGCATGCTGGTCTCGCACCGGCGGCTGCTGGAGTGGAATCCGTATTCCGAAACCGCGCAACATCCGTCCAGCCTGTTCGCCAGTTACCGCGAGATGTGGTTTGCGCCGGTGCTGGCGCTGGCGACCGCCCTGTGGCTGGCGGCGTTCCGGCCGCCGGGGCTGGACGCGGCGTCGCTGCTGCTGCTGGCCTGGCTGCTGGCGCCGGCCGTCGCCTGGTACGTCAGCCAGCCCCAGGCGCGCGCCAAAGCCGAGCTGAAGGCGGAGCAGCTGATATTCCTGCGCATGGTGGCGCGCCGCATCTGGGCTTTTTTCGAGACTCACGTCGGGCCGGAAGACAACTGGCTGCCGCCGGACAACGTCCAGGAGGAGCCGGTCGAAGTCGTCGCGCATCGCACCTCGCCGACCAACATCGGGCTGGCGCTGCTGGCAAACCTGAGCGCCCATGATTTCGGCTACATTCCGGTCGGCCAGCTGATCGTGCGCACCGAAAACACCCTTTCCACCATGCAGTCGCTGGAACGGTATCAGGGCCACTTCTACAACTGGTACGACACCAGGACGCTCAAGCCGCTGCATCCGGTCTATGTCTCCACCGTCGACAGCGGCAACCTGGCCGGGCACTTGCTGACGCTGCGCCCGGGCCTGCTGGAGCTGATCGAGCAGAGCATCTTCGATCGGCGCGTGTTTGCCGGCTTGCTGGATACCGTGCGGATCCTGGCGGAAACCGCGCAAGCGGCGGCCGCCGGCCGTCTGGCCCAGCTCGAAGCCGAATTGATCGCGAGCCAGCAGGCCGGCGCCGTCAACCTGCAGACGGCGGTCGATCTGCTGGCGCGGGCAGCCGCGGCGATCGAGCTGTTTTGCCAGAGCCCGGGCCTGGACGCCGCGAGCGGCGAGAACGGCAAGAACGGATGGATCGCGCTGCTGTGCCAGCAATGCAGCGCGGCGCAGGACGAGCTGGAATACCTGGTGCCGTGGATCAGGGAACCGGCGGCGGCCGGCTGGCGGCAGCATCTCCCCGAGCTGGACCGTATCCCCAGCCTGCGCGCGCTGGCGCGGCTGGACGAGGACACGGCGCCGGCCCTCGAGCGGCGGCGGCAGGCCAGCGCGCCCGGCGAGGAAACCGAGCGGCTGGAGGCGCTGCAGCAGGCGATTACCCTGGCCGCCACGCGTGCCCGCATGCGCATTGCCGCCATCGAACGGCTGGCACAGCAGGCCGCCGACATGGCGCGGATGGAATACGAATTCCTGTACGACAGCGGCAATCACCTGCTGGCGATCGGCTACAACGTCAGCGAACGCCGGCGCGACGCCAGCTTCTACGATCTGCTGGCCTCGGAAGCGCGGCTGGCCAGCTTCGTCGCCATCGCCCAGGGCCAGCTGCCGCAGGAAGACTGGTTTGCGCTGGGCCGGCAGCTGACCACCGCCGGCGGCGCGCCGATGCTGCTGTCCTGGAGCGGCTCGATGTTCGAATACCTGATGCCGCTGCTGGTGATGCCGACCTACGACAACACGCTGCTCGACCAGACCTACAAGGCCGCGGTCGGACGGCAGATCGAATACGGGGAGCAGCGCGGCGTGCCCTGGGGCATCTCGGAATCCGGCTACAACGCGGTCGATGCCAGCCTCAATTATCAGTACCGCGCGTTCGGCGTGCCGGGGCTGGGCCTGAAGCGCGGGCTGGCGGACGACCTGGTGATCGCGCCCTATGCGTCGGCGCTGGCGCTGATGGTGGCGCCGGAAGAGGCGTGCGGCAACCTGCAGCGGCTGGCGGCGGCCGGATTCCTGGTCGCATTACGGCTTCTACGAAGCGATCGACTACACGCCGCCGCGCCTGCCGCGCGGCAAGTCGCATGCGCGTGGTCCAGTCCTTCATGGCGCACCACCAGGGCATGAGCCTGCTGGCGCTCGCCTACCTGCTGCTGGACCAGCCGATGCAGCGGCGCTTCGAGGCGGACCCGCTGTTCCAGGCGACCGCCCTGCTGCTGCAGGAACGGATGCCGAAGACCGCGGCTTTCTATTCCAACACCGAAGAGCTGGCGATCATCCGCACCGCGACCTCCAGCAACATGGACGTTCCGGTGCGGGTATTGAACACGCCCAACACGCCGGTGCCGGAAGTGCAGCTGCTGTCCAACGGCCGCTACCACGTGATGGTGACCAACGCCGGCGGCGGCTACAGCCGCTGGAAGGACCTGGCCGTCACGCGCTGGCGCGAAGACAGCACCCGCGACAACTGGGGCACCTTCTGCTACGTGCGCGATGTCGCCAGCGGCGCGTTCTGGTCCAGCGCCTACCAGCCGACCCTGAAACCCTCGAAGAACTACGAAGTGATCTTTTCCGAGGGGCGGGCCGAGTTCCGCCGGCGCGACCACGAATTCGACATGCATACCGAAATCGTGGTCTCGCCGGAAGACGATATCGAGCTGCGGCGCAGCCACATCACCAACCGGGCGCGCACGCCGCAGGACCATCGAAGTCACCAGCTATGCGGAAGTGGTGCTGGCGCCGGCCGCCGCCGATGCCGCCGCATCCGGCGTTCAGCAACCTGTTCGTGCAGACCGAAGTCCTGCCGCGCCAGCGCGCCATCCTGTGCACGCGGCGGCCGCGCTCGCTGGCGGAGCGGCCGCCGTGGATGGTGCATCTGATGACGGTGCACGGCGCCGACATCGGCGAGGTTTCCTACGAGACCGACCGCATGCAGTTCATCGGCCGCGGCGCAGCACGCTGGCGCCGCAGGCGATGCGAGGCCGCCAGCTCGCTGTCGGGACACCAGGGGCCGGTGCTCGACCCGATCGTCGCGATCCGCTACCGGTTGACGCTGGAGCCCGAGCAGGCGGCCACGGTGGACATCGTCACCGGCGTCGGCGAGACCCGCGACGCAGTGCCTGGGCCTGATCGACAAATACCAGGATCGCCATCTGGCCGATCGCGTGTTCGAACTGGCCTGGACCCACAGCCAGGTGGTGCTGCGCCAGCTCAATGCGAGCGAGGCCGACGCCCAGCTGTACGGCCGGCTGGCCAGCTCCATCATGTATGCCAACGCCTCGCTGCGCGCCGACCCCGGCATCCTGCTGCGCAACCGGCGCGGCCAGTCGGGGCTGTGGGGCTACGCGATCTCCGGCGACTTGCCGATCGTGCTGCTGCCAGATCAGCGACCCGGCCAACATCGAACTCGTGCGGCAGCTGGTGCAGGCGCACGCCTACTGGCGGCTGAAGGGACTGGCGGTCGACCTGGTGATCTGGAACGAGGACCACGCCGGCTACCGCCAGGTGCTGCAGGAACAGATCATGGGCCTGATCGCGGCCGGCGTCGAAGCGCACGTGGTGGATCGGCCGGGCGGCATCTTCGTGCGGCGCGGCGACCAGATCTCGGACGAAGACCGGATCCTGCTGCAGACGGTGGCGCGCGCCGTCATCAGCGACGACAGCGGCACGCTGGCCGAGCAGGTCAAGCGCCACCCCCTGAGCGAGCTGCGGATACCGCGCCTGGCGCCGCGGCCGGGCCCGCGCACCGCGCCGCCGCCGGCACCGGTAGCGGCGCCGGCGCTGGCCTCCGACCTGATCCTGGGCAACGGACTGGGCGGCTTCAGCGCCGATGGCCGCGAATACGTCATCGCCAGCGCCGCCGAGCGAGGCACGCCGGCGCCGTGGGTCAATGTGATCGCCAATCCGAATTTCGGCACCGTCATCTCGGAAAGCGGCTGCGCCTACACCTGGAGCGAAAATGCGCACGAGTTCCGCCTGACGCCCTGGAACAACGACCCGGTGACGCGACGCCAGCGGCGAAGCGTTTTACCTGCGCGACGAGGAGAGCGGGCGTTTCTGGTCGCCGACGCCGCTGCCGGCCGCGGCGCCGCGCCCTACGTGACGCGGCACGGCTTCGGCTACAGCGTGTTCGAGCACGACGAGGACGGCATCCATTCCGAACTGTGCGTGTACGTCGCGCTGGATGCGGCGGTCAAGTTCGCGGTGCTGAAGGTGCGCAACGACTCCGGGCGCGCGCGCCAGCTGTCCGCCACCGGCTACGTCGAATGGGTGCTGGGCGATCTGCGTGCCAAATCCAGCATGCACGTGGTCACCGAGGTCGATCCCGAACACCGGCGCACTGTTCGCGCGCAATGCCTACAACACCGAATTCGCCGGCCGCATCGCCTTCTTCGACGTCGACGACATGGCGCGCACGCGTCAGCGGCGACCGCACCGAGTTCCTCGGCCGCAACGGCTCGCTGCAGAATCCGGCGGCGATGGAGCACGTGCGGCTGTCGGGCAAGACCGGCGCCGGCGCTCGATCCCTGCGCGGCGATCCAGGTGCCGTTCGAACTGGCCGACGGACAGGAGCGCGAAATCGTCTTCATGCTCGGCGTCGCCGGCCGCCGCAGCGCCGACGCCAGCAGCCTGGTCCGCCGTTTCCGCGGTTCGGCGGCGGCGCACGAAGCGCTGGACGGAGGTGCGCCAGCACTGGCAGCCGGACGCTCGGCGCGGTGCAGGTCGAGACGCCCGATCCGGCGCTCAACGTGCTGGCCAACGGCTGGCTGATCTACCAGACCCTCGCCTGCCGGATGTGGGCGCGCAGCGGCTACTACCAGTCCGGCGGCGCGTTCGGTTTCCGCGACCAGTTGCAGGACGCGATGGCCGCTGGTGCATACGCGAGCCGCGAACTGCTGCGCGAGCAACTGCTGCTGTGCGCCGCGCATCAGTTCGTCGAAGGCGATGTGCAGCACTGGTGGCATCCGCCGTCCGGCCGCGGCGTGCGCACGCAGTGCTCGGACGACTACCTGTGGCTGCCGCTGGCGGCGTGCCGCTACGTCCTCTGCACCGGCGACACGCGGCGTGCTGGACGAACACGCGCGTTTCCTCGAAGGGCGGCCGGTCAACCCGGACGAGGATTCCTACTACGACCTGCCCGGCCGCTCGAACAAGAGCGCCAGCCTGTACGAGCATTGCGTGCGCGCCATCGAGCACGGCCTGCGCTTCGGCGTGCACGGCCTGCCGCTGATCGGCTCCGGCGACTGGAACGACGGCATGAATCTGGTGGGCGAACACGGCAAGGGCGAAAGCGTCTGGCTGGCATTTTTCCTGTACGAGGTGCTGCAGCAATTCGGCCGGATCGCCCACATGTGCGGCGACATTTCGTTTGCCGAACGCTGCGCCAGCGAAGCGTCGAAGCTGCGGCAGAACGTGCACGGCCATGCCTGGGACGGCGACTGGTATCGCCGCGCCTATTTCGACGACGGCACGCCGCTCGGTTCGGCCAGCAACGAGGAATGCCAGATCGACTCGATCTCGCAAAGCTGGTCGGTGCTGTCCGGCGCCGGCGATCCCGAGCGTTCGCGGATGGCGATGGATGCGGTCGACCGGCGCCTGGTGCGGCGCGACGACAAGCTGATACAACTGCTCGACCCGCCGTTCGACAAGTCCGACCTGAATCCGGGCTACATCCGGGCTACGTCCCCGGCGTGCGCGAAAACGGCGGCCAGTACACGCACGCGGCGATCTGGACCGCGATGGCGTTCGCCAAGCTGGGCGACCGCGCGCGCGCCTGGGAGCTGCTGCAGATGATCAACCCGATCAACCACGGCAATTCGGCGCAGGCGATCGCCGTCTACAAGGTGGAACCATACGTGGTGGCGGCCGACGTCTACGCCGTGCCGCCGCACACCGGCCGCGGCGGCTGGACCTGGTACACCGGATCGGCGGGATGGATGTACCGGCTGATCCTGGAATCGCTGCTCGGAGTGCGGCTGGACGTCGACCGACTGCACTTCACCCCTTGCCTGCCGCCGCACTGGAACGGCTTTAAGCTGGATTATCGTTATCGCGAAACCAGCTATCGGATCACGGTCGCGCTGGGCGAGGAAGAAACCCTGCGCATCAGCGACAACGGCGTGGCGCAGTCCGGCGACGTGTTGACGCTGCGCGACGATCGCCAGCAGCATGCGGTCGAAGTACTGCTGCCGGCGCCGCTGGCGGTGGCGCCCGCGACTGGATAGAATCCGGGGGTTCGACCACCATTCCTATCACCACAAAGGCCGTGAATTGAAAATCGCCACTTGCGATTTCGATTTAATCATGCGCTGTTGAGCTGTTCGAGGCGGCCGAGGGCGGGCAGTAATCGGGTCGGCTCCATCGGCCGCATTCGACGATCACTTGCAGACGCCGATAGAATCAGCCTTACAGATGCGGCCATCGACCCAGGTGGCGCCTGTCAATTCGGCACCGGTGAAATTCGTGCTCTCCATACGTGCCCCCAAGAGATTGGCAGCGAACAGGTTCGCGCCGGTAAAGTTTGCGCCTTTCAGCCTCGCCTGTGACAAATTCGCGCCGAGCATGAATGCTCCTGAAAAATTGGCGTCCACCAAATACCCTCTCACGAGGTTAATCCTCTGCAGGTAAGCGCCGGTCAGGTCCGAGCCTTCAAAGGTTGCATTGATCAGCGTCCGCCATCCAAGATCCACGCCGGGCAATTCACAAGAGTTGCACCCCATCACGTTAACTTTTGCTTTTGCAAGCGCAGCACCATGGGGTGGAGGTGTGGGCAGGGATTTCAGTGAGCGCGAGAGCCGATAGCCGTTGGAGCTTGCCTTTTCCATCGCGCTATCCTCATCCATCCGAATGAATACGGGCGCTGCTTGCTCGAGGTTGGGGCTGGCATGCAGGTTCAGCAGATAGCGGCCTGAAGGCAGCGTGACCTGGGCACTACGACGCACGGCATCGACGATCAAATACCGTGTTCCGCTACTATCCCGGATTTCAACGCGGCCCAGCACCGCGAGGTCGTCATCTTCCATCTCCATCTCGTACGTAGCGGTCCCCGCAATCTCGAACCAGACATTTTGCTCCGATGCGGCCGGGCTCGACTGCTCAGCGGCAGTCTGGGCCGGCGCCAGAAAAACGACGCCGGTGTCGCCGTCGCGCAGCACGCGGCCGTTTGGCCGGGTCACGGGGTCATACAACTGGGTCGGGCCATAGCCCTTTTGCACAACCGATGGGGGACGGAGGCTCCGTACCGCCACCACAGGCCTGCAAAACCAAAGCGGCGCTGAAGACGGCGGCGGTCTGCCAGGATGTCGTGCGGGTGCTGGATGCCATGCGATCTCCCTTTGTGGTTCACGCCAGCGCTCCACGGCGCGGTCGGATGGTGCTGCGGGGCAATTGTAGAAGATCCAAGCAGTGAAGGACATGGCTCTTGTGTGCTATGCGGGGAATTTACCGGCGCCCTCTCCGCAGCGCGCCATTCGGTTAAAACGCTTTTTAGCAAGATAGGTAATAGACATCTTCGAGTTGCAGCTTCCGGGGATAGTCCTATACAAGGTAGTCACTCTGGAGCTGATGAAGATCGGTGTACGCGCAAGCGGCATCACGGCTGCCAGCATCACCGCCCATCTGGAGAGGCAGCGGCCGGGGCATGGCTGATGCGGTAACATTGGCGCCTCACCCGCTGCCTGAAACTGTACCGCCCATCACGTGAATAGCTAGGTGGGTAGCTTTCACACTTTTTACCGCTACGGCCATCTGGAAAGCCGCACCAGCAATAGGATTTAAGATTTTATGAAAATCGCCACCTGGAACGTCAACTCGCTCAAAGTGCGCCTGCCGCACGTGCTGCAATGGCTGCAGGAAAACCCGGTCGATGTACTGGGATTGCAGGAAACCAAGACCGTCGACGAAAAATTCCCGGTGGCCGAAATCGAGGCGGCCGGCTACAACGTCGTCTTCACCGGCCAGAAGACCTACAACGGCGTGGCGATCCTGTCGCGCCATCCGATCACCGACGTGGTCAAGAACAACCCGCATTTCGAGGACGAGCAGCAGCGCCTGCTGGCGGCGACGATCGAGGGCGTGCGCATTGTCTGCGCCTACATCCCGAACGGCCAGGCGGTCGATTCCGACAAATATCAGTACAAGCTGAAGTGGCTGGACGGCCTGCACGACTGGCTGACCGAGGAATGCAAGACGCATCCGCAACTGGCGCTGGTGGGCGACTACAACATCGCGCCGGAAGACCGCGACGTCCACGATCCGGTGGCGTGGCAGGGCCAGGTGCTGGTGTCGGAACCGGAGCGCGCCGCGTTCCAGCGCCTGGTCGGCCTCGAACTGCAGGATGCGTTCCGGCTGTTCGAGCAGCCGGAAAAGCTGTTCAGCTGGTGGGATTACCGGCAGCTGGGGTTCCAGCTGAACAAGGGCCTGCGCATCGACCATATCCTGCTGTCGCCGGCGCTGGCGGCGCGCTGCAGCGCCTGCCTGATCGACCGCGTGCCGCGCAAATGGGAGCAGCCGTCCGATCATGCGCCGGTGGTGGCGACGATCGATCCGCCCGCCGCTTGATGCGGGCGAATTGCTCCGGAATCATATACTCCCTATAACGGCAGCTATTTTCGGACGTAAAATGGCATTTTTAGCAGCATACCCTCCCAAAAGCAGTACTCTCTTGCGGTAGGCATTGCAACGCGGGCGATATAATCCTCTCCCACCGGCTCAACTCCGCCAGCGCCGCCTTGATCTGCTGCAGCGAATTCGGGTCTTCGATCGTGGTCAGGTCGCCGGGATCGCGCCCTTCGCACAGTGCCTGGATCGAACGGCGCAGCAGCTTGCCGGAACGCGTCTTCGGCAGCAGGGTCACGAAGTGCACGCGCGCCGGCCGTCCCAGCGCGCCGATCTGCCGCGCCACCACCGCCATGATTTCCGCTTCCTGCGCCTGGCGCGATTCGGGCGTGGCCGCGGCGTCGGCATTCTTCAGGATCGCAAACGCCACCGCCACCTGTCCCTTGACCGGGTCGTGCACGCCGACCACCGCGACTTCCGACACGTTCGGATGGCTGGAAATGCTCTCCTCGATTTCGCGCGTGCCGAGCCGGTGGCCGGCGACGTTGATGACGTCGTCGGTGCGGCCGAGGATGAAGTAATAGCCGTCGGCGTCGCGCATGCCCCAGTCGAAGGTGGAATACACCTGCTGCGGCAGTTCGGCCTCGGCAAAGGTGGACCAGTAGGTGTTGACGAAGCGCGCGTCGTCGCCGTACACCGTTTGCATGCAGCCCGGCGGCAGCGGGCCGTCGATCACCAGCACGCCCTTTTCGCCGGCGCCGCAGGTGGCGCCCGTCGCCTCGTTCAGCAGCTTGACCTTGTAGCCGTACATCGGCAGGCCGGGGCTGCCAAGGCGCGTCGGCGTATCTTCCACGCCCTTGGCCACGGTCAGGATCGGCCAGCCGGTTTCGGTCTGCCAGTAGTTGTCGACGATCGGCACGCCGAGCGCGCCGGCGATCCATTGCGAGGTCGATTCGTCCAGCGGCTCGCCGGCCAGGTACAGAGTTTTAAGCGACGAAATATCGTATTTCGTCATGAATTCCTGCGGCTGCTTTTTCAGCACCCGCGCCGCGGTCGGCGCCGAGAACATGCGCGTGACGCGGTATTTCTCGACGATGCGCCACCAGATGCCGGCATCCGGCGGCGTGGTCGCCAGCACCGGCAGGCCTTCGTAGATCACCGAGCCCATGCCGGCCAGCAGCGGCCCGTAGACGTTGTACGAATGGCCGACCACCCAGCCGATGTCGGAGGTCGAAAAATACACCTCGCCCGGCTTGCCGCAAAAGATGTATTCCATCGACGCCGCCAGCGCCACCGCGTAGCCGCCGACGTCGCGCTGCACGCCTTTCGGATTGCCGGTGGTGCCGGAGGTATACAGGATGTAGGACATCTCGTTCGATTCCAGCCAGACCACCGGCACTTGCGCATCGATGTGGGCGGCGCGCAGTTCGGCGTAATCGACGTCGCGCCCCTCGACCCGCGCCATCGGTGCCAGGCCGCGATCGACCATCAGCACCGCGGCCGGCTTGTGGCTGCGCGCGGCCGGATGGCGTCATCGAGCAACACCTTGTACGGCACCACGCGGCCGCCGCGCGAACCGGCGTCGGCCGAGACGATCAGCTTCGGCTTGGCGTCGTCGATCCGGGTCGCCAGGCTGTTGGCGGCGAAGCCGCCGAACACCACCGAATGGATGGCGCCGATGCGCGCGCAGGCCAGCATGGTGAAGATCGCCTCGGCGATCATCGGCATGTAGAGCAGCACGCGGTCGCCGCGGGCGACGCCGAGCGACTGCAGCATGGCCGCGCTGCGGTTGACCTCGGCCAGCAGCTCGGCAAAGGTGAAGACTTTTTCGGTATGGGTTTCGGTCGAGATCACGACCAGCGCCGGTGCCTCGGGCTGGCTCGCGGCCCAGCGGTCGACCGCGTTGTAGCAGAGGTTGGTCTGGCCGCCGATGAACCATCTGGCAAACGGCGGACGGGAATAATCGAGCACTTGCGAAAACGGCTGCTGCCAGTGGATGCGCCTGGCCTCATTGGCCCAGAAAGCGCTCCGGATCGTCGACCGACTGCCTATAGAATTCCGCGTAATCCATGATTCCTCCGAATTTCAAAGCGGCGTCCGGCCCTTGCAGCCGCGGCGTCTCCAATTTTACCGGCGGTGACCTGGCCCACAGGCCAGGTCACCCGACCGGCGCTAGATCACATACAAATCGACATACTCGTGCACCGGCATCGCTTCCAGCTTTTTCTGGTCCAGCGATACGTCCAGGATCGCCTGCTGCTGCTTGCCCGGGAACTGACGCGCCAGGTTGGTCTTGAACTTGGCTTCCAGCAGCGGGATGCCTTCCTTGCGGCGGCGCGCATGACCGATCGGATATTCGACCACCACTTCCTTTTGCTTCTTGCCATCCTTGAACTCGACCGTCAGCGCATTGGCGATCGAGCGCTTCTTCGGATCGTGGTAATCCTTGGTGAAGGCGGGATCTTCGACGCAGACGATCTTGTCGCGCAGCACGTCGATGCGCTGGTCGGCGGCGACGCTGTCTTCATAGTCGGCCGCGGTCAGGCGGCCGAAGATCAGCGGCACCGCCACCATGTACTGGATGCAGTGGTCGCGATCGGCCGGGTTGTTCAGCGGGCCTTTCTTGTCGATGATGCGGATGCAGGCTTCGTGGGTGCGGATCGTGATCTTCCTGATGTCCTCGACCGACTTGCCGGCTTTCGCCAGTTGCGCGTGCAGGCGTCATCGCCGCCTCGACCGCGGTCTGCGCATGGAACTCGGCCGGGAAGGAAATCTTGAACAGCACGTTTTCCATCACATACGACTCGTACTTGCGCTGGAACTTGAACGGCTGGCCCTTGAACAGGACGTCGTAGAAGCCCCAGGTCTTGGCCGTCAGCACCGACGGATAGCCCATCTCGCCGGTCTTGGCGATCAGCGCCAGGCGCACCGCGCGCGAAGTGGCGTCGCCTGCGGCCCAGGACTTGCGCGAACCGGTGTTCGGCGCGTGGCGGTAGGTGCGCAGCGACTGGCCGTCGACCCAGGCCAGCGACACCGCGTTCAGGATTTCATCGCGCGACAAGCCCAGCATGTCGGCCACCACGGCGGTCGACGCTACCTTGACCAGCACCACGTGATCCAGGCCGACCTTGTTGAACGAATTTTCCAGCGCGATGCAGCCCTGGATTTCATGCGCCTTGATCATCGCGGTCAGCACGTCGCGCATGATCAGCGGCTTCTTGCCGGCGGCCACCGCGTTGCGCGACAGCCAGTCGGCGGTGGCCAGGATGCCGCCGAGGTTGTCGGACGGATGGCCCCATTCCGCGGCCAGCCAGGTGTCGTTGAAATCGAGCCAGCGGATCATGGCGCCGATGTTGAACGCCGCCTGCACCGGATCGAGCTGGAATTGCGTGCCCGGCACCTTGGCGCCGTTCGGCACCATCGTGCCCGGCACGATCGGCCCCATCAGCTTCTTGCAGGCCGGATACTCCAGCGCTTCCAGGCCGCAGCCGAGCGTGTCGATCAGGCAGTTGCGCGCGGTGTCGTACGCGAGCTTCGAGCTGACCTTGTAATTGGTGACGTAGTCGACGATATCGGTCAGGACCTTGTCCCACTCGGGGCGTTGGCTGGATTTCATGTCGGGTTTCATGGCGAATCGACTCCGAAAATCGGCGACCTGGATTTCCTAGAACGCGTCGCCGGGCACGCGTACCCATCCTTCCATCAATACCCGGGCGCTGCGGCTCATGATGGCCTTGGTCACGCTCCATCCGCCATCGATCTTGACGGCTTCCGCGCCGACCCGCAAGGTGCCCGAAGGATGGCCGAAGCGCACCGCATTGCGCGTACCGCCGCCCGCTGCCGTGTTCACCAGCGTGCCCGGGATCGCCGCAGCGGCGCTGATGGCAACGGCTACGGTACCCATCATCGCGTGATGCAGCTTGCCCATGGATACGCCGCGCACCAGCAGGTCGATGTCGCCGGCGGCGACCGGATTGCCGCTGGAAGTGACGTAGCCGAGCGGCTTGGCGACGAAGGCGAGCTTCGGCGTGTGCTGGCGTCCCGCGGCTTCCTCGACATGCTTGATCAGCCCCATGCGCAGCGCGCCATGGCTGCGGATCGCCTCGAACATGGCCAGCGCCTTGGCATCGCTGTTGATGGCGTTCTGCAACTCGGCGCCGGTGTAGCCAATGGCCTCGGCATTCACGAAGATGGTCGGGATGCCGGCATTGATCATGGTCGCTTTCAGCGTGCCGACACCGGGCACCTCGAGGTCGTCGACCAGGTTGCCGGTGGGGAACATCGCGCTTCCCGCCCCTTCTTCCTCGGCGGCCGGGTCCATGAATTCCAGTTGCACTTCGGCAGCGGGGAAAGTCACGCCATCGAGCTCGAAATCACCGGTTTCCTGCACCGCGCCATTGGTGATCGGCACGTGGGCGATGATGGTCTTGCCGATGTTGGCCTGCCAGATGCGCACGGTCGCCATACCGTCCCTGGGGATACGGCTAGCGTCGACCAGGCCGCTGCCGATCGCGAACGGCCCCACGGCGGCCGAGAGGTTGCCGCAATTGCCGCTCCAGTCGACGAAGGCCTTGTTGATCGAGACCTGGCCGAACAAGTAATCGACGTCGTGATCGGGACGGCTGCTCTTGGCGACGATGACCGTCTTGCTGGTGCTCGAGGTCGCCCCGCCCATACCGTCGATCTGCTGGCCATAAGGGTCGGGGCTGCCGATGACGCGCAGCAGCAGCGCATCGCGCGCCGCGCCCGCCACCTGCGCGGCCGCCGGCAAATCCTGCAGGCGAAAGAACACGCCTTTGCTGGTGCCGCCACGCATATAGGTGGCAGGAATCTTGATTTGGGGTACGTGAATCATGAATATTTTCCTGGAAAAATGGGGCGGCACATCCTGTACCGCCCACAATCACACTGCGTCAGCGCTTTTTTTAGACGGCCACCGCCGACGCGAGAAAATCCTGCGCAAAACGCTGCAGCACGCCGCCGGCTTCGTAAATCGACACTTCTTCGGCGGTATCGAGACGGCAGGTCACCGGGACTTCCACCCGCTCGCCGTTCTTGCGGTGGATCACCAGGGTGAGATCGGCACGCGGCGTGCGCTCGCCGATCACGTCGAAGGTTTCGGTACCGTCGATAGCCAAGGTGATGCGGCTGACGCCCGGCTTGAATTCGAGCGGCAGCACGCCCATTCCCACCAGGTTGGTGCGGTGGATGCGCTCGAAGCCCTCGGCGGCGATCGCTTCCACGCCGGCCAGGCGCACGCCCTTGGCAGCCCAGTCGCGCGACGAGCCCTGGCCGTAGTCGGCGCCGGCGATGATGATCAGCGGCTGCTTGCGCTCCATGTAAGTCTCGATGGCTTCCCACATGCGGGTCACCTTGCCGTCCGGCTCGATGCGGGCCAGCGAGCCCGCCTTCACCTTGCCGTCTTCGAGCACCATTTCATTCTTCAGCGTCGGATTGGCGAAGGTGGCGCGCTGCGCGGTGAGGTGATCGCCGCGGTGGGTCGCGTAGGAATTGAAGTCCTCCTCCGGCAGGCCCATCTGCGCCAGATACTCGCCGGCGGCGGAGTCCGGCAGGATGGCGTTGGACGGCGACAGGTGGTCGGTCGTGATGTTGTCCGGCAGCACCGCCAGCGGACGCATGCCGCGCAGCGTGCGCTCGCCAGCCAGCGCACCTTCCCAGTAAGGCGGGCGGCGGATGTAGGTACTCGTCGGCCGCCAGTCATAGAGCGGGCTCACCTGCCCGGCCACGTCATCCCTCTGCTCGAACATCGGGATATAGACCTGGCGGAACTGCTCCGGCTTCACCGAGGCGCGCACCACGGCATCGATCTCGGCGTCGCTCGGCCAGATATCCTTCAAGCGGATTTCGCGGCCCTCGGCCACGCCCAGCACGTCCCGCTCGATGTCGAAACGAATGGTACCGGCGATGGCGTAGGCCACGACCAGCGGCGGCGAGGCCAGGAAAGCCTGTTTGGCATACGGATGGATACGGCCATCGAAGTTGCGGTTGCCGGACAGCACGGCGGTCGCATACAGGTCGCGCTCCACGATCTCCTGCTGGATTTTCGGGTCCAGCGCACCGGACATGCCGTTGCAGGTGGTGCAGGCGAAAGCCACGATGCCGAAGCCAAGCTTTTCCAGATCGGCGGTCAGGCCCGCCTCGTCCAGATACAAGGCGACCGCCTTGGAGCCGGGCGCCAGCGAAGTCTTCACCCAAGGCTTGCGCACCAGTCCCAGCTTGTTGGCGTTGCGCGCCAACAGGGCCGCCGCGATCACGTTGCGTGGGTTGCTGGTGTTGGTGCAACTGGTGATCGCCGCGATGATGACGGCGCCGTCCGGCATTTGGCCCGGCACCTCTTCCCACTGGCCGGCGATGCCTTTGGCGGCGAGATCGGTCGTCGCCACCCGCGCATGCGGATTGGAGGGGCCGGCCATGTTGCGCACCACCGTCGACAGGTCGAACTGGAGCACGCGCTCGTACTCGGCGTTCCTCAGCGTGTCGGACCACAGGCCGGCTTGCTTTGGCATAGGTCTCCACCAGCCTGCACCTGCTGGTCGGTGCGGCCGGTGAGCTTCAGGTAGTCGATGGTCTGCTGGTCGATCGAGAACATCGCGGCCGTGGCGCCGTATTCGGGCGCCATGTTGGAGATGGTCGCGCGGTCGCCCAGCGTGAGCGCAGCCGCGCCTTCGCCGTAGAACTCGAGATAGGCGCCGACCACCTTGGCGCGGCGCAAGAATTCGGTCAGGGCCAGCACGATGTCGGTGGCGGTGATGCCGGGTTGCGGCTTGCCGGCAAGCTCGACGCCGACGATCTCCGGCAAGCGCATCCAGGAAGCGCGGCCCAGCATCACGTTTTCCGCCTCCAGGCCGCCGACGCCGACCGCGATCACGCCCAGCGCATCGACGTGCGGAGTGTGGCTGTCGGTGCCGACCAGGGTATCCGGGAAGGCCACGCCGTCCTGCGCATGAATCACCGGCGACATCCGCTCCAGGTTGATCTGGTGCATGATGCCGTTGCCCGGCGGAATGACATCGACGTTCTTGAACGCCTGCTTGGTCCAGTTGATGAAGTGGAAGCGGTCTTCGTTGCGGCGGTCTTCGATGGCGCGATTCTTGGCAAACGCATCGGGGTCGTAGCCGCCGCACTCGACCGCCAGCGAATGATCGACGATCAGTTGCACCGGCACCACCGGATTGACCAAGGCTGGATCGCCGCCCTGCTCGGCAATGGCGTCACGCAGACCGGCGAGGTCCACCAGCGCGGTCTGGCCGAGGATGTCGTGGCACACCACGCGCGCGGGGAACCACGGGAAATCGCGCTCGCGGCGGCGAAAGATGAGCTGCGTCAGGCATTCGGCGAGGATGTCGGGGTCACAGCGGCGCACCAGATTTTCGGCGTGCACGCGCGAGGTATACGGCAGCTTGTCGTAGGCGCCGGGCTGGATCGCCTCAACCGCGGCACGCGCGTCGAAGTAGTCCAGTTCGGTGCCGGGAAGGGGTTTGCGGTATGCGATGTTCATGGATCAATAGAAAAAGAAGTAATAGTCCGGAAGAACGGCCCTGCCTGCGCTTGTTCATCGGCACAGGCTTCCGGTCTTCCGGAGCGGCATGGTTGAGGACGCCAACGAGCGCGAGAAACATGAGAGGACATGAATTCCTTCTATTTTCGAGCCGACGAGGTCTTGCAGTGGATGGCGCGGTCGGTGTCAGTGTCGATCAGCATGCCTGCATCGCCCTTGATGAACCACTCAAGGCGCTTGAGACGGTTCTGATAGCGGGCGCCCGACGCCGAGACCGTCGGAAGCATGTCCACACGCCGGCCATCGTAACGCAGCGTGATGCCATGTCCGGCCAGGTAATCGACCGGGTAGGCAACACGTATACGAAGGCCGTTGTCGCAGGCGTAATGCGCGGCGAAATAAGCCGGCTTGCCTGCGGCAAGTGCCGCACCGCAGGCAAGTGTGCATGCCAGCCAGACTCCAAGAAGCTTCATTCGGCCCGTCCTCCGCTTGCGCTCGTGCCCTACTTGCGCTTGCCAATCGGCACGAACTTCAGATCTTCCGGTCCGACGTAGTTGGCGCTCGGACGGATGATCTTGTTGTCGATGCGCTGCTCGATGATGTGCGCGGCCCAGCCCGAGGTGCGCGCGATCACGAACAGCGGCGTGAACATCGCGGTCGGCACGCCCATCATGTGGTAGGACACCGCCGAGAACCAGTCGAGGTTGGGGAACATCTTCTTGGCGTCCCACATCACGCTCTCCAACCGCTCGGCGATGTCGAACATCTTCATCGAGCCGGCGTCCTTCGACAGCTGCTTCGCCACGTCCTTGATCACCTTGTTGCGCGGGTCGGACACGGTGTAGACCGGATGGCCGAAGCCGATGATGACCTCCTTGTTTTCGACGCGCTTCCTGACGTCGGCCTCGGCTTCGTCCGGATTGTCGTAGCGCTTCTGGATTTCGAACGCGACCTCGTTGGCGCCGCCGTGCTTGGGACCGCGCAAGGCGCCGATGGCGCCGGTGATCGCCGAGTACATGTCGGAACCGGTGCCGGCGATGACACGGCTGGTGAAGGTGGAGGCATTGAATTCGTGCTCGGCGTACAGGATCAGCGAGGTGTGCATCGCCTTTTCCCACAGCTTGGACGGCTTGTCGCCGTGCAGCAGGTGCAGGAAGTGGGCGCCGATCGAGTCGTCGTCGGTTTCGACCTCGATCCGTTTGCCGTTCTGGCTGTAGTGATACCAGTACAGCAGCGCCGATCCCAGCGACGCCATCAGGCGGTCGGCGATGTCGCGCGCGCCCGGCGTGTTGTGGTCATCCTTTTCCGGCAACACGCAACCGAGCACCGACACCGCGGTGCGCATCACGTCCATCGCATTCGAGGAAGCCGGCAGCCATTCGAGAGCGGCCTTGAGGTTGGCGGGCAGGCCGCGCAGCGCCTTCAGCTTGGCCTTGTAGGCCTTCAGCTCGGCGCTGGTGGGCAGCTTGCCGTGCACCAGCAGATGGGCGATTTCCTCGAATTCGCTGGTGTCGGCGATGTCGAGGATGTCGTAGCCGCGGTAATGCAGGTCGTTGCCGGTCCTGCCGACCGTGCATAGCGCGGTGTTGCCGGCGGTGACGCCGGACAGCGCGACCGACTTCTTCGGCTTGAAACCTGGGGTGGATGTCTCGGTGCTGCGTGCTTCGCTCATGCGGTTCTCCTGAGGTGCGTTGATCTGCTATTTGGTTTTTTGGGCCTGCTGCGCAAACAGCGCATCCAGCTTTTGCTCGTAAGCGTGGTAATCGATGCGCTCATACAACTCCATGCGCGTTTGCATGGTATCGACCACGTTCTTTTGCGTGCCGTCGCGGCGGATCGCCGTATAGACGTTCTCGGCCGCCTTGTTCATCGCGCGGAACGCCGACAGCGGATACAGCACCAGGCCGACGTCGGCGCCCTTCAGCTCTTCCACGGTGTACAAGGGCGTGGCGCCGAATTCGGTGATGTTGGCCAGCACCGGCACCTTGACCGCCTGCGCGAACTGTTTGTACATCGCCAGTTCGGTGATCGCTTCCGGGAAAATCATGTCGGCGCCGGCTTCGACGCAGGCTACGGCGCGCTCCAGCGCCGCGTCCAGTCCTTCCACCGCCAGCGCGTCGGTGCGCGCCATGATGACGAAATCGTCGTCGGTGCGGGCATCGACCGCGGCCTTGATGCGATCGACCATCTCCTGCTTGCCGACGATTTCCTTGCCCGGACGATGGCCGCAGCGCTTGGCGCCGACTTGGTCTTCGATATGGAGCGCCGCCGCACCGAACTTGATCATAGCCTTGACGGTGCGGGCGACATTGAAGGCGGAGGCGCCGAAGCCGGTATCGACGTCCACCAGCAAGGGCAGATCGCAGACGTCGGTGATGCGGCGCACGTCGGTCAGAACGTCGTCGAGATTGGAAATGCCGAGATCGGGCAAGCCGAGCGAGCCGGCGGCGACGCCGCCGCCCGACAGATAGATGGCGCGAAAACCGGCACGCTTGGCCAGCAGCGCGTGATTGGCGTTGATCGCGCCGATCACCTGCAGCGGCGACTCTTCTTGCACCGCCCGGCGAAAGGCGGCTCCTGCGGAATGGAGTGTCATATGTGACCTTGTACGATGGGATGTTTCATGAAAAAAGTCTGCTCCTCTATTGCAAGCGCCGTGCCATGACGCTGGCCTCCAACCCGGCATTCGGCTGCGCTCAGGAATGCATGCAGAATCAGACACTTGATGCACCGCGGACGAACGCGTTCCCTTCTGCAATGTTTCAGATCGCGTTACAATCGCAACACTGAAACATTATATGAAACATGCAACGTTCCCTTCCCTCCTCGCCCGACGGCGACAAGCCGGTGATCTGGACCGTGTCGGTTTCGCGGCTTACCGAACTGTTTCGCGGCATCACGCTCGAATTCGACGACCGCGCCACCATCGAACCGATCAATCTCGGCTTTGAGGACGCGGTGCGCCACATCCGCGAACGGCTGGCCAGCGAACGCTGCGACGCCGTGATCGCCGCCGGCTCCAACGGCGCCTACCTGAAGAGCCAGCTATCGGTGCCGGTGGTGATCGCCAAGGCCAGCGGCTTCGACGTGATGCAGGCGCTAGCGCGCGCGCGCAGGATTTCGCCGTCGATTGGGCTGATCACCTATCGCGAAACCCTGCCCGAGCTGGCGGAATTCCAGGCCATGTTCGGCCTCAAGATCGTCCAGCGTACCTACGTCACCGAGGAAGACGCCCGCACCCAGGTGGACGAGCTGAAAGCGGCCGGCATCAAGGCCATCGTCGGCGCCGGCCTGATCACCGACCTGGCGCAGGAAGCCGGTCTGGCCGGCATCTTCGTGTATTCGCATGCCTCGATCCGCCAAGCGTTTGGCGATGCGCTGGAACTGGCGCGCCTGACGCGGCTGGAGGCGACGCGCGGGCGGCTGCCGCCGGTGGCCGACACCTTGCGCGCCAAGCACGGCATCAACGACTTGCGCGGCGATTCCGAGGCGATGCAGCGGGTACGGCAGGCGATCGTGCTGTTCGCCCGGTCGCCCGCCACCGTGCTGATCCAGGGCGAAACCGGCAGCGGCAAGGAATTGGCGGCGCAGGCTATTCACCGCGAGGGCATCCGCGCGCGCGGCAACGTCGCCAAGCCCTTCGTCGCCATCAATTGCGGCGCGGTGGCCGAATCGCTGCTGGAATCGGAACTGTTCGGCTACGAGGAAGGCGCCTTCACCGGCTCCCGGCGCGGCGGCCATGCCGGCCTGTTCGAGACCGCCAGCCAGGGCACGCTGTTCCTCGACGAGATCGGAGAAATGCCGCTGCCGCTGCAAACCCGCTTGTTGCGGGTACTGGAGGAGCGCGAGATCGTCCGCGTCGGCGGCACGCGCCCGATCCCGGTCACCGTGCGCATCGTCAGCGCCACCCATTGCGATCTCGATGCCCGCGTCAAGGATGGGCGCTTCCGTGCCGACCTGTTTTACCGGCTCGGCGTGCTGCGACTGGCGCTACCGCCGCTGCGCGAGCGGCCGGAGGACCTGGTGCCGCTGACGGTGTGGTGCCTGAAGAATGCGCTGGCGGCGCTGGGCGCGCGTCCGCATCCGGACCTGCATGCCGAAGTCGCCGCCTGCGCGCCGCTGCTGGCCGGCTATGCCTGGCCGGGCAACGTGCGCGAACTGCGCAACCTGATGGAGCGCGTGGCACTGTTTCTCGCCGCCGAACCCTTGCAAGCGCTCGCGCCCGGTTTCATGCTGGCCGTGGCGCCCGAGCTCGGCAGCCTGCCCGCATCGGCCGCGTCTGTGACAGGCGTCTTGCCGATGCCGGCGGAATCGGTGGAGCAAGTGCTGGCGCGCTTCGACGGCAATCGCGCCTTGGCTGCCAGGCATCTCGGCATCAGCCGGACCACGCTATGGCGCAAGCTGAACCGGCGTTAAGGCCGCCGCGGCCATGGCGGCCCGGCCTGCCCTCAGTCGCTCAGTCGTCGCGGGCGCCGTCGATGCCCAGCTCCTGGATCTTGCGCGTGATGGTATTGCGGCCGATTCCCAGTCTGACCGCAGCGTCGTTCTTGCGGCCGTGGGTGTGCTTCAGCGCAGCCTTGATCAGCGCCGATTCGAACTCGCGGCCGAGCACTTCCATGACTTCCGGACGGCCGCCGGATAGCAGGCGCGCGGCTTCTGCTTCGAGCAGGGCGACCCAGCCGGCGCCGGCGATGTTTTCATTGTGGCCGCCGGCGCTCTTCGCCCGCGGCGCATTCATGGGCAAGCCGGCGCTATCGGGCGCGGCGCTGTGGACTGTCTGTGCCGCCGATGTCAAGGTCGGCATGGCGGCGCCGGTGGCCGCAGACACGGCAGCCTGCCCATCCGCCAGTTCGTGCGGCAGGTCTTCGATATCCACCGTCTGCCCGGGCGCCATGACGGTAATCCAGTTGCACAGGTTTTCCAGTTGGCGCACGTTGCCCGGCAAATCGAGGCTGCTCAAGAAATCGCAGCGCCGGCTCGGACAGGCGCTTCGGCTCGACGCCGAGCTGCCTGGCGCTTTGCACCAGGAAATGGCGCGCCAGCAGCGGAATGTCCTCGCGCCGCTCGCGCAGGCTCGGCAGGCGCAGCCGGATCACGTTCAGGCGGTGATACAAATCCTCGCGGAACAGGCCTTCCCGGACGCGCTGCTCGAGGTTCTGGTGGGTGGCGGCGATCACGCGCACATTGGCCTTCAGCGGCTGGTGGCCGCCGACGCGGTAGAAATGGCCGTCGGACAGCACGCGCAACAGCCGCGTCTGCAGGTCGAACGGCATGTCGCCGATCTCGTCCAGGAACAAGGTGCCGCCCTCGGCCTGCTCGAAGCGGCCGCGCCGCGTCGCCTGCGCGCCGGTGAAGGCGCCGCGCTCGTGGCCGAACAGTTCCGACTCCAGCAGGTCCTTCGGGATCGCCGCGGTATTCAGGGCGATGAAAGGCTGCGCTGCGCGCGGGCTGTGCTTGTGCAGCGCGCGCGCCACCAGTTCCTTGCCGGTGCCCGGATTCGCCGGTGATCAGCACCGTCACATTCGATTGCGACAGGCGGCCGATGGCGCGGAACACTTCCTGCATGGCCGGCGCCTGGCCCAGGATTTCGGGCGTCTCGGCGGGCGCCTGCTCCACGCTCGCCTCGCGCAGGCTTTCGTCGAGCGCGCGCCGGATCAGCTCGACCGCCTTGTCGACATCGAACGGCTTGGCCAGGTATTCGAAGGCGCCGCCCTGGAACGCGGCGACCGCCGAATCGAGGTCGGAAAACGCGGTGATGATGATCACCGGCAGGCCGGGATGCTCGCTCTTGACCGTGCTGCAGCAAGGTCCAGCCCGGATTCGCCCGGCATGCGGATATCCGACACCAGCACCTGCGGCGCTCCATGCTCGCAGCGCCTGCAGCGCGTCGCGCGCATTGGCAAAGCTTGCGCGTCGCCAGATTCTCGCGCGCCAGCGCTTTTTCCAGCACCCAGCGTATCGATTCATCGTCGTCGACGATCCAGATTGGCTTCATGGCTAGTTCAACTTCCCGGTGTGAGGATGCCCCGCGTCAAGGCAGAGGCAGCAGAATTCTGAAATCGGTATAGCCGGGCCGGCTCTCGCATTCGATCATGCCGCAGGTGCTGCTGCACGAAAGTCTGCGCCAGCGTCAGCCCGAGGCCGCTGCCGCCTCCCGCCCGGATACCAGCGGGTAGAAAATACGGTCCTGGATTTCCGGCTGGAATGCCCGGTCCATTGTCGATGATATGCAAGTCCAATGCCAGCCGGTAGCGCACCTTGGCCAGGGTCACCTGGCGCGCTATCCGGGTGCGGAAAATCAGTTCCGCATCGCCGACCGCGATCCGTTCGCCCAGAGCCTGCGCCGCGTTGTGCGCAATGTTCAGTACCGCCTGGATCAATTGTTCCTTGTCGCCGCGGAATTCCGGCACGACAGGTCGTAGTCGCGGCGTGATGGTCAGGCCGCTCGGGAATTCCGCCAGGATCAGGCTGCGCACCCGCTCGCAGACTTCGTGGATATTGACGTCGCCGACGATGTGCGGCCGCCGGTGCGGCGCCAGCAGGCGGTCGACCAGGGTTTGCAGGCGGTCGGCTTCCTTGATGATGACCTGCGTGTATTCGCGCAATTCGCGCAGGCGCCGCTGCGGGATTCAGTTCCGGCAGCTCCAGTTCGAGCAATTGGGCGGCGCCGCGAATGCCGCCCAGCGGATTCTTGATTTCATGCGCCAGGTTGCGGATCAGTTCCTTGTTGGCCTGGCTCTGGTCGAGCAAGCGCTCTTCGCGGTTCAGCTTGCAGCTGCTGTACGTTTTCGCGCAGCTCGATCAATACCGGCCACGCCGCATCGTCCAGCGCAGTGACGATACAGTGCACCTGCAGCGGCTCGCGCCCGGTGCGCTCCAGCGTCAGGTCCTGGCGCTGGTCGGCGAACTGGTGCTGCGCGCGCCTGGCGGCATAGCCTGCGCCAGGCTCTTCGCCGTTTTGAAACAGCTGCGCCAGCGGCTGGCGCAGCAGGCTCTTGAGCGAGCTTTCCAGCAGGTTTTCGGCCGCCGGATTGGCGTAGGCAATGCAGACCTCGGCGTCCAGGATCAGCACCGCCGACGCCAGCAGGTCGAGGCCGGCAAAAGGGGCAGGCGGTGTTTTCATTGGAGGACCGGAAAAGAGAAAAATAAAGGCCGCATAGGGCGGCCTCGTCATTCACGCCAGCGCTGCCGCCGCACTATTTCAGATTGCCCAGTTCGCGTTTCAGCGCCTCGATATTTTTTTCGCTGCGCCCGATATCGTCCTTCATCGCCCCTACCCGCTCCTGGTACTTGGCATAGTTGCGTTCATTGCCCTGGCGCTCCGGCTCGCCGTTGTTGTATTCCTTCTTCAGATCGGCGAGTTTCTGCTCTTCCCTTTTCATTTCGTCCAGCAAAATCTGCTTGCGGTCGTTGTCGCGCGCCTTTTGCGTGGTGCCGTCGATTTTCGGGAAATCCGCCGGCACGGCGCTGGGCTTGGCGGCCGCCGTCTGCACCGGGGCCGAGCGTTTGACCGGGGCGGGAATCGTCAGCGGCGGCAAGTCGACTTTCTTGCAACCCTTGGTGGCGCCGGTGTTCTTGTATTCCTTGGTGCCGTTTTCGTCGACGCACAAGAACACTTCATTTTGGGCGTGGGCGTGGCCGATGGCGGCGACGAACAGCAGGATTCCAAGGAATTGGCGTTTCATAGTCCTTCTTCTGTAAGGCAATACATACGCCGCCCATTTTAGGATAAGAATCAAGGCTTTACAAACGTCCGCTCAAACCGCCCCGGATTGTCGCGATTCCGCAAAAAAACGGGGGCGCTTCGCCCCCGTTTTTCAGCAGTCGGCCCGACCGGCGCCAATCAGCCCGAGTAGTACATGTCGAACTCGACCGGATGCGTGGTCATGCGCATGCGCTGCACTTCCTGCATCTTCAGTTCGATGTAGGCGTCGATCATGTTGTCGCTGAACACGCCGCCGCGGGTCAGGAACTCGCGATCCTTGTCCAGGGCTTCCAGCGCCTGCTTCGAGCGACGAGCACACGGTCGGGATCAGCGCGTCTTCTTCCGGCGGCAGGTGGTACAGGTCCTTGGATGCCGCTTCGCCCGGATGGATCTTGTTCTGCACGCCGTCCAGGCCCGCCATCAGCAGCGCGGCGAAGCACAGGTAGGGATTGGCCAGCGGATCCGGGAAACGGGTCTCGATGCGGCGGCCCTTCGGGTTCGGCACGTGCGGAATGCGGATCGAGGCCGAACGGTTGCGCGCCGAGTACGCCAGCTTGACCGGCGCTTCAAAGCCCGGCACCAGGCGCTTGTACGAGTTGGTGCCCGGGTTGGTGATCGCGTTCAGCGCGCGCGCGTGCTTGATGATGCCGCCGATGTAGTACAGCGCGAATTCCGACAGGCCGGCATAGCCGTCGCCGGCGAACAGGTTCTTGCCGTCCTTCCAGATCGACTGGTGCACGTGCATGCCCGAGCCGTTGTCGCCGACGATCGGCTTCGGCATGAAGGTGGCGGTCTTGCCGTAGGTGTGGGCGACGTTCCAGATCACGTATTTCATGTTCTGGGTCCAGTCGGCGCGCTCGACCAGGGTCGAGAAGCGGGTGCCGATTTCGTTCTGGCCGGCGCCGGCCACTTCGTGGTGGTGCACTTCGACCGGGATGCCCAGCGATTCGAGGATCAGGCACATTTCCGAGCGCATGTCCTGGAAGCTGTCGACCGGCGGCACCGGGAAATAGCCGCCCTTGACGGTCGGACGATGGCCGCTGTTGCCGCCTTCGAGTCTTGTCGCCGGTCGACCAGGAGGCTTCGTCGGAGTCGATCTTGACGAAGCAGCCGGACATGTCGATCTTCCAGCGCACGTTGTCGAAGATGAAGAATTCCGGTTCCGGGCCGAAGTAGGCGGTGTCGCCCAGGCCGGACGATTTCAGGTAGGCTTCGGCGCGCTTGGCGATCGAACGCGGATCGCGGTCGTAGCCCTTGCCGTCGGACGGCTCGATCACGTCGCACTGCATGAACAGCGTGGTTTCTTCCATGAACGGATCGATGTTGGCGGTGTTCGGGTCCGGCATCAGCAGCATGTCCGACGCTTCGATGCCCTTCCAGCCGGCGATCGAAGAACCGTCGAATGCGTGGCCCGATTCGAACTTGTCCATATCGAAATGCGAAACCGGAACGGTTACGTGCTGTTCCTTGCCCCGGGTGTCGGCAAAACGGAAATCGACGAATTTGACTTCGTTTTCCTTTGCCATCTTCAAGACCTCTGCGGCCGTCATTGCCATGCGAATCTCCTACTGAGTTGAGTCGTTATCACGGCAGCGGCAAGGAGGCCGACGACCGCAAGTTGCGAGAAAATGTTGTCCGGACGCGCCTCGGACCGGAACTTAGCGCGAAATGATAGCAGGTTCCATGCCAACAAATCGGCGATAAATGCGCCCCTGAACATGCACATTCCAGGTGCGGAAATCCAGAAACGCACCATTTTTGTGCATCGCATTTCTCCTATGCACCATTCGGATAATTCGTCCTGTGTCCGTGTCGCCAGCTGCCCGCGGCAGCGGCAGGCAAAGCCGGGTCCACATGAATGGAATAGAATTTAATTTTGTCCTTTCGGAAGCCATCATGACCACTGCCGCCGCCCTGCTCGAAACCGCCCGCGAACGCGGACGCGCCGAAAGCCTGCCGTATGCCGGCGCCGTGACTCCGCGCGAGGCGCATGCGCTTTTACAGTCGAATCCGGGAGTCAAGCTGGTGGATGTGCGTACCAATGCCGAGCGCGACTGGGTCGGCAAGGTCGACATCGCGCCGACCCAGCATGCGGCGATTGAATGGAATATTTATCCCGGCGGCACGCAGAACCCGCAGTTCCTGTCGCAACTGGCCCAGGCCGCCGAAAAGGACAGCGTGCTGCTGTTCCTGTGCCGCTCCGGCGTACGCTCGCAGCACGCCGCCAAGCTGGCGACCGAACACGGCTACAGCAATTGCTACAACATCCTGGAAGGCTTCGAAGGCGGCAAGGACGCCGCCGGCCATCGCAAGACCGTGAACGGCTGGTGCCACGCCGACCTGCCCTGGCTGGGCGCGTGAAGCGCCGATCCCGGTTCACTGCTGCTGCATCAGATACAGCAAGCGCTTGCGCACGAAGTTGATATGGCTGCGCAAGCCGTACAGTTCGTCGGCGAACGACAGCGGAATCGAAATCCGGTTGACCTTTTCCTCGATTTCGTTCAGGCGCGCCAGCTGCCCCGGGAAAACCTGCGCCCGGCGTTCCGCCGGCACTTCCTCGATCGCCTGCTCCACCGCGCGCAACTGCGCATACCAGCGGAACACGCGTGAGCGCACCTTCCATACGTAGAGCGGCGGCACGATGCGCGACAGCGGCAGCAGCAGCGCGCCCAACGCCACCAGGACGACCCAGATACGGTCCATGAAGGTGGCCATCCAGTAGGTCAGGTAGCGCTGCAGGAAGGGCGGACCGTCGCGATAGAACTTGGCCGCCTCGGGAGCCACCGGGATCTCGGTATAGCTGGCGGTCGGAAATTCGCCGCGCTTGCGAAACCAGCCGGCCGTGCCGTGGATATCCGCCGCCGCCTGCACCAGCAGATCGATCAGCGCCGGATGCAGGCCCTCGCGCGCAACCAGCGTGGCAGTCGGCGCGATCAGGTGATAGTCCCGGGGCGGCAGATCGCGCCCCAGATCGACGATCCCGCGCGGCAGCACCACATGCGACAGGAACGGCAGGCGGCGCGTATAGGCTTCCGCCTGCACGAAATCGAACAGCCGGATGCCCGGTGTTTGCAGCAGCATCTGGATCAGCGGCGCATCGGGCGCCGAGCTGAATACTAGGCCGTCGATGCTGCCGTCCAGCAGCGCCACGGTGGCCGGCGTGTCTTCCAGCGCGCCGAGCGTCAACTGCCTTGGTTCGACGCCGTTGGCATCCAGCAGCCGCCGCAACAGCCGCGGCACGCCGGTGCCTTCCGGGCCGGCGTTGATTTTCAATCCTCTCAGGTCCGTCAGTTGCGCGATGTCGTGGTCGTCGCGGAAAAACAGCCATACGGGTTCGGTAAACAAGCTGCCGAGCGAGATCAGCCCCTTGCCTTCGGCCTGCGCCTGATCGGTCGATCCGCTCTGCACGAAGGCGATGTCGATGCCCGAATCGGCGGCGCTCAGACGCTGCAGGTTTTCCTGCGATCCAAGCGAGGGTTTCTGCGTCAGCTTGATGTGGTTTTGCGCCAGCGCGCTGGCATATTTTTTGGCGAATTCCTGGTAGGCGCTGTTTTCCTGGCCGCTCGAAATCGTCAGCTGCGAGGGCGGCGAGGGATCGACCAGCCAGTACGCCAGCGCACACAGCGCGGCAATCGCCACGATCGCCGGGCCGGCGGTGGCGATCAGGTCGCGGATCGAAAAGCGGAGGAAACGGAATACTCGGGGCATGAGGAACCTGTAGCGAAACACGCCACACCATGCCAAGAAAGCGCCGACCATGCAAGCCCGCCGCAATCGACGCGCCGGCCGTCCCGCCAAGTCGCGGTATCACGGCGCAATCCGGCGTCAGGCGGGAAAGAGCGGCACTCGGACGCTCCGGTCAGGCGCGTACCGCAATGGATGCGGCACGTCTGGCGAACAGGCGGCGTCCTTAAAATTCGTGTTCCGCCAGCGCGCGCACGGCGCGTTGCCGGGCGCCCTCCCAGGCTTCGCTTTCGGTACCGAAGATGCCGGCCGGGATATAGGTTTCCGCAATTTCCGGCTCCCGCACCAGCCGTACGTAGACTTGCGCCTCGAACGTGCCGTCAGGCTGGGCCACCGCGGCCATGCGGGCAATATGCGTCCCGCTTTTCAAAATGCGCCCTGTCATCTGTTTCTCCCTCGTCAAGGCCGGGACCGGTCCGCGCTCGGATTTTGATGCGGAATCGGCTCCTGATGCGGGGTCGGGTCGCGCTGCGGTATTTCGGTCGGAACCGGATCCTCGCCTTCGGACGGTTCATCCTCCGGAGTTGGATCAGGGGCTCTGTGCATGATTCCTCCTTGTCGGATCGGAAAGTAATGCGATGCCGGCTGCTCGGCGCATAGAGTGGGATACGTTGCGAATCGAATAGTTCGCAACAGGAACAGGTGCATAAGCGGCGACGGCACGCGGCACTCTTATTCGCAAAGCCTTTCGCGTTCGGGCCGGCAGGCCCATGGGAACTGGCATATTGCAGCGCACATAAAAAAAAGCCCGTCACCTTGCGGTGGCGGGCTAAATCCAATTCTAGGAGGAATCGGAGGAGACAGGAGAACTATATCGCAGCGCAGCATAGCTATCCAATTTATTAGGCCAATACCCCTTATTCACGGCACCTATAATGTTTTTATTTCCATACCGCCGCGCCGCCGATCAGGATTTTTGACGCTTGTCATTGCGACGTCACACAATAAGGCCATGCTGGAGCCATTGAGGTACATGCACCCGATAGGCATGACCGCAATCGGGTACGCCGGCAGCCTCGGGGCGCGGCGTACCGCTTTTCCTTTCTGGCCGCCGGCAGGACGCCGGCCGCGATTTCGCCACCGCTCCCCTGTCATCGATCCTTGGATTTCGCGGCAAACCTGAAGCGGCAGATATTGCCGTTTTTCGCCATGCATTCCTGATGCTCGACTGGGCTGCCGGTAAAACTCGACACCAGCGCCAGATCAAATTGGCAGATGTCGGGATTCTTCATTGCCAGGTGATGAAAAACGCAGTTGTCGGCGCCGATCACCGGCGCCTCATCGGAGGCAGAAGAAAGCGTGCGAGCGCTGTAGCCGATTTCCTCCATGATCTCGGACAGCTTCTGGACCTTTGCTTCCGCAGTCTCCAGTTCCGGATACTGAGAGCGTAGCTGCGCTCCGACGCGCGCGCCCATTGCGCTCAGGCGTTCGCCCAAGCCTTCGGTGCCGCTCTCCTGCAGCACCGATTCGACCAGCAGCTGCGCGAACCATGAATAGTGGCGCGGAAAACACTCGTGCCCCTTGTCGGTCAGTACATACAGCTGTTCCGGCCGTCCTCCCGAAGGGCGGGTCGGCCCCTTCTCCACAAGGCGATCGTTTTCGAGCGCGGCCAGATGCTGGCGCACCGCATTGCGCGTAATCGCCAGCTGTTCCGACAACTCGTCCGCGGTCATGCCGGCCTTGTTCTTCAGCAACAGCTTCAGCAATTCCTTTTGCCTCGTTCCCAGTATTTCCAGCATGCGCGCTCCTTCTCCGACGGCAGGAATCCCGTATCCGCTCGAGCTTCTCAATGATCATTTTACTTGATTTGACCAAATAAGATACTTTAAACATATTTAACTGTACAAATTATATTAAGTGGATTATTCTGCATCTCAACAACCGACTGAATCCCTCGCGACTTTGGGCAATTCCGCAGAGGCATAAGAGACCGGTTACGCGGGGCGGCTCGGAGCCCTTTCCTCGACGCCGCGCTGGGACAGCGCCATCCAGCTGTAATGGGAGTAGCGCCTCTGTGCCGGACAAGCATGCGCCGGCGGCTAGAGGGTCTTTTATGGAGCGAAAAATGTCTAAAAATCTCTTTCAGCAAAACGACTCACGCCGCATCTTCCTGCGCGGAACCACCACTACCGCGCTCTCGGCCGGCGCACTCATGCTGCTGGCAGGCCATCCCGCGTATGCCGCCGGCAGCAAGGAAGACACGGCAAACGACGTCGGCATCCTCAATACCGCGCTCGGCCTCGAACACGAGGGCATCAATGCCTACACGCTCGGCGCGAAAAGCGGCTTGCTGCAAAAGCCGGTACTCGCAGTCGCCGTGAAATTCCAGGACGACCACAAGGTCCACCGCGATCTGCTGGCCAACGCGATCCGGCAGCTGGGCGGCAAGCCGGTGGAAGAAAAGTCGCTGGACGAGTACGCCAAGGCGCTCAACGCGGCCCAGCTCAAGAATCAGGAAGACGTGCTGAAGCTCGCGCAAAGCCTGGAGCTGGGCGCGACCAATGCCTATCTCGGCGTGATTCCCGCGTTCAGGGACCACTCGCTGGCCAAAGTCTCGGCCCGCCTGGCGGCCGACGAAGTCGCACACTGGGCGGTGCTCAACCAGGTACTCGGCCAGCCGCTGCCGAAAGCCATGGTGTTCGGCGCTTGAACAAAGAAGGTCGGCTGAAGATGGCCCTTCAGCCGCTTACTTTTTAGGAGCGGACGGCGCCATGAAATTCCCGATTCACCTCTGTATCGCCGCCGCCGCGTTCGGCGCGGCCTACGCGCATGCCGGCGGCGACGTCAAGCATGGGCAGGAACTGTATTCCTCGCGCTGCGTCGCCTGCCATTCGATCGACGCCAACCGGGTCGGCCCCGCGCATCGCGGCATTTTCGGACGCAAGGCCGGCGGCGTCGCCGGTTACGACTACAGTGCGGCGCTCAAAAAGTCCACGGTGGTCTGGGATGAGAAGACCCTGGACCGGTGGCTGGCCGACCCGGAGCAGCTGATTCCCGGGCAAAAAATGGGGTATTCGGTTACGGACGCCGCCGACCGCGCCGATTTGATCGCGTATCTGAGGAGCCAAAAATAAGCACGCCGCCCTGTCCGCAGCGGCAAATGGAAAGCGGCAGAAATGGACTCCGTCGCAGAACAAGTCCGACCCACCCAACAAAGGAAAGGTAGCCATGAATGCCCCCGAACGGCTGATTCTCCCCGACATCCAGTCCCAACCGGACCGCCGCAACATGGCGATCGACGGCGTCGGCGTCAAGGGCGTGCGCTATCCGCTGGCCATCGCCAGCGCCGGCGCCGCGCTGCAGACCGTTGCCACCTTGTCGATGACGGTGGGCTTGCCGGCCGCCGTAAAAGGCACGCACATGTCGCGCTTCATCGAATTGCTGGAAGCGCAGCAGGCTCCGCTCGACCGGCGCGGCTTCGTGGCCATGGCGTTCGACATGCTGCGCCGGCTGGACGCGCACAGCGGCATGATCGAGATGCAGTTTCCCTATTTCATGAAGAAGACCGCGCCGGTCTCGCGCGTGCAGAGCCTGCTCGACGTCGACGTCCGCTGGCGCTGCGATGTGACGGCGGACGGATACCAGGATTTCGGCATGCGCGTCATCGTGCCGGCCACCAGCCTGTGCCCCTGCTCCAAGGAGATCTCGGCGTACGGCGCGCACAACCAGCGCTCCCATATCAGCATCGAGGCGACGCTGGCCGGCGACATGGAGATCGAGGAGCTGATCGCCATCGCCGAGCGCAACGCCTCCTGCGAAGTCTACGGCTTGCTGAAGCGGCCGGATGAGAAATATGTCACCGAACGGGCCTACGAAAACGCCAAGTTTGTCGAAGACCTGGTGCGGGATGTCGCGCTTTCGCTCGACCGCGACGCACGCGTGCTCGCGTACGTCGTGGAGGCGGAAAACTTCGAATCGATCCACAACCATTCGGCATTTGCGCGGATCGTTCGACCGGGCTCGCAGGACAGGCGCGATCGGCCGCCAACACGCTGATCCGCGTCCTGGAGACCGCACAGTTGCAGCCTGTTTGCTGCACGCCCATCAAGGAGACTGGTTATGCCTCATCCCATCCTGCCCCGCCCGACGCGCATCGAGCCATCGCCAACTGCCCGTCCCCCAACCCTGCCTCGACGCCATGCGCCCGCGCTGCTCGCCTTCTGCCTGGGAGCCGCGTCCCTGCTGCTGACCGCCTGCGGCGGCGGTGGCGGCCCGGCGCAGGCCGACAATACCCCGGCCCCGATCGATCCCGCACTGGCGGCGCAGGGCAAGGATATTTTCCGTTTCGACACCTTCGGCGACGAGACGCAGTGGACCGACGCCTTGCGCATGCACGAGGTGATCAGCGCCGCGGTCGATCCGGTCACGGCCTTGTCGGTCGGCTTGAAGGTCGACTCGGAAGCCTTGCCGGCGGCGGTCGTGCAGGGCATCCAGAACGGCAGCATCGACCTCAAGAGTCCCGCCACCACGATTGCCTTGCTGAAGCTCAACGCCGTGGTTGGCGTCAAAGGCACGGTGGAAGTCGTCAACGGCAAGGACACGCTGACCCGGGTCGGCATCACCTGCGCGCTCTGCCATTCCACCGTCGACAATTCGTTTTCGAAGGGGATCGGCAAGCGGCTGGACGGCTGGCCCAACCGCGACCTGAATCCGGGCGCCATCATCGCGCTGTCGCCGGCGCTGGATGCGGTGAAAAAGGCGGTGTACAACTCCTGGGGAGCGGGCAAATACGATCCGCGCTTCAACTTCGACGGCAAGAACGGTCCGCAGGTGATTCCGCCTGCCTACGGCCTGAACGGCATCCACCGCATCACCTCGACCGGCGACGGCGAGGATATCGCCTATTGGAACCGCTATGTCGGCGTCACCCAGATGGGCGGGCACGGCAGCTTCTCCGATGCGCGCACCGGCGTCAAGGTCACCAATGGCACGGATGACCTGATCAGCGCCAAGCTGCCGGCGCTGCAGGCCTACCAGCTGTCGTTGGCGGCGCCGACGCCGCCGGCCGGCAGCTTCGACGTCGCCGCCGCCGGTCGCGGCAAGCTGATCTTTGCCACCACCGGCCGCTGCGCCACCTGCCACAGCGGCGCCGAGTTCACCGACGCCAACCTGCGGCTGCATCTGCCCAGCGAAGTCGCCAGCGAACCCGAGCCGAATGGCGCCCCCAGCTATGCCTCGCGCAGCGCCACCAAGATGTATCGGACCGCCCCTTTGCGCGGCGTCTGGCAACATGCGCCGTATTTCCATAACGGCAGCGCCGCCACGCTGGAGGATGTGGTCAGGGCTTACAATGGCAAAATGTCGCTCGGCCTCACCGCGGCCGAAATTTCCGACCTGGCGCAGTATCTGAAGTCGCTGTAAGCAGTCCGGCGGCCGCCCGGCGCGAAGGGCGAAGTGCCCTTCGCGCCGGGCGGCGCTTTCTTGGGCGGCGACCTGCGTGGCCAGAGTCCCTTCATGGAAAGGAAGTCCCGATGCGCCTGGCCGTACTGTCCGATCTGCACCTGAGCGTCGCCGATATGCCGGTCCCGGCGCTCGACTGCGACCTTGTCATCCTGGCCGGCGATATCGCGCGGCCCCAACAGGCGATCGAATGGGCCAGGCAGTTCCCGCAGCCGGTGATCTATGTCCCCGGCAACCACGAATACTACGGCGGCAGCCTGGCCGGCACCCAGGATGCCCTGCTGCGCTTGAGCGCGGACAGCCGCATCCATGTGCTCGACCGCTCCGAACTGCGCCTGGGCGGCGTGCGTTTCCTCGGATGCACGCTGTGGACGGACTTCCGCCTGGAGCCGGACGAGAAGCGGCAGGAGGAATTGATGGCGCAGGCCAGCCTGTTCATCCGCGATTTTTCGCGTATCAAGCTGAGCGACGAGGCCGAGCAGCTTTTCACGCCGGCCGCTTCACGCCAGTTGTTCGACCAGTCGGTGGCGTGGCTGGAAAGCCGGTTTGCCGAACCGTTTGCCGGCCCGACGGTGGTGATCTCCCACCATGCGCCCTCGCCCGGCAGCATTCATCCGAAATATGCCGGCTCGCCGGTCAATCTCGCGTTCATTTCCGATCTCGACGCCCAACTGAGCCGCTGGCAGCCGTCCCTATGGATACACGGGCACGTGCACGACAGCTTCGACTACCGCATCCACGACACGCGAGTCCTGTGCAATCCGCGCGGCTACGCGCGCACCGGCGTGCCCGAGAATCCGGCGTTCGATCCGCAACTGGTCGTAAGCGTCTGAGGCGGCGCTGCCGCTGCATGCGCGGCTGTCTGTCCGGTGCGCGCGAAAGCCGATCGCGGCCCCTTCTTCACTCCTATGCGCAGGGCACGGACGGCTTGCATCGTCATCCGGATGCCCAGCCGCGCCGCTTCCATGCATACCGCCGCCCCGTCCAATCCCTCTTGAATTCAGGAGTATATTGAAACTTGTGTTTTTTCATGAGCGGTATAGAGCCTATGTTACGGGAGTATATTTAAACAGACGATACTCCGCGGCAGCTCCCGCTCGGCAAGCAGCGTTTGCCTGAGACGCGCCAGGCCGCCGTACCGGCTGACTGCCTCCCTATGCGGTTTGCTTCCAAGCTTGCATCAGAATTCGTGCTGGAAATTTGATCCACGGCCCTTGCTGTAGCGCGTCGAGTGAACGCCGCAGCTTGTTCATTTCCTGTCGCCAATACAGCGGCCTTTATCGCCTGCACCCTCTCCGCAAATGAGCGCCAATAGCTGATGTTCAGGATTGCATGTTGCCAAATCCATACTAAACTGGATTCATGACATTGCATGATGCCTCCCTCTTCCTCGGCGGATGGGCGGAGGCATCGCCATTCCGGAGGTTGTATGGAACTTCACATGCATTCGCATCATTGGGAGCGCCGCCTGCCCGATTGGCCGGTGGCAGCGGCTTCCGGCTTTGTCGCGGGCGCGGTCCTGATGGTCCTGGAGCTGCTGTGGGCAGCCGCCGTCACCGGAGCCGGCCCGTGGGCCACGCCGCACATGATTGCCGGCATCGTGATGGGACCGGGAGTGCTGCAATCGGCCGAGTTCAGCTGGTCCGTGGTCGTCGCGGCGCTGGTCACCCACTATGTGCTGGGCATCGTGATGGGCATGATCCTGGCGGCCATCATCGCCCCGTTCCATCTCGATTCGAGCGCCGGCATGATTCTGCTTACGGGCGCGGTGTTCGGCGTGATCGTCTACCTGTTCAACTTTTACGGGATGGAACGTATTTTCCCGTGGTTCGCCGAGCTGCGCGGCTGGCCGACGCTGGTCGCCCACCTGATTTTCGGCATGACCGCGGCGGCCATGTACTGGAAGCTGGAACGGCGCGAACTGGAACGTTAGGCGCGCACCGCAGCTTGTCTCGGCGCCCCCGCATAAGGGCCGGCGCCGCTAGTTTCTTGCTGTGCGCGGCATGACCGGCTGGCGCTGCCGGCGGCCGCGAATCGATGCCGTATCCTGCGTTCGATGGCGCCGAGGAAAAGAATCGATATGGCCTTGGCCGTCGCACTGATCGTCATCGTCGCCGCCGCGCTGCTGTTTCAGTTTGTCAGTCCCTGGTGGCTGACGCCGCTTGCCTCCAACTGGCGGCAGATGGACGACACCTTGATCATCACCCTGGTCATCACCGGCCTGTTCTTCGTCGCCATCAATCTTTTCATCGTCTACACGCTGCTGCGTTTTCGCCACCGCGAAGGCAGCCGCGCCGCCTATCAACCGGACAACCGCAAACTGGAGCATTGGCTGATCGGCGCCACCACGCTGGGCATCATGGCGCTGCTGGCGCCGGGCCTGTTGGTCTATGCCGAATACATCAAGGCGCCGGCGGATGCGCTCGAGCTGGAGGTGCTGGGCCAGCAATGGCAATGGCGCTTCCGCTTTCCCGGCGCCGACGGCAAGCTGGGGCGCACCAATGTCAACCTGGTCAGCGCCGGCAATCCGTTCGGGCTCGACCCCGCCGATCCGGTCGGCCGCGAAAATATCCTGATCGACGGCAACGAGGTCCATTTGCCGCTGAACAAGCCGGTGAAACTGCTGCTGCATTCGCTCGATGTGCTGCACGATTTTTACGTGCCGCCGTTTCGCGCCCGCATGAACATGGTGCCCGGCATGGTCACTTCGTTCTGGTTCACGCCCACCAAGGCCGGGCGCTATGAAATCCTGTGCGCGCAACTGTGCGGGGTGGGCCATTACAGCATGCGCGGCTATGTCGTGGTGGAGGACGAGAAGGCCTTCGCGGCATGGCTGAAACGGCAGCCGACGTTTGCACTGACCATGGCCCCGGGCGGCGCCGGCACGGCGCCGGCGCCAGGTGCCGGCGCCGATGCGCTGGTGGCCCAGGGCAAGGCGCTCTCCGAATCCAAAGGCTGTGTCGCTTGTCATACGGTGGATGGCAGCCCCCGCGTCGGGCCGACCTGGAAAGGGCTGTACGGCAAGACCGAAACCATGGCCGACGGTTCCACCGCCAAGGTCGACGAAGACTATCTGCGCGACTTCATCCGCAATCCGCAGGCACGGGTGGTGAAAGGCTTCTCGCCGATCATGCCGAAGATCGAGATGAGCGACGGCGAGCTGGCGGCGCTGGTGGCTTACATCCGCTCGTATGGAACGCAGCCGGCGGCATCGGCGCCGACTGCCAGCACGGAGAACAAGTGATGGACCTCATGAACATCCCCGACGACGGCGGGCATGCGGCGCCGCACAGTTTCGTCACCAAGTACATCTGGAGCCAGGATCACAAGGTGATCGCCATCCAGTATTCGAGCGTGGCGATCCTGGTAGGGCTGGTGGGGCTGGCGCTGTCCAACCTGATGCGGCTGCAGCTTGGCTTCCCCGGCCATTTCGCCGCCATCGACGTCAATCATTACTACCAGTTCATGACGATGCACGGCATGATCATGGTGATCTACCTGCTGACCGCGCTGTTTCTCGGCGGCTTCGGCAATTACTTGATTCCGCTGATGGTGGGGGCGCGCGACATGGTGTTCCCCTACCTCAACATGCTGAGCTTCTGGGTCTACCTGCTGTCGGTGATCGTGCTGCTGACCAGCTTTTTCGTGCCGGGCGGCCCGACCGGCGCCGGCTGGACCCTGTATCCGCCGCAGGCGATCCTGCCCGGCACCCCCGGCTACGAGTGGGGCATCATCCTGATGCTGGTGTCGCTGCTGATCTTCATCGCGGCGACCACCATGGGCGGCTTGAATTACGTGACCACCGATCCTGCAGGCGCGCACCGAAGGCATGACGCTGATGCGCATGCCGCTCACCGTGTGGGGCATTTTCGTCGCCACCGTGCTGGCGCTGCTGGCCTTCCCCGCGCTCTTCGTCTCCGGCGTGATGATGCTGCTCGACCGCACGCTCGGCACCAGCTTCTTCATGCCGGCGCTGATCTCGATGGGCAAGGTCACCGAATACAAGGGCGGCAGTCCGCTGCTGTTCCAGCACCTGTTCTGGTTTTTCGGCCATCCCGAGGTCTATATCGTGGCGCTGCCGGCGTTCGGCATCGTCTCCGACCTGATCAGCGTGCATGCGCGCAAGAGTATCTTCGGCTATCGCACCATGGTGTGGGCGCTGCTGGCGATCGGCGTGCTGAGCGTCGTGGTATGGGCGCACCACATGTTCGTGTCCGGCATGAATCCGTACTTCGGCTTCTTCTTCGCCACCACCACGCTGGTCATCGCCGTACCTACCGCGATCAAGGTCTACAACTGGCTGCTGACCCTGTGGCGCGGCGACATCCACCTGACGGTGCCGATGCTGTTTGCGCTGGGCTTCGTCAGCACCTTCCTGATCGGCGGCCTGACCGGGCTGTTCCTGGGCAACGTCAGCGTCGACATCCCGCTCTCCAACACCTATTTCGTGGTGGCGCACTTCCACATGGTGATGGGCGTGGCGCCGCTGCTGGTGATCTTCGGCGGCATCTACCACTGGTTCCCCAAGGTCAGCGGCCGCATGCTGAACGAGAGGCTCGGCCGGCTGCATTTCTGGATCACCTTCCTCGGCACCTACGCGATCTTCTTTCCGATGCACTACCTCGGCATCCTTGGCATGCCGCGCCGCTACTACGCCTTCGAAGGCTACCAGTTCATTCCGCAATCGGCGCAGACGCTGTCCGCCTTCATCACCGTGATAGCGCTCGTGGTGGCGACCGCCCAGCTGGTATTCATCTTCAACATCGTCTGGAGCATCTTCCGCGGCCGCCGCGCCGACAGCAACCCCTGGCGCGCCGCCTCGCTCGAATGGCAGACGCCGGCCACACCGCCGGCCCATGGCAACTGGGGACCGCAGCTGCCGGTCGTCTATCGCGGCGCCTATGCCTACAGCGTGCCGGGCGCGGCCCAGGACTTCATCCCGCAAAATGCGCCGCCCGAAGTCCATATCCTTGAAACACCGGCGCGCGGCGAGGTGCCGGCATGAGTGCCTTCGTCTCCTCAAACGGCATACGCGCCGGTCACGGCGGTGGCGGCGTGGGCTCCGTGCGCCGGGGCGCGGGCCGTTTCAGCGCCGCCAGCGTCGCACTGTGGCTGTTCATCGGCGTCGCCACCAGCCTGTTTTCGCTGTTCCTGATGGCGTATGCGATGCGCATGACGGCCAGCGACTGGTCGCCGCTCGCCCCGCCCTGGCAATTGTGGCTCAGCACCGCGCTCCTGATCGCCGGCAGCATCCTGCTGCAAGTAGCCAGCGCGGCGGCGCGCGCCATGCAGGCGCGGCGCGCGCGCCGCCTGCTGCTTGCCGGCGGCGTCTGCGCGCTGGCCTTCCTGGCGGTACAGCTGTCGGCCTGGCAGGCGCTGCAGGCCAGCCACGTCATGCCGGTCGGCAATCCGGCCGGCAGTTTCTTCTACCTGCTGACGGCGATGCATGGTCTGCATGTGATGGGCGGACTGGTCGGCTGGGCGGTGACGGCGCGCGGCGCGCGGCAAGGCGCTGATCCGGCCCGCACCGCACTGCGCATCGCGCTCTGCGCGCGCTACTGGCATTTCCTGCTGGTGGTCTGGCTGGTGCTGTTCGCGGCGCTGGGCTGGCTGACGCCGGCGGTGGTCAATTTCATCTGCGGCACGAATTAATAAAAAGGCGAGGTGAGCCCATGAGCATTCCTTCGGCCACACACGAGACACCCGCGCCGGCCGTCGGCATCTGGCGCCAGCTGGTGGCCGACTGGTCGTCCGACCAGCGCGCCTTCCAGGTGTCGTGGGGCAAGGCGATGATGTGGATTTTCCTGCTCTCCGACACCTTCATCTTCAGCTGCTTCCTGACCGGCTACATGACGGTGCGGATCGCCAACACCCAGCCCTGGCCCGATCCCGGCAAGGTGTTCGGCCTCTCCATCGGCGGCGTCGAAGTGCCGCTGCTCCTGATCGCCATCATGACCTTCGTGCTGATCAGCAGCAGCGGCACCATGGCGATGGCGGTCAATTTCGCTTATCGGCGCAATCGCACGCGCACCGCCATCCTGATGTTCGTCACCGCGCTCCTGGGCGCCACCTTCGTCGGCCTGCAGGCCACCGAATGGACCAAGCTGATCGTCCAGGAAGGCATCCGGCCGTGGGGCAATCCGCTCGGCGCGCCGCAGTTCGGCTCGACCTTCTTCATGATCACCGGCTTCCACGGCATGCACGTGACGATCGGCGTCATCTACCTGATCACGGTGGCCGTCCGCCTATTGCGCGGCCGCTACGAAAAAAGCGCCAACTACCAGATCGTCGAAATCGCCGGCCTGTACTGGCACTTCGTCGACCTGGTATGGATTTTCATTTTCGCCTTGTTCTATCTCTGGTGAGGCCCAGCATGACTCCCGATACCGGCCAGCAGCATCCGATCGCCTTCTATCTCAAGATCTGGGGGCTGCTATTCATCCTCAGCGCGCTGTCCTACCTGGTCGACTATTTCCACTTCCAGGGCTATCTGCGCTGGGGCCTGATCATCCTGTTCATGCTGATGAAGGCCGGCCTGATCGTCGCGTTCTTCATGCACATGGCCTGGGAGCGGCTGGCGCTGGTGTACGCGATCCTGGTCCCGCCCTTGTGCCTGCTGGTGCTGGTCGGACTGATGGCGACCGAGGCCGATTACACCTTCGCCACGCGGCTGCTGTTTTTCCACTGAGAAGGAAGCGCGCGGCTCCCTTTCCGTGAACTTTACGGCTTGAATTGGTCGCGGACTCGCCGTCTTTGTGTTGCAAGCTATGCACGTTGACATAGAGGCCGCCTGCCTCACAGTTCTTGTACTGCGCAACGGTCAGCTTTGCCCCGGCTGGAACGCCCCCTTCGTTATCGGACTTTTTCTGCAGCGGAATGGTCACCAGCCCGTTCTTGCCCATCGCACCTTCATGAATGTGCGCCGCCATGCCGGCGATATTCGAAGTGGTGACGCTGCCGCTAACGCTCTTCATCCGCATGCCGCGCTTCGACGTCGGTTGCGCAATTCCAATAGGCGAGCAATCCATGTTGCCGAACATCACATCGATCTCTGCGAACGGCCTTTTGGCTCGATTCGGCTTTGAACCGCCCATCGGCGGCCAATTGAGCAAGGTCAAGCGAATTTGCTTATTTGGTGCGGCGCGGATTTTCAAATAGCAGCGGCCGATAGAATGAAGCGACTTGCCTATCGGTGCGTATCGGGAGGAGAAATTGCCTGATCCGAATGTGAAGAACGCTCCGTCTCGGACCGAAGCCTGGCCGAGCCTGGACTTCGCGCGCTGGAAAGACACCTATGCGACTTTGCACATGTGGACCCAGATCGTCGGCAAGATCCGGCTCGCGCAGACGCCTTGGGTCAACCACTCCTGGCAGGTCACGCTCTACCCCACGGCGCGCGGCCTGACGACCTTGGCCATGCCGTATGGCACGCGTACCTTCCAGATCGATTTCGACTTTGTCGAGCACCGACTCTTGATTCAGACCAGCGATGGCGCACTGAAAACGATGGCGCTTCAGCCGCGTTCGGTCGCCGATTTTTACCGCGAGCTGTTCTCCAAGCTGTCGCAACTCGGCCTTGAGATCAGCATCCATCGCACGCCGAATGAAGTCGTCGACGCCATCCCCTTCGATCAAGATCAGGTCCACGCCTCGTATGATGCGGAGTATGCGGGGCGCTTCGGGCGTGCGCTGCTGCAGGCAAGCCGCGTCTTCAATGAATTTCGTGGCCGCTTCGTCGGCAAATCGAGTCCGGTGCACTTCTTTTGGGGAAGTTTCGACCTTGCCGTGACGCGCTTTTCCGGACGCATGGCGCCGCCCCATCCCGGCGGCGCCCCCAATTGCCCAGACCGGATCATGCGCGATGCGTACTCGCAAGAGGTGGCCAGCTGCGGGTTTTGGCCGGGAAATGAGCAGCTTCCCTATCCGGTGTTCTATGCCTACGCCTACCCGGTTCCGGATGGTTTCAGCGCCGCGCCGGTGCGCCCGAAAAACGCTTCCTACCTCACCGCGCTAGGGGAGTTCATCCTGCCCTATGACGACGTGCGCCAAGCGCCATCGCCCGATGCGATGCTGCTCGACTTCATGCAAAGCAGCTATGAGGCGGCCGCCAACTTGGGCCAATGGGACCGGCCAAGACTTGAACGAACGGCGGAACCATAAGCCGCGCGAAGCTTGTACTCCATCCGTTCGCAAATGAGTGACGGTCCGGCGAAGGAGCATGGTCGATGCGGTCGCGAGTGATGTCCGGCATGCGCGTCAGACGCATTGCGATCATGGTCGCGCTCATCATCGCCGCCCTGATCGTCGCCGACTACATCACCGGCTTCCTGATCGACTGGTTGTGGTTCTCTTCGATCGGCTACGCCGACGTTTTCTGGACGATCCTTTCGGCCCAGGCGCTCCTGTTTGTCGTTGTATTCGCCGCTTCGACGGCCGCGATATGGGTGTCGGGAGCCCTGGCGCATCGCTATGCCAGTAGCGTCTCGAGCTCGCGAGTGGTCGCCGACTTTTCGCCTGGCAGGCCGGAGTCCATGGGCGAACTGGCGGACGAAATCACGCCGCGCATATCCTGGCGCGCCAGCATCGCTGCCGGCGCCATCCTGTTGGGGCTGCTTATCGCCGCCACCAAAATCTCGGATTGGGACCTGGCGCTTCGCTTCCTGCGTCAGGTGCCGTTTGGCCAGCGCGATCCTGTCTTCGGCAAGGACATTGGCTTCTATCTGTTCTCGCTGCCTGCCTATATCGCGCTCAAGAATTGGCTGCTGCAGCTAGTCTTATGCAGCACGCTGATCGCCGGCGTGATCTACGGCACGCGGCACGACATCGGACCCAGTCGCTGGCCACATTGGCTCTCGCCCGCCGCCAGCGTCCACGGCTCGGCGCTACTCGCTCTGTTCTTCGCAATAAAGGCTTGCTCCTATTGGATGGACCGCTTTCTACTGCTCTATGGCGACAACGGCGTCGTGGTCGGCGCCAGCTATACCGACGTCCACGTGGTGCTGCCGATCCTGTGGCTGCTCGTCGGCCTTGCCTGCGCTGCTTCGATCGCCTCATGGGCCAACACGCGCTGGCGGCACTATCGACTTCCCGCCGCCACGGTGCTGCTGGTGTTCGGCGGCTCGTTCGTGCTGGCCCTGATCTACCCGGCGCTGTTCCAGCGCTTCTATGTCAAGCCGAATGAACTGCAGCTGGAGATGCCGTATATCGAGCGCAATATCGCATTGACGCGAAAGGCCTACGGCCTGGAGCAGATCGAGGTGAAGCCGTTTCCGGCCGAGCGGGGGCTGAATTTTGCTGCGCTGCAGGCCAATCGCGCGACCATCGACAACATCCGCCTGTGGGATCGGCAGCCGCTGATGGATACCTATGCACAGCTGCAGGAAATCAGGACCTATTACAAATTCTTCGCCGTGGACATCGACCGCTACCGGCTTGACTCCGGTTACCGACAGGTGATGTTGACCGCGCGCGAATTGGAGCCTGCCTTGCTTACGACCAATGCCCAAACTTGGGTGAATCTGCATCTTCTGTTCACCCACGGCAATGGCGTCGTGATGTCGCCGGTCACCGAGAAATCCACGGAGGGTTTGCCTTACTTGTATCTGCAGGATATCCCGCCGGTCGCCAACGGTGGACCGGTCCTCCATCAACCGCGCCTCTATTTCGGTGAAGGCGGCAAGGACTACGTCATCGTCAAGGGCAGCGTGCCCGAATTCGACTATCCCAGGGGGAAGGACAACGCCTACAGCGTCTATGATGGACGCGACGGTGTCGCCATCGGCAGTCTGGCGCGACGTCTCCTCTTCGCCTGGCAGTTCGAAGACCCCAATATCCTGTTCACCAGCTACATCACGGGCGAGAGCCGGATTCTGCTCCGCCGCAACATCCAGGATCGGGTGCGCACGATCGCCCCCTTCCTCAGACTCGACCGCGATCCCTACATCGTCGCGAGCGATGGGCGCCTGTTCTGGATGCAGGACGCCTACACCACCAGCCGCTGGTTTCCCTACGCGCCGCCGGGCATCGGCGACGGCGCCAATTACATCCGCAACTCGGTCAAGGTGGTGATCGATGCGTATAACGGTACGGTCGACTTCTATGTCAGCGATCCTGCCGATCCAGTCCTGCGGACCTACCAACGCATCTTCCCGGGGCTATTCAAGCCGCTGGGGACGATGCCGCAAGACCTGCAGCGGCATATTCGCTACCCCCAAGATCTGTTCTCGATCCAGGCGCAACTCTATCGCGCCTACCACATGGGAGCGCCCGAAGTTTTTTACAACCGTGAAGACCTGTGGCAGTTTCCGCGCGAGCTGGCCGGCATCGGCGGCGGGAATGCCCCCGCGGCGCAGATGCCCCCTTATTACATGATCCTGCGGCTCCCCGGAGAGCCGAGTGCCGAGTTCGTCCTCATGCTGCCGATGGTGCCCAGCCAGCGTGAGAACATGATCGCCTGGCTGGCGGCGCGTTGCGATCCGCCCGACTACGGCAAGCTCATCGTCTACACCTTCCCCAAGGAAAAGCTGCTCTACGGACCGTTCCAGATCGAGGCACGCATCCAGCAGAATACCGAGATCTCGCAACAGATCTCGCTGTGGAACCAGATGGGCTCGCGCGTCATCCGCGGCCATCTTCAGGTCGTGCCGATCGAGAACTCGATCCTCTACGTCTCACCGCTCTACCTGCGCGCGGAGTCCGGCCAACTGCCCGAACTGAAGCGGGTGATCGCCGCCTATGGCGACCGCGTGGTGATGGAGGAAACTTTAGACGCAGCCTTGGCGGCGCTCTTCAAAGAGACCACTCCTGCGGCGGCGCTGCCCCGGGGCACGGCGGACGCCCGCGCGCGCGAGGCACTCGCCCATTACGATCGCGCCATCGAGCGCTTGAAGGCGGGAGACTGGAGCGGATTCGGCTCGGAACTCGATGCCCTGCGACCGCTGCTCGAAGCACTGGGGACCAGCCATCCCGAAGATCGGAAGTGACTCGGGGTGCAATCAGAGGAGCGTGTGCGACAGCGCTCCGATACAAAAGCGTCTCCGCGCTGATCCGCGAAGACGCTTTACCCGGCACAGATCGATCTATGGAAAAAATCCGGTCCGCATGCAAAAACGCAAACCCGGATTTACCGGCATTAAATATTATTGGTTGCTGAGCAAGGTCTCAAGGATGATGCCGGTGGCGACCCCGACGAGAACGTAGTCGGCCCCAACCTGCACCCAATGGTAGCCGCGAGGCGGCCGACTCAAGCGGTGTGCACGCCAATCATCGACGACGTATTGCCGACTGCGGTATTCATCGGGAAGACGCCCGCCACGGAACATGTCGTGCCTTGGGCCCGCGCCGCGCCCCTCTTCGTGCCTTTCTTCATGCGCCCGCATCTCGTTGCCGCGCGGTCGTACGGCCTGCCCGCGCTCTCCGCCCGGTCCGCGCTGCATATGCTCGTCGTGACCGCGATCACGCTCATAGCCTTGGCCAAACACTAAGCCGCTTGCTGTCAGACACACAGCCATGACCGATGAAATAATGGTTTTGCTGTTCATACAAGCTCCTTGTGGTAGTGAAAGTGCGACCCAGGCGACTGTCAGTCTTCGCCAATCACCCCACCCCAACAGGAAGGTACTTGCAAATCATTGTTATTCTTATACGACTACCAAATTCGAAATAAATTTTACGCCCGCGATGTTTGGTAAGGCACTTCACGAGATGTATCCGCACGCGGACAAGTCCCGCGCGGCTTTATTTTCTGGGGAAGAGAAACGATTCGCTTACATCCTGCAGGCCGAACCCTTTGCCCCTTCACGCTGCCGTGCAATCCACATCCGTCCCATCCAAGCCATCCCAAGCAGCTTATTTCCGGCAGAGAACGCCGGGCGTAATGCCAAGAACTCAATCCACCTTTGTGCTGCCTCAAATGAGTCCAACGGGTGATTCTGTTGATGTAAGTATCAAATGTTAAGTACAGGAGATATTTATGATCCCGCGTCGTGTTGTTCGATATTTTGTCATTTTGGCGCTACTACTTTTTCCACCGCTGTCGGCATTTGCATCCAGCGGGCGTACGCTTGCGCAAGTCAACATGCGCGCGGGGCCGGGGCGATCGTTTCATGTCATCACGGTTCTGCCGGCGAGGACGTCGGTTGGCATCCGTCAGTGCACACGGGACCGCCGGTGGTGCAATGTTTCGGCGCGGCGTCATCGCGGTTGGGTCGACGCCAGGTATCTCTCCCGCATGCCCTCTAGAAAGCGGCCGCGCGGCTAAGGATTCGGACAGGCCCCCCAGTTCCAAGCCGCCATCACCGCAGGCTAGCGTCTCTCTCGGATTCCGGCATTCGCTCCATCGGCTGGTCCCGGTCGCAATCGTTGGCGAAAAATTTTGCCTCGTACATGCGGCTATCTCTAAGGATGCCCGTTAGCTATCGTCCGATCCTGTCGTCGAACTTACTTCTCATGAAATTCCACTATTTCCTTGCGGAAACAGTGCGTCATTCTTAAAATTCAATGCCTCATGCGCGCGGCGAGGGCCTACGATTGTTAGTTTTTGTGAAATGGCTAGCCGCCCACTTCAGAACAAAGGGGAATAATGCTTGACGCACTCAACATCCTGAACGGTTTGTTTCTCGTTGGCGTGATGGCTTCAAATATCACGCTCTCCTCAGATGCAGACTACGTCCATGTTGAACCAGAAAATCGCGACACCGTTACAGCTATCAGCATGCATAGAGAGTGGTGGCGTGACGACAGCAAATGCAAATATTTGGGGGTGATGGTACCGTACGTACGCGATTGGCCGGAGACCATCAAACACGGCGACATCGAGACGGTTAATCCACCCGAGCCGGATAAAACGGCAGGCCAAGCCTTCATCATCAACCGCAAAGTTTGCCCTGGCAAACCGGATGAGGCCATGTTCCGCGTTGCTGATGGTTGGCGCAACTCTGGCAAGCTCCTTGAGAAGCATCGCTTCGCCGCTCAGGACCTGTATGGCATGCGGGAGGAATACCGTCCCAAGTGGCTTCCTCAGGTATGGGCACGCATCGAACAAGTTGCGCAGCACAACGAGCAAGCCAAAGCATTCCTTAACTTCACGGCAGCGGCAGTGGCGGCTAAAGCCGCAGAAACACCAAAAGGTGTATCTCCTACGCCTGCATCCATTTCCAATGAGACCAAACCCGCTAACTAGTCCTAAACATAGATAGCATAAGCATAAGAACAACCTGCTGTATGGTGGTACTTAAAGCCATTGACCGTGCAGTGCAGCTAAGGCAATTTACTATTTCGAACCGCCGAACAGCAAGCAGCCGGAACGGTCCTTTGCACTCGACCGTTCCCAATCGATCGGTGTGGTCCGCTGTGGACCCATCAGTATGTTGTAACCGGATGGTCAAAGATCGCCTGCCTTGCCCGCATGGATGAACTGATCATACCGTTGGTGTAATGGACCGGACGGCCCTTCGGACCCAACCGCCTAGTGTTCGTCATGGCGCATCCCGTGGTTGCAAGCGCCAGGCTAGCCAGTAAAACCAATCGAAACATCATTCTTCTTCATTGTTGTCGGGGCCGCATTATTGCCCAACAAGACTCCTATGAGCAGCCCGACCTAAATTTTGCTGTAGATTTTTGCGCGGCCAACTGCATTTTTTGCGTGCGCTGAGGTCCGTGCCACTACCCCGCCGAGCGCATGCGGCGCTACGTATTGGTTCAAGGAAGTGCTTTGCAGTGGCCGTTACCACTCGGTCAGTGAGCGAACCCGATACATCAAGGGACAAGTTTGAGAAGGACTGAGCTGGACTTCCCCACATTTGAGGGGCACACCAACGGGCCCTGATAGGTCTCTTGGAAATATCTTAGGACATGCAAGGAATACAAGCGATACAGTCGAGAGTTCAAGCTGGAAGCCGTACGATTGGCAGCAACTGGTGACCGACCGCAAGCGCAGATTGCGCGTGAGCCTGGCGGCATCTGGTCAGCCAGTTTCGCAAACGGAAGCTCGAGTTTGAGCGGGAAGAGCGTACCGGCGCACTAAAACAGCCAGTATGGAAATGTTTTACCACCGGCAGCGGCGCCACTCATCTATTCACTATGCGGCTGCGCCAGCTTTCGAAATATCAACCGCCGGCCAATTGGAATGCCCACTGAAATATCAACCGCCGGCCAATTGGAATGCCCACTGAACTGGGGAACATCAAAGTGGAAAAGCCGGGAGGCTTAGAAACACAAAAGGCCCCATCTCTGGAGCCTCTTCAGTACCACAACGGATGTGGCATTAGTACGGTTTGCATCGCCTCGAACTTCTCTAACCCCTTGATTTTCAAAGCGTTATGTCTCTGGCGGAGAGAGGGGGATTCGAACCCCCGATAGGCTATTAACCTATACACGCTTTCCAGGCGTGCGACTTAAACCACTCATCCATCTCTCCTGAATCCTGCTTCGATTTCACGAAGCCGCTGATTATAGCAAAATTCTCTTGAGCAAAGATGGTTTTGGAGCGGCTATCGCAATTGCCGGGGGAAGGACGCCTTCCCTTCCCCGACGCCGGCCAATTCCGCCGTTCAGCGCGCCTGTTTCAGCTGCTCCAGGATCGCCGGATTTTCCAGGGTCGAGACGTCCTGCGTGATTTCCTCGGCCGCGCGCCAGCGTGCGCAGCAGGCGCCGCATGATCTTGCCGGAGCGCGTCTTCGGCAGGTTGTCGCCGAAACGGATTTCCTTCGGCTTGGCGATCGGGCCGATTTCCTTGGCGACCCAGTTGCGCAGGTCCTGGGCGATCTGCTTGGCTTCGTCGTCGAGCGGGCGACTGCGCTTCAAGACCACGAAGGCGCAGATCGATTCGCCCGTGGTGTCGTCCGGCTTGCCGACCACGGCGGCTTCGGCCACCAGCGGGTTGGCCACCAGCGCCGATTCGATTTCCATGGTGCCCATGCGGTGGCCGGAGACGTTGAGGACGTCGTCGATGCGGCCGGTGATGGTGAAGTAACCGCTTCCGTCGTTGCGCACGGCGCCGTCGCCGGCCAGATAGGCGCCGCCCAGCTCGGGCGGGAAGTAGTTTTTCTTGAAGCGCTCCGGATCGTTCCAGATGGTGCGGATCATCGATGGCCACGGGCGCTTGACCACCAGCATGCCGCCCTGCCCGTTCGGCACCTCGCTGCCGGCTTCATCGACGATAGCGACCTGGATGCCCGGCAGCGGCAAGGTGCAGGAACCCGGCACCATCGGCGTGGCGCCCGGCAGCGGGTTGATCATGTGGCCGCCGGTTTCGGTCTGCCACCAGGTATCGACCACCGGGCAGCGTTCGCCGCCGATGTTCTTGTAATACCAGATCCAGGCTTCCGGATTGATCGGTTCGCCGACCGTACCCAGGATGCGCAGCGACGACAGGTCGTAGCGCTTGGGATGGATTTTCTCGTCGGCGGTGGCGGCCTTGATCAGCGAGCGGATCGCGGTCGGCGCGGTATAAAAGACGCTGCATTTGTGGCGCTGGATCATTTCCCAGAAACGCCCGGCGTTCGGATAGACCGGGATTCCCTCGAATACGATCTGCGTGGTGCCGACCGCCAGCGGTCCGTAGGCGACATAGCTGTGGCCGGTGACCCAGCCGATGTCGGCGGTGCACCAGAAGACGTCGGTCGGCTTGATGTCGAATGACCAGCGCATGGTTTGCGCCGCCCACATCAGGAAACCGCCCGAGGAATGCTGCACGCCCTTGGGCGTGCCGGTCGAGCCGGAGGTATAGAGGATGAACAGCGGGTGCTCGGCGCTCACCCATTCCGGTTCGCATTCGGCCGACTGGTCGGCGGCCAGCTCGTGCATCCAGAGGTCGCGCCCGGCCGCCATGTCGATTTTGCCGCCGGTACGCCGGTAGACGATCAGGTTCCTGAGCGTGGTGCAGCCACCCATGCGAATGGCTTCGTCGACGATCGCCTTCAGGGCCAGAGGCTTGCCGCCGCGTACCTGCTCGTCGGCGGTAATGACGGCGACCGCGCCGGCGTCGATGATGCGCTCCTGCAGCGACTTGGCGGAAAAGCCGCCGAACACCACCGAATGCGTGGCGCCGATGCGCGCACAGGCCTGCATCGCCACGACGCCCTCGACCGACATCGGCATGTAGATGACGACGCGATCACCCATCTTGATGCCGAGCGACTTCAGTCCGTTGGCGAATTTGCAGACCTTCTGGTGCAGTTCGCGGTAGGTGACCTTGGTGACGGCGGCATCGTCGGCTTCGAAAATGAGCGCCACCTTGTCGGCATTGCCGTTTTGCAGATGAACGTCGAGGCAGTTGTAGGAAACATTCAGTTGCCCGTCCTCGAACCACTTGTAGAACGGTGCATTCGATTCGTCCAGGACCTTGGTAAAGGGTCGATGCCACTGGACATTCTTGCGCGCAAGGCAGGCCCAGAATCCTTCGTAATCGCGTGCCGCCTCGGCGCGCAAAGCGTTGTAGGTATCCATGCCGGAAATACTCGCATTTTGCACAAGCTCGGCGGGCGGCATGAACACACGATTTTCCTGTTTTGGGGATTCAATATCAGCCATGGTCTCAGCTCCGGAAAAATAGTTAGCAGTAGGAATAATCGGCATTCAACATATACATTTACACTTACTTAAGCCTTACATATTTGTTTGTCAACAATATTCCGGGAAAAGCGGCCGCTGAAATCCCGCCTCGGGCTTGAAGTGTTTTTGAATTGATAACGCGTCTTAAAAATACTAGCCGGTCAGGCGCCAGTCAAGCCGCCGCCCGCGACCGGCGGCGCGTGTAAAATGCGGAGTCGGTCGCGGCAGCGGCCTGTGTGAATCGACCCGGTGTCCCCCAGGGTTTTCCGTTCCGACCTGCCGACTTCCTCATTTGTGCCGGATGCCCCCGTTTCCGTGATCACCCCGGATTCCTCGCATCGATTTGCCCGAAAAATTTGCCAACCCTCACTGAAAATCGCCATGACCGTCATCAAACAAGAAGACCTGATTGAATCGGTAGCCGCTGCGCTGCAGTACATCAGCTACTACCATCCGGTGGATTACATCCAGCACCTGGCACGCGCCTACAAGACCGAGCAAAGCCCGGCCGCCAAGGATGCAATCGCGCAGATCCTGACCAATTCGCGCATGTGCGCGGAGGGCAAGCGGCCGATCTGCCAGGACACCGGCATCGTCAACGTGTTTCTGAAGATCGGCATGGAGGTGCGCTTCGAAGGCTTCAAGGGTTCGATCACCGATGCGGTCAATGAGGGCGTACGGCGTGGCTACAGCCACCCGGACAACGTGCTGCGCGCCTCCGTCGTCGCCGATCCCGCAGTTCGAGCGCAAGAACACCCGCGACAACACGCCGGCCGTGGTGCACATGGAACTGGTGCCGGGCAATACCGTGGACGTGCAGGTGGCGGCCAAGGGCGGCGGTTCGGAAAACAAATCCAAGTTCGTGATGCTCAACCCCTCCGACTCGCTGGTCGACTGGGTCATGAAAACCGTGCCCACCATGGGTGCCGGCTGGTGCCCGCCCGGCATGCTGGGCATCGGCATCGGCGGCACCGCCGAGAAGGCGATGCTGATGGCCAAGGAAGTGTTGATGGAAGACATCGACATGTACGAGCTGAAGCAGCGCGGCCCGCAAAACAAGACCGAGGAGCTGCGCATCGAGCTGTGCGACAAGATCAACGCGCTCGGCATCGGCGCCCAGGGGCTGGGCGGCCTGACCACGGTGCTCGACGTCAAGATCCGCATGTACCCGACCCATGCGGCTTCCAAGCCGGTCGCCATGATCCCGAACTGCGCCGCCACGCGCCATGCGCATTTCGTGCTCGACGGCTCCGGCCCGGCCTACATCGACCCGCCTGCGCTGTCCGAATGGCCGGACGTGCACTGGACGCCGGACGTCGAAAAGTCCAAACGCGTAAACCTGGACACCCTGACGCGCGAAGAAGTGGCGTCCTGGAAGCCGGGCCAGACCTTGTTGTTGAACGGCAAGATGCTGACCGGCCGCGATGCCGCCCACAAGCGCATCCAGGACATGCTGGCCAAGGGCGAGAAATTGCCGGTCGATTTCACCAATCGCGTGATCTATTACGTCGGCCCGGTCGATCCGGTGCGTGACGAAGCGGTCGGCCCGGCCGGCCCGACCACCGCCACCCGCATGGACAAGTTCACCGACATGATGCTGGAGCAAACCGGCCTGATCGCGATGATCGGCAAGGCCGAGCGCGGCCCGGTGGCGATCGAAGCCGATCCAGCAAGCACCAGTCGGCCTATCTGATGGCGGTCGGCGGCGCCGCCTACCTGGTATCCAAGGCGATCAAGACCGCGCGCGTGGTCGGCTTCGAAGACCTCGGCATGGAAGCCATCTACGAATTCGACGTCCAGGACATGCCGGTCACGGTCGCAGTCGATGCCCAAGGGACTTCGGTGCACGAAACCGGCCCGAAGGAATGGCAGAAGCGGATCGCCGCCACGTCGCTCAGCGGCATCCCGGTCACACAGGGCTGATGCCGGACATTCGCATGCAGGTTAAGCCATCCCGCCGGGGAAGCCCCGATGGGATGTGACGGCCCCATCGGCGTTTTCGACTCGGGAGTCGGCGGTCTGTCGGTATTGCGCCATATCCGCGCAGCGCTGCCGCACGAAGACCTGCTGTATTTTGCGGATTCCGGCTTCGCGCCCTACGGCGACAAGCCGGAATCCCTGATTCTCGATCGCTCGTTTCATATCGTCGAATTTTTGCGCGCCCGCGGCGCAAAGGCCTTGGTGATCGCCTGCAATAGCGCCACCGCGGCCGCAATTGTGGCGCTGCGCCGGCATTATCCCGAGCTGCCGTTGGTCGGCGTCGAACCCGGCCTGAAACCGGCCGCCTTGTTGTCGCGCAGCGGTGTGGTGGGCGTCCTGGCGACCAGTCGCACGCTCGCCAGTGAAAAATTCGCCCTGCTGCACCAGCGGATCGCCGCCGACACCAACACCCTGTTCCTGCTGCAGCCGTGCTCCGGCCTGGCCGATCAGATCGAAAAAGGAGAGCTGCGCTCGCCGGCAACCGCCGAACTGGTGCAGCGCTACATCGCTCCCCTGCTTGAGCGCGGCGCCGATACCCTGGTCCTCGGCTGCACCCACTATCCCTTCATCCAGCCCCTGATCGAGGACAGCATCCGCCAACTGGATGCACGCCCGATCCGCATCCTCGATACCGGCGAACCGGTCAGCCGCCAACTGATCCGTTTGCTGACCAAGAACCGGCTTCAACGGCCGGGAAAACACGCCGGAGCGATGCAGGCCTTCACCAGCGGTCATGCGTCCGTGCTGGAAGACGCCTTTTCGAACCTGCTGCAATGGACGCCTCCTGTTGCCGGGATCGCGCGGACAGCGTAAACCATTCGACGGGCTCCGTATTTCAATTTGCCACAGCGACGCAAAGTTTGTATAATCGCGTTCTTGCCTGACTGTTGCGATCGCGACAGTCTCCGCAAGTTTTATCCAGTGGTGGCCGTAGCTCAGTTGGTAGAGTCCAGGATTGTGATTCCTGTTGTCGTGGGTTCGAGCCCCATCGGCCACCCCAAAAGTTTCAAACGCAAAGCCCAGTCCCCGGACTGGGCTTTGTTGTTTCTGGCGGATATGCAAGCACGCCTGGCCAAAAACGGCAGAAGATGCACAAGAACCAGCCTTCGCTGAGGGCTATTTTGAACCGCACCTCCACGCCAAGGCATGGGCCTCATGCAGTTTGACGAAAGCATCCTTGCCGTCACCATAGCCCTCTATGTCTTCTGGAAATTCCAAGGCGAGCCTGGCCTTGAGCGCGCCATACTCTTGTCTGACTTCAGGAAAATGATTCAGGTAGTCCCGGAAAGCCAAGTGGCGATGAATATTCGGGTCTCCGCTCTGAAAGGCGTGAATCTGGTGGCTTCTGTGGAAGCCGCCTTTGCGGAAATATCTTCTTCCGGGGATGCCGAATTCGCCCATGGCCTCGTACCCCAAGCACTCCAGCGCAGACGTTGCCTGATCGAGGCTCGCAAGTGAGTGAACTTCCAGAATCATGTCGATGATGGGCTTGGCGGCAAGGCCCTCAACCGCAGTGCTGCCAATGTGATGCAATTTCAAAACGACATGGCCGAGAGCGTTTTGAATGGCCGAACGTTCGGATTCAAACAGCACCGGCCACAGGCGGTTGTAAGGAAGGACTTCGACTTTCATGTTTCTGCCTGGTTTGCTCAATTGCAAGATGCCGGTTTAACAGGCAAAGGATTTTACTGGAAAAGCATTTGCCTACTGCCATTGCGATCCACTGATTGGATTTCCAACCAGGATGGAGGAAACGTCCGCGCTCGAAGCGGTGGCACAAAAAAGCCCGCACGTGGCGGGCTGGGCTAGCGCAATGCGGATACGCTTTACTTGCTCAGGCACTCTTTCATGAACGCCTTGCGTTCGTCGCCCTTTTTCCCGGCAGCATCGGCGTTGCAGGTCTTCATCTTTTCCTGCTGAGACATCTTGGCGGCGGGCGCCGGCTTGGCCGACAGGCAGTCTTTCATGAAGGCCTTGCGTTCATCTCCGGTTTTACCCGCGGCGTCCTTGTTGCATTGGGTCATTTTCGATTGTTGCGCAGTCTCGGCGTGGACCAGCGCCGGGCCGAAAAGAGCGGATGCGCAGACGATAAGTGCGAGTAGCGATTTCATGATGGTCTCCGACACTATGATTTTCCATTGAGAACGAAAAAGACCGCCCTTGTCATGGAGCGGCCTCAGGAATTGGTGCCGGTATATTTCTCGACCGCCGGCTCCGGTGGTAGCTCTGAAAGCTAGGCGCCGCATGAGCAGGACGCAATCTTATCAAGATGAAATGACCGCACTTTGACATGGCGCAGATGAGCATAAGAATCCCGATTGCCTGGCTCGCCTTGAATATCTGGCCCTGGCGCCCCTCCACCGCGCGACGCTTCGGCGCTTGCCTCAGCCTATGCCCTATCGCCACTGTCGGCAATAATGAGAGCAAGCGAGCTGAACGCAAAAAAACACTGTCCGGCCGCTGGAGATTTCATGCCGCCATGGAGGCCGACCTGGAGTGGCGCGATTGCATCGGCAGCGGAACAATCGTTGTGCAATACTTCTCTTTCAATGTGCAATCGACATGTCACGCGCGCCGGGAGGATCCCATGAAATTTTCATTTTTTTCTGCGGCAATTGCCTCACTCCTGCTTACAGCCACCCTCCCCGGCTGTGTGACGAGGACCAGCTATGTCGATCTATACGGCATGGCAGCGCCGCCGCAAGCAGCGGTGCGGACCATTCCGATTGCGCCGAATACCAACTATGTGAACGTGGAAGGCGGAGAAATCATTCGATTCGTCTCCGGCGACCGGGAATTTGCCTGGCACTTTCTGGTTGCACGGACGGTAAGGGCCTTCGATCTCAACGAAGTCGCACCGCCCGGCATACTGGACCATACGGTACGCGCCTACGTTTCTCCCGATCCGCGGTATATAGGCGCCGTGCCATAAACCGATCTTGGCTGGACCGGCATGACGCTTGACGGACGCGACAGTGAGGGCTTTAGATCAGGTCGCCCGATCCCCTCGCCAAGAACAGGCCATGAATTGGTGCCGGTATATTTCTCGACCGCCGGCTCCGGTGGTAGCCGCGAAGCTAGGTTCTGCGAAAGCAGGCCTCGACCTTATCAAGCCGGCATGACGGCAGTTTGACATTGGACAGGAAGGCACAAAAAAGCCCGCACGCCTTGCGGCGGCGGGCAAAGTCCAATTCATGGAATCGGAGGAGACATTGTCAATATATGCATCCTCAGCCTGTTTTCAAGAGCTCGATTGTGCAATTTTTCTTGCTGGCAGAATTCAGGGTGTAGCACCGGCAAAACCGTAGGCCGGCGCCTGCATATGCCAGCCGGACTGTAATTTTTCGCGCAGCTCGCGGGCAATCTGGCGCCGTTTTTCTTGCGTGACGTAACGTCCCAGCGCGATCTTGACGCCATTGGCCTCCAGGCCGATCAAATCTCGTGGGTGGCGCGGGATGTCGACCCGCGTCCAGTAGGGATCCAGCCGGATTTGCCGGACCCGGCCGGCCCGGACTTGCTCCACCAGGAGGCCGGCGTCGCTTAAGGCGATATGCTCCTGATCCGTCGCATGCCGCGCATAGTGCAAAAACGCCAGCGCGACCGCTCCCATTTCCAGCATCGTGAAGAAAAATACATGCCATGCGCCGCTCAGCAAGCATACTGCAGCGACAGCAAACGACAGGCAGAACAGGAGCGCATAGGCCAATGCCAGCTGGCGCGGCGCGAGAGAGCAATTCGGCTTCAACAGCCACTCCTGCATTTCGATTGAAGGCATGACATCCGCTCCCGGTTGTCCGAGACCTTTGCTCTATTCCCTGCAATGCTGCGCGGCAGTTGGACAGAAAAACCATGCGCGCACATTCGTTATAGCGTGCCGATATTCTTGTTACAGATTGCATGCGGCCAGCTATTGCCCGCTGCAAGCCAGCCTGCGCAAGAGCCGCAATGCATGCCCTAAAACCGCATCGGCGCGGGGGGGGTGCAGATGGTGTCATCGCTTCCGATACCCGCTTTTATTTTTTATATATGGCGCCCCTCATCGACAAGCCCCCCTGAGTTGAAGATCGAATCCTAGCATCTGGGCGACAGCGGGGAACATCCAACCGCTACCGCTGGCGCCACCCGGCACCAGGAACGATCCGATCAGCAAGAGACCGGCCACCGGCAGCAGCCAGAACGAGAAGTTGTTCATCCGCGCGAAACGCCATGTCGGAGGCGCCGATCTGCAGCGGGACCATCCAGTTGGCGAAACCGACGAAGGCCGGCATGATGGCGCCGAAAATCATCACGAGCCCGTGCATGGTTACCAACTGGTTGTACAGTTCGGGCGCGAAAAATTGCAAGCCGGGCTGGAACAGTTCGGCGCGGATCAGCAGCGCCAGCACACCGCCGACGAGTAGCATGGCGAAAGAAAAGCACAGGTACATCGTGCCGATGTCCTTGTGATTGGTGGCAAACAGCCAGCGTTGCCAGCCATGCGGATGCGCGTGAACATGCTCTTGCGGGTGATCGATGGGAAGGCTGGCACTCATCAAACTCTCCTTGAATAAACTGGCTGGCTCAATGGTTTCAGGCGAGGTGCGGTGAGGCGTCGTGGCACTTTTACCCGTTCCATGCAAAGCGGCGCCGGCAAAAGGCAACCAGGCGTCTCGCCTATCGTGTCATATAAATAGTAACCATCAGGAGTATATTAAAATACTTAATATTTATATGCGATAATGGAGTTCAATAATGGAGTATATTCCTGCTCCCATGCGAACACCATGGATTCGATCACCGATTTCCCAAAAATTTGAATCTGCGCATTTCTCATTCCGCACTTTGCTTTGTCGCCTTTGCCGCATCGGCATTCCGGATTCTTGATTCGAATCAAACCGCTTTCAATTGCTGAGGTAATTCGATGTGGTCTCGGCTCTTCGGTCTTGACCGGCAGAAGCCGGCATTACAAGATGGAATGCACTCGGCAATGGCCATCGCACCTCCTGAACACAGGCCGCTCCTATTGGCGGACTTGTCACATACATAATCGTAGCGGCCATCCACTGGCCAAACGCTTGGCGCTAGTGGCTCCCGGAGGGTGTCAGAAGTGCTGAAGCTCCCAGCGCCACGCATCGCCGATGATGAGATCGATATCGGCAAACTGCGGCTGCCAGCCGAGTTCGCGCCGGGCCAGCGCGGCATCCGCCACCAGCCGGGGCGGGTCGCCGGCGCGGCGCGCCCCGTCCTGCTGCGCGATGGGACGTCCGGTCACCCGCTGCGCCGCATGGACCACTTCGAGAATCGAATATCCATTGCCATTGCCAAGGTTATAGCTTTGGCTCTGACCGCCGGCGAACAGCTTTTCCAGCGCCAGCAAGTGGGCTTCGCATAAATCCCGCACATGGATGTAATCGCGTATGCAGGTACCGTCCGGCGTTACATAGTCCCGACCGAAAACCGTGATGGCGGGACGCCGGCCGCTCGCTGCCTGCAGTACCAGCGGAATCAAATGGGTTTCGGGATCGTGGCACTCACCCAGGCCATGGTCCGGATCGGCGCCGGCGGCGTTGAAATAACGCAAGGACGTCGAACGCAACCCATACGCCCGGTCGAAATCGGCCAGGATCTGCTCCACCATCCATTTTGAGCGGCCGTAGGGATTGATCGGCGCCTTCGGATGCTGCTCGTCAATAGGAACGTATTGCGGATCGCCAAAAATGGCGGCGGTCGAAGAGAAAATGAAATGGCCGATATAGTGCCGCACCATCGCATCCAGCAGCCGTATCGTATTGCCGACGTTGTTTTCGTAATACTTGGCCGGCATCGCCACCGACTCGCCGACCTGGACGAAGCTGGCGAAATGCATGACGGCGGCAAAGGAAAACGCCTGCCTCACTCCATCGACCGCACTCGCTTCACCCAGGTCGCAGGCGATCCGTTGCTAGCCTGCAACCGCTTCGCGCCGCCCTTGCGACAGATCGTCGAGCACGACCGGAACATAGCCGGCGCGCGCCAGCCGCTCGACCATATGCGAGCCGATGTAGCCGGCCCCTCCGACCACGAGAATATGCGGTTTCATGTGCGGCTTGCCCTTCGAGCGGAGACCGGGGCGGCATTGGCCTGTTCAAAGTCCGGGCTGGTTGCGCATTGTGCTTCCACCGCCGGCGCCGCCAGTGCGCCATCGCAGGCGGCAATGAAGCCGCCGGCGTCGGCCGCGATCGCCACCACTTCACCAGGGCCGGCGCCGCCTGGGCACGCCCGTTCGAAATGGCTCACGTCGACGCTGCTGCCAGACAACGACGTGGAAAGGCACCGCCGGCCGCATACAAGGTCGGGCAGGCGGCCTATACGAGGTCGGCGATCCAGCAGACTTGCAGACCCTACTTCCGGGCCGCCCGCGCACGACTTTCGATTGCCGCGAAAGCGAATTGCGCATTTTTTTCCGTCAGGCGCCCGCCGATCGATTCCCGCACCGTACGGATGCCACAGCGGGACAGATTCCGGTAATCCTCGCACACCCGATCCAGGTGGCCCATGACCTCGCTCCTGGCCAAGGCCCGCTGCGCCCGATTGATGTGGTCGGCACCCTCGTCGTCCGCCTGCCAGAAGCTGAGGAAAGGGGCTGCAGACAAACTGGGCTCAGCCATCAATGTCCCCTTAAGCGGGTTTTTGAGCGCGAGGCTTGCCCACGTTTTCAACCGGGACGTTGCGGGTCGCCGCGCTGATCACCTCGAGCGGCAGCTTGGGCGTGCGGTCGGCGTTCAGCAGGCCGTTCGCTTCCTGGAAGGTGTCGGCGAACTGGGTGTAGCAAAAGCCGCTGAACATGTCCCGGGTGTTGACCACCTCCAGCAGGCGTTCGGTACAGCGATGAGCAGGCTCTCGGCCGTATGGGCACGGGTATAGCCCCAGGTGCGCGTCAGTATCTTTCGCCTTGGATCGAACGCGATGCCGCCGAATTCGGTCAGCACGATCGGCTGGCCGCGGTGCGGGAAGCCGTCCAGCGTCAGGATGCGCCCGCCGGGACGGCGCTGGTCGAACAGCGTGCTGCACCGGTCCGTCATCGCATAGCGCGTCCGTAACTGCTCCGGATCGCAGTCGTAGTCGTGGATGCCGAGGATGTCGGTGGCCGAGGCTTCCCAGCCGTCGTTGCCGATCACCGGACGGGTCGCGTCGAGCGTGCGCGTCAGGTGGTACAGCGCCTCGACCGCGTTGCGGTGCGCCTGGGTCGAGCGTCAGGTTCGGCACGCCCCACGACTCGTTGAACGGCACCCAGACGATGATGCAGGGGTGGCTGTAGTCGCGCTCGATCGCCTCGGTCCATTCGCTGCACCATGCGCGTGATCGCTTGGGAGTGAAGCGGTAGGCCGACGGCATCTCTTCCCACACCAGCAGGCCCAGCTTGTCGGCCCAGTACAGGTAGCGCGGGTCTTCGATCTTCTGGTGCTTGCGCACGCCGTTGAAGCCCATCGCCTTGGCCAGCTCGACGTCGCGCAGAGCTTCGTCGGACGGCGCCGTCATCAGGGTTTCGGGCCAGTAGCCCTGGTCGAGCACCAGGCGCAGGGGATAGGGACGGCCATTGAGCATGAAGCGGTCGCGGTTGATCGCGACCGAGCGCAGCGCCGTGTACGACCGCACCCGGTCGAGCACCCGGTCGCCGTAGCGCAGGGTCACCTCGGCGTCGAGCAGGGTCGGACGCTCCGGGCTCCACAGCAGCTCGTTGCGCGAGTCGTCGATGCCGGGGTCGGACAGCGCGATCTTGCGGTTGGCCTCGCCGACCGAGCAGCTTGTAGTGGTCGTCCGCCAGCAGCTGTGTCGCCGTGCCAGATCTTGACCTCGACGAACAGGTCGTCCTGGATGTCGCCGACCGGCGAACACCTCGCAGCCGATCTCGAAGTCCTCGAAGATCGGCGTCCAGCGCAGCGGCTGGATGTAGGTGCGCGGCGACCTGCTCCACCCACACGGTCTGCCAGATGCCGGTGGTGCGCGGATACCAGATCGAGTGCGGCTCGAGCAGCCAGTCCTGCTTGCCGCGCGGCTTGGCCAGGTCGGCCGGGTCGTCCTCGGCACGGACACGGTCACGATCTGCCGGCCGTCGGCCTTCAGGCGCCTGGTGATGTCGGCCGGAACGGCGTGTGGCCGCCCTCGTGCTCGGCCACCAGCTGGCCGTTGACCCACACCCGTGGCTGAGTAGTCGACCGCGCCGAAGTGCAGGATGGTGCGCGGCCTTCGGCCGGCATCAGGTCGAATTCGCGCTCGATACCAGCAGGCGCGGTGGAAGCCGGTGTCGCCGATGCCGCTCGCCGTCGGTCTCGGGCGCGAACGGCACGTTGATCTCGTGCGGTCCAGCTCGGTCACGTCGGCCGGCATCCGTAGCGCTCGTCGTCGTCGAAGCGGAATCGCCACTTGCCGTTCAGGTTGAGCCAGTTGTCGCGCACCAGCTGCGGTCGGGGATACTCGAACTGGCTCATTGTTTTCCCTCGAACTCTTGGTTTTGCGGCGGAATCAGCGATCCGGCCCTGACGCCTGTCCTTGTTGTAGGCCTGCCGTGACTGCGGCGCGGCGGCGCTGCCAGCGGCCGTTCGGCACAGCGCCACGCAGGCGCCGCCGAAGCCGGCGCCGGTCAGGCGCGCGCCGAATACACCCGGATGCGCGCGCAGCGTCTCGGTCACCAGTTCGTCGAGTTCATCGGATCGACACTTCGTAGTCGTCGCGCAGGCTGGCGTGCGATGCGTTCATCAGCTCGCCGAAGCGCTCGGCGTCGACGCCTTTGCACGCTGCCAGCACGCGCAGGTTTTCGCTGCACCACGTGGCGCGCGCGCTGGCGCAGCACGGCGGCAGCTGCTCCACCGCCGCCGGATCGGTGACGTCGCGCAGCGCTGCACGCCCAGCTTGCGCGCCGCCTCCTCGCACTCGGCGCGGCGTTCGTTGTACTTGCTGGCCGGCGAGCGTGCGCGGCACGCCGGAGTCGATCACGATCAGTTCGCTGGCCGGCGGCAGCGGCACCAGCCGGTGGCTCGAGCGTGCGGGCGTCGATGAACAGCATGTGCTCGCTGTCGGCACAGGCTGGACGCCATCTGGTCCATGATGCCGCAGTTGACCTGCGCGTAGTCGATCTCGGCGCGCTGCGCGAGCAGCGCCAGCGCCACGTCGTCGAGTTCGAAGCTGAGCAGGCTGCGCAGCGCGCGCAGCGTGGCCACCTCGAGCGCGCGCCGACGACGACAGGCCGGCGCCAACCGGCAGGTCGGTAATGCACATAGACGCGCAGCGGCGGAACCTCGATGCCGCGCTGCCTCCAGCAGCGCGGATGCAGCCTTCGATATAGCTGCCGAAGCCCTGCGGCGCGCTGCTCGTCGCGCGGCGAAGCCGCACGGTCTGTCGCCAGAGTCTCCGAGTAGAACTAGAACGTGCTCGTCTGTGCTGATCGCGCCAGCGCCACCCCGGTGCGCTGCGGCGTAGCCACCGGCAGCATGTAGCCATCGTTGTAGTCGGTGTGCTCGCCCAGCAGGTTGACGCGGCCTGGCGCCGATGCTATGCACGTCAGGAGCGCCGTCGAAAAAATCCTCGATGCCGATCATGTCGACCTCCAGCCACAACGGGCGGAGCCGGCCTTCCACATTCGCCGCAGGCCAAGCCGGGTCGCATGTCAGGTTTTCCAATCCCCCCTCTTCCAGAAGAAATGTGTCTTCCATCTTGATCCCGGAAAAACTCGGATTGAAGGCGACTGCCATGCCGCATGCCAGCGGTAGACTCGTGGCTGGCGCAGCAATCAGCTCGCGCGCCAGATAGCCGGTGATGCCGCCCTGATGGTGCTGACGGATCGCCCGGGGTTCACCGGTACGGCGGTAGGCATCTTCCAGCGCCCGGTACACCGCGCTCAGCCGCTGGCCCGGCATGCATGCCGCCAGAGCCGCGGCTTCGACCGCCATGATGTCGTGCTGGCGGCTCGAGGCTTTCCCAAAGCTTACAAAGCGCGTCAGGTTGGCGTACAAGCCATTGCGTCGCGCGCAAAACACCAGCATTGCGCACTGGCCGACCGCCGCCTGAGACGGGGTCGGGTGGCGGTACCGCGGCAGGCGCTGCTCGCCGGCCACCAGCATCAGCGCGGGCTCAATCCCGCGCCTCCATAATGCAGCGGCACCTGCCCCCGCCACCTGATACTCGGACCATTCGGGCCGCGCGGCTAGCATTGCTTCGGTCATGGCGCTTGCTGCCAAGACGCCGAGCTCACGATAGCGTTGTCGTTCCGGAATGCGGAGCACCATGCCGCTCGTGCCAGGCCTCTGCAGGAAGCGACTGTTCTCCCACGTCAGGGCGGTCGGTCAACACCGGGCTTCTCGGATGCCGCTTCCCGGACAAACTGTTCGCGCAGCTGCGGCTCGGTCCATGGAATAACGTGAAATGTCCAGCTGAGCGAAACTTCCTCGTCCTTCAGGCGCTGAGCCTCGATCTCGTCGGTCATCACGCAGGCAATCATCCGCGGTACCAGTATTTCGGCGACGCCGGTCTCGGATGTCAGCAATACCGTATTCGATCCGCCCGCCGTCGCCCATGCGAACCAGTCGCTGCCGCGCAGCCGGATTGCACCACCGCCATAGCTTGTCAGCCAGCGTCGCATCTGCGCCAGCTTTTCCCGGACTTCGCTGTCGCGAACGGCTTTGCTCATCATCACGGTCCTCCAGCTCGACCTCAATTTGCTGCAGCTCCAGTGCCGTCGTTTCCGGCAAGCGCGTCCATCGCGAACATGCCTGCGCCCAGTTCAGTGCCTGCCAGGTACTTGAGGCGATCGCGTGTCCGGTACGGTGGATAGAACTGAGCGTGCAAGCTGGGTTTCCGGATGCGGCGACCATCGGTCGGCGCCTGGTACCAGACCATCAGGTAAGGGAAAGGCCGCTGCCACAAGCCGTCAAACTTCAGCAGCACCGTCTTCAACGCGCGCGCCAGATCCTGGCGTTGTGGCGGATGACAGCGCGCAAAATCTTTGCTACTGGCCCGAGAGGCATGACCCAGACCTCGTACGGATAGCGTGCGCACGCCGGCACGAATGCAATCGCGTGCTCGTCCTGGATACAGAACCCGGCTGGCCGTTTGCCATTTCGTCCTCGGCCATGGCGCCAAGCAAGGGGCGGCCATGCTGCGCATAGAATGCGCTCTCCTGCGCCAGCATGCGCTCCGGCACCGGCGGCACGAACGGGTAAGCGTAGATCTGGCCGTGAGGATGATGCAGGGTAACGCCGACTTCGGCACCACGGTTCTCGAACGGCAGCACGTAGTGGATGTGGTCCGCGCCGCGCAATGCGGATGGTGCGGTCGCCCCACACCTGCAGCAGCAGCTTGATGCGCGACAGCGGCAATCGCTGAGCGCAGCCAGCGGGATCCTGTGTGAACACCACGACCTCGCAATGCCCGGCCGCCGGTGCGGTGAGCGTCGATAAGTGCGGCGGGTCGTGCGACTCGAGCGACAGCGTAGGGAACCGATTGTCGAACACCGCTGATGTCGTATTCCCCGCCGGCAATTCGGTCGGCGCGGCAGAATCGAGTGTGACCATGAGCGGGTTGTACTGCGGCGGAGGCTGGTAAGTCCGGTCTTGACGAAATGCCGCATAAGTGACCCACTCCCCGCGCAGCGGATGCCAGCGCAAATGCGGATTAGCCTGCTGCGGTTCGGAAAATGGGCTATGGGCTCCGAAGACGTGGTAATCGGCTCATGGCTGTACAGGGTCAGCTGATGGCCATGGCATTTCGTCTGTTAAGGCAATGCTTGAATCCTCGCACCGGATGCTGCAGATTTAAACATGCAGGCAACTTGTCTGTCGCCATGTGCATTTAAGAATGACCCGTTGCATCCCATGATGTTCCAGGTTCGACAATTTACCTTCACATATGGAACAGGCGAAACATCGATTTTTGTTTTCAGCATTGCAAGACCACGGATACGACGACTTTACGTTGCCGGCCTGCTTGCGTAAGACCATCCGGGCCCAAAGACATTAGAGTTGGAAAGAACAGATGAACAAAAATTCATGTGCAGAGACGGATATCCATGAATTTTTGACATCGTGATCAAAGGCAACAGATGTTTTTCGTGAACTGCGACAATATGGAAGACAAAAAAAGCGCGCATGTTGGACTGGTTCAACATGCGGAAACCTTCCAATTCGATTCTCTAGGGTTGCGTATCTCCCGGTGTCTGCAGAATTTTCTGTGCACGGTCAGATGCATGCTCAATACCGCCCGGGACCGCATACTGAGCGAAGGTTCGGATACCGGTATCGCTAGCATTCTGAGCCTGTTCGCTCGCTGCGTTCTCATCCTTCCTATGAATCTGCACGTTGGCAGGCATATATTCCCGGTCAAACTCCGCACCAGACCGCCCCAGAAACTCTATGAATATTTGTGCTTGCTTGGCTGATATCTCGCTCGGCAACGGCAGGCTCATCCTTGAGCCGAGGTAATAATTTGCGCATTGACCGCCGTATGTTCGGTGACCATCTGCTGTGCAAAAACCTTCACAACTGCCATCCATCTATGACGTGACCAATCATGTTCTCATCCATGTAGTCTTATCGAATTCGGCTCAAGGAAATTTCGCGAGCTCGTCCACATCCGCCTGCGGATCGAAGCCTAGGGCACTTGCAGGGAAACACCCTTTTGCCGGGCCAAGGTTGGCAGACGATTATTGGCCGACATAGGGTCGTCGATCATCCGCTGCGCATACTGCCGAACTGCCTGATTTGTACCGTTCTGAACCGCCAGTTGAGACATCTGGATTTTAGCTAAGCCGTCTTGATATGCCGTGGCAAGGAAGGCCAAGAGATCAAAAAGATGGTTGATTTTCTTCGCAACGGCAAGGAAAACCTTCAGAGTCGGCGGGATGACGTCAGCCAGCATCCGGACATCAGGGTCCGTGCCTTGTACGGCCTGCAGTCGCGCTGAAGTCACGTCCTTCTCATGACCAACGACATTGCCAGCCATGTAGGCACGCTCAAACTTCCCGCCCTTCAATGCCGTCAGCCAGTTAAGTTCGGTAGTCCGCTCGGTAGATAAATCGGTAGGCAGAGCAATGTTCGTGCTTTGGGCGAGGTGCATGATTTCCGCATTCATCCGGGTATGTTGGTCAATCGTCCTTTACGCAAGATCTCTGGCTCTGTTATTAGCACTCTTTGGCAATGCCAGTTGCGACAACTGAGTTTCATTCCTTATCTAAAATGCCGAAACTGCTTTTCTGAAATGCTGACGAGTGCAATGGAAGGTGAACTAAATGACAAGAGCACTACTCTTTAAGGTACAGCGGGCGCCGTGCAATTAATGGGTGGCGGGGCGCAACGCTAGGTGTTCGAATTTATCTTGTGTAACGAATTGGAGGAAATTTCCATGCTAAACAGAATATTTACTGTCGCTGCGCTGGCAGTGGGCGGAATGGTTGTACTGCGAAACAGTTCAAGAAGTCGCGAACTCAGGCATGTCTTCCACGGTGGAAGAATCGATCGACGTCAACGTGCCGATCAGCACTGCTTACAATCAATGGACCCAATTTGAAGATTTTCCAAAGTTCATGGACAGCGTGCACGAAGTCAAACAACTGGACGACCGGCATCTGCATTGGCGCGCCGATATTGCCGGCAAAGAGGCGCAGTGGGATGCCGAAATCGTTGAACAAATTCCCGACCAACGCATTGCTTGGCGTAGCATCGGCGGTGTCAAAAACTCCGGGAGTGGTGACTTTCCATAAAATTTCCGACTCGAAAACGCGAGTCATGCTGCAGATGGACTATGCGCCACAAGGTTTGAATGAAAAAGTCGGCGACGTGCTTGGGCGTAGTGAAGATGCAACTAAAGGGCAATTTGAAGCGCTTTAAGGAACTGCTTGAAAGTCGCGGCAGAGAAACAGGCGCATGGCGCGGTACTGTGACTCAACACTGATCCTAGTGATACGAACCCTTTTCGGTCGAAGCGAAGCGAGGCTAGAGCGGATTTCATAACGGCAAAGGGAACCTCAAGCGCCGCTACGAGCCGTAGACCTTTTTCCCACGCGACGTGCCATCATGGCGTCTGGCGCAGGCGAACCTGTTCTTGCACCAGTGGATCGAACGGGTGCAGGGTTTCCCGGCATTGTCGTTTGCGCCCTCACGATGTTCTGGGGGCAGTCGTCGAAAAAAACCGTCCCTGCTGCAGCAGGAGAGCGCGCGTACGTCTGGCACGTCGCCGGTACCGCCCGCACCTCGCCCAGTATTCGGTCACCAAGCCGCTACCAAGCGGAATCCGAGATCCGGCATCGCGCGAGGCGCGGCTATCGGTGTGCACTGCCCGGCAAGCGGGCGCATGCGGGACCGAAGAGCTTCGGGTTCCATGTCAGCCGTCTCGCTTCACTCTGCTGGTACGGCGGGCATGCCATCAGGAGCGTCGACGGCGCAGCCGATGCGGCGGTATTCCGGGCGTATGTCGCGCAGGGGATGGTGCCGACCCGGCGGCCAGGCGACGGGGTGGTGAGGGCTAATCTGCGCGCGCTCAAGCTAGCGGACATGGGAGGCGCGGATAGGCGCAGCCGGCACTTAGGTAAGGTACCTGCCCCCGTCCTCACTTGACGGCGCACCGCTCGAACCGTGCTGGCCCAAGATCAAAACCTGTCTGCTTGGCAGGAAGGCGAGGACGCGCCAGGCGCTCGATCAGGCACTTGCGAAGGGCATGGGAAAAATCCGTCACCGCCATGCCAGGGGCTGCTTCAGGCATGACGGCGATTCCTTGCACCAATTTGAAATCTGCTCTAGCGGTCACCGTCGTTACTATGCAAATAGCTCTCGGCCAAATAAGCCCAGTACGCCGCACCGATAGGCACATTGTCGTCATTGAAATCATAGGCTGGGTTATGCACTTGGCAGCCGCCCTTATTGCCAATGCCATTGCCGATCATCAGATAGCAGCCCGGGCGCTTTTCAAGCATGAATGCGAAATCCTCGCTGGCAGTGATGGCCTCGCCTTGGAGTACCACGTTGGACTCGCCGAGCAAGTCACGGCCAATTCGGCGGGCGAATTCTGTTTCTTCGTGTGTATTGACCAGCACGGCATACCCTTCCCGGTAATCGACTTCCGCCTTGACGCCAAAGCTGTCGGCCTGTGCCGCCACGATCGTCTTGATCCGCTTTTCGATTAGTTTGCGCACTTCACGGTTGAGCGAGCGCACGCTGATTTCCATCACTGCCGAATGGGGGATGACATTGTTCGCCTTGCCTACATGGAGTGCCGCCACGGTTACGACAGCCATCTCCTGCGGATCTGTGTTGCGCGAGACGATGGTTTGCAATGCCATGACAATGCCGGCGGCCGCCACCACGGGATCGGCGGCGAGGTGAGGCATGGCGCCATGGCCGCCTACGCCTGTTAACGTGACAGTAACGTAGTCGGAAGAAGCCATGGTCGCCCCTTCACGAAATACCAGCCGGCCTTGCGGAATGCCCGGCATGTTATGCATGGCAAAAATGGCGTCGCATGGGTATTTTTCGAAGAGCCCTTGCTCGATCATGCGCTTTGCCCCCCCCAGGCTCTCTTCGGCGGGTTGGAAAATGAGATTTAACACGCCTGAAAATTCGCCGCGCTCCGCCAGGTATTTGGCGGCGCCCAGAAGCATCGCGGTGTGGCCGTCATGACCACAGGCATGCATGATGCCGGGACGAGCGCTGGAATAGGCTAGACCGGTCTGTTCCTCGAGGGGCAAGGCGTCCATGTCGGCGCGGATGCCAAGCTGGCGCGTGCCGACGCCCCGCTGAAGGCGGCCGACGACGCCAGTGCCCGCCAGTCCGCGTTCGACCTCATAGCCCCAGGCCTGTAGACATTGCGCTACCAGATCGCTGGTGCGGAATTCCTCAAAGCCCAATTCCGGGTTGCGGTGAATATCGTGGCGCAGGCTGATCAGTTGCCCCACGTGCTGATTCATGTAATCGAGATAGCTCTGCGGACTTTGCGGCATCGGTGGTCTTTTCAATGGTGATAAGGGAATGCGTCATGGACACAGGGCCATGTCCGACGGCAGTCGGGTCCACGGCAGTTCGGAAGGGTCGGCGGCCATTGGGCCGGGAGCCTTGGCTACCAGAATTTCACAGGCGATGGGAGTGAAATCGGCGCGAAAATGGACCGAGCTTTTGTTGACCAGTATCTTCATTTTCTCTGGTTCAATGCCGACAAAGCGGAATAGTTCACGGTCGAGCATCTGGCTTTTGCCGCTGGCTACCACGAGCAATACACCGCAGATTTCCAGGCAGGCGCTGGCACCGAGCGTCAGCACGTCGCCCCGCATCATCGGCCCTTGAAGCGTAACGCGCCCATCGCTGAGTGCGCGCACAGTGAAAGTGCCATCGACCGGCGGATCGCTCGACTGGCCGTTCCAGAGAGGGACTGATTTTCCAAGCGAGAGTTTGAGCTGTGCACCGAGGCCGACCGCATGCGCCATCGCTGCAGCCTCTGGATCGTAGATGACGCCCAACGCGACTTGCCGGGGAAGGCGCAGTCCAGCACCGGCAGCCAGCAGGGCATGCAGCATGCCGGTAGTATTGCTGTCGCCGCCAGCGCCGGGATTATCCTGCGTGTCGGCGATAACCACCGGTCGCGTGGCGGTTTCTGCCCGCGACAACGCCCGAACCACGGCCTCGCGCGGCGTCAGCAGTTCAAGCCGCCATTGCGAGCGTGGCTGGTCAATGCGTGCAAACAGGCGCTGGACGGCCGCCGTCGCGGCATCTCCGTAGCCCCACACCATCGGTCCGCATTCCGCTATATCGGCGGCCGGAAAGCCGGCGGCAAAACTGAGCACCACATCATGGCGCCGCTCCAGTTCGGACAAGCCCCGATAAATGGAGGCAGCCGGTTCCATCATGGTGGACTGCGCATTCAAAGGCAGCAAAAATGGCAGGCGCAAGGCATGCATCGGCTCGCGCGCGTCGCGCGCCATTCGCCGCTGCAGCAGCTCGGCTGCGCGCCGCCCGGTTGCCGCCATATCGACATGGGGATAGGTGCGATACGCCACCATGGCATCCGCCTCTTCCAGCATGCGCAGCGTCACATTGGCATGCAGATCAAGGCTGACGATGATTGGCACCTGCGAACCTACGTGCGCCCTGATGCGGGAGATCAATTCCCCTTCCGGGTCCTCCAGATGCTCCGCCACCGCCGCACCGTGCAAATCCAGATATACCGCCTCGATGCCGCCTTGCCCGAGTTCCGCGGTCAGATCCTGGATGACAATATTCGCAATGCGTTCGAAGGCATCTCGGGTGACATGGGCAGACGGGCTGGCGGCGGCCCAAATAGATGGGATCAGCGTCCACCCGCGTTCGCGCGCGGCGCCGATGAATCCACCAATGCCGAAATTACGATTAAGAAAGCTGCTGATAATTGCCTGCCCCGTTGTCAGCGCGGGAAAACAATCCCCACGGTTGAACGCGGCCCAGTCCGCTTTGGTCGGTGCGAATGTATTGGTCTCGTGGTGGAAACCGGCAATAAAAACTCTCATGGAAAGCCTGTTTCAACAGGACTGGGAATAGTCATGTGCGTCATGACGCATGAACGAAAAATTTCTGCCGGGCGCGGCGCTCAGCAGTTTCTCGGTATACGCGTGGCGGGGTGAAAAAAACACTTGCTCGACTTGGCCATGTTCGACGATTTCGCCTTGATTCATCACAATCACGCGATCGCAAATCTGGCTCGCCACCCGAAGATCGTGCGTGATGAAGAGAATGCCGATCGCAAGACGTCGCTGGATGTCCTCAAGCAGCTTGAGGATCTGCGCCTGCACCGACACATCCAGTGCCGACACGGCCTCGTCGGCGATCAACACTTTGGGTTCGCACGCCAGTGCGCGCGCGATCGAGATGCGCTGGCGCTGCCCGCCCGAAAATTCGCTCGGGTAACGGCGCAGCGCGTCCGGCTTCAACCGCACCAAATCCATCAACTCCTCGGCCTGCGCCCACGCTTGCTGGTAGGGGATGCCGAAATTGAGCGGCCCTTCGATGATCGAGGCGCCGACCGTCTGCCGCGGATTGAGCGAGCGGTACGGATCCTGGAAAATCACCTGCACCAGGCGCCGCAGCGGCGACAGGTAGTGGCCGCTGGCTTTCGCGAAGGATTGGCTGCCTGAAAATATATCGCCGGAGGTCGGATCGATCAAACGCGCAATGCACCGTGCCACGGTCGATTTTCCGGAACCCGATTCGCCGACGATGCCCACGGTTTCACCGGGCCTCACCGACAGGGAAACATCACGCACGGCGTGCACCACGCGCCGCTTACCCGGCCAGGTCCCGGACTGGTATGTCTTGCAGAGGTTACGCACATCCAGTAGCGGCGTGGCCTCGACTACCGGCAGGCGTTGCGGCGCCGAGAGTTCCGGCACGGCCGCCAGCAGCATCCGGGTATATGGTTGGCGCGGACGGCTCAGCACGTCGGACTTCAGGCCCTTTTCAACCATGCTGCCTAACTGCAGCACCACCACGTCGTCGGCGATTTCTGCGACGACACCAAAATCATGCGTGATGAAGAGCACCGCGGTACCATTTTCGCGCTGCAATTCGAGGATGAGTTTGAGAATCTCGGCCTGCGTGGTCACATCGAGGGCGGTGGTCGGCTCATCGCAGATCAGTAGCGCGGGTTTCAAGATCAGCGCCATGGCGATCACGATGCGCTGGCGCTGGCCGCCGGAGAGCTGATGCGGATACGATGCGAAAATTCGTTCCGGTTCCGGCAGTTTGACTCGCTCGAAGATGTCCAGAATCTTCACGCGCCGCTCGGCGGCCTTCATGCTGACATGCTGCGCCAGCATCTCATCGACCTGTGCGCCACAGGTCATCACGGGATTGAGCGCGGTCATCGGCTCTTGGAATACCATGGCCATCGCCGTGCCGCGCAACCGGCGCAAGCGCGCCTGCGTGGCACCGATCAATTGTTCGCCTTGCAGCGCAATCGAGCCCGCTATGGGCTTCAGTTCGTCTGGCAGCAAACCCATGACCGCGCTGGCGATCACCGATTTTCCCGAACCCGATTCACCAACCAGGCAAACGATTTTGCCGGGCGCCACCTCGAAAGAAATGTGCTCCACCGCGTTTGAACGATCGGCGCCCGGCGGCAAAGCGACGGTCAGATCATGCACGGACAGTACGGGAGCTCCAAGTGTCATATGGTTCACAGATCAAGCTCCACGCTTGTTGAACTTCGGGTCGAGCGTGTCGCGCAGACCATCGCCCAGGATATTGACGGCCAGTACTGTCAGCCCCAGGAAGATACCGGGTAGCAGCACATTGTGCGGATACTCATTGAACTGCGCGCGTCCCTCGGCCATGATGCTGCCCCAAGTCGCCATGTCAGAAGGCAGCCCCACTCCCAGGAACGATAGAATGGCCTCTACGAGAATAGCCGCCGCGCACACGAATGTGCCTTGAACGATGAGCGGCGCAACCGCATTCGGCAGAATGTGTTTTACGAGGATTTTCCAGTTTGGCGTGCCAAGCGCGATGGCCGCCTCCACGTAGGGCTCTTCACGGACTGTAAGGACGACCGACCGTAACAGCCGAGCGACGCGGGGAATTTCCGGAATCGCGATCGCAACGACAACGGTGACGAGGGTGCCGCCGAACAGCGCCACCAGGCTGATGGCGAACAGGATGCCGGGAATCGCCATTACCCCATCCATCAGGCGCATGACGATGTCATCGAGGCGCCGGAAATAACCTGCCAGCAATCCCATCGACATGCCCAAGGCCAATGCCAAGGCCCCCACGGCGATTCCGACCGTCAGCGACACGCGCGCCCCATACAGGGTACGGCTCCAGATATCACGCCCGAGACTGTCGCTTCCCATGATAAACAGGTGCTGGAATGTGTTGCCATCAAGACTATTGAATTCGGCCCGCGTACCAGGCCGCAAATTGCCGCTAGCCGGATCGATGGCCATCGGATCGATGGTCCCCAGCCATGGCGCCGCTATCGCCATAAGAATCAGCAGCAGCAGCACACTGCCGCCAATACGTACTGACCAATTCGCGAAAACCCGTCGCTTCAGGGAGAGCCGCCGCGCCGGGACGAGAGATCCACCCGAAACCGCCAAAGCATCGTCGGCGGCAACGATGTGTACAGTTGATGCTTCCGTCATGATCATTTCTTTCGGTGCTAGGCTCAGTAGCGGATGCGCGGATCGAACAGCAGGTAGCTGAGATCCACCAGTAGGTTGATGAGGACGTAGGTCACCGAAAAGAACAACGTGATCCCCTGAATCAGCGGGAAGTCGCGCGACAGCACTGCATCCACCGTAAGTTGCCCCAAACCGGGAATCGCGAACACCGTTTCGGTTACTACGACACCGCCAATCAACAAAGCGATGCCGATGCCAATCACGGTAACGATCGGGATCGCAGCATTGGCCAATGCATGGCGCATCAGCACCCGCACCTCGGGAATTCCTTTGGCCCGGGCAGTACGGATGTAATCCTCAGTCATGGCTTCGGCTACGGCGGCACGGGTGACCCGCGCGATCAGCGCCACATAGATGATCGACAGGGTGATGGACGGCAGGATCAGATGCTTAAGCCAGCCTCCCAATCCCTGGCTGATGGATGTATAGCCTTGCGCCGGGAACCAATGCCAATGAAGCGAAAATGCCCAAATCAGGAGATAACCGATCACGAAAGCTGGAATCGAAAATCCCAAAACGGAAAATCCCATCAACATCCGATCCAGCCAGCCGCCGTGCCGCCAGGCGGCAATCACCCCCAGCGGCACTGCAATCAGAATCGTCATCACCAGCGTCACCGCCGCCAGTGAGACCGTGGGTTCAATACGTTGCGCAATGAGTTCGCGCACCGTCATCTTCATGAAGAACGATTCGCCGAGATTGCCATGCGCGATCTGGCCTACCCACTTGGTGAACTGAAGCGGTAACGCATCATTCAAACCCAGTTCGGCGCGCACGCGCACAATATCTTCGCTGGTTCCGTTATTGCCTACGATCGCTGCCGCGGGATCGCCTGGCGCCACGCGCAACATCAGGAATACGATCAGCGCAACGACTGCGAGCACCGGGACCGTTGCCAAAATACGGCGCACTAGAAATACAGACATCTCAGCCTCACCAAGAAAAATTTCGCCAGAAAATCGAAGACTCCGGCCTTGAGCGGTGCTCGAGAAAAAGCAACTCGAGCACCGGACATGGCTCGGCCAGAAAGGCGTCTAGTTTTTCTTGATGTTCCAGAATACCGCTACCGGCGACTTCACCAGCCCGGTCACACCTTTGCGAACTGCAGTAAGTTGCTCGTACTCGCCGATAGGTGCATACAGGGCGGATTCGAACACGCGCAACTGGATGGTTTGAGCCAGTTCTTTTTGTTCAATTCGGCTCATGGACGACAGGAATTTTCCCTTGAGCTCCTCAAGCCTGTCGTCTGTGGCCCAGCCGAACCAGCCTTTTTCTCCATTGCCGGTCATCGGTGCAAAAAACAGTGGGTTCATGGTGTCGGAGGGTCCCCAGCCGGTGATGAACAAGTTCCAGCCGCCTTTGTCCGCCGGTTCCTTTTTGGCACGCCGTGCCAGCAGCGTCGGCCAGTCCATCGATTGCATGTCGACGTTGAATCCGCCTTGCTTGAGCAGTTGTGCCATGACTGGCGCCAACTTGTTTAGCGCCGGAAAATCTGCCGGGTGCATCAACACGATGGGCTTGCCGTCATAGCCTGCTTCCTTGAGCAATTTTTTGGCTTCCTCGAACTGCGGCTTGCCGGTGAAATAGGAGGTATTGCTGGAGGCGTACTTCGAACCGCAGGAATAAATCGAGGTACACGTGTTGTACAGCTCTTTGTTGATTACTTGCGCACGTAGCAGCGCTTCCTGACTGATATTCATGAGCGCGGCTTGCGCGATCTTGGTATTGTTGAATGGGGGCACGAGATGATTGAGATGCAGCGCGAACGAGTATTTTGGTACCGGCGCGACGAGCTCGACATCGGGGTTGGCCTTGAGCGCAGCATACTGTTCCGCAGGCGACCATTCGAGCATGTCGACCTCCCCATTGGCTAACGCATTGGCCTGGGTTTGCGCATCCTTCAGAATTACCCATTCCATCCGGTCCACATACACATGTTTGCCGCCCGCTGTGCCTGACGGCGGTTCGGAACGCGGCACGTACTTGGTGTTCTTGACGTACACCACTTTCGCACCAGGGCGGTACTCATCCTTTTTGAAGATGTAAGGACCTGAACCGGTTGCGTCGTCAATTTGTTTGTCTGCCGGCGTTTCGGCCACGCGCTTGGGCATAATGAACGGAGGGCTGGACGCAGGCTTGCTCAGCGCATCCAGCACCATGCCGAAAGGGTCCTTGAAGGTCATGCTGATGGTGTTGGTATCGACCGCCTCGATCTTGTCCATCGCGGCAAACATCTTTTGTCCCAACGTGTCGCGCTGTCCCCAGCGCTTCAAAGACTGAATGACGTCGGCCGACGTCACCGGTTGCCCATCATGGAACGCCAGTCCCTTGCGAAGGGTAAATGTCCATACCTTGCCATGCGGGCTTGCGGTATAGCTTTCGACCATCTGCGGCTGAACTTCGCCTTTGGCATCGACGCCAAATAGCGTGTCATAGACCATATAGCCGTGATCGCGTGTGACGAAGGCAGTGGTCCAAATTGGATCGAGGATTTTGAGATCGGACTGCGGCACCATGCGCAGTACCTTGGTTGCATCCTGCGCGGATGCGGATAGCGCTGCCAATGCAAGTGCGGCCGCTCCGATAAAGCGAATTATTGAAAATCGGTTCATGTCTTCCTCCTTCTAGTATGGGGATGCCTGTTTATCTGGCACTTCTTTTCTGTTGCCTTAACTGTTGCTATTTCACTTGTTTCAGGTGGCTGCCTGCCATTTCCATCATTTCATCACTGGCTTCATAGAGGAGCTCGAGACATCGCCGGAAAACGACGACGTCTTCTTCCGGTATGTCCTGCATAAGTTTTTTCTCCATGCGCTGGCCGATGAAATCGGCCTCCTTGACTAACTTCTCCCCCTTTTTCGTCAAATGGAGGCTAATTTTTCGGGCGTCTGCCTCACCGATCGATCTCACCACAAGTTCACGTGCCACTAGCGCAGTAACGGCTTTGGACACCAGGGTCTTCTCGACATGGGTCTGCACAACCAAGCTGCTGAGCGTCAGGCCTGGATAACTGCCGATGAAGCGCATCAGTCGCAGTTCCCGCAATCCCAGGCCGACTTCCCTCTGATACACCTTGGAGGCGACTTCCTTGGCACGCTCGCTGACGATGTCCATCTTGAATGTCACATAGTCCAGCTTGATCTTTATAGCCCTTGCAGACGGTGTAGATTTCGGCATATAAATTCTTTTTACAATAGTTGAAAATTTCAACTAAATCAATAATAGTCGGGCAAGCTCGCCAGGTCAATACAACTTTTCTCGAAAGGATACAACCGCGCAGCGCCATCGCCACAGAGCGCTGATAACGCCTTTCGGACCACTTGCCCGACTGATCCCAGCTTGGAAAACCCGTGCTTTCTCAGCTTCCACAACGCGATCGACATCTTTTGATCCTGCTCAAGAAACAGTGCCGCTCACAATCAGAATTTTCGACGTGATTTTTATTTTATGAGGCAAGAGTCATGTCGTGAAGAGATGCAAATTCACGGTGCAACATACTGCCTTCGCATGGGAGCAAACCTCTTCGGCACCGCGGGAAGGGATTGGCCGGAAGCTCGGCCTGATGGAGGCGACGTTTTACAACTTGAAGAAGAAATATGGAAAACTGGCACCGGCCGAGGTGCGGCGCCTGCGCTAGTTGGAAGAAAAGAATACCAAGCTTAAAAGAAGGGTCTCGAATCGACCGTTGGGCCACGCTGTGCTGCCGAGCGTGCTTTCAAAAAAGCTGCAAAGCCTTCACAAGCGAGCCTCGATCAACGAACCATGCGACCTTTATCAGGCGAACCTGACGCAAACCTGCGCATTATTCAAGATGTCGCGCCGGCGGTATGCGTATTAATCGGTGGCGCGAGACATGTCGGTACTGGCCATGCGCATCATGCTAATTGCCATCCCGCCGTGCATTATGGTTAAAGTATGCGCACCGGATTTACATAGGAATACGAATATTATTTGACGGTATTCGACAACGACAGCATGCGCTCGACATAGCGCGCGATCAAGTCGATTTCCAGATTTACCTTGTTGCCGGCCTTGAGGTGCTTCAAGGCCGTCATTTCGATCGTATGCGGAATCAGGTTCATCGAAAAGCGGCAAGCGGCAGGCTCGTCTTGCACCTGATTCACCGTCAGCGATACGCCGTTGACAACCACGGAGCCTTTATATGCCAGATATTTGGCCAGTTCGCGCGGCGCTTCTATGCTCAGCTCGCGCGATTCGCCGACCGGCTCGAACCGAACCACCGTACCCAGCCCGTCCACATGTCCCGACACCAGGTGTCCGCCGAGACGATCGGCAAGGGTGAGCGCTTTTTCCAGATTGACTTCGCCCGCAGCATCCAGGCCGGCAGTACGATTCAGGCTCTCGCGCGAAACATCGACGATGAATTCGGTCACGGTCTTGGCTACCACCGTCATGCACGCGCCATTGATTGCAATCGAATCGCCGAGAGCGACGTCGGCCAAGGGCAAGCCGCCCGCATCGAGCGTCACGCGGACGCCGGCGTCCGTCCCGGTACCGAGCGGTTTGACGTCGATGATCTTGCCGATCGCGGCAACAATTCCTGTAAACATGGTGGGCGGATAAGTTAAATGAAGCGCGCGAGGAGGCGCAAATCGTCGCCGATGGGGCGAACCTCATGGAATTTTAGCGCGATCTTGTCGTCCAGCCGCTCGAGCGCCGGCAAATCGAACATGCCGAAACCCTGGCCGAGCAGTTGCGGCGCCAGGTACATCAGCAATTCGTCGACGCAGCCTTCGCGGATCAATGATCCATTCAGCTTGGCGCCGGCCTCGATATGCAATTCGTTGATCTGGCGCCTGCCGAGTTCCTGCATCAACTGCGGCAGGTCCACCTTGCCCTGCGGGTTGGGCAGAAACAGCACCTCCGCCCCTTGGTCGCGCAGCATCGCCTCCTTGTCCGGATCGCGTCTGGCGGTGGCGACCCATGTGCCGCCGCCGGCCAGCACGCGCGCATCGGCATCGATGCCGAGCTTGCTGTCGACCACGATGCGGCGCGGCTGGCGCGGCGTCTCCACCGCGCGCACCGTCAATTGCGGATCGTCCTGCTTGACGGTGCCGATGCCGGACAGGATGGCGCAAGCGCGGGCGCGCCAGAGATGGCCGTCCTCGCGCGCCGCCGCCGAGGTGATCCACTGGCTCTGGCCGTTGGGCAGCGCGGTCTTGCCGTCGAGGCTGGCCGCCACCTTCATCCGCACCCACGGTCTGCCGCGCTGCATGCGCGAAAAGAAGCCGATATTGAGCTCGCGCGCCTCGTCCGCCAGCACATCGCATTCCACCGCGATACCCGCCGCCTGCAGGCGCGCCACGCCCTGTCCCGCCACCAGCGGATTCGGGTCCTGCACCGCCGCCACCACGCGCGCGACGCCGGCGCTTATCAAGGCATCACAGCAAGGCGGGGTGCGTCCGAAATGGCTGCACGGCTCCAGCGTCACATACACCGTTGCGCCGCGCACGTCATGTCCTTTGGCGCGTGCATCGTTGAGCGCTTCGATTTCGGCATGATTGCCGCCGGGCGGCTGGGTCCAGCCGTCGCCGATAATCCGCCCGTTGCGGGTAATGACGCAGCCGACGCGCGGGTTGGGGGCGGTTGAAAACAGGGCGCGTTGCGCCAGCGTCAGTGCATGCCGGATGCCATGCACGTCATCGGAAATATTCACCACATCAATTTCAAAAAAATTCAACCATTCGTACTGACGACACAATTCACCGTATCTTTGGCAGGGTCGCAAACACGGGCTCGTCCCAGGAAATTGATTCGAATGAGCCTGGTTAGATTGTCCAATGTAAAGGAAATCGTCCCCCCCTTCTGATTTGCTGCCATACGGATGCTGCCGGTTGCTGAAAACCCGATAAAAAACGGTGCGCTTCCAATATTGGAACTGATCCCGAGACCGCTGGCAACCGGCCCGTGGGTAAAAATTACCTTTTCATTCGAATCCGGCCGCTTGTTGTCATTGTCGTCCACAAACACGATCCAACCCTTTGTCCAGTCGCCGCCGTCCGTATCGGCCGGCGCCATGGTCACCTGCATGCCGCGCTGCAGAGCTTCGGCACGAGTCAGGTTGATAGCCGCGAAAAATTCATTCACCGTGGTGGTCATGCGCTGGTTCTGGATCAAGGCGCGGAAGCTCGGCACACCAATCGCCAGCAGAATTGCGGCGATGACCAGCACGATCATCAGTTCGATCAGCGTAAATCCGTTGCGCCTCTTGTTTCCCATGCGCCTCAAGATGGTTTCTCCTCTTACCAGCAATCTGTCGCGCTGCCCGTGACCGACTTGGCACCCGTGCTGGTCAACTGCAGGCTGCCGCATTTGGCATCGGAGAAGCCGCGATTGACGTTGGCAGTGCCCGGCTTGGCGGTGAGCTGGATACAGTTCGCGATGTCCTCATTTGCACAGGCGGCACCGCTCATCTCGTACGAGCTGCTCGCTGCGCTTTCCCCGGAATACCACTTGAAATTTTTGGGTGTCGCCTTATCGAAAGCGGCATAGGTGTTGTTTTGCGAATAGTAGCGTTCCTGATGCTGCATCAGCTGCATCAATGCCGTCCGCCCCTCCGCCCGCTTGGTTTTAAGGACCGCCGATTGATAGGACGGATACACGACCGCTCCCAGAATGGCGATGATGGCGACCACGATCATCAGTTCGATCAGGGTGAAGCCTCTTTTTGACGTCATGTTCACAATGGTTTCCCTATCTTACTTGTGCAGTTCTTTCCAGTTCAAAATCTCGCGCCAGCTGATACGCCCGGCGGGAGGTTTGAAACTGCCGGTCCCGTTGGTGGCTTGCGCCGCGGTTCCCTGCACGCCGCCGGTGCCGAAATTGAATACCGAGAAGTTCTTTTTGGCGTTGCGCTTGCCAATCGAGTCGCGGTCGCTGACCGTCGTGCCGGTATCAAACAGGACCGGAGAACTCAACATGCCGACCGTAGATGCCTCCCCGGTAATGCCGCCGCTCTCGGGATAACCGGCAGCATTGATCGGCAAGCCGGTTAGAGCGCTCAACGAGTAGGTGCGCCCACCGCCGACGGCACAAGGATCGCCGCCCGTAATCAAGCTGTTGAAAAACAGCCGGCCGTAGGCAATCAGCGGATTGGTGATGCTGCGCTCGCCGGTTCCCGAGGAAGTGCCGGAGTTCAGGAAATCCATATACCACCCCTGTTTCTGGCCTGTCTTCGAACCAAAGGTGAAGTCGGCGCCGGTGATTTTCATCGCGTCGCTGCCGGCGGTTGGGTCCTTGCTCAAGGTGCGTCCTTGCAGCTTGCTGCGGCCACTCACTTTGACGTAAGTGTCATCCAGAATGCCATAAAACGATTGCGTCTTGAAGTTGCCCGGAGCGGCATCGCCATTTTCGATGTACTTGCCGGTGCCGAACAACACGATATAACCGCCACCCGGGGCCAGGACGACCTTGGGCTGCATCGTGATGGGCTGCCGAGTCTGTTGAGGTCGTGCCATCCTTGGCGGTGAACAAGGGAGTCGTACTGGCCGCAGCAGCCCACGGTGCGGCGCCAGTAAAGTCGAAGCGCCACATATTCCCCTGCAAATCGCCGGCATAGGCGTAGATGACCGCACCGTCATTGCCGACCACCATCTCGGGCGCGCTCAGGCCGTTTCTCAAGGTGCTGTCCTTCACCGGGGTGATGAACTTGTAGTAATTGCGCCCCAAAGCCCAGGCTTCGGATGCCGGTTTGTCGAGCGCCAATAGGAACAGCGCTCCCTGCCCTTCGCCTGCGGTGCCGAAATTGCTGCGCCCGTCATCCTTGTAGTTGTTCAAGCCGCTCGGCACCACGACAAAATATTTATAGATCGGAGCGCCGTTGGTGTCCGCTCCCACCTTGAACTTGGCTACCTGCGGTGGACTGACCAGATTGCCCATGTCCACATCATCCTGATCAGTAAATTCCCAGATCGCTCCCAATCCGCCTGTGAAATCGGCAGGATTGGTGACATCCAGCACGAACACGCCCTGAGCGCCGCCGCCCATGCCGGATGCCAGAACAGTCTTCCAACTGCCGCCCACCAGCGCCTCCTTGACTGTCATCGTGCCGTCCACATACGGCCGATGCACATAGTCGGGATCGGTCAACTGGTTCAGGTAAGCCATCAGCGCATTCGGGACATAGGCGAACAATTCGGTACCGTCCGCTCCGTTGAAGGCGTGCAGCATGCCGTCATTGGCGCCGACATAGACCGCCTTGGTGCGCGATTTGTTGTTGTCATAAAAGGTCTTGTAGCTGTCGCCCTGAATGTTGGATACAGGCGCGCCGACGTAGGTAGGATTGCTGTTGATGATGTCCCCCAGCACCCGGTCGCGCTGGCGGAATATGCCATTGGCACGGCCGATTTCGTCGAGGCGCGAGCCGCGCAGATAATTGACGCGTTTCTCACCGAGGTCGTCGGCAGCGTACGGGGCAGCCGGCGCCTTATTGAGCAGCGTTTGCTGATCGTTGGTCAAACTCGCCCATCTGAAGGGAATCGTCGTCAACGAGCCGTCCGCATTGACTTTTGCGCTGTAAATATTGCGGTTGTCTGGAAGCGGATTGGCCGGCACTTCGGGCGATACCGGCGTGGTGGTTGCCGGCTTCCCGGTCAACACAATTCCCGCATCCCAGGTCGGCGTGGCGGCGTCCTGGATAGTCACCACGTTATTGGGCACGTAATCCGGCGCGGTCTTGTCGCCGGTCCCGATATCCACCAGCGAGAGTTTCAGTTTCAGCAGATTGCCGCTCCACTTCGAGGGATCGAAGCCAGGCTGATAGACGTACGAGTCGCCGGTCGAAATCTTCGAGGTGGTCAGCGTGACGCCGGAGATCGTGCCGCTCTTGCTGGCCACCACCTGGAACACCCGTTTGATCGAATCGATCATTTTCCGGGGATTGCTTGCGAGGAAATAATTATCCGGGTCGGCGCCGTTGGTGGACCACTCGCTATTGTCATTGACCACCGTGACACCATCGATGCCATAGGTCTTGAACGGATTGCCGTCCTTGTTCTTGTCGTCGAAACCACCATACTTTGCGGCCAGATAAAACTGGCTGTTACGCGGTTTGATACCTCGCTTGTTCGTGTCGTCGATTTTTCCGTCGCCGCCTTCATCAACGTCGATCGAGAAGGTCTTGACCCGCACCGGCTTGTCGATACGGATGTCGTTGGTATTGGCCCAGTACGCCATGCCGGCCATGAAATAGGTGCCGTCCGTGGAGCCGCCATTTTTTGTGTCGAGCGCAGTCAAATTGCTGCGTCGCGCGAGATTGCCAAAAGTACCGCTCGAATCGACCTCCATACTGCTTACTTTTTGTGTCCAGGTAACCGCATCAAACGCCGGCGTCTTGCCGACCACGACGGCATCGGCGCCGCGCGCGATATCGGAACCTCGGCCCGGGGAGCCGGGAATATAGGCGTCCCGGTGTGTGTTGACGTCGCCGATCGTGACGATGTAATTACTCTGGCAAGACGCGGTCACCGGGTCGGTCAGGGTTTTCAGTACCGGGAAATTGTCATCGGTGGTATCTGAGCCCAGCGCCCTGGTCGCGCTGGTGGCATTGGTCGAGTCGTTGGTCGGCTGTTTCCCTTGCAGATAGCGCAATGCCTCGTAGTAAAGCTCGCCCACCGGGTCCCAGCTCTTGTAGGCGCCGGGCCGCGCCGTATTGGTGCGGCCGAATTTGTTCAAATAGTTCAGTACACCGCTATTGACGGTCGTACTGGCTCGGTTGGCGACATCTTCAGGATTGTTGTAGAACACGCCGGTGGTGGCATCCCATTCCGGCTTGTCATTGGTGGATTCGGCAAACGACGGCGCATCGAATTTCTTGGGGCCGACATATTTGACCGGGCCGCGCACCACGCCGCCATACACGTTGTTGTTGCCGGTATCGTGCTCGGTCAGGTAGCCGAGGGCGCCGACGCGGATCTTGTCCGAATTGCGCTGCAACTGGCCTTCCGGCTTGTAGTTGCTGCCGTATTTCTGGCACAGGTCGGTGCGGGTCGGCCCCTCCGTCGCATCGCATACCTTGACCCGGGCCAGATATTCACCGAAGTACTTGTCGCTCGTGGCCAACGATGGCGGATTGCCGGAAGTGCGCGCCGTATCGCAGTTGCCGCCGTTATTGGTATTGCTGAACAAGAGCCGGTTGCGGCAAGAGACGATATACAGGGTCGGCGTATTGAATGGCGTGACACGGGTTGGCGACGTAATCGATTTGCGCGGGAAATAGGTGCCGTCCGCGTAAAAATTGGAATTGCTGTTGTAGCTGCCGTCAGGCAGCCACGCGCGCTGCAACACGGTCTTGTCTATAGCATCGATGACCCGGTCGCCGCCTGTCATCGCGTAGCGCAGCATGTCAATCGACGACGAAGCCGCCCAGTTCAGGAAATTGCCGCTGAAGGAATCGCCGCCGCATTCACGATTTGCATCGGCTGCCTTGGAGATAGAAAAATAGCCGGTCGCCTCGCTCAGATCGGGATATGGGATCGCAGTCGTGACCGTGGTGGTGATCTCCGGGGTATGGTTATAGCTGGTCGAGGTCGCTGGTTTGACCAGCGTCGATTTTGTGAAATAAGTTTTATTGTCGGGCGTCTTGAAGGAACTTGTATTCCTGTCCTTTCTGGTGAGATATCCGGCAACGCCTGAAAAATTGCCATTGGTCGTATTCAGTTGCGCCGTCGTATATACCGGGTCGGTGCCCTCAGAATAGATAGTCGTATTTTTGGCAACGTAAGTGTTGGTATCCGGCCCGTATTCCGCCGGTGTGCCCGGTACTGTTGTCACGTTGTCGACGGTCGTGGTCACCGTGGTGGTGACGTCGCTGGTGGTGGTTGTCGTCGTGGTCTGACCTGGGGTGGGATCGGAATTATTGGTCGTGCGCCCAGTGGAGTTGGAACTAGAGCTGCTGCTGGAAACCGTGGTCGGATAGGTATAGCACTGCCCCGGATTGAAATAGCCGAGGTACTCGGTGGCGCCGCTGTAATTGTCCCGATATGCCGCACCCACCGTCGGAAATTCCACCGACAGGTTCAGCAGCATGTTCGGATGCACGTTGCCGCGGCCGCTGAACAATGGGCCGGTCGCGATATCCACCTCCGGCGGCGCCGCGAATACGGAGCTTGCCGCCAGCAGCACCGCCACGCCAACCGTCTTGATACTCCACCGCGCCAGTTTTTTCATTGCTTTTCCCCTCAAACAGCGTTACTTGTCGATCTTGCGGTAAAAGGTCTGCAGGACCGATTGCGTGGTTTCGCGCGCCCCGAATCCGATGGCGGTGATGCGGTAAAAATAGGAACCGGCCGCGCCGGCATCCTCGCCGGCCGCGCGGTAATTCAGTACTTCGATGATGTAGCGCGGCGGTTTGCTGGGCAGAAGGCCAGCGCCGGTTTGCAGCGCCTGTCCGGTAAATTTGCCAAACGGTACCGACTTGGTGGAAGTGTCATTGCTGTCCGCCAGATCCACGGTTTGCCAGACCGGCTTTTCGCCGGCAATGGCCGGCGCGCACAGGCCGAGATAATTGTTGGATGCGCCGGCGTTGCAGCCGGGAGCAAAATTCGCCACCACCGGATTTTCGGAAAACAGCGCACTGCGCGAATTGCTGGCGAGGGAATTTTCAATATCCATTTCGGCGTCCATCAAGGCAGCTTCGGCCGCCTGAAATGCGATCTGGCGGTCGCGATCGTTGCGCGATGCCTTCTCGCCCTGCAGCGCGATCTGCGCCGCCGAAATTCCGAGCAGCAGGATCGCCACCAGCATCAGCAGCGATACCACCAGCGACGCGCCGCGCTGCCGGTGCGCCCGATCCGCAAGACCGGCGGGACGGCGCGAAAGACGGGAATGCCGCATCATGAGCCGCTCCCTTCCGGCTGATTGCGAACCTGGATCGTCGCCGAGTACACCTTGCGGGTCCGGTTGCGGGTCGTTGCCGGCAGGCTGGATTCGCCGATCTTGGTGCCGGTGTCGTTGCTCGCGTTGGCATCGCTGTACGCTTCGCCAAACAGGTGGTAAGTGGTATTGACGGCATCCGCCTGCCGTACCTGGGAGCCGCGCAGCAGCAGCGCCACCTTGATCGCGGTCACCTTTTTCCAGTATGTTTTTTTGTTCAGTGCGGCGCCGCTCAGTCCCAGCGCGGCGTCCAGCGCCTTGATCTGGGTGGCGGTCAGGAACTGGTTCGCGATCCGGTCGCCGTCGGTATCGACGCCGTACAGCACCTGGAACGATTCGACGCCGCGCGCGATGGCGCCGTATCCCCAGGTACCGGTGCCGTCGCTGCGGTATTTGCAGCGCAGTTCCGGCACGCCGGTGGAATCGCTGGCGACGTAATAGATGCTCCAGCCGCGATCCTCGTCCGCTGTGTCCATGGAGGACGGTGCCGAGACGCCATTGCCGGCACAATCGACAATCGAATCGTCGGGTGTAGTCAGGCCCGGTTTGCTGACGCCGAAAAAGCGTACCGCCAGCACGTCGCTGCCGTTTTCGGTTGTGGTCAGCGGCGAATCGATGCCGGGCGTGGTGGCGTCGCTTTTCAGACTGCGCGCATCGAGACCGGCCAGGTTGGCCGCCATCTCGGGTATCGCCACAATGGGCGCATCCTGCGTGTCCTTGTCCCAGTTTTCGAAGCTGGCCTGGCGAACCGAACGATTGATGTTTTCCAACGCGAAGCGCCCAGTATCCTGCATCTGCGCGCCGTCATCCTGCGTGATGTAGGTAGATTTGCTCGATACCAGCAGCGCGGTGGCGGCCAGCACCACCAGCATGCCCAGCACGATCGAGATCATCAGCTCGACCAGCGTCAGGCCCGACTGGCCGTGGCGGGCGGGGAGGACTTTTCCGGTCATTTTACGTAGGGCTCCACGGCGATCGCCACGATGGGGGGAAATTTCCTGTCGGCGTCACGCACCAAGCTGCCGTCTGGATTTTTCCCCTGCCAGCCGACCTTGATCACGAACGGCGCGTTGTTATCCGTCGAGGCGGTGTAACTGCAGTTCCAGGAGAGCGCGCCGTCGGTCGTATTCCACGGCGAGGCATCGCGGCAGATGGTGACCTTGCCGCTTGGCAGCTCGGTGCGCAGCCGGATGACCCAGTCATAGATATCGAAACTGGCCATCTCGGCATCGCTGCAGGCGATATTGCCGTAGCAAACTGTGCGAGGCGCCGTGGGCGCCTGATCGGCGGCCGCATCGTGGCTGAAGACGAAGGGATTGGCGCTGTCCGCTTGGTTCATCTGCTTGGCGTTGGCGCGCATCTTGTCGGCCATCTCGGTCGCCAGCTGCACCGCGACGGACTGCAGCGACGATTGCTGCGAGGTGCGCATCGCCACCAGCTGCATGCCGGCGGCGCCGATCACGCCGAGTGCCAGCACGAAAATCGAGATCAGCACCTCGATCAGGCTGAAGCCACTTTGTCGGTTTTTTTTCATGGACGGCCAATCGCTAACGGTTTCACGCACATGAAGTGTAGGCGATTGACACAAGGAAAAGATGCCGTCCATCAACAAATGGCGACCGGTCGTCGCCTGGAACGGTAGGAATCCGGCGCGGCCGGAGCTTACTTGGACGTCGGCGGCTTAGGTTCCTGATCGATCTCCGCCACCGCATCCTGGAATTCGGCCACGTCCTCGAAGCTCTTGTAGACCGAGGCGAAGCGGATATAGGCGATCTTGTCGAGCCGCTTCAGCTCGCGCATCACCAGTTCGCCGACCTGGCCGGAGAGCGACTTCGCGCTGGCCGCTGGAGAGCAGCTTTTCTTCGATGTGGCCGACGGCGGCATCGACCGCCTCGGCGGAGACCGGCCGCTTGCGCAGCGCCAGCATCAGGCTGGCGCGCAGCTTGGCGGCGTCGAATTCGGTGCGGCTGCCGTTTTTCTTGACGATGACCGGCATCGTTCAGCTCGATCCGCTCGTAGGTCGTGAAGCGCTTGTCGCAAGCGCTGCAGCGGCGGCGGCGGCGGATGGTATCGCCCTCCTCGGAGACGCGGGTGTCGAGGACCTGGGTGTCCTCGTGGTGGCAGAACGGACATTTCATGATGATGGGCGTGGACCAAAATGCTTTGATTCGGATACGGTGCGCCGGTATTGTCCGTCCCAGCGCACCGCGCTTACCACCTGGTGCTGACCGCCTTTGTTACGCGCGCAGTCCGATTACGCTCCGACATCCTGCCGCATCCATATACTCCCTTATATGTGGCCTTATGTCGGGCGAAAAGTGGACATTTTAGCCACATACTCCCTTTAAAGATGCCTCGCTTCAGCCATACACCGGGAACGCGTCGGTCAGCTTCTTGACTTCCGCCTTGACGCGCTCGATGGTGGCGGCGTCGTGCGGATTGTCGAGCACGTCGGCGATCAGGTTGCCGACCTTGCGTCGCCTCGCTCTTCCTTGAAGCCGCGCGTGGTCATGGCCGGGCTGCCGAGGCGGATGCCGCGAGGTGACGAACGGCTTTTCCGGATCGTTCGGGATGCGCGTTCTTGTTGGTGGTGATGTGGGCGCTGCCGAGGATCGCTTCGGCTTCCTTGCCGGTGATCTTCTTGGCGCGCAGGTCGACCAGCATCACGTGCGACTCGGTGCGGCCGGAGACGATGCGCAGGCCGCGCGCGATCAGCGCCTTGGCCAGGGCATCGGCGTTCTTCACCACCTGCTGCTGATAAGCCTTGAATTCCGGCGCCAGCGCTTCCTTGAAGGCGACCGCCTTGCCGGCGATCACGTGCATCAGCGGGCCGCCCTGGATGCCGGGGAAAATCGCCGAATTGATCGCCTTTTCGTGCTCGGCCTTCATCAGGATCACGCCGCCGCGCGGGCCGCGCAGCGATTTGTGCGTGGTCGATGGTGACGAAGTCGGCGTGCGGCACCGGGTTCGGATAGACGCCGGCGGCGATCAGGCCGGCGTAGTGCGCCATGTCGACCATGAAGTAGGCGCCGACATCCTTGGCGACCTTGGCGAAGCGCTCGAAATCGATCTGCAGCGCAGAAGGCCGAGGCGCCGGCGATGATCAGCTTCGGCTTGTGTCTCGTGCGCCAGGCGCTCCATGGCGTCGTAGTCGATGTCTTCCTTGTCGTTCAGGCCGTAGGACACCACGTTGAACCACTTGCCCGACATGTTCAGCGCCATGCCGTGCGTCAGGTGGCCGCCTTCGGCCAGCGACATGCCCATGATGGTGTCGCCCGGCTTCAGCATGGCGAAGAACACGCCCTGGTTGGCCTGCGAGCCGGAGTTCGGCTGCACGTTGGCGGCTTCGGCGCCGAACAGCTGCTTGACGCGGTCGATCGCCAGCTGCTCGGCGATGTCGACGATATTCGCAGCCGCCGTAGTAGCGCTTGCCGGGATAGCCTTCGGCGTACTTGTTGGTCAGCTGCGAGCCCTGCGCTTCCATCACGGCCGGCGAGGTGTAGTTTTCCGAGGCGATCAGCTCGATGTGCTCTTGCTGGCGCAGGTTTTCCTTCTGGATCGCGGCCCACAGCTCGGGGTCGACGTTGGCGATGGTTTGGTTTTTGCTGAACATGATTACTCCAATCGATCAAAAACAGGGAAGCGGAAGCCGCCCAACAAGTGACGGGCGTCCATGATCGAATGAGGGCCGGAAAGGGAAATGCTGGCAGCCTCAGTCGTACCTTCCATTCGGGCTGCCCAGGCGCACGGCTACTGCAATTTCACGCTCCCCGGTGGAACCCCACCTTATCGCCGGCACCGCTCGGGGCCGACTGTCGCCAGTCACGTGAAATGAAATGGTCTTGTATTTTATGTTAAGTGCTTGATTTCAGCAAGAATTCCTGCCGGCTAAGCACCGGCAGGCTCAGGCGGGGTGCGCAACGCCGCGCCGCAGCACGACCGGGGCGGCGCCGTACTGCTTCTTCATGGTCCACTGCGCCAGGGATGCGTCCAGATAATCGGTGTGCGCGGGGAACCAGCGGATCAGTTCGTCGACCAGCCCGCGGCAGACCGCAGGCGTCCCCCTTCGTGGCCAGGAGCTCCTTGACCTGGCGCACCGAATGCAGCACGGCATTGTGTTCCTTCACGTGGCAATCCATCGCCGGGAACCCGGTGGCCGCCATCAATGCGCGCTCCTGCTCGAAATGCTCCTCCGCGTGTTTCAGGAAAACTTCGATGTGTCCGGCCAACTCGTCATCGGAGGCGGTCCGCATCGCCTCGACGACCTCGACGAATTCGCGATGGGTATCGTCCATCGGCGCGTAACCGAGCAGGAAGCTGTCGTTCCAACGAAATTCAGGGGCTGAGGACATGGCGGTATTTTTAAAATGTCAGAAGGTGTCTGCGCGCCCGGAACGCCATCTTGCTTTACCGGCGGCCATAAAACGAAGAGCACCGTGTCCCCCTCGCAGGCCGCCGGCAACAGTAGAAACCACGTGCCCGGACAAGCGGAAGCCGCCGAGACTACCCGACTTGAAGAGCTAGAGCAAGCCGGGCCGGCCGAACCGACGCATCCGTCCGGCCCCCTAAGCTCAACGTCTCTCATGATTCCGACGCACAGACGCGCCCAGATTCAACGAGGGTTGCGCCGGCCAGTGAAACGAATAAACGGACGCAAGCTCATGTCCAAAAATCGCATTTGGCGGCTCGCAAATCCATCGCTGGGGAGGAGACGCCGGTTCGACCCGCTTACCAAATATTCAAATTTCACATATAAAAACGCAAAATCATTCGTTTTAAATCTTATTTGACCGTCCTAAGCTGTCATTCCCGATTTCACCCGACTTGAAGGAATGCAGATGTCGATTCGCAAATTCAGCTTGCTGGCCTTGGCGCTCGCCGCCACGTTCAAGCTCTCACCCGCCCTGGCGGCAGACCTTACCCTGCTCAACGTGTCCTACGATCCGACGCGCGAGCTGTATCAGGACTTCAACGAGGCCTTCGCCAAGGAGTGGAAGAGCGAAGACCGGCGACAACGTCACCATCAAGCAGTCGCACGGCGGCTCCGGCAAGCAGGCGCGCGCGGTGATCGACGGCCTGGAGGCCGACGTCGTCACGCTGGCGCTGGCCTACGACATCGATGCGATCGCCGAACGCGGCGCTGGTCGCCAAGGACTGGCAGAAGCGGCTGCCGGACAACAGCTCGCCGTACACCTCGACCATCGTGTTCCTGGTGCGCAAGGGCAATCCGAAAGGCATCAAGGACTGGAACGACCTGGTCAAGCCGGGCGTGGCGGTCATCACGCCGAATCCGAAGACCTCGGGCGGCGCGCGCTGGAACTACCTCGCGGCCTGGGGCTATGCGCTGAAGCAGCCGGGCGGCAACGAGGCCAGCGCCAAGGAGTTCGTCGGCAAGCTGCTACAAGAACGTGCCGGTGCTCGATTCCGGCGCGCGCGGCGCGACCACCACCTTCGTCGAGCGCGGCATCGGCGACGTGCTGCTGGCCTGGGAAAACGAAGCGCTGCTGGCGCTCAAGGAACTGGGGCCGGACAAGTTCGAGATCGTCGTGCCGTCGCTCAGCATCCTGGCCGAGCCGCCGGTGGCGGTGGTCGACAAGGACGTCGACAAGCACGGCACGCGCAAGGTGGCCGAGGCCTATCTGCAATACCTGTACAGCGACGCCGGCCAGGAAATCGCCGCCAAGAACTTACTACCGCCCGACCGCGCCGAGCAAGTCGCCGACGAAATACGCAGGCGCAGTTCCCGAAGGTGAAGCTGTTCACGATCGACGAGGTATTCGGCGGCTGGACCAAGGCGCAGAAGACGCATTTCGCCGACGGCGGCGTGTTCGACCAGATCTATGCCGTGAAGTAAATGCAGAAAACCGGCCCCGGTCGCGGCGGCTGGGGCTTTCTATATACGCCTGGCGCTTAACGACATGCCAAAAAATTCGTTCTCTTTATAACTGCCGAATGTAAATATTTTGTTTTGCAGTTGAATTGGTAATAAAAGGCCATGATGCAGCAGACACTTTCCTTCCGCAGCAGGACGCGCGCAACGCGTCCTGCCCGGCTTTCGGCTTTCGCTCGGCTTCACGCTGGTCTATCTCGGCCTGATCGTGCTGATTCCGCTGTCGGCGGCCTTCCTCAAGACCTTCACCATGAGCTGGCAGGCATTCTGGGCCGCCGTCAGCAGCCCGCGCGTGCTGGCCTCGTACCGGCTGAGCTTCGGCGCCTCGCTGCTCGCCGCCGCGGTCAACGCCGTGTTCGGCGGCATCGTCGCCTGGGTGCTGGTGCGCTACCGCTTTCCCGGCAAGCAGCTGGTCGATGCGCTTGGTCGACCTGCCGTTCGCGCTGCCGACCGCGGTGGCCGGCATCGCGCTGACCGCGCTGTACGCGCCAGAACGGCTGGATCGGCCGCTATCTGGAGCCGCTCGGCATCAAGGTCGCCTACACGCCGCTGGGCGTGGTGGTCGCGCTGACCTTCATCGGCCTGCCGTTCGTGGTGCGCACGGTGCAGCCGGTGCTGGAGGAAGCCGAGCGCGAGCTGGAAGAAGCCGCCGCCAGCCTCGGCGCCATCGCGCTGGCAGACCGTTGCTGCGGGTGATGCTGCCGACCATCGGTGCCGGCGCTGCTGACCGGCTTTGCGCTGGCCTTCGCGCGCGCCGCCGGCGAATACGGCTCGGTCATCTTCATCGCCGGCAACATGCCGATGGTGTCCGAGATCGCGCCGCTGCTGATCATCACCAAGCTCGAGCAATACGACTATGCCGGCGCCACCGCGATCGCCGTGGTGATGCTGGCGGCCTCGTTCCTGTTGCTGCTGGCGATCAATCTGTTGCAAGCCTGGACGCGCAGGCGCGGCCAGCGCGAAGAGAGTTGAATGCCGATCGTCGACTACCGTCAGCCTCAATCCCGGCATGCCGCTGCCGCGCGCCGCGGTGCCGCGCGCTCGTACAGCAACGCCACCGCCGAGCCGGTCTGGGTGCGCGTCGCTGCTGATCGTGCATCGCGCTGGCGTTCCTGGCGCTGTTCCTGTTCGTGCCGCTGGTCGCGGTGTTTGCCGAAGCGTTCCGCAAGGGCTGGGACGCCTATCTGGCACGCCATCGTCGAGCCGGACGCGCTGGTCGGCCATCAAGCTCACGCTGCTGGCGGCCGCGATCGCGGTGCCGCTCAACCTGGTGTTCGGCGTCGCCGCCGCGTGGGCCATCGCCAAGTTCGATTTCCGCGGCAAGAGCGTGCTGCTGACGCTGATCGACCTGCCGTTCTCGGTGTCGCCGGTGATCGCCGGCCTGATCTACGTGCTGATGTTCGGCGCGCAGGGCTGGTTCGGCCCGTGGCTGCAGCGAGCACGACATCAAGATCATGTTCGCGGTGCCGGGCATCGTGCTGGCCACCATCTTCGTCACCTTTCCGTTCGTGGCGCGCGAGCTGATCCCGCTGATGCAGGCGCAGGGCAGCGAAGAAGAGGAAGCGGCGCTGGTGCTGGGCGCCTCCGGCTGGCAGACCTTCTGGCGCGTCACGCTGCCGAACATCAAGTGGGGCCTGCTCTACGGCGTGATCCTGTGCAACGCGCGCGCGATGGGCGAGTTCGGCGCGGTGTCGGTGGTGTCCGGCCACATCCGCGGCGAGACCAACACGATGCCGCTGCAGGTCGAGATCCTCTACAACGAATACAACTTCGCGGCGGCGTTCGCGGTGGCGTCGCTGCTGGCCCTGCTGGCGCTGGTGACGCTGGCGCTCAAGAGCGTTCGATCGAATGGCGCCTGCACCAGACCGATCGGCAAGCGACGCACGGCACTAACGGAGCACATCAGCATGAGCATCGAAGTCAACAACATCCGCAAGCAGCTTCGGCGAGTTCGCCGCGCTCGACGACGTCTCGCTCGAGTTCCCGCACGGGCGAACTGGCGGCGCTGCTCGGGCCGTCCGGCTGCGGCAAGACCACGCTGCTGCGCATCATCGCCGGCCTGGAGCAGCCCGATCAGCGGCCAGGTGTTGCTGGACGGCGAGGACGCCTCGGCGCGCCACGTGCGCGAGCGCCAGGTCGGCTTCGTGTTCCAGCACTACGCGCTGTTCCGCCACATGACGGTGTTCGAGAACATCGCCTTCGGCCTGCGCGTGCGAGCCGCGCAGGGAGCGGCCGTCCGAAGCGCAGATCCGCGCCAAGGTGCAAGCAGCTGCTGGAACTGGTGCAGCTCGACTGGCTGGCCGACCGCTATCCGCCGCAGCTGTCCGGCGGCCAGCGCCAGCGCATCGCGCTGGCGCGCGCGCTGGCGGTCGAGCCGCGCGTGCTGCTGCTCGACGAGCCGTTCGGCGCGCTCGACGCCAAGGTGCGCAAGGAACTGCGGCGCTGGCTGCGCGCGCCTGCACGACGAACTGCACGTCACCAGCATCTTCGTCACCCACGACCAGGAAGAAGCGCTCGAAGTGGCCGACCAGGTGGTGGTGATGAACAAGGGCAAGGTCGAGCAGGTCGGCGCGCCGGACGAGGTCTACGACCAGCCGGCGACGCCGTTCGTCTACGGCTTCCTGGGCAACGTCAACCTGTTCCACGGCCGCGTGCACGAAGGCGTGCTGGAAGCTGGCGGCGTGACGCTGGAAGCGCCCGGCCACGCGCAGACCCGCGACGCCACCGGTACCGGCTTCGTGCGCCCGCACGAACTCGACGTCGAGCGCTATGCGCCCGGCAGCGACGGCATCGTGGTGCAGCTGAAGCGCGCCAACGCGATCGGGCCGCTGGCGCAACTGGAACTGGAGCGCGCCGACGATGCCGACCTGATCGAAGCCGTGATTTCCAGCGAACGCTTCCGCGCAGCTGGGCCTGAAGGAGGGCGAAACCCTGGTGGTGCGGCCGCGCAGCGCGACTGCAGCGTGTTCGTCGACGCAGCGCGCAGTCCTGACGGGATATACGCATGAATTTCCAGCAATTACGTTCGATCCGCGAAGCGGCGCGCCGCGGCTACAACCTGACCGAGGTCGCCAACGTGCTGTTCACCTCGCAACCGGGCGTCAGCCGCCAGATCCGCGAGCTGGAGGAAGAACTCGGGCGTCGAGATCTTCGAGCGCAACGGCAAGCGCCTGACCGGCCTGACCGAGCCCGGCGCGGGATCCTGCAGATCGTCGACCGGCTGCTGATCGAAGCCGAGAACCTGCAGCCAGGCCGCGCGCGAATACGCCGGCCGCAGCACGCGGCACGCTGACCATCGCCACCACCCACACCCAGGCGCGCTACGTGCTGCCGCCGGTGGTCCAGACCTTTCGCCGGCAGTTTCCGGATGTGCGGATGGCGCTGCAGCAAAGCTCGCCCGAACACATCGCCGACTGGGTGATGTCGGGCAAGGCCGACATCGGCATCGCCACCGAGGGCCTGTCGCAATTCAAGGAACTGGTCGTCGTTCCCCTGCTACGAATGGCACCACCGCTGGTGGTGCCGGACGGCCATCCGCTGTTGGCGCTGCCGCAGATCACGCTGGCCGACATCGCGCGCTATCCGGTCATCACCTACGATCGCGGCTTCACCGGCCGCGGCCATATCGACGACGCCTTCGCCCGCGCCGGCATCGCCACCGACATCGTGCTGACGGCGATGGATTCGGACGTGATCAAGACCTACGTGCGCCTCGAACTCGGCATCGGCCTGGTCGCCACCATGGCCTTCGATCCGCAGCGCGACAGCGGCCTCTCCAGCATCGACGTCACGCATTGCTTTGCGCGCAACATCACGCGCGTGGCGCTGCGCAAGGGCGCCTACGTGCGCGCCTATTCGTATGCCTTCATCGAAATGTTCGCGCCGCACCTGAAACGGCAAGTGGTGGAAAAAGCGCTGGCCGACGCCGATTGACGGTGGTGCCCGCCCTCGCCGCGCTACAGCCGCCCGTCAGTAGAACAATTCCGACAAGTCCACGGTCGAGCGCTTGCCGACATGCGCGCGATGCACCCGCAGCCAGGCGGCGGCGCGCGCCCGACCCAGGTCGCGCAGCGTCTCGAAGAAGCGCTCGCTGGCCATCAGCTTGGTTTCCGCCTTCAGGTCGCCCATGTCCTCCTGCCCTTCGATGACATGGAAATTGGTGCGCGCGATGCGCCGCTCGAAATGTCCGAGGCGCAAGGGCGAGCGCTCCACATACTCGCGCAGGTGGGCAAACATGCGCATCTCGCGCAGGAAGGTGGAATTGAACGCCAGTTCCAGCACGCGGTTCTTGATCTCCTGCGCGCTATGCGGGGTTTCCTTGTGCTGCAAGGGCGTCAGCAGCACCAGTAGCATGTCGCGCGCACGGCATTCGTAAAACAGCGGAAATATCGCCGGATTGGCGGCATAACCGCCATCCCAGTAGGGCTCGCCGTCGATCTCGATAGTGCGGTTCAACATCGGCAGGCAGGCGGAGGCGAGAATCGCATCGACGCTGATCTCCGGCAAGCGGAACAGCCGCAGCTTGCCCGAGTTGGCGTGGGTGGCGGCGATGAACAGCTTTACCGGGCTGGCGGCGCGCAACTGTTCGAAATCGACCTGATCGGACAGGATGTCGCGCAAGGGATTGAGATCGAAGGGGTTCAACTGATTGGGCGAGAAATAGTGCGCCCACTCCAGCATGATCTTGAGTCCCGGCATCAGGGCGACGTTGTGGCCGTCGTGCGCGGGCATCATCGTATCGAACGGCATGCTGCGCGCCACCGCGCCCCAGAATTGCTGCAAGGCCGCGCGCGCGCCGTCGCGGCCGCCGGTGGCCAAGCCGTGCGCCAGCATGACGGCGTTCATGGCGCCGGCGCTGGTGCCGCTCACGCCTTCGAAGTCGAAGCAGCCGTCTTCCAGCAGGCCATCGAGCACGCCCCAGGTGAAGGCGCCGTGGGCGCCGCCGCCTTGCAGGGCGAGATTGATACGAGCAGTGCTGCTGTGCTTTCCAAAAAACATGGTTTGCTCCTGTTCCCGGCGGGGCACGGGCTCTCCGATGCCGAGGCGCTTGCGCCGTCCGCCGATGCCGCTGCGGTCAGACACCTTGTTTTGTGCATTGCAGCATAACATTCGTGCCTGTTTTTCGCCGCCCGACCGTCATTCGTTCCAAAGCGGAAACCGCCATTTCCACCTTCCTGAAGCGCGAAACACGGCAATAAAAGCGGACAGCGGCAATTGACAAGCTGCATCTTCAATACTTGCCGGAATTGAGATCGATCAAACGTCGGCCACCTCCGGCGGTACAAAATTAGAAACTGATTTCGCTTCAACGTCCTCTGCACTGCGCCGGCACCCGAATCCGACGGCGCCGCAGACCGCCCTCCTTTCCATTCCTTTATTCCCGGAGCAACCAATGAAAAAGCTTTCTGCACCCTTACTGGCAGCCGCCTGTTTTCTCGCGTTTTCGGCTCACGCGCAAACCCCCACCCAACAGGACTCGACCAAGAACACCGATGTCCCCAACCAGGGGCAATCGATGAATCAAGGCGATCAGATGCACAAAAAGAACATGAAAAAGGATCACGCCAAGATGAAAAAATCGCACAAGCAGGGCAATGCGACGAACGACAACATGATGGAGAAGGGCGACCAGTCGCAAAGCCAGGATACCCAGAAAAAAGAATCCGGCACCCCCGGAAAGTAATGGCGCCGCAATGAAGCAGCCCGGGTCGGCGTGGCAGCGCATACGCCGACCGGTCGGCTGATCGTGGCCTTGCCTCCCATCGATGAATTCGATGCCATGCCAGCCCCCGCAGCCCCGATCTCCCCCGTCGGCCGCGACGGACTGTATTACCGCCACCGCTTGCCGGTGCGCATCATGCATTGGATCAACGTGGTGGCGTTCTTCATCCTGTTGATGAGCGGCCTGCAGATCTTCAATGCCCACCCCGCCCTGTATTGGGGCAAATCCTCTTATACGGGACGCCCGCCGGTCCTGGTGATGACATCCCGGGAAACCGCGGACGGCCAGACGGCCGGCGTGACCCAGGTGCTGGGCCGCCAATTCACCACCACCGGCGTGCTGGGCGCCTCGCGCGCTCCGAACGGCGAACTGGTCGAACGCGGATTTCCATCCTGGGCCACGATTCCCGGACCGCAGTGGCTGGCGATGGGACGGCGCTGGCATCTGTTCTTTGCCTGGATTTTCGTGCTGAATGGCCTGGCCTATGTGATCTATACCCTGGTCAGCCGCCATCTGGCGCGCGACCTGTGGCCGACGCCGGCCGACCGGCGCTCCATCGGCCGCTCGCTGAAGGAGCATCTGCTGCTGCGGCATGAAACGGGCGAGGCAGCGAAACGCTATAACGTCCTGCAAAAACTGACCTATCTGATCGTGATTTTCGGACTGCTGCCGCTGATCGTCCTGATGGGATGGGCAATGTCGCCCTGGCTCGATTCGCTGCTGCCGGGCTGGGTCGACTGGGTTGGCGGCCGGCAATCGGCGCGCACGCTGCATTTCGTGCTGGCCTGGGCGCTGGTCGCCTTCGTCCTCATACACGTTTTCGAAGCGGCCATCAGCGGCTTCTGGAACAACCTGCGCTCGATGCTCTCCGGCTACTATCGCATTCCTGCCGCCCAGGACCGCCATGATCCCGATTGAGCCACAGCGCCGGCACTTTATCGTGCGCACCCTGGCGGCCGGCGCCGCGCTGCTACTGGGCGGCTGCGACCGGCTGACGGACACGGCGTGGCTGCCGCGCCTGCTGGCCCGCGGCGAACGGCTGAGCCGCGCCGCCCAGCACCTGGTGACACCGCGCGACTCGATGGCGCAGGAGTTCACGGAAGCCGACTTGTCGCCCGCCTTCCGCAGCAACGGCACCGCCAACCCGGACAATCCGCGGTATCAGGCGCTGGCCGCCGCCGGTTTCGCCGGCTACCGGCTCGCGGTAGCGGGCCTGGTGGAGCGGCCCGCCAGCCTTTCGCTGGCCGAGCTGCGGCAGTTGCCGAGCCGGACCCAGATCACCCGCCACGACTGCGTCGAAGGCTGGAGCGCGATCGGCAAATGGAAGGGGGCGAAATTGAGCGCCCTGCTGGAGCAGGTGGGGCCGCGGGCATCGGCGCGCTACGTGGTGTTTTACTGCGCCGATCCGATGGACGAGCAAGGCACCGCCTATTACGAAAGCATCGACCTCGAAGACGCCTACCATCCGCAAACCCTGCTCGCCTATGAGCTGAACGACCACGCGCTGCCGATCGCCAACGGTGCGCCGATCCGCCTGCGGGTCGAACGCCAGCTCGGTTACAAGATGGCCAAATATGTGATGCGCATCGAACTGGTCGATAGTTTCCGGCGCATCGGCGGCGGCAAGGGCGGCTACTGGGAAGACCTGGGCTACGAGTGGCATGCCGGCATCTGAAGGCGGCCTGCCGCCTTCCCTGTCATTCGGCCCTCTTCTCTCTTCTATTTGTCGGCGACCACCTTGCCCGGCGCCGGCGCCACCGGCTTTTTCTGTGCCTGCGCCAGCAGGCTGGCGCACGGGCTTTCGCGGTCCGGCCCCGGATTGATCAGCGCCAGCAGCGCCGCCAGCGGCGTCGCCACCGCGCCCAGGGTGACGGCGGCGCCGGCCTTCAAGGCCACCACGCCCTTGTCGACGCCGACGTCCGGCTTCTTGAACGTCCCTTTCACATACAGCGGCGAGCGCAGCGAGATCAGGCGCAGGCCCTTGCTTTTGGGATGGATGGTCAGGGCCAGGGTTTCTTTCGCCAGATTGATCTGGCCGTCCACTTCGATCACAGCGGCATCGGTATCGACCACGAACATCCGGGTTTGCATCAGGCCATTGGTAATGCCGAAATCGCTGGCCATGCAGTTGAGCTGCACCTGGCGGTCGCCGAACAGCTTCGATATCACGACGCTGCCGATATTCAGGCCCATCGCCTCCAGGATGAACTTGCTGACCGTGCCCTGACTGATGAGGGCTTTCGCCTCGCCGTTGGCCGAAGCCGCCAGCGCCGCGAATGAATTGCCGACACCCGATAGCTGCGCGTCGGCGTGGACCTCGCCGAGGCTGGCGTGCATCGCCTCCACTTTGGGAAACAACCGATTGAGCTTCAGGCCGCGCGCCGCGATCTTCATGGTGGCGCGCGCCGGCTGGCTTTTGCCCTCGATCTTCAGGTCGGTACTGAACTTGCCGCCGGCCACGCCGAAATTCAGCGGTGCCAATGCCAGCACGCCGTCATTCAACTGCACCTTGGCGAACACGTTCTCGAACGGCAGGTCCTGGCTGCGCACGATCTTCCTGCCGGTGAACTCGACCTGGGCGTCGATCTTGTCCCAGCGCTCGGTGCGGAACGGCGCGACCGGCAAGGCCTTGTCCGGCGGCTGTTTGGTGGTGTCGCCGCGCTTTTTCCGCTCCTCCTCGCTGTCGGCGCCCACCAGCGCGCCGAGGTCCTTGAAATTCAGGTAATTCGATACCACCGTGCCGCGCAGCAGCGGCCGTGGCTCCCTGCCCACATATTCGAGCGTGCCGCCGATATCGCTGGAGCCGACCTTGCCCTTGAATTTCTCATAGGTCAGGTGGAAGTCATCGCGCGCAATCGAACCGAACAGCCGTCCTTCGGTGGAGAAATGCGGGGTTTCCGGCAGCACGATGCCGCTGAACGGAAACAGTTGCGCCATGCTGGCGCCGAGGATCTTCAGGTTGAGGTCGAGCCCGCTCAAGTGCCCCGGGTTGGTCAGCGTACCCTGGGCGCTGACTTCGGTCTTGCCGACCTTCAATTGCGCTTGCACCGGGTACTTGGTGTCGCTTTGCTGCAGCGCCGCCAGCAGCGCGCCGGCCTTGCCGTCGCCAGCCACGGGGTCGTTATTCAGTTTGCCGCTGATTTTCCAGACGATGCTGCCGTCGTCCTGGGTGTCGATGCGGGTGGTGACGTCAGCCTTCTTGACTGGATCGACCAAGCGTACCGTGCCGCGGTTCAGCGCCAGATCCTGCAGCACAAAGCGCCACGCCGACGGCGTTTCGCTTTTCTTGAAGCTCCAGTTGTTCTGGCCTTCGCGGCCCAGTTCCAGGACCAGGTTCGGTTCGGTCAGGATCAGCGAGGACACGCTGACGGTTTTTCCAAACAGCTTGAGCGGATTCAGGGTGAAATCGACCTGCGGCACCGTGGCCATGGTCGGACCGGTGGTGGCCCACTGCGGATTGCCGAGCACCAGGTCATGCGCGCGCAGATGCGGCCACGGCAGCAGCCGGCGCCAGCCCTTGCTCGGCCATGCCCGGCTTTTGCCAGCTCAGCTGCAGGTCGCCGTTGATGGCAAAGGATCGGCCGGTGGCGGCGGCCACGCGCTCGCTGATCCAGGGCTTGGCGAAATTCCAGCTGATGAGGCTGAGCAGCAGCGGAATGGCGACCACCACCACGAGCACGCCGAGCGCGATGCCGGCGAGGACTTTTTTCGAGCGCAACATGGCAATACGACAATTAAATCCCGGACGAGTTCGCTGGCAACAAGTTTTTCCTGAGCTGACTCAAGTCACCGGAAGATGCGCCTGTCCTACAGCTGGGGTCATGCAGCTTACAACAAGCTTCATATACTCCCATCATGAGCGTCGTATACCGCATATGAAAATTATGATTTTTCCATATACTCCATCACGTCTTCGGAGCGCATCCGCCTCAAGCCGGCGCCCGCACCAGCCGCGCTTCCCGGATCGGCAAATGGATCAGCGCCGCTCCGACCGCCAGCATGATGTCGATGTACCAGAGCCAGTCGTAGTTGCCGCTGGCTTCGAATACCTTGCCGCCCAGCCAGACGCCGAGGAAGCCGCCGACCTGGTGCGTCAGCAGCACCAGGCCGAACAGCATCGCCATGTTGGCGGTGCCGAAGAACTTGGCCACCAGCCCGGCGGTGGGCGGCACGGTGGAAAGGAAGGTCAGGCCCATGACGCCGGCAAAGGTCAGCGCCACCGCGCCGGTCTTGGGCGCCAGCAGGAACGCCAGGATCGCCACGGCGCGCGCTGCATACACCAGCGCCAGCAGCGATTTCATGCGCCAGCGGCCGACCGCCCAGCCCATGGCGACGCTGCCAACGATGTTGAACAGGCCCAGGACCGCCAGCGACCAGGCGCCGTATTGCAACGGCAAGCCGCACGAGGCGATCACGCCGGGCAGGTGCGTGGCCAGGAACGCCACGTGGAAACCGCAGACGAAAAAGCCGGCGTTCAGCATCAGATAGCCGGGATTGCGCAGGGCCGCGGCGATCACCGCGCGGCTGCCGGCCGGCTGGACCGCGGCGGCCGGATCGGCGGCCGCTGCCAATCGCCGCGCATCGCCCTTGAGCAACCAGGCGGCCGGCAAGGCCAGCAACACCATCAGCCCCAGTATCTGCAACGCCCTATCCCAGCCGTAGCCGACCATCAGGGCGCCGGCGATCGGCGCCATGACGAATTGGCCGAACGAGCCGCCGGCGTTGATGATGCCGGTAGCCATGCCGTGCCGCTCTACCGGCAGCAGGCGCATGGTGGCCGCCATCAGCACCGCCGGACCGGCGATGCCGGCGCCGCCGGCGGCCAGCACGCCGACCGCCAGGATCAGGCCGGCGGTGGTGGTCATGAACGGCGTCAGGAAGGTGCCGAGCGCCACCAGCAGCACGCCGGCGAACAGCACGCGCCCCGCCCCCATCTTGTCGGCCATGGCGCCGGCAAACGGCTGCGTCAGCCCCCACCACAGCTGGCCGAAGGCGAACGCCAGGCTGATGCTGCCGATGCCGAGCCCGGTGGCCGTGTTGAGCGGACTCAGGAACAGGCCCATGGTCTGGCGCGTGCCCATCGTCAGCGCAAAGGTGCCGGCGGACGCCAGCAGCACGATCCAGACGGCCCAGCGTTTGCGCTTGGCGCTGACGGCTTCATTCATGGCTTGCTCCAGTCAAGGGGGACAGCAGTTCCAGCGATTCATCCAGCAGCGCATGCAGTGCCAGCACGCGCTCGGCGCCGAGCGTCCGGTTCAGGCCTTCCTGCGCCGCCTTCCAGCGCCGCTGCGCCTCGGCGCGCTTGTCGCGTCCGGCGTCGGTGATCGAAACCAGCCGGCTGCGGCCATCGGCGCCGGCCTCCAGCGCCAGCCAGCCGGCGCCGATCAGCGGCTTGAGGTTGCGCGTCAGGGTCGAGGCATCCATGGTCATCGCCTGCGCCAGGTCGCCGGGGCGGATCGGCCCCAGCCGCGCCACATGCGACAGCAAGGAATATTGCGTGGTCTTCAGGCCCGACTTGCCGAGCTCGAGGTCGTAGTGCTGGCTGACGCGGCGCATCAGCTGGCGCAGCTTGAAGTTGGTGCAGCCGCGCGGCAGCGAGCCGGCGGCAGCGGTGGCGGTGTCTTTCATGCATTTAATTGTATCTGCAATTATTGTATATGCAAGTATAAAGACAAAAAAAGATCCGCGGCCCGCGGATCTTCGGTCATTCAGGCGTGGGCTTGCACCCAGCCCATGATTCCCGCTTCGTTCATGGCGCCCGCCTGGCGCGCCACTTCGCGCCCGTTTCGGAACAATGCCAGTGTCGGTATGCTGCGGATGGCATAACGCGCCGCCAGGTCTTGCGCTTCTTCGGTATTCAGCTTGGCGACCCGGAACTGCGGCTCCAGCCGTTGCACCGCCTGCGCATACGCCGGCGCCATCATCTTGCAGGGGCCGCACCACGGCGCCCAGAAATCGACCAGCACCGGGATGTCGCTGCGCTCGATGTGCCTGGCGAAGCGGGCGCTGTCGAGCTCCAGCGCTTGCCCGGTGAACAATGCCTTGCCGCATTTTCCGCAAGTGGGGCCGTCCTTCAGCTTTGCCGCCGGCACGCGGTTCACGGTGTCGCAATGCGGGCAGACGATGTGCAGGGAGTCGCTCATGTTTTCCTCTGTCGGGTGCATGACCGGCCGGCGGCCGGAAGGCCCGTGCCGGCGAACAATTTCCCGCCGCGCGCTGTTGCCAGCGCGGGCAGGCATGCCGCTCATTGTGTCATACAGGCATGCCGGCTGCTGATGGCGCGGCGGCAGGCGAACCCACCTGTTTACCCCGCGGCCGGCCCGAAGAGGACAGACCCCTTCCCTTTTGAGCGCCCCAGGCCGACGCGGCCGCACCGGCGCGAATGCGTGAGGCGTGAGCGCCGCCACGCATTCCACGACGGACAGCCAATTTATAATAAATGCCCCGGCGCAGCGTAACCAGACCGTCTTCCCGCGAAGGGGCCATGGATACACTCCAGGCCCGGAATTCGGCGATCAAGGACAGGCATGGATTCGATAGAAGTGGTGTTGGCGATGGTGCTGGCGGTGGTCGTCAGCGGTTACCTGGTGCGCGTGCTGCCGTTCTCGCTGCCGCTGCCGCTGGTGCAGATCGGGCTGGGCGCGGTGATCGCCGGCGTCTCCACGCATGGCGTGATGCTCGATCCGCAAATCTTCTTCCTGCTGTTTCTGCCGCCGCTGCTGTTCCTCGACGGCTGGCGCATTCCCAAGGATGGCCTGTTCCGCGACAAGGGCGTGATCCTCGAAATGGCGCTCGGCCTGGTGGTGTTCACGGTGATCGGCGCCGGCTTCCTGATCCACTGGCTGGTCCCGAGCATGCCGCTGGCGGTGGCCTTTGCGCTGGCCGCGATCATCTCGCCCACCGATCCGGTGGCGGTGTCGTCGATCGCGGCGCGGGTGCCGATCCCGCAGCGCCTGATGCACATCCTCGAAGGCGAATCCCTGCTCAACGACGCCACCGGCCTGGTCTGCTTCCGCTTCGCGGTGGCGGCGGCGCTGACCGGCGGCTTTTCGCTGGCCTCGGCCTCGCTCACCTTCCTCTGGCTGGCGCTGGGCGGGCTCGGCATCGGCGTCGGCTTCACCATGGCGGTCAGCCTGGCGCAGCGCTGGCTGGCGCAGCAGTTCGGCGAAGAGAGCGGCTCCTCGATCCTGATCAGCCTGCTGATCCCGTTCGGCGCCTACCTGGTGGCGGAACACCTGCACGCCTCGGGCATCCTGGCCGCGGTGGCGGCCGGCGTCACGATGAGCTATGTCGAGCTGACCGGCCGTGCGCTCGCCACCACCCGCGTGCAGCGCGCGGCGGTGTGGGACACGGTGCAATTTTCCTTGAACGGCATCATGTTCGTGCTGCTCGGCGAGCAACTGCCCAGCATACTGCGCGGCGCGCTGGCCTCGATCGAGCAGAGCGGCCACCGCAATCCGTGGTGGCTGGCGGTCTATGCGCTGGCGATCAGCCTGGGCCTGGTGCTGCTGCGCCTGCTCTGGGTCTGGAGCTCGCTGCACCTGGCGCGCTTCACCGCCGCCCGGCGCGGCGAACAAGTGGCCAAACCGCACTGGCGGCTGATCCTGGCCACCTCGCTGGCCGGAGTGCGCGGCGCCATCACGCTGGCCGGCGTCCTGACGCTGCCCTTGCTGATGCCGGACGGAACGCCCTTCCCGGCGCGCGAACTGGTGATCTTCCTGGCCGCCGCGGTGATCCTGCTGACCCTGATCATGGCCAGCATCGGCCTGCCGCGCTTGTTGCAAGGCATCGAGCTGCCGGAAGAGCCGGCCGAACGGCTGGAAGAGGATCGCGCGCGCCACGACGCCGCCGTCGCCGCCATCCTCGCCATCGGCAAGACCCAAACCGAGCAGGCGCCCGAAACCACGGACGCCGACATCTACAGCCAGGCGGCCGCCCGCGTCATCGCGCTGTACCAGCGGCGCATCGACGGCGGCGCCTCCAGCGAAGGCGATGCCGGACAGCTGCGCAAGGCCGACCAGGTCGAACGGGCATTGCGGCTGGCGGGACTGCAGGCCGAGCGCGAAGAGATCTTCAGCCTGGCGCGCCACTCGCATATTTCCGACCAGACCTCGCGCAAGCTGGTGCGCGAGATCGATCTGGCGGAGGCGTTGTATCGCTAGGCAGCGGCGGCGCGGCACCGGCGCGGCAGGCGTCTGCCCCGAAGAATCAACATACTCCCGGCATGGCTATCCATTTTCGGACAAGGACAATAGGAATTTTATCTATACTCCCGTGTCACAAGCGGGTGCGACAGGCCGTGGAATGCGCGGCTGGCTTTGCCGTTGCGGCGGCGCGCATCGCCAGCTGCATCGCCCGCCTTGCCTCTCCCGGTAGCCGAAAAAATTGCCGGCTCCGCGCCGACCTCGAGGGGATGCCGGGAAAGAGCGTTGCGGGGAACAGCGATCCAGCTTGCCGGGAAAGCGCGGCTACACGCCCAGGTAGTTGGCCAAGCCCTCGGGCCGGGCCGCGATGCCGGCGGCGCTGTCGGCCAGCACCACCTCGCCCTTCACCAGCACCACCGCGCGGTCGGCCACCGCCAGCAGGTCGCGGTAGTTCTTGTCGACCACCACGGTGGCGATGCCGGACGCCTTGATGTCGGCTATCGTGCGCCAGATTTCGCGCGCGATCAGCGGCGCCAAGCCTTCGGTCGCCTCGTCCAGGATCAGCACGTCGGGATTGGTCAGCAGCGCGCGGCCGATGGTCAGCATCTGCTGCTCGCCGCCGGAAAGCTGGGCGCCGCCGTTGTCGAGGCGCTCGCCAGGCGCGGAAACGCCGCCAGCACCCGCTCGTAGGTCCAGTCGCGGCGGCCGTCGAGGCCGGGACGGGCCGCCATCTGCAGGTTTTCGCGCACCGACAGGTTGGGGAAAATGCCGCGCCCTTCCGGCACGTAGGCGATGCCCTGGCGCGCCAGATGGTGCGGCTTCAGGCGCCGCGTGTCCTGGCCGCGCAAGGTGATGCGGCCGGCCGCCGCGTCGCGCAGCGGCACCCAGCCGAGCAAGGTGCGGATCAGCGTGGTCTTGCCCATGCCGTTGCGTCCCATCAGCCCGATCGCCTCGCCGGCATGGATGGCGAAATCGACGCCGCGCAGGATATGGCTTTCGCCGTAATACGCGTGCAGCCCGTGTCCGGCCAGGATCGGCTCAGCCATGCATCACCTCGTTCACTTCCGTTGCCCCCAGATAGGCGGCCTGCACTTCCGGATTGGCGCGGATCGCCTGCGGCGTGCCGCTGGCCAGCACGCGGCCGTTCATCATCACCGTAAGGCAGTCGGCCACCGCGAATACGGCGTCCATGTCGTGCTCGATCAACAGGATCGCGTGGTCCCGCTTCAGGCTGCCGAGCAGCGCCATCATGCCGTCCGCTTCGGCGCTGCCGACCCCGGCCAGCGGCTCGTCCAGCAGCAGCACCGCCGGCTGCGTCGCCAGCAGCATGGCGATCTCCAGCTGCCGCTGCTCGCCGTGCGACAGCGCCTGCGCCCGGCTGCCGGCGCGCGCGGCGAGGCCGGCGGCTTGCAGCGCGCGTTCGGTTTCCGTGTGGATCTCGCTGCGGCGGTAGGCTGCGCCGAAAATTCTCCACGGCCGCGGTGCGCGCGACTGCGCCGCCAGCCGCACGTTTTCGTACACGGTAAATGCCGGAAAGATATTGGTCTTCTGGAAGCTGCGCCCCAAGCCCAGCAGCGAGCGGCGCGCCGCCGAGGCATGGGTGATGTCGCGCCCGTCCAGGCGGATGCTGCCGGCGGAGGGCGCCAGGTCGCCCGACAGCAAGTTGACCAGGGTCGACTTGCCGGCGCCGTTGGGGCCGATCACGCAATGCACCTGGCCGCGCCGCAGCTGCAGGCTGACGTCGTCCACCGCCGCCAGGCCGCCGAAGCGCTTGCCGAGACGGCTCGCCTCCAGCATCGGCACGCCCTGTCCGATCATCTGCTCAGTCATGGGATTTGCCTCCGATCAGCCCGCTCACGCCGCGCGGGGCGACGAACACCAGCAGCACGATCACCACGCCCATCAGCAGATGCCAGTGTTTGGTCATCATCCCGAACGCTTCCTGCATCGCCGCGAACAGCAAGGCGCCGATGGCGGCGCCGTAGAACTGCCCCATGCCGCCCAGGATCACCATGAACAAGGCATCGCCCGATTGCTGCCAGTTGAGGATGTCGGGATTGACGAAACCGCTGTGAAACGCCAGCAGGCAGCCGGCCAGTCCGGCCACCGCGCCGGCCAGGGTGAACGCGGCCAGCTTGTAGGCGAAGGTGTTGTAGCCGAGAAAGCGCATGCGGTGCTCGTTGACGCGAATCCCGGCCAGCGTGGTGCCGAACGACGAGCGCATCAGGCGCCGGAAAAAGCCATACACCAGCAGCAGCACCGCCAGCGCGAACCAGTAGAAGTGCCGGCTCTGGTCGAGGTCGAAAAACGCCAGGCCGGTGGCCGGCTTGAGATTGATGTAGACGCCGTCGGTGCTGCGCCCGAGCGGCGTATCGTGGAACAGGAAGAACATCATCTGCGCGAACGCCAGCGTCACCATGATGAAATAGATGCCGGTCGTGCGCAGCACGAAAAAGCCGACCACCAGCGCCGCCGCCGCCGCCGCGCCGACCGCCAGGCCGAGCGTCAGCCACAGGTTGCCGGCTTCGTATTCCGGCACCGTCAGCGCCGTCACGTAGGCGCCGAGACCGAAATAGGCGGCGTGGCCCAGGCTCACCAGCCCGGTGTGCCCGACCAGCAGGTCCAGGCTCATCGCGAACACCGCCACCAGCATGGTCTTGGTCAGCAGGTTGATGTAGAAATCGGAGCCGGCGAACGGCACGGTCAGCAGCGCCGCCAGCACCAGCAGCAGCATGACGCGGATGCGCCAGCCCAGCGCGGCGCCGGGCGCGGCCTGCATCGCAGCCAGCATGTCAGGCAGGGTCGCGAGCGGTTTTTGGATTCGGGACAAGTGCGGTCATGGGCGCCTCCTATCCACGATCCGGCCGGCCGAACAGGCCATGCGGGCGCCACAGCAGCACCACCGCCATCAGCAGGTACACCAGCATCCCCGCCACTTGCGGAAACAGCACCTTGCCGAAGGTATCGGCGACGCCGATCATCAGCGCCGCCAGCAGCGCGCCCTTGACCGAACCGATGCCGCCGATCACCACCACCACGAAGCAGATGATCAGGATCTGGTTGCCCATGCCCGGATACACCGACGACACCGGCGCCGCCAGCATGCCGGCGAAGGCGGCCAGCATCACGCCGGCGGCGAACACCAGCCGGTACAGGCGGTCGATGTCGACCCCGAGCGACTGCGCCATTTCGCGATTGGAGGCGCCGGCGCGGATCATCATGCCGACCCGGGTTTTCTGGATCAGCCAGTACATGGCGATCGCCAGCAGCAGGCAGGCGCCCGAGATCAGCAGCCGGTACACCGGATACGACAGCTCGGCCGACAGCGGGATCGAGAAATCCAGCAGCGCCGGCACCGCCACGCCGTGCACGTCGTCGCCCACCAGCAGGCTGCGCAGTTCCTCGAAGATCAGGATCAGGCCGTAGGTCAGCAAGACCTGCTGCAGATGGTCGCGCGCATAGAAAAACCGGAACAGCAGCTTTTCCAGCAGGTAGCCGAACACGAATGCCAGCACGCAGCCGAGCGCGATGGCGACGGTCAGGCTGTCGAGCAGCGAAGTCAGCGAAAACGCCAGGTAGGCGCCGATCATGTAAAAACTGCCGTGCGCCAGATTGATGATGCCCATGATGCCGAAGATCAGGGTCAGACCGCTGGCGATCAAGAACAGCAGCAAGCCGTACTGGACCGCGTTGAGCGTCTGGATCAGGAAAGAAGCGAAATCCATTGGAGGGGAAATGAAATGCCGGAGCTTGGCGGGAGCCGGCTGTTTGAAAATCGAAGGCGATTCAAAATTCGCCGCCGTGCAGCCGGCTTCGGCGGGCACGACAGCGTGCTTACATCTTGCAGCCGCGCGCCGGGTCGGCCAGCGCCTTCCAGATCACGCCGACCACCTTGTTTTCGCCTTTTTCGACGCGGCGCAAATAGATGTCCTGGATCGGGTTATGGGCGCGGCTCATGGTCCACTTGCCGCGCGGGCTGTCGATCACGACGCCCTCCATGCCGGCCAGGAAGGCCTTGCGGTCGCCGATATTGCCTTTCACCTTGTCCAGCCCGATCGCCAGCAACTGGGCGGTATCGTAGCCCTGCACCCCGTACACGTCCGGCTGCAGCTTGAATTTCTTGGCGTAGGCCAGGCGGAACGCATTGTTCTTCGGCAGGTCCAGCGAATCGCCGTAGTGCAGCGTGGTCAGCAAGCCTTCGGCGGCGGTGCCGGTGGCGTCCAGCACGCCGTCGGTCAAAAAGCCCGAGCTGTACAGCGGAATCTTCTCCTTCAAGCCGGCGGCCGCATAGTCCTTGATGAACTTGGCGGCGCCGCCGCCGGCGAAGAAGCAGGCCACCGCGTCCGGCTTGATGGCGGCGATCTCGGTCAGGAGCGCCTGGAATTCGACCTGCGGGAACGGTACCCACAGCTCCTTGATCATCTGCCCGCCCTGCTTCTCGAAGCCTTCCTTGACCGATTTCATCGCGTCTTCGCCGGCGCCGTATTTCCAGGTGATGAAGACCACCTTCTTGTGGCCCTTTTCCCACATCAGCTTGCCCACCGCATGGCTGGCCTGCCAGTTGGTGAACGAGGTGCGGAACACGTTCGGCGCGCACAGGGCGCCGGTGGCGGCATCCAGCCCGGCGTTCGGGATCAAGAGCGGCACGCCGGTTTCCTTGGCCACCTTGAGCATGCCCATCACCACGCCGGAATGCACGGTGCCGACCAGCACGTCGACCTTGTCGCGCGACACCAGGCGGTTGGCGTTCTCGGGCGCCTTGGCCGGTTCCGATTCGTCGTCGACGCTGAAGTACTCGATCTCGCGGCCGCCCAGCTTGCCGCCGCGTTCCTCGACCGCCAGCTTGAAGCCGTTGGTGATCGCGGTGCCCAGCGCGGCATAGGTGCCGGTGTAGGGCAGCATCAGGCCGACCCGCAGTTTTTCCTGCGCCCGCGCCAGCGGCGGCAGCGCCAGCGTGGCCAATGCGGCGCCCCCGGCTTGCAGCACGCGGCGACGCTGCAGCAATTTATTTTCCGTATTCATGTGTCGTCTCCCTTGGTCAAAGATGGATCTCGTTGTTATGTCGCTGGAGCTGCCCGATAAAACCGGTGGTGGCCTCGATCACCGCCTGCGGCTGGTCGCGGTGCGGCGCATGTCCGCAGTCGGCCAGCTTGCGCAGGCTGACGCTGGTTTGCCGCGCATTCGCGGCGATGCCGTCGATTTGCCGCATTGTCCCATACTCGTCTTTGCCGCCCTGGATCGCCAATAGCGGACAGCGGATGCGCGCCAGCAGCGGTTCGATATTCCAGCTGCGGAATGCCGGGTCCAGCCAGATGTCGTTCCAGCCGCGGAACGCCGAATCGGGATCGTCGTGATAGCGCGCCAGCTTGTCGCGCAAGCCGGTGGTGCCATACGCTTCGCGCGCCGCCGCGATGCTGGCGATCGACAGGTCCTCGACCAGGATGTGCGGCGCCAGCAGCACCGCGCCGGCCACGCGTTCGGGAAAGGCGGCGGCATGGATCAGCGCGATCGAACCGCCGTCGCTATGGCCGAACAGGATCGGATGGCGAATCCCGAGCTGCTCCAGGATCTCGGGCAGCACTTCGGTCGCCTCGACATGCATGAAATCGACCGTGCGCGGCGCCGCCAGCGGCTCCGAGCGGCCGTAGCCATAGCGCGAGTACACCAGGCCGCGGCAATTGGCGGCGTCGCACAAGGCTTGTGGAAAATCGCGCCACAGCGCGATCGAGCCCAGCCCCTCGTGCAGGAACACCAGCCACGGCTGGTCGCTGCGCTCGGGATGAATCTGCAGCGTTTCCAGCCGGTGGCCGCCGGCGACCAGGAATGAATGCATCGGGATGCTCGATGATGGTTTATTCGGGATGCGCGCTGGCCGATTGCGCCAGCGCCCGCAACTTGTAGCGCTGTATTTTACCCGTTGCGGTTTTCGGCAGGTCGGCCACGAACTCGATACTGCGCGGATATTTGTAAGGCGCCAGGCGGCTCTTGACGAACTGCTGCAGTTCGCTCAGCAGCGCGTCGCCGGCGACCGCTCCCGGTTTCAGCACCACGTAGGCTTTCGGCTTGATCAGCCGCTCGCGATCGGCCACGCCGATCACCGCGGCTTCCATCACATCCGGGTGCGCGTTCAGTGCCGATTCGATCTCGAACGGCGAAACGTAGATGCCGCCGACCTTCAGCATGTCGTCGCTGCGCCCGGCGTAGATGTAGTAGCCGTCGGCGTCGACCGAATACTTGTCGCCGGTCCTGGTCCATTCGCCCTGGAAGGTCGACAGCGAGCGGGCGCGGTCGGCCCAGTACATGATCGCGCTGCTGTCGCCCTTGACGTACAGCTCGCCGATCTCGCCGGCTTTCGGCATGGCGCCGTTTTCGTCGAGCAGCTTCAGCTGGTAGCCGGCGATCGGCTGGCCGGTGCTGCCGTAGCGGACCGCGCCCGGCCGGTTGGAGAGGAAGATGTGCAGCATTTCGGTCGAGCCGATGCCGTCCAGGATATCGATGCCGTAGCGCGCGCGCCAGCGTTCGCCCAGCTCCTTCGGCAAGGCTTCGCCGGCCGAGGTGCAGACGCGCAGGCTGACCTCCTGCGCCGATGGCAGCTCGGGCGCCGCCAGCATCGCCGCGAACAGCGTCGGCACGCCGCAAAAGATGGTCGGCCGCCGGCCGGCATCGGCGGCCGCCAGGCACCGCCACACCGCCGCCGGCGTCGGCCGCTCGGCCATCAATACGGTGGTGGCGCCGACCGTCAGCGGAAACGACAGCGCGTTGCCCAGACCGTAGGCGAAGAACAGCTTGGCGGCGGAAAAGACGACGTCGGCTTCGTGCATGCCGAGCACGTCGCGGCCGAATTTCTCGGCGGTGTAGACCAGGCTCCGGTGCAGGTGCACCGCGCCTTTCGGGCGGCCGGTGGAGCCCGACGAATACAGCCAGAAGCAGATGTCGTCGGCCACCGTCTCGGCCGCCGGCGCCTGCGGCGAGCCGCTGGCCAGGAAGTCGGCAAAAGCAGCATGCGGCGCCGCCTCCGCGCCGGAAACGACCACGGTCGCCAGCTGCGGCAAAGCGGCCAGCAGCGGCGCAAACGTCGGCAGCAGCGGCTGCGCCACGCACAGCGCACGGGCGCCGCTGTGGCGCAGCATGTAGTCGTAGTCGGCGGCGGTCAGCAAGCGTATTGACCGGCACCGGGACGGCGCCGGCCCAGATCGCTCCCAGGAACGCCACCGGGAAATCGATGGTGTCATGCATGCACAGCAGCACCCGCTGCTCGGGCTGGATGCCGGCCGCGCGCAGCGCCGAGGCGAAGCGCGCCACGCGCTGCGCCAGCTCGGCATACGAGTAGGCGCCGTGGTCGTCGATATAGGCGATCTTTTCGCCGCGGCCGGCGCGCAGGTTGCGCTCGATCAGGTCGTGCGCGGCGTTGTAAGGGCCGCCTTCGGGGTGTTGCGCATTGGTCGCCACGGGGTCTCCTCCCTCTGTCTATTTTTGCTGTCGATGCGCGCCGGCGGCGGACTCAGGCGGTGGCGGCACTGTCGGCCAGCAGCGGCCGTATCCACTCCAGGCAATCCTCTTCCGGCAGGGTGCCGCCGCTGGCGTTGTGCAGGAAGGTCTCGGTCAGGCGCGTGGCGCCGAGCGACTCCAGCACGGCATCGAATTTCTTGGGACCGAAGCAGAAGGTCTGCTGGTAAGTGCTGTCGCCGAGGCCGAAGACCGCGTACTGCACCTGCGACAGGTCGGGTTTTTGCGCCGTCAGGCTTTCGTAAAACGCCTTGGCGTTATCCGGCACGTCGCCCGAACCGTAGGTGGAAGTGCAGATGATGAAGCGGCCCGGGCGCTCGAACACGGCGGGCGTCAGCCCCGACATGTCGAGCCGGGTTGCCGTGGCGCCGCTTTGCTCCAATGCATAGGCGATTTCTTCGGCGACGATTTCGGCGGTGCCGGTCATGGTCCCCACCAGAATGGTGTAAGTGGGCGCGGAGTGGGTAGACATAAGATGCCTCAAGGCAAAACCGGAAGATGAAGCAGACTGCACGTGCTCATATTCTGCACTATCGCGCATTTTTTGCAAATCAATGCGATAAGATGCACAAATCGATATTCAATTCATATTGATCCCTCATGGCTCGCACCGCTAAAAAACCCGCCGCCGCAGCCGATCCCTTCCTGCTTTCGCTCGGTGAACGCATCCGCACCTTGCGCGCGATGCGCGGCATGTCGCGCAAGGCGCTGGCGGCCGGCGCGCAAATCTCGGAGCGCTTTCTGGCCGACATGGAAACCGGCAACGGCAACGCCTCGATCCTGCTGCTGCGCCAGGTGGCGCAGGCGCTCGGCATGCCGCTGACCGAGATCATCGGCGCCAATGCCCTGCATTCGCCCGATTTTTCATTGATCACCGAGCTGCTCGGCCACCTCGACGACGCCGGGCTGGAACAGGCGCGCCGGCTGCTGCAGACGCATTTCGGCCCGACTTCCGGCCGCCGCGCCACCCACATCGCGCTGATCGGCCTGCGCGGCGCCGGCAAGTCGACCCTGGGGCGGATGCTGGCGCAGGCGCTCGACTATCCGTTCATCGAACTGAACCACGCGATCGAGCTGGCCACCGGCGTCAGCACCGCCGAGGTCCATTCGCTGTACGGCCAGAGCGCCTACCGCCGCTACGAGCGGCGCTGCCTGGAACAGACGCTGCAGGACCATGAGCGCATCGTCATCGCCACTCCCGGCAGCCTGGTGTCGGAGCCGGCCACCTTCAACCTGCTGCTGACGCACTGCCTGACGATCTGGCTCAAGGCCAGCCCGGAAGAGCACATGGCGCGCGTGATCGCCCAGGGCGACATGCGCCCGATGGCCGGCAACAAGGAAGCGATGGACGACCTGAAGCGCATCCTGCTCGGCCGCAACGCGCTTTATGCCAAGGCCGATATCGTGATCGACACCTCCGGCCAGCCGCTGCAGCAGAGCTTCGAGGCCTTGCACGAAGCCGTGATCGAGACCCAGCGCAGCGTGCTGGCGAATCACGGCAGGTTCGGCGCCTCGCGCGCCGCTTGAACGGCAGGACTTCGACCAGCGCGCGCCAATGCACTATGATTCATAAAACATAGATCGGCTGACTGCAGCACATGAATTTGACCGCATGTCAGCATTGCCACCGCATCGCCAAGGAGATCTCATGAATGCCGCAGTCCACAGTCCGGGCCAGCCTGCCGCCACCGGCAGCGAACTTGCGCCGGCCATCGATCCGGTCCGGTTCGAGACTGACCCCGGCCGCTACCGCCACTGGAAACTGGCCTTCGACGGCGCCATCGCCACGCTGGCGCTGGACGTCGACGAGGACGGCGGCCTGCGCCCCGGCTACAAGCTGAAGCTGAATTCCTACGACCTCGGCGTCGACATCGAACTGCACGACGCCCTGCAGCGTATCCGCTTCGAGCATCCGGAAGTGAAAACGGTGGTCATCACCGGCGCCAAGGAGCGCATGTTCTGTTCCGGCGCCAACATCTACATGCTCGGCCTGTCGAGTCACGCCTGGAAAGTCAATTTCTGCAAGTTCACCAATGAAACCCGCAACGGCATCGAGCATTCCAGCGCCCATTCCGGCCTCCAGTTCCTGGCCGCGGTGAACGGCGCCTGCGCCGGCGGCGGCTACGAGCTGGCCTTGGCCTGCGATGAAATCTGGATGGTGGACGACCGCTCGTCGGCGGTGTCGCTGCCGGAAGTGCCGCTATTGGGCGTGCTGCCCGGCACCGGCGGCCTGACCCGGCTGACCGACAAGCGGCGCGTGCGGCGCGATCTGGCGGACGTGTTTTGCACCACCCAGGAAGGCGCCAAGGCGGAACGCGCCCAGGCCTGGAAGCTGGTGGACGGCATCGCCAAGCCGGCCGCGTTTGCCGACGCCGTGCGCCGGCGCGCGCTGGAACTGGCAGCCCGCAGCGACCGCCCCGCCGACGCCAGGGGCGTTGTCCTGACGCCGCTGGAACGCAGCGCCGACGCCGACGGCTATCGCTACCGCAACGTCGAGGTGCAGATCGACCGCGCCGGCCGCGTCGCCACCTTCATCCTGCAGGCGCCGCCAGCCGCGCCGGCCACCGAGCTGGAGGCGATCCTGGCCGCCGGCGACCGCTGGTGGCCGCTGCAGTTCGCGCGCGAACTGGACGATGCGATCCTGTCGCTGCGCACCAACGAGCTCGAGATCGGCACCTGGGTGTTCAAGACGCGCGGCGACCCGGCGCATCTGCTGGCGGCGGAAGCGGCGCTCACCCAGTACGCCGGCCACTGGTTCGTGCGCGAGGTGCGCAACCTGCTGGAGCGCACCTTGGCGCGGCTGGACGTGTCGTCGCGCACGCTGTTTGCGATCATCGACGAAGAATCGTGCTTCAGCGGCCTGTTCATGGAATTCGCGCTGGCGGCCGACCGCAGCTACATGCTGGATCTGGCGGACGGCGACGGCCCGCGCATCGCGCTGTCGGCCATCAACTTCGGCGCGCTGCGCGAAGTCAATGGCCTGTCGCGGCTGGCGACGCGCTTCGGCGACGACGGCGCCGCGCTGGAACGGCTGCGGCCATGCATCGGCCAGACGCTCGATGCTGCGGCCGCCGCCGCAGCCGGGCTGGTGACCTTCACCCCGGACGATCTCGACTGGCAGGATGAAATCCGGCTGGCGCTGGAAGAGCGCGCCAGCCTGTCGCCCGACGCGCTGACCGGGATGGAAGCCAGCCTGCGTTTCGGCGGCCGCGAGACGATGGAAACCCGCATCTTCGGCCGCCTGTCGGCCTGGCAGAACTGGATTTTCATCCGCCCGAACGCGGTCGGCGAAGCCGGCGCGCTGAAGGTATTCGGCAGCGGCAAGCGCCCCAAATTCGACTGGAAACGGATTTAAGCGCGCCCGACCGGATTGCAGCGCAACTCTTTGGAACAGGCACTCATCATGAACATCAACTACACCGACCGCATCCCGAACAACGTCGACCTGGCCACCGACCGCAGCCTGCAGCGCGCACTGGAACACTGGCAGCCGCGCTTCATCGACTGGTGGAAGGAAATGGGGCCGACCGATTTCCAGGGCAATGACGTCTATCTGCGCACCGCGATCGGCGTCGATGCCGCCGGCTGGGCCTCGTACGGCACGGTCAAGATGCCGGATTACCGCTGGGGCATCTTCCTGGCCGAGCGGCAGCCGGAACGCACGATCGGTTTCGGCGACCATTTCGGCCAGCCGGTGTGGCAGCAGGTGCCGGGCGAATTGCGCTCGGCGTTCCAGCGCCTGATCGTGACGCAAGGCGATACCGAGCCGGCCTCGGTCGAGCAGCAGCGCCTGCTGGGCCACAGCGCGCCCTCGCTGTACGACCTGCGCAACCTGTTCCAGATCAACGTCGAGGAAGGCCGCCACCTGTGGGCGATGGTCTACCTGCTGCACGCCTACTTCGGCCGCAACGGCCGCGAGGAGGCCGAGGAACTGCTGTCGCGCCATTCCGGCGACATCGACAAGCCGCGCATCCTCGGCACCTTCAACGAGCCGATTTCGGACTGGCTGTCGTTCTTCATGTTCACCTATTTCACCGACCGCGACGGCAAGTACCAGCTGAAAAGCCTGGCCGAATCGGCGTTCGACCCGCTGGCGCGCACCTGCCGCTTCATGCTGACCGAGGAAGCGCACCACATGTTCGTCGGCGAAACCGGCATCAGCCGCGTCGTGCGGCGCACGCTGGAAGTGATGAAGGAGCTCGACAGCGACAACCCCGCCGCCATCCGCGCCGCCGGCGCCATCGATTTGCCGACCGTGCAGAAGTACATGAACTACTGGTACAGCTCGGCGCTCGACCTGTTCGGCTCGGAAGCGTCGAGCAACGCCGCCACCTATTTCGCGCAAGGCATCAAGGGCCGGCCGGACGAAGCCACCGCCTTCGCCGACCACCTGGAAACCGGCACCAGCTTTGCATTGCAAGTGCCCGACGACGCCGGCGGCGTCCGGACCGAGCAGGTGCCGATGCGCAACGCCATGAACATGGTCACGCGCGAAGCGTATTCGAAGGATTGCGCGATCGGCTTCACGCGCTGGAACCGGCTGATCGAGCGCGCCGGCTTCGATTTCCGCCTGGCGCTGCCGTCCGACCGCTTCCGCCGCAGCATCGGCGCCTGGGCCAACGTGCCCACCGATCTGCAAGGCACGCCGATCGGCCGCGACGACTATGAACGCCGCCTGCCCGGCTGGCTGCCGAGCCCGGAAGACCGCGCCTTCGTGCAAAGCCTGATGCAGCGCGTCACCGAACCGGGCAAGATGGCCGGCTGGATCGCGCCGCCCGACCGCGGCATCAACAACCTGCCGGTGGAACACGAGTACGTCCTGCTGCGCTGAGTGGCGCGCACACGCATCTCAAGGGGGCGAACGCCCCCTTTTTTCTGGCTGTCAGCGGCCGACGCGCGCCGCCGCCGGCCGATCATGCCGCCTCACCCGCGCTTTGGACTACAATTCCCGGATTCATCCGACCGACAAGAGAGAGGGCTCGCCATCATGATCGTTTTGATTACCGGCGCAACATCCGGCTTCGGCGCTGAAATGGCGCGCAAATTCGCACAAAACGGCCACAAGGTGATTGCCGCCGGGCGCCGCAAGGAACGCCTGGACGAGCTGGCATCGCGAATTCGACGGCAACATCCTGCCGCTCGACGCTCGACGTCACCAGCAAGGCCTCGATCGACGCCATGTTCGCGGCCCTGCCGGCAGACTGGCGCGAGATCGACGTCCTGGTCAACAATGCCGGCCTCGCGCTTGGCGTCGAACCTGCCCAGAACGCCGCGCTGGAAGACTGGGAAACCATGATCGACACCAACTGCAAGGGGCTGGTGACGATGACGCGCGCGCCTGCTGCCGGCGATGGTGGCGCGCGGCAGCGGCCTGGTGATCAACATCGGCTCGACCGCCGGCGCCTACCCCTACCCGGGCGGCAACGTGTACGGCGCCACCAAGGCCTTCGTCGACCAGTTCACGCTGAACCTGCGCGCCGACCTGGTCGGCACCGGCGTGCGCGCCACCAATATCGCGCCCGGGCTGGTCGGCGGCACCGAGTTTTCCAACGTGCGGCTGAAAGGCAACGACGCCGCCGCCGCCAAGGTCTATGAAGGCACGGTGCCGCTGAACGCCGCCGACATCGCCGAAACGGCCTTCTGGATCGCCACGCTGCCGCCGCACGTCAACATCAATTACATCGAAATGATGCCGACCTGCCAGGGGTTCTCGCCTTTTACGATCAAGCGCAACTAAAGAGAGGTGCCCAGGCGCGGGCGCCATGGCGGCGCTCCAGTCTAGGCACCTTTCTATGCTGGATAGGAGTATTTTGGAAGTGGCACGTACCTATTCCGGGAAATGCCCAAAAAACCCTATACTCCCCTTATTAAGTAAATCACTCAGGAAGCTTGATGTTTGCCGATTTTAGCTGGACGGTGCGCGTCTATTACGAAGACACCGACACCGGCGGCGTGGTGTTTTACGCCAACTATCTGAAATTTTTCGAACGGGCGCGTACCGAATGGCTGCGCGCCGCCGGCGTCGGCCAGCAGGCGATGACCGAAAGCGAGCGCGTGATGTTCGTCGTCAAGAGCACCGCTGTCGATTATCATGCGCCGGCGAAACTAGATGATGAACTGAAACTGACGGTCGAGGTCGAACGCCTGGGTCGTGCCTCCGTGCAATTTTTTCAACAGGCATGGCGGTTAAGCGAGCGAGAGCCGCAACTGCTGGCGACCGGCCGCATCAAGGTCGGTTGCGTCGACCTCGCTGCCTTCCGCCCGAGCCCGATCCCGGCGCCGGTGCTGGCCAGACTCAAGGAAAGTCAGCACGCCGCCAGCCTGCCGTAACGCCAGCGCTGCCGACTGCGGCAGTGGCCCAACCGCTCTGGACGGCTTGGCTTTGAGAATATAATTGAGCGCAATCGCCTAGACAAAACCATCTAAATGACAGTCACCCAAGATCTTTCCTTTCTTTCCCTGATCACCAACGCATCGCTGCTCGTACAACTGGTCATGGCGCTGCTGCTGGCCGTGTCGATCATGAGCTGGACCTACATCTTCCGCAAGATGTTCGCGATCCGCGCACGCGCGACGCCAACCGAGGAATTCGAGCGCAGCTTCTGGTCCGGCGGCAACCTGCACACGCTGTACCAGGACGCGGCTTCGAGCCGCGCAGCAGCGACCAGAGCGGCGCGCTGGAACGCATTTTCGAATCCGGCATGGGCGAATTCATCAAGGGCAAGCAGCGCCGTCCGCGCGACGCGCATGGACGTCGGCGCCATGCTCGACGGCGCCCGGCGCGCCATGCGCGCCGCCTACCAGCGCGAAATGGATGCGCTGGAATCGCACCTGGCACTTCCTGGCGTCGGTCGGCTCGGTATCGCCGTATGTCGGCCTGTTCGGCACCGTCTGGGGCATCATGAATGCGTTCCGCGGCCTGGCCAACGTGCAGCAGGCGACGCTGGCGGCGGTCGCGCCCGGCATCGCCGAAGCGCTGATCGCCACCGCCATCGGCCTGTTCGCCGCGATTCCGGCGGTGGTCGCCTACAACCGCTACTCGCACGACATCGACCGCCTGGCGATCCGCTTCGAGAGCTTCGTCGAAGAATTCTCCAACATCCTGCAACGGCAGGCGCGCTGATGGGGACGACATGGCCGTTTTCCGGCAGCGATGCGCGGCGGCCGCCGCCGCAAGTTCAAGTCCGAGATCAACGTCGTGCCGTACATCGACGTGATGCTGGTGCTGCTGGTGATTTTCATGGTGGCGGCGCCGATCACCAATCCGAGCGTGATCGACCTGCCGACCGCCGCCAAGTCGACCCTGCCGCCCGACCGAATACATCCAGATCGCGCTGAAGGCCGACACCACCGCCACCATCACGGTGCGCGGGCAGAAAGGCGGCAGCCATACCGAAAGCGCCGGCGGCCATGCCGATCCTGCTGCAGAAGCTGGAGCAGCTGCACGGCAGCCAGCCCGACGCTGCCGCTGATGATCGCGGCCAGCAAGGACATCAAATACGAAGAGGTGATCCAGCACCATCTCCGATGCCAAGAAGATCGGCATCGACCGCGTAGGACTCGCTACCAAGTGAGTGCTGCCGCATGAACAGACACCGCACCCTACTCGGTACCGAAAGAACCAGGCCGCTGGCGCGCCATCAGCCTGGCGGTGGCGGTGCACGTCGCCTTGCTGGCATTCCTGTGGTTCGGGGTAAGGTGGCAGAGCGAGACCCCGGTCGGTATCGAAGCCGAAGTGTGGAGTCCGCAAAACCACGAAGCGGCGCCGCGCCCGGAACCGCCGCCGCCTCCGGAAAAGAAGCCGGAGCCGGCACCGGAGCCGAAACCGGTAGTCAAGGAAACACCACCGCCGCCGCCGAAGCCGCCGGTGGCCGAACCGGTACGGGAAAATCCCGACATCGCGCTGGAACAGGAAAAGAAGCGCAAGCTCCAGGAGCAGCGTGAGCGCGAAGAACGCGACCGCCAGGCCAAGCTGGTCCAGCAAAAGCAGGAACAGGAGCGTCAGCAGAAGCAGGAACAGGAGCGCCAGGAAAAACTGAAGCAGCAGCAGGCGGACAAAGAGCGCCTGGCGAAAGAGAAGGCTGAGCAGGAGCGCATCGCCAAGGAGAAGGCGGCGGCGCAGGCGCAGAAGGAAAAGGAAGCGGAGCAGGCCAGAAAAGTGGCGGAAGAAAAGAAACGCAAACAGGAAGCGCAGGAAGCGGCCGCGGCCGAGCAGCGCCGCGCCGCCGACATGCAGCGCATGATGGCGCAGGCCGGCACCGGCGGCACCGGCCAGGCGGCGCAGGCGCAAGGCAGCCGTGCCGACAGCAGCTACATACAAAAAGTCGGCGCCCGCATCAAGTCGAACACGGTGTTCAATGTGCCCGAAGGCCTGGCCGGGAATCCGCCGGTCGAATTCGCGGTCGAATTGCTGCCGGATGGTTCGATCCGCGGCTTGCGAAAAGTGAAGTCGTCCGGCGTGCCCGGCTTCGACGACGCGGTGCAGCGCGCGATCGGCAAGTCTGCGCCCTTCCCGCCCGACAATAACGGCAGGGTGCCCGCCGGTTTCAACGTAGTCCATCACCCGAAGGATCAGTGACCCATGATGAAATTTCTCTTCCTCCGCACCTTCACCGCGCTGTGCGCTTTTGTCGCGCTCGGCAGCGCCCCGATCGCCCAGGCACAGCTGCGGGTCGAAATTTCCGGCGTCGGCGCCAACCAGATCCCGATCGCGATCGCCGGCTTTGCCGACGAAGCGGTGGCGCCGCAGCAGATCACGGCGATCATCAAGGCCGACCTCGAGCGCAGCGGCTATTTCAAGATCATCGATACCGGCGACGTCATGTCGGAGACGGCCCAGGTCAACTATGGCGACTGGAAGGCGCGCGGCGCCGATGCGCTGGTGGTCGGCAGCGTGCAGCGCCTGGCCGACGGCCGCTTCGACGTGCGCTACAAGCTGCTCGACACGGTCAAGTCAGGCCAGCTGTCGGCGCTGGCGCTGGCGACGCAGCCGCAGTTCATCCGCGTCTCCGGCGCACAAGATCGCCGACGACATCTATGAAAAGCTGATCGGCGTGCGCGGCGCCTTCGCCACCCGCATCGCCTATGTCACCAAGTCCGGCCGCGACTACCAGCTGGAGATCGCCGATTCCGACGGCGAAGGACGCCAGATCGCGCTGCGCTCGAACGAGCCGATCATTTCGCCGGCCTGGTCGCCGGACGGCACCAAGGTCGCCTATGTGTCGTTCGAAGCGAAAAAGCCGGTGGTCTACGTGCAGGACCTGGTGACCGGCAGCGCACCGTGGTCGCCAACTACAAGGGCAGCAACTCGGCGCCGTCCTGGTCGCCGGACGGCTCCAAGCTGGCGGTGGCCTTGTCGCGCGACGGCCTGACGCAGGTGTACGTGGTGAATGCCGACGGCAGCAACCTGCGGCGCCTGTCCAACACCAACGGCATCGACACCGAGCCGCAATTTTCGGCCGACGGCCAGAGCATCTACTTCACCAGCGACCGCAGCGGCGGCCCGCAGATCTACCGCATGAGCGCCGACCGGCGGCGAGGCGCGCCGCGTCACCTTCAACGGCAGCTACAACATCAGCCCGCGCGTTTCACCGGACGGCAAGACCCTGGCCTACATCTCGCGCCGCGACGGCAACTTCCAGCTGTACGCGCTCGACCTGAGCAATGGCCAGGAACAACGCCTGTCGGACACCGTCAAAGACGAGTCTCCCAGTTTCTCGCCGAACGGCAAATACATGATGTATGCGACCGAGTCGGGCCGGCGCGGCTCGCTGGCCGTGGTCTCGGTCGATGGCCGGGTGAAGCAGCGCCTGACCATGCAGAACGGCGATATCCGCGAGCCCACCTGGGGCCCGTTCATGAAATAATACCCACCTGAAAACAAGGAGAAACTGATGCGTAACACGAATATACTGGCTGTAATCCTTTCCAGCGCCGTACTGCTGTCGGCCTGCTCGTCCGTCAAACTGGACGACAAGGCCCCGATCGAAGAAAGCAATGCCACCGCCACCGTGCCGGGCACCAACGGCGCCGATGCACGCAGCGTCGGCACCGTGACCACCGGTTCCACCGATCCGCTGAACGATCCGAAAGGCGTGCTCGCCAAGCGCAGCGTCTACTTCGACTTACGACAGCTACACCGTCAGGGACGAATTCAAGCCGGTGGTCGAAGCCCATGCGCGCTACCTGACGACGCACAAGAACCGCAAGATCCTGATCCAGGGCAACACCGACGAACGCGGCGGCACCGAATACAACCTGGCGCTCGGCCAGAAGCGTGCGGAAGCGGTGCGCCGCGCATTCAACCTGCTGGGCGTGCAGGACGCGCAGATCGAAGCGGTTTCGTTCGGCAAGGAAAAGCCGAAGGCACTCGGCAGCGACGAAGCGTCGTGGGCTGAAAACCGCCGCGCCGACATCGTCTACCAGTAACCATGAAACCCCTGTTCAGATCCGTCCTGGCCGCGGCCCTGCTGGCCGTGGCGTCGCATGCGCCGCTGGCCAACGCCGGCCTGTTTGACGACGACGAAGCGCGGCGCGCGATCCTCGATATCCGCAACAAGATCGACAGCCTGCAACGCGACGTCAACAGCCGTCTGGATAACAAGGCCGACAAGACCAGCTCGCTCGGCCTGGCCGACCAGAACGAACAGCTGCGGCAGGAGATGGCGAAGCTGCGCGGCCAGATCGAGGTGCTGACCAACGAGCTGGCCAATACGCAGCAGCGGCAGAAGGATTTCTACGTCGACCTCGACGCCCGCCTGCGCAAGCTGGAGCCGCAGCAGGTGACGGTGGACGGCAAGGAAGTCAGCGTCGATCCCAACGAACAGAAAACCTACGATGCGGCGCTGGCGCAGTTCAAGGCCGGCGACTATCGTGGCGCCGGCGCGGCGTTCTCCGATTTCATCCGGCGCTACCCGCAATCCGGATTTTTGCCTTCGGCGCAATACTGGCTCGGCAATGCCTACTATGCGCAGCGCGACTATCAAGAATGCGATCAGCGCGCAACAGATCGTCGTGAAAAATTATCCCGACAATCCGAAGGCTTCCGATGCCTTGCTCAACATCGCCAGCTGCTATACCGAGTTGAAGGACAAGCCGGCGGCGAAAAAGACGCTGGAAACCCTGATCGCGCAATATCCCAGTGCGCCGGCGGCTCAGACCGCGAAGGAACGGCTGGCGGCGCTGCGATAATCCGGCACGCGCTGCCTCGCTTCAAGAAAAAACCTCCTTCGCATTTGACAGACCACGCATAACTTACTTATAATTACGTTCTTTCGGGTCGTTAGCTCAGCTGGTAGAGCAGCGGACTTTTAATCCGTTGGTCGCAGGTTCGAATCCCGCACGGCCTACCACGAATACCAAGGGTTCTAGATGAAAATCTAGAACCCTTTCGTGTTTTTGAGCGATGACAATATCGCCGATATCCCGGCAAAAATTTCGCCGCGCCACGCTGCCCTCCTCCGCTTCTTTCAATTGCACAATGCACCTGATGCGGCGCATGGCATCCGGACGGCCGCAACGCTCATCGATCAACGCGAAAATAATCGGGTCGTGGCAAAACGGATGCCGGCACATCAGAAAAATTCGTGCACAACCACATGGTGCGACGACGCCGGCGAATCGATCCGCCGCGGCACGACTTCAGTTCATTTCAAATCGCGCGCGATGGAATCATTCTGGCCGTCTTCCCAAGCACACTGGCCTATCGAACTGCCACGGATGATGTACTGCTATACGCGCCGCAAGGTATGGCCTGAGGAAACAAATTTATAGGAGGGCCTAATTGGCCATCCATCCTCGATAGATAAATCGCTGTTACCTTTCAGGCATCGCTGCGTTAAGGAAGCTATGCACGTATTTTCGTGCGCCTTTTCGAGATATCCCCATGAAGAAATTAATTCTATTGTTGGCAAGCAGCGCCCTGTTCGGGTCTTCCGCCTTTGCCCAGCCGGCTCCTGCCGCCCCATCCGCTCCGGCGGCCACGACTCCGGCCCCGATGGCGCCGGCCAACAAGGCGGCACCGTCCGCAGCGGCACCTTCCGCTACTGTTACGGCCACCTGTAAAGATGGGACGGCATACTCGGGTACCACCATGAAAGGCGCTTGCCGGGGTCACGGCGGGGTCGATAAGACGGCGCAATCCAAAGGTACTGCGCCTGCTACTTCGTCGGGCGGTGGCAGCACGTCATCGATGGCGGCCGGCGGCGGGGCGGGCAAGGTATGGGCGAACGAATCGACCAAGGTGTACCACTGCCAAGGCGATAGGTATTACGGCAAGACAAAACAAGGCGAGTACATGAGTGAAGCCGACGCCAAGGCGAAAGGCTTCCATCCGGATCATGGAAAAGCCTGCAAATCATGAAGGCATTCGATTTATTCCGTGCCATGCACGAAAACGGCTTGCAGAGATGCAAGCCGTTTTTTTATGGGAAATGATTCATGCCGATCCGGCCTTTCCGCCGAGCCGATGCCGAACGAGCCGGACTACGCTGTCGGCGAAGGCATCGACGGTGACATTGGCGGCGCCGAATTTCCAGCGCTTCAGATGCCAGTCCTGAGCCAGCGACATGCAATGCGCCGCCAGCAGAAAGGCCTCGCTCCGCGGAGAGGCCGGCGTCGGCGCCGATCAGGCGCGCCAGATGCGATTGCATGTGCAATTCCGAAGCCTTGGCGATGTCGCGCTGCGCCGGCTGCAGGGTGCGCGACTCCAGGAATACGAAGTACAGCCAGGGCTGGAAAATTTCGGATAAGCAGATGTAGGCGCGCAGTATCGATTCGATCTGGTCGATCTCCGACGTCACGTGCTTGAACCAGGTCGGCAGCATCTCGGTGACATGATTGACCATGTCTTCGATCATGGCTGCCAGTTGATCCTTGTTTTCGATGTAGCCATACAGGCCGCCCATCGAAAAGCCGCTTTCGCGGCACAAGTCGCGCAGGGTCATGGCCTGGAAGCCGACCGTATTGGCCAGGCGGAAAGTGGCGACCACAATGTTTTCCAGGTTTTCGAGCGCGGTATCGCGCCGCTTGACGCTGATCCGGCCGCTGTTGCGCTCCAGTAGAAGCGCCCAGATATTGCTTTCGTCGATCGGCGTTACCTCGCGGAATTGCGCCAGGGTAAAGCTGACCGGCAGGGTTTCCATCATGTTTTAACGTTTCGATCCGGCTTAGCGAAAGGCAAAACTATAGCATGCGGGCATCGCGAATTCGCCCGGCAAAAGCAGGGGTTGCCCGCTGCAAAATCATGTTGCAGTGCATCTTGCATTTGTTAAAAAATTAACTCAGTATCCACATACCGAGCGCTCGTTCGGTATTTTCAAAACGGCTTATCCAGCCTGCCAATGCTCCTCCGGTCACCCTGCCGGATCGAATCAAGCGCTTCCAACCAGACCGCGCGCCGCGTCACAGCAATACCTTAATAAAAACCATATTCATGGAGACAAAAATGACGAAAAAACTCTGGAAATGCGCGCTGGCGGCCCTGTTGGCCCTGGGCTTGATGCCACTGCCGTCTACGGCCGCCGGCTACACTGAAACCCGATACCCGATCGTGCTGGTGCACGGCCTGTTCGGCTTCGACAACATCGGCCCGGTCGAATACTGGTACGGCATCCCAGGCGCACTGCGCGCCGACGGCGCCAAGGTGTATGTAACGCAGGTGTCGGCCGCCAACAGCACCGAAGTGCGCGGCGAGCAGCTGCTGACCCAGGTCAGGCAGATTCTCGCCGCCACCGGCGCCGCCAAGGTCAACCTGATCGGCCATAGCCATGGCGGCCCGACCATCCGTTACGTGGCCTCGGTACGGCCGGACCTGGTCGCCTCCGTCACCAGCGTCGGCGGCGTCAACAAGGGCTCCAAGGTGGCCGACGTCCTGCTCGGCGTGGCGCCGGACGGCTCGCTGTCGAACGCGGTGCTGGTCTCGATCAACAACGGCCTGGCCTCGATCATCAGCTTCCTGTCCGGCAAACCAACGCTGCCGCAGAATGCGCGCGGCGCCGTCAATTCGCTCAGCACCGCCGGTTCGCTCAAGTTCAACGCGGCCCATCCCTACGGAGTGCCGACCAGCGCCTGCGGCGAAGGCGCCTACCAGGAGCGCGGCGTGTCCTATTTTTCGTGGAGCGGCGCCACGCCGTACACCAATGTGTTCGACATCGTCGATCCGGCGCTGGCCTTGACCTCGCTGGCATTTGCCGGCGCCAAGAACGATGGCCTGGTCAGCAGTTGCTCCAGCCGTCTCGGGCGCGTGATTCGCGACGACTACGCGATGAATCATCTGGATGAGGTGAACCAGACCATCGGCTTGACCAATCTCTTTGAAACCAATCCGGTCACGCTGTATCGCCAGCATGCCAATCGGCTGAAAAATCTCGGCCTGTAACGGCATGGCATCGGCCGTCAAAATCGGGGCCGCTTGGGCGGCGGCGGCCACCGCCGCCGTTCTGGTCACCGTGATCGCAGTCGGCAGGCAGGGTGAAGAGCCGGCAGCGCCGGCGGCCGCGCAGCAGAATCTTTTTCCGTTCGTGCGCTCGCTGCAGGACACCTATCCCGACGGCGCACTCAAGGTCGATGCCGCCGAGGCGCTGGTGGCCGATGCCGAACTGCGGCGCCTGTTCGACTACTACCTGGCGGTGATCGGCGAGAAATCGGTGGATGAAATCCGCGCCGAAATCGAACGGGAGCTGGAGCGGCGCCTGAAGCCCGGCGCCGCCGCCGAGGCCAAGCGCCTGCTGGCGCGTTACCTCGACTACAAGCGCGAACTGGTCGCGGTGGAGAAAAATCCCCAGAGCGCCGGCAGCGGACTGCAGGCGATCCGGCAGCGCTTCGCCGCCATGCAGCAGGCACGCAGCCGCTTTTTCAGCACCGCCGAAAGTCAGGCGATGTTCGGCTTCGACGATGCCTACGACATGGACGCGCTGGCGCGCCTGGAGATCAGCCAGGACCCGACGCTCGGCGAACAGCAAAAGCGCGAAAAACTGGCAGCGCTGGATGCCGCCCTGCCCCCCGCCCTGCGCGAAGCCAAGGAAGCGCCGCTGCAGATCGTCAAGCTGGAGCAAGCGGCGCAAAGGATGCGCGAGGATGGCGCCAGCGACGACGAGGTGTACCGCATGCGCGCCGCGGCCTTGTCGCCGGAAGCGGCGGCGCGGCTGGCGGAAGCCGATCAGGAGGACGCCGCCTGGAAAAGCCGGATCGGCGCCTATCTGGCGGAGCGCAACCGGCTGCTGCAAGGAAGCGCCAAGCTGTCGCAGCAGGACCAGGAAGCGCTGCTGCTGCAACTGCGCCAAGCGCGCTTCAGCGCCGATGAACAGAAAAGGCTGGCCGCCTACGAATGATCGAAGTGCGGCGAAACGCTTGCCGCCCTCCGGAACGCCGTTGCCGCCGTTCTCGTTCTGTATCTAACCCTAGCGGTATCAGCGCGCGGCGCTGCATGACGGCGGAACGCTGTCCGCACGGCAGCCCATCCTATGCCGCAGAAACCGGGTGCATCATCTTCCTGGGAGTATGCTTAAAAAGAAACCATTTTTCGACCGGATTTTACTGCACCTCAAGGGAGTATATAAAGAAGTACCGTGCAAGATAGCGGACGTCAAACCAAGGTGTTGAAAAACACTGGGCAGAAGTTTTCCATCCTCGTTTGGGTTGCAAAGGCTTGTGAGAAATCCTTCATTAGAGGCGATTTTTCCTGAACCGGAGAGTCCGCCGCCGCGCCTCCATCACCCCCGAGGAATCCATTTATTTCCCCCGATTATCCCGGACGTCATCCGCAGCAACTGCGCTGCTCCTGGATGGACGGGCATTTTACCGAGCCGTAGGAACAATACACGCAGCAGTCGCCCGGCTTTGGCCGAAGAATTGCCTTGCACTGCTCGCATTCGTAATAGAACTGGCACACGTCGACAGGCATCGTTTCCCGCTTGGCAAAGCCGCATGCCGGGCAAGTCAATACGGATTCGAGGACGATCATGGTCATTTGGCTTCTGTGTAGCGCAACGCTTACAGGATAGCGCAGGCCAAAGAAAACCCGCGAAAGCAGGATTGCTTGCGCGGGTCTCGATCCTTCGACAGCTTGACCGGACACCGGTTGCAGGGCAGCTGCATCCGGTTTCCGGCACTGCGCCCGACGCAGCGCGGCAAGCCGAGGCCGGATGTAAAACGGCCGCCCTGCCTCGCGGCAGAACGGCCGTTGCAACTGCTTCGAATGCCGGATTACTTGGTCGGCAGCTTGCCTGCCACGCCTTCGACGTAGTAGTTCATCTTGTTCAGGTCGTCGTCGCTCAATACGCCGCTGGCAAGACGCACTTTGCCTTCGTTGTCCTTGAGCGGCGCGCCGAACGGCGCCAGCGTGCCGGCGACGATCTCAGCCTGCTTGGCCAGGACCAGCTGCTTGACGTCGGCCGGGACCGCGGGACCATAGCCTTCCAGCGCGGCCATGCCGTCCTTGATGCCGCCCCAGGTGCTGTCGGATTTCCATTTGCCGTCCAGGACGTCCTGCGCTTCCTTGGTGAAGTACTTGCCCCAATGGTGGGTCACTGCCGCCAGTTGCGCCTTCGGCCCGAATTTCTTCATGTCGGAATGGTAGGCGACCGCGTACTTGCCCTTCTCTTCCGCCACCTGCACCACGGCGGTGGAATCGGTGTGATGGGTGACGACGTCGGCGCCCTGGCCGATCAGCGCCAATGCGGCGTCGCGCTCCTTGCCCGGATCGAACCAGCTGTTGACCCAGATGACCTTGGTTTCCGCTTTCGGATTGACGCTGCGCATGCCGCGCGTGAAGGCGTTGATGCCCATCACCACTTCCGGAATCGGGAAGGCGCCGACGTAGCCGACCACATTCGATTTCGTCATCTTGCCGGCCAATACCCCGGCCAGATAGCGCGCCTCATAGAAACGCGAATTGGTGGTGGCGACGTTCGGTGCGGTCTTGTAGCCGGTCGAGTGGACGAACTTGACGTCGGGGAATTGCTTGGCCACCTTCAGCGTCGGATTCATGTAGCCGAACGAGGTCGTGAAGATCAGCTTGTTGCCCTGCTGCGCCAGATCGCGGATCACGCGTTCGGCATCGGCGCCTTCCGGCACGTCTTCGACGTACTGGGTCTTGACCTTGTTGCCGAGGGCTTTCTCCATTTCCCGGCGCCCGATATCCTGCTGCCAGGTCCAGCCCGCCTCGCCGATCGGGCTGACGTACACGAAGCCGATCTTGAGGGGCGCCGGATCGGCGGCGTGGGCAGCTGAAGAGAGCGCGATGGCGGGCAACAGCGCCATCGCGGACAAGGCACCGCGCATGAAGTTTTTGGACATGATCTTCCTTTTTTTTGACTCCCACTTGACTGAAAAACGGACCGCAAACTGCGCCGAGCGGGGGAAACGGCGCATTGCCGGCACCGTTTAGTAACGGTGCCGGAGTCCAGGGTGACACTAGGGTTTGCGCTAGGAGTTCGGATTGAAATTCTTGCCGAGCGAGGCCGGCATGTTCAGCCTGATCCAGTTGGCGTTGCGCGATATTAGCACCAGCACCAGGATCGTCGCCAGGTAGGGCAGCATCGACAGCAGCTGCGATTCGATCGGCACGCCCAGCGCCTGCATATGATAAGTAAGAATCGTGATGCCGCCAAACAGGTAGGCGCCAATCAGCACCCGTGCCGGGCGCCAGGTGGCGAAAGTAGTCAGCGCCAGCGCGATCCAGCCGCGCCCGGCGACCATGCCCTCCACCCACATCGGCGTATACACCAACGACATGAAGGCGCCGGCCAGGCCGCAACAGGCGCCGCCGAACAACAGCGCCGCCAAACGGATGCGGCGCACGTTGTAGCCGAGCGCATGCGCCGACGACGGCGATTCGCCGACCGAGCGCAGGATCAGGCCGCTGCGGGTGCGCTGCAGGAACCAGATGATCGCCACACATAAAAGCAGCGACAGGTACACCATCGGATGCTGGCGGAATAGCATGGTGCCGACGAACGGTATGTCTTCCAGCAGGGGAATCCCGAACTTGCCGGCATTCAGACTGTTGCCGACATAGTCGATGCCGATATAGGCCGAGGCGCCGGCGCCGAACAGCGACAATGCCAGGCCGGTGGCGATCTGGTTGGTGCCGAGCCAGACCGTCATCCAGGCAAAAAAGCCGGCCAGGATCATGCCGGCAACGGCGCCGCCGATGAAGCCGAGCGTCACGCTGCCGCTGGAGATGGCGACGGCAAAGCCGATCACCGCCGCCATCAGCATCATGCCTTCCGAGCCGAGGTTGACGACGCCGGATTTTTCATTGATCAAGAGGCCGAGCGCGGCCAGCATCAGCGGCGTGCCGGCATTGATGGATGCCGCAATCAGGGGAGCCAAGGCATCCATCATTTCCTCCAGGTGAGCCGGTAGTGGATCAGCACGTCGCAGGCCAGCAGCGAAAACAGCAGGATGCCCTGGAACACGCCGGTGATGGCGCTCGGCATGCCGAGCCGCGATTGCGACAGTTCGCCGCCGATATAGAACAGCGCCATGATGAAGCTGGAAAACACCACGCCGATCGGATGCAGGCGGCCGACGAAGGCGACGATGATCGCGGCAAAGCCGTAGCCGGGCGAGACCGAGGGCGTCAACTGGCCGATCGGACCCATCACTTCGGCGGCGCCGGCCAGCCCGGCCAGCGCGCCCGAGACCGTGAGCGATACCCACAGCGATTTGCGCGCCGAAAAGCCGGCATAGCGGGCCGCACGCGGCGCCATGCCGCCGACCTGCAGCTTGAAGCCGGAAAAGCTGCGCGACAGGTACAGCCAGCCCAGCAGCGCCGCCGCCAGCGCCAGCAGCATGCCCAGGTGCAGGCGCGTGTCGGGCAGCACGATCGGCAGCAGGAAGCCGTTGGAAAACAGCTTCGACTGCGGAAAGCTGAAGCCGTCCGGATCCATCAGGATGCCGTGCACCAGGTAGCTCAAGAGCAGCTGCGCCACGTACACCAGCATCAGCGACACCAGGATCTCATTGGCGTTGAAGCGGTCGCGCAGCCAGGCCACGATCGCCGCCCACAGCATGCCGCCGACCATGCCGGCCGCCAGCGCCAAGGTGATCAGCCAGAAGCCGCCGTTGGTTTCGTTGTCGAAATACAGCACGGTGGCGCCGGCGGTGATGGCGCCGATCACGAACTGGCCCTCGGCGCCGATATTGAAGATGTTGGCGCGGAAGCACACCGCCAGGCCGACCGAGATCAGCAGCAGCGGCGCCACCTTGATGCCGACTTCCGACCAGCCGCGCAAGTCCTTGATCGGTTCGACGAAAAATACCGCCAGGCTGCTCAACGGGTCCTTGCCGACCGCCGCGAACAGGATCGCGCCGCACAAGGCCGTCAGCACTACCGCCAGCAGCGGCGACATCCACGACATCCAGGCCGAAGGAGTGGCGCGCGGTTCGAGCTTAAGCATGGGCGACTCCCTGCAACTGGGGCGCGCTTTCCGCGTCCCACAAGCCGCTCATCCATTGCCCGATCAGGTCCAGGCTGGCTTCCGAAGTCTTGATCGAGGGCGACATGCGGCCCTTGGCGATCACCATCAGGCGATCCGAGATTTCAAACAATTCATCCAGCTCCTCGGAAATCACCAGCAGCGCGCAGCCGGCGTCGCGCAAGGCGACCAGCTCGGCGCGGATCTGGGCGGCGGCGCCGACGTCGACGCCCCAGGTCGGCTGCGCCACCAGCAATACCTTGGGATTGCGTGTGACTTCGCGGCCGACGATGTATTTCTGCAAATTGCCGCCCGAGAGGCTGCCCGCCACCGCCTGCGGGCCGCCGGCCTTGACGTTGAAGCGGGCGATGATCGCGGCCGCCATGTCGGCGATCGTCTTCGGCTTGACCAGGCCATGGCCGACGGTTTGCTCGGTCTGGTGCGACAGCAGCATGTTCTGCGCCAGGCTGAGATCGGGCACCGCGCCGCGTCCCAGGCGCTCTTCCGGCACGAAGCCGAGGCCGCGCGCGCGGCGCCAGGCGGCGCCGCGGCGTCCGACCGGCACGCCGTCGAGCATGATGGCGTCGGCGTCGGCGCGCGGGTCTTCGCCCGACAGCGCCGCCAGCAGCTCCTGCTGGCCGTTGCCGGAAACGCCGGCGACGCCGAGGATCTCGCCGCCGTGCAGGTCGAAACCGATGTCGCGCAGCTCGGTCGCGAACGGATGGCTTTTGGCGAGCGACAGTTTTTGCACCGCCAGCAGCTTGCGTCCGCGCTGCCGCTCCCGATGGTGAATCGCCGGCGGCTCGGCGCCGATCATCAGGCGCGACAGGCTGGCTTCGGTCTCCTGGCGCGGATCGCACACGCCGGTGACCTTGCCTCCGCGCATCACGGTGCAGGTGTGGCACAGCGCCCGGATTTCATCGAGCTTGTGGCTGATATAAAGGATGCTGCAGCCTTCGGCCGCCAGCAGGCGCAGGGTTTCGAACAGTTTTTCGACCGCCTGCGGCGTCAGCACCGAGGTCGGTTCATCGAGGATCAGCAGCTGCGGCTTGGCCAGCAAGGCGCGCACGATCTCGACCCGCTGGCATTCGCCGACCGACAGCGTGTGCACATGGCGCTGCGGCTCCAGATCGAGGCCGTACTGGCGCGCGGTGTCGGCGATGCGCCGTTCCAGTTCGCCCAGCTTGGTATCCGGCGGCAGGCCGAGCGCGATGTTCTCGGCCACGGTCAATGTGTCGAACAGCGAAAAATGCTGGAACACCATGGCGATGCCGAGCTGGCGCGCGGCGGCCGGATTGGCGACGCTGATTTCCTGGCCGTTCCACAGCACGCGGCCGGCATCCGGTTTCACCGCACCGTAGATGATCTTCATCAGGGTCGATTTACCGGCGCCGTTTTCGCCCAGGATCGCGTGGATTTCTCCCGGCTGAACGGTCAGGTCGATGCCGTCATTGGCGACTACCGCAGGGTATTTCTTGGTGATTTTTTGAAGCGCTAGGCGGATTGTCATGTCTCGTTATATTTTTAGTTGAATGCTTCCGAATCAAACTTACCGTAAATCCGCACCGAGCTATATATCGACCTTGACATGGACTATATCGAATCTGTGATATACAAAAAAACACTGTCTTTTATATCCTCGGCTATCCTCGACTGTGCGAGCGCATCGCCTGCCGGCGCCATTAACCCCGTCGACGGCGCTCGTCACGCAGTGATGACCAAGCCGGGTTTTCGCCGCAGGCGCTATGGTGCCACGCTTTCATGCCGGCGGCAGCCAAAAAAATCGTGGCAACAAATGAAACAGCGGGAGTATGCCAAAAAAATGCATGGTATCGGACAACTTACCTGCGTCTTTCAAAATACTTATAGCAGTATAAAAATCATCCAATAATCCCCCCATCCCTTTTCGCAGGAATCCCCGATGAGCGACAGCTACCACGATTATCCGCGCGACCTGATCGGCTACGGCCATACGCCGCCGCATCCGCAATGGCCGAATGGCGCCCGCGTGGCGCTGCAGTTCGTATTGAATTATGAAGAAGGCAGCGAAAACTGCGTGCTGCACGGCGACGCCGCGTCGGAAACCTTCCTGTCCGAGATCATCGGCGCCCAGGCCTTCAACATGCGCCACATGAGCATGGAGACGCTGTACGAGTACGGCTCACGCGCCGGCCTGTGGCGCCTGCTGCGCATGTTCGAGGAGCGCGGCCTGCCGCTGACGGTATTCGGCGTAGCCATGGCCTTGAAGCGCAATCCGGAAGCGGTCGCGGCATTTCGCCAACTGGGTCATGAAATCGCCTGCCACGGGCTGCGCTGGATCAGCTATCAGCAGGTCGACGAAGCCACCGAACGCGCGCATATCGCCGAAGCGGTGCAGATCATCCGCGAGCTGACCGGCAGCGCGCCGCTCGGCTGGTACACCGGGCGCGATTCGCCGAACACGCGGCGGCTGGTGGTCGAGCACGGCGGCTTTGCCTACGACGCCGACTCGTATGCCGACGATCTGCCGTATTGGGATCCGGTGCGGATCACCGATGCCGATGGCAAAAGCATCACGCAAGCGCAGCTGGTGGTGCCGTACACGCTCGATACCAACGACATGCGCTTTGCCGCGATGCAGGGTTTCAATTCCGGCACGCAGTTTTTCGACTACCTGAAGGATGCCTTCGACGTGCTGTACCGCGAAGGCGATCCGGCCGGGCTAAACGCGCCGAAGATGCTGTCGATCGGCCTGCACTGCCGCATCGTCGGCCGGCCGGCGCGGGCGGCGGCGCTGGCGCGCTTCCTCGACTATGTGCAGGCGCATGACAAGGTGTGGATCACGCGCCGCATCGATATCGCCGAACACTGGCGCCGGACGCATCCGTTTGCCGCCTGAGGCGGCGTCCTCACTTCTTGACCAGCTGCTTTTCGAAGGCCAAGTCGTTCTTGGTGGCGCGGCGCGGCGTTTGCGGACCGCAGGCATCGACGAAGGCGACGAACTGGTCCAGCTCCAGCGGTTCGCACAGGCGCGCCGGCGGCGTGCCCGTGTCTCCTTTTTGCACCAGGTAAAACAGCCCGTCGGCGGTACGCACCATCGAATAGCGGCTGTCGCCGCTGCGCCTTTTCAGCCGCTCGAGGGCCGCAGTGGCTCTGGTCGATCTCATCGGCACCTCCAAAATTCCGGATGATAGCGCCGAACCGAAAAAAGAGCTTTGCCACAGCATGGTTCGGGTTGCACAATGATGACTGGAGGAAATAGAATAGCGCCGCCGTTATATCCGTACAAATATAGGACGTATGCGCGTCTGGAATCAACGCCATGCACTTCTTGCAGCATGATTCATGCGCTACGGCAAGCTTTCCGCACCCCAATTCCGAATGCCGGAACACCGGCCTATAACAACCTGCTTCCGAGGAGACGTCATGCAACAAACCCGTTCCCGTCTTAACAAACTGCTGCTGGCCGCCGCGCTGAGCGGTGCCCTGGCGGCACCGGCATTCGCGCAGACCAACGTCACCGTCAGCGGCCTGATGGACGCCTTTGCCGGTTCGATGCGCATGGCCGGCGACAGCGACAGCCGCGCGGTGGTCAACAGCGGCGGCATGACCACCTCCTGGATCGGCTTCAAGGGCTCGGAAGACCTCGGCAACGGCTTGAAAGCCAATTTCGCCCTGACCACCTTCCTGCAAGTGGATACCGGCGTGCAAGGCCGCTTCCCCGGCGACACCCTGTTCTCGCGCGACGCCAACGTCGGCCTGTCCGGCAGCTTCGGCACGGTCACGGTGGGACGCGGCCTGGCGCCCAACTTCCTGCCGTCGATCCTGTTCAACCCGTTCGGCGACTCCTTCACGTTCGCGCCGCTGATCCTGCACATGGATGTGCCGCTGTTCAATGGTTCCAACTGGGGCAGCACGATCGCCGCCGATACCGGCTGGAGCAACGAGATCATCTATACCACGCCGTCGATCGGCGGCTTGACCGCCAACCTGCACTATCAATTTGGCGAAGTGGCGGGCAAGACCGGCAAAAACAACGTCGGCGGCAACCTGCTGTATTTCAACGGCCCGCTGTCCCTGACCGCGTTCTATGAAAATGCGCAAATGACCAACCCGGTGCCGGTGCAGCAGAACCGCTCGAAGACCTGGTTCGTCGGCGGCGGCTACGACTTCAATGTCGTCAAGCTGATGGCAACCTATCAAAAAACTTCGGTCGATCATGACGTATCGGGCGCCATCGATCAGGATTTCAAGACCTATTCGCTCGGCTTGAGCGCTCCGGTCGGCGGCGGCCAGATCCTGGCGGCCTGGGCGCAGACCAAGCAGGATGCGCCTGGAATCGACCGCAAGCGCAGCACGGCTTCGCTCGGATACGACTACAATCTTTCCAAGCGCACCGACGTCTATGCGATCTACATGAACGACAGGATCACCAATCTCTCCAATGGCAACAGCTTCGGGGTAGGTATCCGTCACCGGTTTTAAGCCGCAGCAACTCCGGAAAAACGGCGCCCGCGGGCGCCGTTTTTGTTGGACAGTGCCGTCGCAGCCCCGGCAACCACTGGCGCGAGCGCTGCGCCGGCTGCCTTGCCCGGATCGCTTCCCACATTGTTCCCGGGCATGTCTATTATGGCTTTAGGCATATAGTGTGCTTAGCTTCAAGTGCTAACCTGCCTGGTATACCAGAACAGAATAATATGGAGGCATGATGTCCCAACCGATACGCTTCTACTATCGCGGCGGCGTGCAGCAGGTGGAACAGGTTTCCCCTACCCGTACCGTCCTGCAGCATCTGCGCGAAGACCTGCACTGCACCGGCACCAAGGAAGGCTGCGCCGAGGGCGATTGCGGCGCCTGCACCGTGATGATCGGCGAACTGCGCGACGGCGCGCTGGAACTGAAAACGGTCAATTCCTGCATCCAGCTGCTGCCGACGCCTGGACGGCAAGGCGCTGTTCACGGTGGAAGACCTGAAGCAGGCCGACGGCGCGCTGCATCCGGTGCAGCAGGCGATGGTCGAATGCCACGGCTCGCAATGCGGCTTTTGCACGCCCGGCTTCGTGATGTCGCTGTGGGGCTTGTACCTGAAGCAGGAAGGCAAGGCCGAGGCGCCGGCGCGCAAGCAGATCGACGATGCGCTGTCGGGCAATCTGTGCCGCTGCACCGGCTACCGGCCGATCATCGATGCCGCTTGCCGCATGGGCGAACTGCCGCCGGTGGCTTTCGACCGCGAGGCGGTCAGCGCGCCGCTGCGCGAACTGCAGCGCAGCGAGGTATTTACCTATACGCACGCGGGCCGCAGCTTCCACGCGCCGCGCACCCTGGAGCAACTGGTCGCGCTGCGCCGCGCCCATCCGGACGCCGTCATGCTGGCCGGCTCCACCGACGTCGGCCTGTGGGTCACCAAGCAGATGCGCGAGCTGGGCGACATCCTCTACCTCGGCCAGGTGGCGGAGCTGAAAACCATCCGCGAGCGCGACGGCAAGCTGGAAATCGGCGCCGCCGTCTCGCTCGAAGATGCCTATGGCGCGCTATGCGCCCGCTATCCCGAACAGCTGACGGAAATGTGGCAGCGCTTTGCCTCGCTGCCGATCCGCAATGCCGGCACGCTGGGCGGCAACGTCGCCAACGGCTCGCCGATCGGCGATTCGATGCCGTGGCTGATCGCGCTCGGCGCCGAAGTGGTGCTGCGCGGCAGCGCAGGCCAGCGCAGCTGCCGCTGGAAAACCTCTATCTCGGCTACCAGAAGAAGGACATGCGCGCCGACGAATTCGTCGAAGCCGCTGCGCGTGCCGCTGCCGCAGCCGGGACTGCAATTCCGCACCTACAAGCTGGCCAAGCGCTTCGACCAGGATATCTCGGCCGTGTGCGCGGCGTTTGCCTTCGTGCGCGACGGTGAGCTTGTGCGCACCGCGCGCATCGCCTTCGGCGGCATGGCGGCGACGCCCAAGCGCGCCGCCAGCGGCCGAAGCCGCGCTGAACGGGCAGCCCTGGAACGAAGCCACGCTGGAAGCGGCGATGGCGGCGCTGGCGCAGGACTACGCAGCCGCTGTCCGACATGCGCGCCTCCAGCGCGTACCGGATGAAGGCGGCGCAAAACCTGCTGCGCCGCTTCTGGCTCGAAACCCGGGCCGATGCCCCATTGCCGAACGCCGCCGTCAATGCGTTCGCCTGCATCTGAGGAACCGCATGATGAATACCCAAACCGAAGCCTTCCTGACGCCAAGCCAACTGGACGCCTGGGCCGAAGTCGGGCGCTCGCACCCGCACGAATCGGCGGCGCTGCACGTGCTCGGCGAGGCGCACCTACACCGACGACATGCCGGAGCTGCAGGGCACGCTGCATGCGGCGCTGGGGCTGTCGTCCAAGGCGCACGCGAGAATCCGCGCACTCGACCTCGACGCGGTCAGGCAAGGCGCCGGCGTGGTCGCGGTACTCACCGCGCAAGACATCCCGGGCACCAACGATTGCGGCCCGATCATCCACGACGATCCGATCCTGGCCGACGGCCTGGTGCAGTACGTCGGCCAGCCGATCTTCATGGTGGTGGCCGACAGCCACGACAAGCGCGCCGCGCCGCGCGCCTGGCCAGGATCGACTACGAAGAACTGCCGGCGATCCTGACGCCGCAGGCGGCGCGCGACGCGCGAGTCCTATGTGCTGCCGCCGATGCGTCTGCAGCGCGGCGATTTCCGGGCGGCATTCGAGAGCGCGCCGCATCATGTCGAAGGCCGTTTGGCGGTCGGCGGCCAGGAGCAGTTCTACCTGGAAGGCCAGATCGCCTACGCGATCCCGAAGGAAGACAAAGGCATGCTGGTGTTTTGCTCGACCCAGCATCCGAGCGAAATGCAGCACGTGGTCGCGCATGCGCTCGACCTCCCATCGCACAAGGTCGCGGTCGAATGCCGGCGCATGGGCGGCGGCTTCGGCGGCAAGGAATCGCAGTCGGCGCTGTGGGCCGCCGCCGCCGGCCTGGCCGCCGCGCGCCTGCGGCGTCCGGTCAAGCTGCGCGCCGACCGCGACGACGACATGCATGGTCACCGGCAAGCGCCACTGCTTCCACTACGACTACGAAGTCGGCTACGACGACGAAGGCCGGATCCTGGCGGCGCAAGGTCGACATGGTGACGCGCGCCGGCTACTCGGCCGACCTGTCGGGGCCGGTGGCCACGCGCGCGGTCTGCCACTTCGACAATGCCTACTACCTGTCGGACGTCGACATCCGCGCCGCTTGCGGCAAGACCAACACCCAGTCGAATACCGCGTTCCGCGGCTTCGGCGGGCCGCAGGGCGCGATCGCGATCGAATACGTGATCGACGAGATCGCCCGCAACCTGGGCCGCGATCCGCTCGACATCCGCGCGCCTGAACTTCTACGGCCGCAACGACGCCGAAGGCCGCAACGTCACGCCCTACGGCCAGAAGGTCGAGGACAACGTCATCCACGAACTGGTGGCCGAGCTGGAAGCCGACAGCGACTACCGCGCGCGCCGCGCCGCGATCGCACGCCTTCAACGCCGCCAGCCCGGTGCTGAAGAAGGGCCTGGCGCTCACGCCCGTCAAGTTCGGCATCGCCTTCAACGTGACCCACCTGAACCAGGCCGGCGCGCTGGTGCACGTGTACGTGGACGGCTCGGTGCTGGTCAACCACGGCGGCACCGAGATGGGGCAGGGCATCAACACCAAGGTGATGCAGGTGGTGGCGCACGAACTGGGCGTGCGACGCTCGCGCAGCGTGCGCGTCACCGCCACCGATACCAGCAAGGTCGCCAACACCTCGGCCACCGCCGCCTCCACCGGCGCCGACCTGAACGGCAAGGCGGCGCAGGATGCGGCGCGCAGATCCGCGAGCGGCTGGCCGAAGTGCGCGGCGCGCGAATACGGCGGCAGCGCCGGCGAGGTGCGCTTCGCCGACGGCCACGTGCATCGTGAACGGCCAGGCGATCCCGTTCCGCGACCCTGGTCGGCAAGGCTTACCTGGCGCGCGTGCAGCTGTGGTCGGACGGTTTCTACGCGACGCCAGACCTGCACTGGGACGCCGAAGACCATGACCGGCCATCCGTTCTCCTACTTCGCGTACGGCGCCGCGGTGTCGGAAGTGGTGGTCGATACGCTGACCGGCGAATGGAAGCTGCTGCGCGCCGATGCGCTGTACGACGCCGGCAATTCGCTGAATCCGGCGATCGACATCGGCCAGGTCGAGGGCGCCTTCATCCAGGGCATGGGCTGGCTCACCACCGAGGAGTTGTGGTGGAACGCCGGCGGCAAGCTGATGACGCACGCGCCGTCGACCTACAAGATTCCGGCGGTGTCCGACTGCCCGCAGGATTTCCGCGTGCGCCTGTTCGAGAACCGCAACGTCGACGACAGCATCCACCGCTCGAAGGCGGTCGGCGAGCCGCCGCTGCTGCTGCCGTTCTCGGTGTTCTTCGCGATCCGCGACGCCGTTGCCAGCGTCGGCGATTACAAGATCAATCCGCCGCTGAACGCGCCGGCCACCAGCGAAGAGATCCTGAATGCGGTCGAAGCGGTGCGCGCCGCGGCAACCGCTGCCGGCTAGCGCATTGCAGGCGGCTGTCATGGACGACTGGCTGAGCGCTCTCGCACCGTCCGCTACGCCGGCGGTGCTGGTGACGGTGGCATCCGTCGAGGGTTCCGGTCCGCGCGAGCCCGGCGCCAAGATGCTGGTCGACCGCCAGCCGGCAGTTCGACACCATCGGCGGCGGCCACCTCGAATTGCGCGCCATCGAGATCGCGCGCGACATGCTGGCGCAGCGCGCAGGCGCTGGCGGCGCAGCGGCGGCTGGAACGCTTTCCGCTCGGCCCCAGCCTGGGCCAGTGCTGCGGCGGCGTCGTGCATCTGGCCTTCGAACGGATCGATGCCGCGGCGCACGACATCATCGGCTGTCTGCAGCAGCGCCGGCACGAACGGCAGGACAGCTGGCGCCTGATCGCGCTCGATGCGCCGCTGGCGCCTCTGCTGTACGCGCGCGACGGCACGCAGCTGTGCGGCCCAGCGGCACCCGGCGCGCCCGCTTTCGATCCGCAGCCGCCGTGCCGCGTGCTGCGCGACGCCGGACGGCGGCCGCTGGCTGGTCGATCCGTGCCTGGCGCCGCGCGCGCACCTGTTCCTGTTCGGCGCCGGCCACGTCGGCGCCGCGATCGTGCGCGCGCTGGCCGCACTGCCCTGCCGCGTGACCTGGGTCGACGAGCGCGAAGACATGTTCCCGCCGCAGCTGCCGCCCAATGTGCGGATCGAAGCCACCGATACGCCGGAAGCGCTGGTCGACGCCGCCGCGCCCGGGCTCGAGTTTCCTGGTCATGACGCACAGCCACGCGCTGGACCAGCAGCTGGCGGAACACATCCTGCGCGCGCGGCGATGCCGGCTGGTTCGGCCTGATCGGCTCGAAAACCAAGCGCCTGCAGTTCGAACACCGGCTGCGCGAGCGCGGGATCGGCGCCGAGCGCATGGCCAGCATGGTCTGTCCGATCGGCCTGCCCGGCATCGCAGGGCAAGGCGCCGGCCGGTGATCGCGGCGGCGGTCGCGGCGCAGTTGCTGCAGGTGTGGGAAACGCAGCAGCAGGCGGCGGACAACTCCGGCACACTACGGCTGGCGGCGCGCTCATGAGGTGGATGCTGGATCGCCGGTTGCCACGCTAGCCCATGGATTTCACGTGCCGCCGCAACATCCGATGACGGCGCCAACTTGCCGAGCGCCGGCCTGGCAACGACAATGTTTTCAATCCCTACAGTACCTATTCGATGACCCGCACTGACACTACTCCGCTCCAAGCCTACCGCGCCAGCCTGCTGCATTTTCGCGCCGATCCGGCCTTCAGCGAACGACGCCCACGACTGGCACGAGGACGGCCTGCTGATCGTCGATGACGGCCGCGTGCAGGCCGCCGGCGATTACGCGCAACTGACGGCCGCGCTGCCGCCCGATACGCCGGTCCACGACTATCGCGGCAAGCTGATCGTGCCCGGCTTCATCGACACCCACCTGCACTATCCCGCAGACCGACATGATCGCCTCGCCGGCGCCCGGCCTGCTGCCGTGGCTGGAGACCTACACCTTCCCGACCGAGCGCCAGTTCGACGATCCCGAGCATGCGACGCGAAGTCGCCGAGCTTCTTCCTCGACGAACTGCTGCGCGGCGGCACCACCACCGCGATGGTGTACTGCACCGTGCATCCGGAATCGGTCGACGCCTTCTTCGAGGAAAGCGAGCGCGCGCAACCTGCGCATGGTGGCCGGCAAGGTGCTGATGGACCGCAACTGCCCGGAATTCCTGCGCGATACGGCCGAAGGCGGCGTGCGCGACAGCGAGGAGCTGATCAAGAAATGGCACGGGCGCGGGCGCCAGCTGTATGCGATCACGCCGCGCTTCGCGCCGACTTCCAGCGAGGCGCAACTGCAGCTGGCCGGCGAACTGGCGCGCGGCTTATCCGGACATCTTCATCCAGACCCACGTGGCGGAAAACGCCGACGAGATCGCCTGGGTCGAGCGAGCTGTTTCCGGCAGCGCGCAGCTACCTGGACGTGTACGACCACTACGGCCTGCTGCGCCCGCGCGCGATGTACGGCCACTGCATCTGGCTCGACGACGCCGACCGCGCGCGCATGGCGGAAACGCGGCTCGTCGATTGCCATCTGCCCGACCTCCAACCTGTTCCTCGGCAGCGGCCTGTTCGACTTTCGAGCGCGCCGACGCCGCGCGGGTGGCGCTGTCGCTCGCCACCGACGTCGGCGGCGGCACCTCGTTCTCGATGCTGCACACGATGAACGAAGCCTACAAGGTGGCGCGCATGGGCGGCAGCTACCTGCCGGCGCTGCGCATGTTCTACCTGGCCACCCTGGGCGGCGCGCGCAGCATGCAGCTGGAAGGCACGATCGGCAACTTCGCCGCCGGCGCCGAGGCCGATTTCATCGTGCTCGACCCGCAGGCCACGCCGCTGCTGGCGCGCCGCACCGAGCGCACCGAAAGCCTGGAAGAATTGCTGTTCGCGCTGGCGCTGCTGGGCGACGACCGCGCCGTTGCCGCCACCTATGCGGCCGGACGCCTGGCGCACCGACGCCCGGCCGGCGCCGAACGCTGAGCCGGCTCCGAACCAACCACGCGCGGCATCCGGCGCCCTGCCGCTGATGCCGCGCGCCCTCCTTGTTGCCGGTCGGCGCCCCATGCCGAGATAAGGCACGATCCTCGACGCGCTTGCGGCCTGTGCATCACCACCAGCGCCTCGTCGGCTCGCGCCGGCTTGCCATCCCTCCGAAAAAAATCACCCCGTAACAGCTTGCATTGGACGCCTCAACTGTCATAGGCGCGTCAAATTTCGCTGCAATCATCCGTGGTGCTCAAACCGCCGCGAGAGATGCCTGTTGCTTCGTTATCAAGCTCAATTCCCAGGATCGGCAGCCACCGCACATAGTCTTCCGGGCGCTGGCGCGGCCGCCTCTTCGCGTCCCCTCCGCCGTTGCCGGACCCGGCGCAGAACAAGCCGTTCCAGCTGGCCGCGGCTGATTTCCCTGGATAGCGACCGCACCCGTCTTATCTCGCACCCTTGGCTTGAGCTCCCTTATTTTTTCGGAAGGCCTCCATGCACACCATTCCATTTTCAAAAACGGCTCTGCTGATTGCCGCGGCATTTGCCATGACCGCTTGCGGCGGCGGCAGTGATCCGGCAACGCCGAACCCGCCTCCAACGCCTGCGGTGGCCGCCGGCACCCGCGCCACCGTGGCCTTGCTGGGCACCAGCGACCTCCACTTCAATGTGCGCAGCTACGACTATTTCAAGCTGGCCGAAGACAAATCCTACGGTTACGAACGCACCGCCGCACTGATCAATGCGGCGCGCAAGGAATTCCCCAACACCGTGCTGCTGGACAACGGCGACACCATCCAGGGCACCGCGCTGGCCGATTACGAAGCCACCGTCAAAACCATCCCCTGCGATCAGCAGCTGTCGATGTACAAGGCGATGGGGCCGGCCGGCTTCGATGCCGGCACCCTGGGCAACCATGAATTCAACTATGGGCTCAATTTCCTGAACCAGGTGATCGGCGGCGGCCTCGATGTCGAAGGCGTCGACGACAGCAAGAAATGCGCCGGCGCGAACTTTCCGATGGTGCTGTCGAACGTCTACAGCATCAAGAGCGGCAAGCCGCTGGTGACCCCGTACACCATCGTGAACAAGCAGTTCAGCGCCACCGGCCCGGACGGCAAGACCATCACGGTGCCGATGAAGGTCGGCGTGATCGGCTTCACCACACCGGGCATCATGAACTGGGACAAGCGCCACCTCGAAGGCAAGGTGCGCACCGAGGGCGCGGTGGAATCGGCCACCAAGTTCGTTCCCGAGCTGCGCGCCAAGGGCGCCGACATCGTGGTGGCATTGCAGCACGGCGGCCTGGATGCTTCGCCCTACTCCCCCACCATGGAAAGTCCCGGTTTGTACCTGTCCAAGGTGGCCGGCATCGACGCCCTGATGATGGGGCACCAGCATGGGCTGTTCCCCGATCGCGGCGCCAAGCCGGGCTATACCCAGCCGGGCGTGGACAATGCCGCCGGCACCGTGAACGGCGTACCGGCCGTGATGCCCAGCTCCTGGGGCAAGGCGCTGGGCCTGATCAAGCTGGAACTGACGTGGGACGGCAAGGCTTGGGTCATTGATAAGAGCAAAACCAAGGTCGAGGCGCGCTCCACCCAAACCGGCACGGATACCGCTGGCAAGCCGGTGTATATCGAACCCGACCCGGCCGTCGCGCCGCTGATCGATGCCCAGCACCAGGCCGCGATCAGCTACGTCAAGACGCCGATCGGCAGCACCGACTTCCGCATGAACACCTATTTTGCCGACGTCGGCGATCCGGGCGCGATCCAGATCGTCAACCAGGCGCAGGCGGACTACGTCAAGCGCTACATCCAGGCCAACCTGCCGCAGTACGCCAGCTTGCCGGTGCTGTCGGTCAGCGCGCCATTCAAGTCCGGCTACGAAGGTGGACGCGACTTCACCGACGTCGCGGTCGGCAACCTGGCGATCTTCAACGCCGCCGATCTCTATCTCTACCCCAACACGGTATATGCGGTGAAGGTCACCGGCGCCGAGATCAAGGGTTGGCTCGAAGCGGCGGCCAAGCGCTTCAACCAGATCGATCCGGCCAAGACCGCCGACCAGAACCTGATCAGCACTTTCCCGGGCTACAACTTCGATATGTTCACCACGCCCGACCTGCAATACGAGATCGACGTCACGCAAGCCGTGGGCGGCCGCATCAAGAACCTGAATTATCTCGGCCAGCCGATCGATCCGGCCAAGGAGTTCGTGATTGCGACCAACAACTACCGGGCCACCAGCGGCGCCAGCTTCATCCCGGCACTGGACGGCCGCGCCACGATCTACCCGTCGCCCGATGACAACCGCGGTGTGCTGATCGACTACATCAAGGCCAACAAGACCATCACGCGGGCGGCGAACGGTTCGGCGCGCAGCTGGCGCTTCACCAAGGTGGCGACGGCGGGCAACGTGATCTTCACTTCCGGCCAGAACCAGCTCGACGCCGCCACGGCGGCAGGCTTGACCAATGTCTCGCTGTTGAACCCCGACGACGGCAGCGGCAAGAACCGCGCGGTGTACCGGATCGACTTGAGCCGGTAAATCAAGCCGATCAGGCCGGGCGCAAGCAACTGAAAAACCTTGCCTGCGCCCAAAAGACAGGGGTGCAAATCCCTGAATGAGCGGCAGTACGAGGCGCAACGGCGCCGCCCCTGGCTTCAGGGGCGGCGCCGTTTTTTGTCGGGAATTTTGTCAATGCCTGCCAGGGGCCGCGCAAGCGCATGCAGTGGTGTGGCAGCTTGAGCTGACGGCGGCAATGCTGCCGCCGGGGGGAGATTTTTCCGGTCTTTCCAGGCGCCTTCCGCTCGCGGCGAAGCGCCATCACGGCCATCCGCAGGTTTCGACGGCCGATCCGGCAGGCCGCTACATGCGCGCGCGGCGCTCGGCGTCGTACAGGCGGTCGCGGGCGCGCCGCAGGTCGTGATCGAGATCGGTCAATTCGTTGCGCAGCTGGCGCTTGGTGCGATCGTCCTTGGCCTCGTCCAGCTTGCGCTGCTTGTCGCGCTGGTTGTTCTGGATGCGATCCACTTCCTGCTGGGCGCGATAGATATCGTAGCCACGGTCGTAGCGGTAACGGAAGGCGCCTTCCAGCGCCGGCGGGCAGGTGCCGCTGGAATAGTAGCGGCCGCGCCGCCCGACCTCGAAACCGTTATGCGGCGTGCAGAAATAGGTGATGCCTTTCTCCCAGCCAGCCATGTACTGGGGCTGGTCGGCCCGGATGCCGGCTTCGCGGCAGGCCTCGGCGTGGCTGGCGAAGCGCGCGCGCGGCTCGCCATTCTGGCCGTCGCGCGTGCCGACCTCGCTCCAGTTGGCGGTCACGCACTCTTCCTTGGACATGCTGGCGCAACCCGCCAGGGCGATCAACAGGGAGGCCAGCGCCAGGCGCTGCAGGAGGCGAACGGAGGCGAGCGAAGCAGCAGACATGGAGGTCTCCAACAGGATTTGATGAGAGAAATGGATGGGGGCGACGCTCAATATGAGATGGCAAATTATACAAAAATTGCCCTCAGGAATTTGCATTAATCTCTCGGCGCCGCTCTGGAAACGGCAAGCGCACCATATACTCCCATCCAATGCATCAAATATCGCAATAAAATATTGCGAAATAAGCATATACCCCCATACCATGGGGATTGAAGTTCAATTCACGAGGTCGCTGTGCAAGCGTTCAACCCTGCTTCACTGAGGCCGTACGCTGCGGACTCACTTCGCCCCGATAGCCGCGCAGCGCCGCCATCGCACCCGCGCCCAGCAAGACCGCCGCAAACAGGGCGAAGCCGCAGGCCAGCATCGCGCGCCGCACGTCCAGCGCGTGCGCCAGCACACCGGCAATCAGGCCGGAAGCAGCCGGCACGAATTGGGAAACGATCGTGTACATGCTGAGCACGCGGCCGCGCACCGCGTCGTCCACGTTTTCCTGGATGCCGGTGACGATCAGACTGATGGCGATGCCGCCCAGCACGCCGATGCCGGCCAGCAGCGCCGCAGCGACGGCCGGCGCCTGGCTGATGGCCAGTGCGCCGAACAGCGCACCGGAACCCAACAGCGCAGCGAGAATGGTCTTGCCATGCGGCAGCAGCCGGGCCAGCGGCAGGCACAGCAGGCCGCCCGCAATCAGCGCCGGCGCCAGCGCGCCCAGGAAGCTGCCCTCACCCGGGAAGCGACGGAGCGCCAATTGTTTGGAGCGCCTTTCTATTTTTACCGCGACGAACCATTTTGGGGCCAGGATCGCCTGGAACTGCTGAATGATGCAATCGAATCACGGCGTGCCGCCATCGAGATGCCACGACTCACACCTACCACATAGCTGGCCCGGGCGGCTGCAAACCCAAGACTGCGCGGAACAGGCGGCGCAGTCTCGAAGGCCAAACGATGGATAAAAACCGCCCAACACGTCGCCATGGCCCTTACGGACCATGGCTGCGGGCTTTGCAATCCGCTTGCGCCGGCCATATGAGGGCGTCAGCCGGCTTGCTCGTCCCGGTCGGTCTTACACAAATTTCCCGATTTTCTTTTCGACCGCGGCGCGCACCGAACCGCTGGTGACAAACGACTGGGCCGTCGCGATGTCGTCGTGGAACCAGCGGTCGCCGTCGAGGCAGGCCGGGATCTGGCGCCGCACTTCGTCGTAGGCCGCCTGCGTGCCCTGTCCCAGCACGAAGCCGGGCAGCAGTTCCGCGGTCATGGTCAGCGCCTGCGCCGCCAGCAGCATTTCGACACCGACGATGTATTGGGTGTTGGCGACCACGGTGGCGGCCTTGCGCGCGCACCAGGTCGAATTCGACACGTGGTCTTCGCTGTTGCCCTTGGCCGGGATGCTGTCGACGCTGCCCGGCATGCACAGCGTGCGGTTTTCCATCACCAAGGAGCTCATCGAGCATTGCACCACCGGATAGCCGGTGTTGACGCCGGCCGTGCCCGACATCAGGTTGCGCGGCAAGCCCCACGACAGCGTCGGATCGATCAGGCGCGCAATCCGGCGCTCGCAGATACTCCCTAGGTCAGTGACCGCCATCGCAAGCAAATCCATCGCCTGCGCCAGATACTGCCCATGGAAGTTGCCACCTGAAATAATTTCAAAGCCGCCGCCGTCCTTGCCGAAGATCAGCGGGTTGTCGGTGGCGGAATTGATTTCGGTGGCGACGATGGTGTCGATGTAGTCGAGCGCATCGAACACCGGGCCGTACACCTGCGGCGCGCAGCGCAGCGAATAGACGTCCTGGATGCGCGGCGTGTACGGGATGTCGGTGCGGCGCAGCTCGCCGGGGAATTGCACGGCGCGCGCCTCGTGCGTGGCGCGCGTCGAGCCTTGCAGCAGATTGCGCAGGATGGCGGCGGTCTTGATCTGGCCCTTGTGCGGGCGCGCCTGGTGGATGCGCGGATCGAAGCCGGCCATTTCGGCGCGCATCGCTTCCAGCGTCAAGCCGAGCGACAAGCAGGCGTCGCTCAAGAGGTTGCGGGCATCGTCGGCGGCCAGCACCGCCACCGCCAGCGACACGGTGCAGCCGTTGATGATGGCCGAGGCGTCCTTGGCCTTCAGTTCGAACTGCACCGGCGCGAGGCCGGCGGCGGCGATCGCCTGCGGCGCGCTCATGCGCCGGCCCTGGTACATCACCTCGGCCTGCTCGAAGCCGGCCAGCGCGGCGCCCAGATAAGCCAGCGGCGCCAGGTCGCCGGAGGCGCCGACCGAGCCCTTTTGCGGCATGATCGGATGGATGCCGGCATTGACGAAGGCCAGCAGCCGGTCCACCACCTCGACGCGCGGCGCCGAATAATTGCTGGCGAAGGCATTGGCGCGCAGCAGCATGGTGGCGCGGCTGACCTGTTCCGAAAACGGCTCGCCCATGCCGGCCGCGTGGGCCTTGATCATCTGGGTCTGGAACAGGCCGATGTTTTCGACCTTGATGCGGGTGTCCTTCAAGAGGCCGACGCCGGTATTGAAGCTGTACATCATCGGCGCGTCGTCGTGCATCCAGGTCGCTTCGATGTAGTCGCGGCTTTCCTTGAGCGCGGCGCGCGCCGAGTCGGCCAGGCGCACCGTCACGCCCGGGTCGCGCGCCACCGCCAGCACCTGCTGCGCGGTGAGATTGAAGCCGTCGATGGTAATGGTGGTCATATCGGTTTCGCTTTCATGTAATGGGCAATATGTCGTTCCGGCGCGGCTCTGCGGAGAAGCCGGCGACGCCGAATGGATGGGCGAAGACAGCGGCTGGCCGCCTGCGCGGGAACGACAAGCATTTAAAAATTTTACTTTGCTCCGGCCTGGAACCAGGCGCCGATCTGCGCCCGTTCTTCATCGGTCATTTGCGTCAGGTTGCCGATCGGCATCGCCTTCAGCTGCACCGCCTGCTGATAAATCTTCGCCGCATGCTGGCGAATCAGTTCCGGCGTCTGCAGCATCATGCCGGCCGGCGCGGTGGCAAATCCGGGCTGGGTCGGCGTCGCCGAATGGCAGGAAACGCAGCGCTGGTCGACGATCGCCTGCACCCGGGCGAAATCCGGCACGCCTTGCGCATCCTGCGCGGCGGCGGGCGCCGGCTGCGGCCGGGGAGCGATCGAGACCGCCACCGCCAGCAGCAAGGCGACGCCGGCCGCCGGAAAGCCCCAGGCCAGACGGCCCTTGTGGCGCAGGTTGAAGAAATGGCGGATCAGCACCCCGGCCGCCATGATGGCCGCCAGGATCAGCCAGCTCCAGGCGTGGTTGTAGGTCATCGCGTAATGGTTGCTGATCATGATGAACAGCACCGGCAGCGTGAAATAGTTGTTGTGCACGCTGCGCTGCTTGCCGCGCTGGCCGTGCACCGGATCGGGCGCCTGGCCGGCGCGCATCGCTTGCACCAGCTTGCGCTGGCCGGGAATGATCACATGCGCAACGTTGGCCACCATGATGGTGCCGATCATGGCGCCGACGTGGATGTAGGCGGCGCGCCCGGAGAGCAGTTTCGACAGCAGCCAGGCGACGGCGACGATGAAGACATACATCACCGCCCCCAGCCAGCCCTCGCGCTTGCCGAGCGGCGACTTGCACAGGGTGTCGTACACCAGCCAGCCGACCACCAGCGTAGCCGAGGCCGATGCCGATCGCTTGCCAGGTGCTGAGGTCGGCCACCGACTTGTCGATCATCATCGCCTTGGCGTTGAAGTAATAGACGATGAACAGCATGGCAAAGCCGGATATCCAGGTCCAGTAGGCTTCCCACTTGAACCAGTGCAGCTCGGCCGGCAATTCCTTCGGCGCCACCAGGTATTTTTGCGGGTTATAGAAACCGCCGCCGTGCACCGCCCACAGCTCGCCCGACACTCCCTTCTTGGCGAGGTCGGAGCCGGGCGCCGGCGGCCGGATCGAATTGTCGAGCCAGACGAAATAAAACGAGGCGCCGATCCAGGCGATACCGGTGATCAGATGCAGCCAGCGCACCAGCAGATTGAGCCATTCGACGCCGTACGACAGCAACAAAGCTTCCATGCATTCCTCATGTTCGAAGCTCGTCTGCCACCGCGGGCGCTCCAGACGAGAGGGGAAATCCCAAAAATGATCGCGAACTCTTGACGGCTCCGCTGCGATCGACCACCGCTTGCCTACTCCCCTGCCGGATTGTCACGCTTAGCGCGCTTCTCCCGCAGTGCCTTGAAAGATAAACTTCCCCATGTTTAAATTCATTGAATATAAAGTATATTTAACATACTCAAACCAATATATATTGCGATGGCCAGCCTACCCGATCATCTCGACCTGCACCTGATCCGCATCCTGTACATGCTGTTGTGCGAGAAAAATGTCTCGCGCGTGGCGCTCAAGCTGAACCAGCCGCAGCCGTCGATCTCGGCGTCGCTGCGCAAGCTGCGCGAGCTGACCGGCGATCCGCTGCTGGTGCGCGGCGCACGCGGCATGATCCCGACCCAGCACGGCGAAAGCCTGCTGAAGCCGGCCAAGCGCATCCTCGACGAAACCGAACGCCTGTTCGTGCGCAAGCTGCCGTTCGTGGCGCAGGAAGAGGCGCGCACCTTCCATATCGCCGCACCCGACTACCTCGACTGCCAGTTCCTGCCCGGGGTGGTGGCGCGCATCCGCCGCGAATCGCCGAAAAGCCGGGTGGTGATCCACGGCCTGGGACCGGAAGTGGATTATGCGCGCCTGCTGTCGGACGGCGACCTCGACCTGGTGATCGCCAACTGGAACGAACCGCCGCAGCACCTGCACCTGTCCAAGCTGTTCGAGGACCCGATCGTGTGCATCATGCGCGCCGACTGCCCGTACGCCAAGCGCACCGCGTCCGACGCCATGACGGTCGAGGACTACCTGACGCTGCCGCACATCGCCCCGTCGCCGTTCCTGCGCGGCTACCAGGGCCTGGTGGAAGCCTATCTCGACCGCCAGAACTTGCGCCGCAACGTGCTGGTGGAATCGGCCTATTTCAACCTGATACCGTACATGCTGACGCAGACCGATCTGGTGCTGACCACCGGCGCCCAGTTCCTGCGCTTTTACGAAAAGACCCTGCCGCTGAAAAGCTTCACCGTGCCGATCAAGTTCCCGCCGATCCGCTACTACCAGCTGTGGCACGAGCGCGTGCACCAGGCCACCGAGCACAAATGGCTGCGCGACCTGGTCAGCGTCGCCACCAAGTCGCTGGTCGCCGGCTAGACAGCCGGCCCGGTTCAACTGCCGCGATAGGTCGAATAGGACCACGGCGACACCACCAGCGGCACATGATAGTTCTGTGCCGGATCGGCGATGCCGAACGCCAGCGTGACGCGATCGATGAAGCGCGGGCTGGGCAGCGCCACGCCCTGCGCGGCGAAATAATCGCCGGCGGCAAACACCAACTCGTAGCAGCCGGCGCGCATCGCTTCCCCTTCCAGCAGCGGCGCGCTGCAGCGGCCGTCGCCATTGGTGACATCGCTCTTGAGCAGCATGCGGCTGGCGCCGTCCACCGCGTACAGCTCGACGCCGACGCCAGCGCCCGGTTTGCCTTGTGTAATATCCAGCACGTGCGTGCTTAGTTTTCCCATAACTCCTCCTATATTGTGAGAGTGAAGACGCTTATTGGATAAATCATATATCACGGAAAGCCGGCGCCTATAAGATGCGCTATATACAAACCATGTGGCCATGTCGATGGTGACTTGTATAGATGCAATAAAACCATTCCAATTCTGGAGACAGCCAATGAGCACCATCACCGAACCGGTAGACGAGAAGCTCCCCGCAGGAAAACTGTTCGCGCTCGGCATGCAGCATGTGCTGGTGATGTATGCCGGTGCCATCGCCGTACCCCTGATCATCGGCGGCGCGCTGCATTTGCCGAAAACTCAGATTGCATTCCTGATCAGCGCCGACCTGTTCTGCTGCGGCATCGCCACGCTGATCCAGTCGCTCGGCATCTGGAAATTCGGCATCCGTCTGCCGGTCATGATGGGCGTCACCTTCGCCGCCGTCGGGCCGATGGTGGCCATGGCCGGGCAACCCGACCTCGGCATCCTCGGCATCTATGGCGCGGTGATCGCCGCCGGGATATTCGGCCTGGCGATCGCCCCGTTGATGAGCCGCCTGGTGCAGTATTTCCCGCCCGTGGTCACCGGCACCATCATCACCATCATCGGCATTTCGCTGATGGGCGTCGGCATCAACTGGGCCGCCGGCGGCCAGCCGACTATCAAGCAACTGGTCAACGGCGTGCTGACCACCGTGCCCAATCCGTCCTACGGTTCGCTGGAAAACCTCGGCGTGGCGCTCTTGGTGCTGGTCTCGATCCTGCTGATCACCAAGTATGCCAAGGGCTTCATCAGCAATATCGCGGTACTGCTCGGGCTGGCGATCGGCTTCATCATTGCGCTGGCGATGGGCAAGGTCAGCTTTGTCGGCCTGGCCGAGGCCAGCTGGTTCGAAATGATCCGGCCCTTCCACTTCGGCATGCCGACGTTCGAGCTCGGCGCCATCCTCGGCATGTGCATGGTGATGATCGTGGTGATGGTGGAGTCGACCGGGATGTTCCTCGCGCTGGCCGACATCACCGGAAAAAAACTCGACCACAACGATCTCGCCAAGGGGCTGCGCATGGATGGCCTGGGCACCGTGATCGGCGGCATTTTCAATACTTTCCCGTACACCTCGTTCTCGCAGAACGTCGGCCTGGTCGGCGTCACCGGCGTCAAGAGCCGCTTCGTCTGTGTCACCGCCGGCGTGATCCTGATCGCTTTCGGCCTGTTCCCGAAGATGGCGCACGTGGCGGCCTCGATCCCGCAATTCGTGCTGGGCGGCGCCGGCATCGTCATGTTCGGCATGGTGGCGGCGACCGGCATCAAGATTCTGTCCAACGTCGACTTCAACGGCAATCGCAACAACCTGTTCATCGTCGCCGTCAGCATCGGCGTCGGCATGATCCCGCTGGTGGCGCCGACTTTCTTCAAGTTCATGCCGACCTACCTGTCGACCATCCTGCATAGCGGTATCCTGCTGACTTCGATCATGGCCGTGCTGTTGAACCTGTTCTTCAACGGCAAAAGCGGCGCCGGCGAGGCACGCCAGAACCTGCTGATGGCGGCGCAAAGCTCTGAGCATTGAGACGCGGCATGAGCATGCCGTTGCACCTGCAAACCGGGGAGTCCCACGCCCCCTCACATTGACCGGAAGGCAGCAGCGGGTGGGACCCGCTGCCATGACATGACGACACTTGATGACTTGAATCGCTACGACGCCGCGGCATTCACCGCAGCCTTGCAGGGCATCTACGAGCACTCGCCGTGGATTCCGCAGCGCGCCGCCGCCGGCCGCCCGTTCGCCAATGCCACCGCGCTCAAGCTGGCGCTGCAGGCGGTGGTCTCGAATGCCAGCCGCGACGAACAGCTGGGCCTGATCCGCGCCCACCCGGAACTGGCCGGCAAGGCCGCCGTTGCCGGCCAGCTGACCGCCGAATCCACAGGGGAACAGGCCAAGGCCGGACTGAACCTGTGCAGCCCCGAGGAATTCGCCACGCTGCAAAAACTGAATGCCGACTACAACGCCCGTTTCGGTTTTCCTTTCATCCTCGCCGTCAAGGGCGCCGACGGCCGCGGCCTGACGCGCAGCGCCATCATCGAGACCTTCGCGCGGCGCCTGAAAAACCAGCCGGCCGCCGAAATGGCGGAATGCCTGCGCCAGATTCATCGCATCGCCGAACTGCGCATCAACGACTTGCTCGGCTTGGCGCCGCAGCTCGGCACTGAGATCATGCAATGGGCGGAAACGCTCGCCGGCTGGAGCGACGACGATGACGGCCTGACCTGCGCCTACATGACTCCCGCCCATCGGCAGACCGCAGCACAGCTGGCGGCCTGGATGCGGGAAGCGGGCATGGAAACCGAGATCGATGCAGCCGGCAACGTCGTCGGCCGCTACCGGTCCGATGCGCCCGGCGCCAAAACCCTGCTCACCGGCTCGCACTACGACACCGTGCGCGACGGCGGCAAGTACGACGGCCGCGAAGGCATCCTGCTGCCGATCGCGGTGGTGCGCCATCTGCACCAGCGCGGCGAGAAGCTGCCGTTTCACCTCGAAGTGATCGGCTTCTCGGAAGAAGAAGGCGTGCGCTTCAAGAGCACTTTCCTCGGCAGCAATGCGGTGATCGGCCAGTTCGACATGGCCCTGCTCGACAAGACCGATGCCGATGGCGTCACCATGCGCGCAGCGCTGGAAGAAGCCGGCCACGATCCTGCAAAAATTCCTTTCATCGGCCGCAAGCCGAGCGAGCTGCTGGGCTATGTCGAAGTACATATCGAACAAGGCCCGGTCCTGCTGGAACGCAACCTGCCGGTCGGCATCGTCACCTCGATCGCCGGCAGTTCGCGCTACCTGGTGGAACTGAGCGGCGTCGCCAGCCACGCCGGCACCACGCCGATGACCATGCGCAAGGACGCCGCCGCGGCCGCCGCCGAAATCGTCCTGTTCGTCGAACGCCGCTGCAGTCAGGCGCCGTCGCTGGTCGGCACCGTCGGCCAGCTGCAGGTGCCGCACGGATCGGTCAATGTGATCCCGGGCGCCTGCCGGCTCTCGCTCGACATCCGCGCCGCCGACGATCCGACCCGCGACGCGGCGGTCGCCGACGTGCTGCGCGAAATCGAAGCGATTTGCGCGCGGCGCCAGATCGACGTCCAGGTCGAGCGCGCAGTCTGCGCGCGCGCCGCCCCGTGCGCGCCGTGGCTGATGCAGCAGCTGGCGGCCGCCACCGAACGCGCCGGCGTGCCGGCATTCGAACTCCTGTCCGGCGCCGGCCACGACGCCATGGCCATGGCGCGCATCACCGACATCGCCATGCTGTTTACCCGCTGCGGCAACGGCGGCATCAGCCACAATCCACTGGAAACCATGACCGCCGACGATGCCGAGGTGTCGGCGCAAATCTTCCTGGATTTCCTGCGCAATTTTCAGCCGCCAGCGCGCTAGCCATCCATTTGCCTGTCGTTCCCGCGAAAACGAGGCCGAAGGCCGAAGTTTCGAGGAACGGCCAAGCGGGAACCCGGTGGCGGCTTTTTACGCCGCATACCATCAGGCAACGCCATCCGCCAAGCCTGAACGGCACTGGTCCCGCCTGCATGGGAGGCGACATGAACCCACTTCCATGAACCTGACTGAGCAATGACAAAAACACTCCTGATCCGCAACGCCGCCGTAGTCGTCACGATGGACGACGCCCGCCGCGAAATCGCCGATGGCGCCGTCTTCATCCGCGGCAATGTGATCGAACAGGTCGGCCCCAGCAGCGAACTGCCGCAGGGTGCCGATGAAATCATCGACGCGCGCAATCACGCCGTGCTTCCGGGGCTGGTCAATACCCACCACCACATGTACCAGAGCCTGACGCGCGCGCTGCCGGCGGCGCAGGACGGCGAACTGTTCGAGTGGCTGACCAACCTGTATCCGGTGTGGGCCAACCTGACACCGGAAATGATCCAGGTCTCGACGCAGACCGCGATGGCCGAGCTGATGCTGTCCGGCTGCACCACCAGCAGCGACCACCTGTACATTTACCCCAACGGCTGCCGGCTCGACGACAGCATCGAGGCGGCGCAGGAAATCGGCATGCGCTTTCATGCGGCGCGCGGCGCCATGAGCGTCGGCCAGTCCAAGGGCGGCCTGCCGCCGGACCGCGTGGTCGAAGATGAAGCGGCGATCCTGCAAGACACGCAGCGCCTGATCGAGACCTACCATGACGCCGGCCGTTACGCCATGCAGCGCATCGTGGTCGCACCCTGCTCGCCGTTCTCGGTGTCGCGCGACCTGATGCGCGAAGCGGCCGGGCTGGCGCGCAGCTTCGGCGTCTCGCTGCACACCCATCTGGCGGAAAACCTGAACGACGTCGCCTACAGCCGCGAAAAATTCAATATGACGCCGGCGCAGTATGCCGAGGATTGCGGCTGGGTCGGGCACGACGTCTGGCACGCGCACTGCGTGCAGCTCGACGACGACGGCATCCGGCTGTTCGGCCATACGCATACCGGCGTCGCCCACTGCCCGTGCTCCAACATGCGGCTGGCCTCCGGCATCGCGCCGGTGCGCAAGATGCTCGACGCCGGCGTCCCGGTCGGCATCGGCGTCGACGGCTCGGCCTCGAACGACGCCGGCCACCTGCTGGGCGAAGTGCGGCAGGCCATGCTGCTGCAGCGCGTCGGCCACTGGGATAGCCTCGGCCCGGCGGCGATGACCGCGCGCCAGGCATTGGAAGTCGCCACGCTCGGCGGCGCCAAGGTACTGAACCGCGACGACATCGGCGCCCTGAAGCCGGGCATGGCGGCCGACGTGGTGCTGTTCGACCTGGAGCAGCTGGGCTACGCCGGCGCGCTGCACGACCCGGTAGCGGCACTGGTGTTTTGCACGCCCTCGAATGTCGCCTATAGCGTCATCAATGGCCGCGTGGTGGTGCGCGAAGGGATTTGCACGACGCTGGATACCGGTGTATTGCGCGAGCGGCATAACCGGCTGGCGCGCGAACTGGCGCAGGCGGCGCGTTGATGATCGAATTTGCCTCCGGCTGTTGAATAGCGTTCCGGCGCCCCGCTTGCGCCGCTCAGGCGCGGGAACGATTCGAACATGGGCGGCAGCCAGCCTATGCGGGGCAACCGGTCGGCGACAGCTTGGCTGGTGTCGCGACCGCTGGCTCTTCCCGCGTCATGCGCAGCTTGTCCGTCAGGCGAAACCTGAGCGCTCAATCGGGCAGCCGCCCGAACGGCCTGCTTTCACTATCCTCGCGGAGGTATTCGTCAAATATCCATCGGCAAACGCCTGCCTGTGTGAAGTATTTGGTCGATTGCTTCGGCCGACACAGGCCTATTGAAGAAATACCCCTGTATCACGTCGCAATCCAATCCGCGCAAATACGTCAACTGCTCCTGCGTTTCGACGCCTTCGGCCACTACCCGCAGCTGAAGGTTATGTGCCAATGAGATAACCGATTTCACGATAATCGCATCATCCGAATCGAGGGTCATTTCACGCATGAAAGACTGGTCGATCTTGAGAACGTCGATCGGGAAGCGCTTCAGGTATGCCAGGCTGGAATAGCCGGTGCCGAAATCATCAATCGACATCTGCACGCCCAGGACTTTGAGTTCCTGCAGGATTTCAATCGCTTCCTCGACATTGTTCATCAACAGACCTTCTGTCAACTCAAGCTCGAGCAAGCAAGGCGCCAGTCCCGTTTCCGAAAGAATATCGGAAATCGATTGCACCAGCTTCTTGGGCGCGAACTGACGCGCAGATAAATTCACGGCAATTCGCACCTTGCCGTAGCCGCTGTCCTCCCACCGTTTTGCCTGGGCGCAGGCGGTGCGCAGCACCCAATCACCGATCACGCCAATCAAGCCCGTCTCTTCGGCAAGACCGATGAATCGATTCGGCATCACCAGTCCAAGTGCTGGATGCTGCCACCGGATCAAGGCTTCCATACCGACGATTCGGCCCGTGGACAATTCGACCTGCGGCTGATAATGCAATACGAACTCCTGGCGCTCGATTGCATTGCGCAGGTCCTTCTCGATACTGAGCCGCTCCAGCAAACGGGTATTCATTTCCGCGGTATAAAACTGGAAATTATTCTTGCCGAGTTCCTTGGCGCGATACATTGCCGTATCGGCGCGGTCCATCAATACTTCCGAAGTAGTTCCATCCGCCGGGCAGACTGCCACTCCTATGCTGCAGCTAAGGAAAAATTCATGCGCCTCGAATTTTAACGGCGCGGTAACGACGCTCATGATTCGATGGACCGAATCCATCGCCACGTTGGCACCGGGACCGTGGGTCAGGACCAGTACGAATTCGTCGCCGCCCAGGCGCGCCACCGTATCCGTCTCTCGCGTCACCGATTGCAGCCGCTCGGCGATCATCCGGATCACCAGATCGCCTCCCTTGTGGCCCACGCTGTCATTCACGAATTTGAAGCGATCGACGTCGACGAACAGCACCCATACTTCGCCGCCGTTACGGTTGACATAGCCGATCGCCTGGTCCATCCGATCCAGCAACAATGTCCGATTTGGCAGCCCTGTCAGTGCATCATGCAGCGCCATATAACGGATACGTTCTTCCGCCTGCTTGCGCTCGGTAATGTCTTTGCCAGTACCGCGATAACCCGCGAAGACTCCATCGCAGTCGAATAGGGGCTCGCCGCTGATGCAGCGCCACGCGATAGTGCCATTGTCACAGCGGAATTTGTATTCGAAATCGGTAAACGCCTGGTGCGCCGCCAATACCGCCTTGTGTGCGCTCCAATCGTTGCCGTCGATATCCGCAGCGCCTTCCCAGCGCGCAGCGCCGATCAAAGATTCCGGGGACTGCCCCAAAATCGCCTGCGTCCCGGAAACCATCGTGAACCGGAAATTGGCGTCCTGCTCCCAATACCAGTCCGATGCCATGGCTGTAAAACTGCGGAACCGCGCTTCACTTTCCCGCAAGTTGTTGGTGCGTTCCAGGACCGTCTGCTCCAACACCTTGCTGTGGCTTTTCACCAATTTGTGCAACAGCCTTACCTCGAGCATATTCTGGATGCGCACCAGTACTTCAACCAGATTGTATGGCCTACAGATGAAATCCTTCGCCCCCGCCTGCAGAGCGGGCAATTTCAGATCCTGGTCAATGGTAATGGCCAAGATAGGGAGGTAATCGTCCGTTTCAATTTTTTTCAGACGCTCGATGATTTGAAACCCATTCAATCCGGGCATCTTGAGATCGAGCAGGATCAAATCGTAGTTATTCTCAACATGGAGCGCGCAAACCGCAAATGGATCGGTCGTGCTCGTGATAGATGTATAACCGGCGTGGCGTAACATTCCTTCAAGGATCAGCACTTGGGTATTCTGATCGTCAACAATCAGAATACTTGCATTCAAAATCTCAGCTGGGCTGACTATCATATTCACATTGATACTCGATTTGATTCATGTGCTACTGGCGCGAAATGTCCGGTGAAGCTAGCGCCCATAAATGCGTCGTCTGCGATACGGTACGATTCAATAAAGCCAAACGTGCATGATCGTCACTCTGCTCACACGAGCCGGAAGAACATAAGCCGGATACGAAGACGATCCGCATATTCGGCAACGTAACCCTTCCGCATGCACCATTAAAATTCAATCTTGTTTGCCTGGGTTAGCAGGTCGCGGCGCCACCATGAAATCTGGAAGCAATGCTGCCGCGCCAAGATGGATTTGCGCTCAAGGCACGTGGTGATGGAAAGTGTCCTGGGCGTCCCCCTCCAAAGCCGTGGCAGCACGTTATGCATTGTCGTCAGTTGAATGGATGCACAGACTGGTCTGCAAACAAGCTGCGACGACTTTTGTGCACTTCAGCCATTTTGCGCATCGCTCACGCATTTCGACACGATGGACCCCAGTTCCCCAAGGGTCGCCTCGGGTGAAAACGAGAGATCCGCGATTGTGATATTCAACTCGGTTTCGATTTCGAGCATGACGTCGACGAGATGCAAGGAATCGATACCAAGATCGGTCAATTTGGTGGATTCATCCAAAGTTGTCGTGTCGATATCAAATTGTTCATGAAGAATGCCTTTGATTTTTGTAACGGCATCGATAGCGTTCAACATTTGGCGTCTTTCTTTGAGCGGGTTGTCAAGGACCCGGAGAGCATGAACTTAAAAAATAGCAACAAGCAACGCTTTGGAAACAAGACTCAGAAATTACCGAAAACTGATGGAATTCGGCATCGGTCAAAGATATTCGATTCCTAAAGTTGCCTCTTGGAATTGTAAATGGTTAATTGTATAGCTTCCTGAAAATTTGCATAGCTGCACGATCGAATCGGCAGGACAAGTCCAAGGGAGATAGAGGCAGCAGCCAAGGTATGCATTCGCCGGTAGCATAAGCGTCCTGCAGAATCGACGGCTCTAGCGCAAGTAAGATGTTCCCCGGCTCGATGATGTGTAATCTGGCATGGATAGCGCATTCCTTGCAAATGAGCCAGTATTGGAAATGTAACAATCCGCGTGGAAAAATTGAAGAAAACAGGAAATACCATGGCGCCAAGCACGACGACAAGCAGCGTGATGGATATTACGACCAACGTTCGTACCCAGGCCAGGGTGCGCGTCAAGATCGGATTGCCGGTTTTGTTGCTGGGAATTGCCGCCATTTGGCATTTTGGAATTCCTTATGGACCGAACGGGCTCGTTGCGGTCGGCCTTATCGCGGTACTGCACACGCTCTACATGTTCACGGCGCTCTGGTTGGCGTCCCGCATACAGCGGCCCTCCAGCGCCCGCCGTCTTGTGATGGGCACTGCCATTCTGGATCCGTTGATGCTCTCCGGATGGCTGAGCGTGACGGGTGAGGCTGGAACGCTCTTTGTCTGCTTTTACCTGTTTACCATTTTGGGATTTGGCTTCCGGAGCGGCCGTAGGGCAATGTGGACTTGCCAGATTACGTCGCTTATCGGCTTTGCCGTAGTGCTGGCAACGGTGCCTAGCTGGCGCGACCACCCCATTCCCGGATTTTCCCTTTTGGCGGTGCTCGTGGTTGTACCTATATATGCAACCACTTTGATCAAGAGTTTGCGAAATGCGCAGCGCCGTGCCGAGTTTGAAAGTCAGGCGAAATCACAATTGCTGGCAAAAGTTAGTCATGAATTGCGCACGCCGCTATCGGGGATCGTCGCCTCTGCTCAGCTGATAGCGGCTGAAGCGCTGGACACTCATACGACGAAACGTGCTGACATTATTTTGAGGCTGTCCCATGACCTGCAGCTGGAAATCAACGATCTGCTGGATACCGCAAAATTCGAAGCCAAGGCGCTCGTACTGGAACCCACGCTGTTCGATCTGAACAACTTCATGGAGCAAATTCGGCTCACATTTGCATCCACCGCGGCAGCCAAGAATATCGATTTCACCGTGGCGGTGGACCACGGTATCAAAAGCATGGTCCAGTGCGACGCGCATCACCTAAGTCGTACACTGAAAAATCTTATTGGAAATGCAGTCAAATTCACCAATCAGGGCAAGGTTGGAGTGCGCTTGAAGTTGCTCAAAGAGGAAAATGATTGTTATCTGATTCGGTTCAGTGTGCAGGACACCGGCATAGGAATCCCTCAAGAGCTGCAGCAGAAAATCTTCGAACCGTTCTTCCAGGTGTCCACCGGAACGGCCCGCCAATACGGCGGCACCGGCCTCGGAATGAGCATCGCAAAGGAGGCCGTGACCTTGATGGGAAGCGAAATCGTCGTGGAAAGCGAACTTGGCAACGGCAGCCTGTTTTATTTTGACATCAATTTGCCGGTCGTCGTTAAGGCCATCGAGGAAACGCCCCAGCCGGCGCAGGTCGGTCCAGTTTTTGGCAAGCGTGTGCTGGTAGCCGACGATAATGCGACCAATCTGATATTGACCCAGGAACTGCTGCAAAAGGACCGGCACGCGGTCTTCGCGGCTGGCAGCGGTCAAGAAGCGTTGGATTTGTTGAGTTCCCAGGATTTTGATGTTGTGTTCCTAGATTACAACATGGGAGATTTGGACGGCGGTCAAGTTCTCCAGCTCTATCGATTCGGAAAACTGGATGCGGCACCGGTGTTCTTTCTTACCGCGGATACCACGGCGACCACCACCGCCAAGCTGCTGGGCATCGGAGCCGCCGGTGTATTGCACAAGCCGATCACGAGGGACGAACTTCGACATGCCGTCGCACAAGCCTGCCGTGATGGCAACTTGCCCGTACAGTTGAGCCCGGCGCCGGTGGTGCCAAAACCGCCGCTGGCCCCCTTGAAATTCGTCCCACCGAAATACCTCGATCTTTCCGTCATTGAAGATCTGCAGATATTTAGCCAGCGCCCTGAATTCCTGACACAGATATTGAGTAGCGCAACCGTCGACATTGAACGCAATTGCAACGGCTTACTGGAATCGCTCGCCACAGAAGATATCCAGAAAATCCATGAGGCGGCGCATGCATTGAGCGGAATATCGGCCAGTGTCGGCGCAGTTCGGCTCGCCTCACTGACCCGTAAACTCATGCGTATCGATCGTTGGCAATTAAAGACCGAAAGAGAACGCTGGAAACGTGAAATTTCCGAGGCGACCCAACAAAGTTTGAGCGGCATCCGCGAGATACTGGTGGATCAGAGCCTCGTACACTAACCGGTGGCATCGCCCGGCTTGAACGAGTCGGTGCAAAAATGTCGAAGAACGCCATACGGTGGGAGCCTGCATCGCGACATGACGAATCGGAAAATGTCGATCGCCCATATTCATGATGCGAATTCGCCCCCACCCTCTGCAAGGTAACGCTACGCTGAGCCCAGGTTCGTGTCTGCCAATTTTGCCGTTGGCGAATCGACGAATCCGCACATCCGCTCCGATACTCTTGTCGATTTCGATCATCCGCTTCCCGGCCAGGCAATGGCGTGGCGCCTACATGACGCTCTGTGCTTTCCCGACAAGATCAAAGTGAGTATGGGCAGCTTGCGGCACGCTGGTTTGCGCTCTTCGTACGCCATCCTGCATCATGATCAGTACATCCATCGCCCGCAACTCTCCCACCCCTAATTCCATCGCCACTTCGACCCATTCATCGACGACGGTCAACAGTTCGGCGTAATCGATGGGAGCAACCCGATACCGGCTGCGTTGAACCATCAAGCGTGGAACACGTCGCTTGGCGTGATTGGAAATGAATCGTGTTACCGCCAGGTTGCCCTCGCCACGCGCGCAAATCTCGTCTACCACGCCCATTTCCTTCAACTCCGGAGCCGAATAGACACGCGCATTTGTCATCATGCGTTCCGCTTGGTGCACGCCAACCCGACGCGCCAGCAAACTCATGCCTCCAGTGCATGGGAAGAGGCCAAACATGATTTCCGGGAATCCGAATTCACTGTGCTCTTCCGCGATCAGAAAATCCGCACTAAGTGCCGCCTCGAACCCTCCGCCGAGCGCCCTTCCCTGCACGAGCGCAATGGTCGTCATTGAGTCTTTCGAGGCAGTGGCCCACTCATACGTCATATCAAGGCACAGCTTGGAATATTGATAGAGGGCGGCATTATCCCGCCGCCGTATGCAGTCGCGGAAATAGCTCAGGTCTCCACCCAGATTGAAATAATCAGGATGTTCGGATCGCATCACCGCGTAATGGATGGGTGCCCAGCGTCCATCATGATGCCAATGATGCTCATTCTCTTTGATGGTCTGGATGAGAGCGGAAAGGCTGTGCAGAAGCGGCAATGAAAAATTCTGGATGGCGCCGCTTGGATTTTTTTTCATCGTGACCCACAAGGTATTGGATAACGACGGATCCATTTCGACCGCGACGCGGTTTGAGACATATTGTTCCAATGTCGGCTTGAAAATTTCGGCGGTGTTCATGTCTGATTCCCTTTCAGTGAGTGGACTGCATCGATACGGATAGTCGTCTTGCCGGCAATTCGTGCTGTTTCGAAATGGCCAATGCCACGTTGGTGCCGCCAAAGCCACAAGAAAACGATATGGCGTGTTCGAACGGATGATTCAAAACAGGTGTGTTCGCAATATGATTCAACTCGCACTTTGGATCGATGGCGTCCAGGTGAGCGGTGGCGGGCAGAAGCGACTCCGTCATCGCCACGATGGTGATGACGAGTTCGAGCGCGCTGGTTGCGCCGAGCAGATGGCCGTGAACCGATTTTGTCGAGCTGACCGGAACGGAATGAGCGCCGAAGACGGAGCAAATCGCCCTCGACTCCACTTCGTCTCCTCCCTTGGTAGCCGTTCCGTGCGCGTTGAAGTAGCCGATATCCGATGGCTTTAGCGTCGCATCGGCCAGCACCGCGCGCAGTGCGACTGCCTGGCCTTCGGCCTTGGGCGAGCCGATGTGGTAACCATCCGAGGAAATGCCGTAACCGGACAAAGTGGAGAAGCACGCGGCGCCACGCTTTTCGGCATGTTCCGCCGACTCGAGCACGATGAACGCTGCGCCTTCGCCCATGACGAGCCCGGTTCTCTCCAGTGAGAAAGGTTTGCAGCTGCGGGCAACATCGGTCGCATCCGGCATGGCATGGGCGCGGATACCGTCAAATGCGCCAAAGCCGCTCGATGTCAATGGCGCCTCGGCGCCGCCGGCGATGGCCACATCGAGGTAACCATCCCGGATGGCGCGAAAGGCCTCTCCAATGGCCGCACCGGAGGAACTGCAGGCGCTGCCATGCGTCATCACCGGGCCGAGAATCTGATGGCGAATCGAAATTTGCGAAGCACCCGCATTCTGCATGATGGCCATTGCCGTAAAGGGCCTGGCCGTCTGCTTTTCCTCCACCAATAGCTGCTGGTACCAGCCCTGTTCGGTGGCCACTCCTCCTTTGACGCTGCCGTAAAACAGGCCCGCCCGTTGGCCGTAGTCTGCGAAGCTGTCCAGCCCCGCATCTGTAATTGCCTGACGCGCGGCGAGGATTGCCATTTGCTGGCAGCGGTCCAGGTAGGGCAATTCAAGCTTGGTAAATTTGTCGGTAAATGATTCCGAAATCAGACCACCCGGATATCGCTGGCGCAATGGAGGCGCCTCACACAGTTTGATACCCGAATTGGCCGTCGATAACGACATGGACAGTTCTTGAATATTGAGGCCGATCGGCGAAATCACGCCCAGGCCGGTAACTACAACAGCATTTTTTTTTGACATATGTGTACTTCCCAAAAATAAATTCACTTTAAAACCATTACTTGATATGACAAGTGTGACTACGATACTAGCTCCGGCTCTATCGAAAAATGGAAATCGAGCATATGAGGAGCGCTTCGAATAAGCCGCACTTCTCCCACTTTCCTATAGGCTTATCAATCAATAACAAATTGATAAAAATGCAAATTTACTCTAATCCGATAACAAAAAGATTTGTGAGGAATCTAAGGAAAGGCGTTTTCGCAACCAGAAATCCCGAGAATTGTGGTAAATGAGCCACCATAAATCCGTTCAATGTCACTTATCTGCCTCAGAAAATTTGAAATTTTGGAAAACTCCGATTTCTGAAAAAGTGCGGTCATGACGCTGGCAAAGGCCGGCATGCGTCTCTCGTTCACGTTGCATTCGTGGCCTTAGAGCGGATTGAATTGTTAAATTTCGACCTTGTTTCCTTGCACGCTACGGCCGTTTATCAAGGCAAGGACTCATTCGCACGAACATTGCGAGGCGCTATCGCGTGCGTACCCATCTGCACGCGCTATTTGTCAATGACAGGGGCCATTCCCCTGACTATGCCGGCTACTACTCGGCCGATCACCCATGGGGAGGATGCCCTTTGCCGGAGCCGCGACAGTCGGGGCAGAGTCGTTACTGGCGTACTTATGGGAGCGGCCCTATAGCCGCGCATATCCAAGGCAAGACATGCCTGACAGACTGATGCTGCTGGCGGCATGTCCGAGCGCGCGCCATGACGAGCAATTTGATTGGAGCACCTTCGGATCGGCGATGAGGTGCATCAGACTGGACTGCCGAGGAATGGCAGCGCCTTGTCCGCCGTGAAGGTGGAGAACGCGGGGTCGGGATATCTTTTTTTGACGACCGACGGTCTCAGATGGCCCGCCCCGCTGCGGGTGCAAGCCGGCGTTCGTCGATCAAATAATCAACTGTGCGGGATTTGCTCGATCGCTTGAAATGATTGGGCGATTCGGCTCCCTTGGCCCTCAGGAGGTTTCTTCAGAACCGCCGACCACCACATCACTTCCGGCGCGCCTACCGCGAATCGCCCCCGAGCACAGATTGCCCCCCTCAACCGGGGGGCAGCTCTGTGGCGCTGCGCCCGCTTTCGATCACTCGTGTCAAAGCTGCCGGCAGATTGGCGGCCGCCTTCGGCGCGGGCTGACGGAATGAACCGACGGTTGCCTTGCGAGTGCGCAAAGCGACCAGCGATTCGGCCATCTTCACGCTTGCGGCAACGCTTTCGACGAGCGGCACCGGCACCCGCTCGCGTACGCGCGATGCCAACCCGGCAAGCGGGGCGCCGGCGAGAATCACCACTTCGGCGCCATCCTCCTCGACTGTGCGGCAGGCGAGCTCGACGAGCAGATCCTCGTTGTCGGCCTGTACGCGGCCGACGTCTGCGACCGGCACATCGAGCATGCGGATGCTGGCAAGCCGGTTCCCCAAGCCATTCCACTCGACACACTCGCGATACCACGGTTCGAGCCGGCTCGAAAACGACACGATCGAGAATTTGCGTCCGAGCGGACAGGCGAGCAGCATCGAGGCTTCGGCCAGGCCCACGACCGGGATCGAGCACAACTCGCGCGCACCGCCGAGACCGGGGTCGCCGAACGCCGCCACGATGGCGGCGTCAAATTCGGCCTCGCGCTCTGCCAGCACTTCGAGCACGATACGGCCGCCGATGATCGCTTCGGCGCGCGTCGCGATGTACGGCACGCCGTAGGCGGCGGTGACCAGTTCGATTTCGGTGCCGGCGGCTGCCGCCGCGCGGGCCACGGCGCCGATCTTGTCGGTGACGCTGACCGAAGTGTTGGGGTTGATGACAAGCAGACGCATAGCGACTCCTGAAAAAGGAAGTGGTGGAAGCGCCGCCCGGATGCGGCGGCATCCCGAGTTTGGCCGGAACCGGGCGGTCAGGCGGCCGCGATCTCGACCGCGACGCTGCCTATGCCGTCGAAACCGGCGCGGATACGGTCGCCCGGGTCGGCCTCGTGCAGGCCGGTCCAGGTGCCGGTCGTGACCACGTCGCCGGCCTGCAGTCCGTGCGGATATTCCCGCGCCGCGTGGGCGGCCAGCCAGGGCAGCAGGAACAGCGGATCGCCGAGCGGGTGGCCGCCACGGCGGCGCAGCGTCTCCTGCCCGTTCACCTCGAGCCGAACTTCACGCAGCGCGAACTCGTCGCGCCACGGCCCGGCGACGCCGCTGCCGAGAATCAGCCAGCGGTTCATCTGCTGGTCGGCTAGGTGGAACATGGGCGGCAGGGCTCGCCAGCCTTGCGCGCGCACGTCGCAGATTTCGATCGCCGCCAGCACTTCGCCGATCGCGGCCCGGACCTGTTCCGGCCCCGCGCCCGCCGGCAGCGGATGCGCCAGACGCACCGCCAGCTCGACTTCGATCCCGATCAGCGTGTGTGCGCGCGCCGCCAGCCGCGCCGGCGATCCGGTCAACGCGCCATCGGCGATCGGTGCCGCGGTCGGCAGTGCCTCGCGGCTGGCGGCGCCGATCTTCCATCCGTGCGGCCGGCCGGCCGCAAACCAGCCGAGCGCATCGGCGACTTCGCGCTGCACCCGGTAGGCCGCGGCCTCGTCCGCCGGCGCCAGCTGCGTCACCGCTGCGGCTTCCAGCGGCCGGCCGCTGTTCCAGGCGGCGACCAGCGCGTTTGCCAGGGCCGAGCGCGATGTCATCGGCTCTCCCCGCGGTGCTTCGGCTTGGCCGGCATCGGCAGTGCGCAGGGCAGGAAGTTGCCGTGGCCGGGAGTGCCGAGGAAGGTGCCGTCGCGCCACACCGGCGCGCCGCGCAGCAAGGTCAGCGCCGGCCACGCTTGGACTGGGATGCCTTCGTACGGGGTGTAGTCGACCGCATGGTGCAAATCGGCATTGCGAACCGTGCGGTTGGCATGGCTGTCCCAGATCACGAGATCGGCGTCGGCGCCGACCGCGATCGACCCTTTGCGCGGGTACAGCCCGTACATCTTGGCGACGTTGGTCGAAGTCAGCGCGACGAACTCGCAGACGTCGATCCGCCCTCCCAGCACGCCATGCGAAAACAGCAGCGGCAACCGCGTCTCGACCCCGGGGATGCCGTTCGGAATCTTGTCGAAGCTGGCGCCGGCGCCGGCCACTTGCTTGCCGTCCCTCCCCTCGAAGCGGAACGGCGCGTGGTCCGAGGAGAACACCTGGAACACGCCGGATTCGAGCCCGTCCCAGATGACTTGCTGGTTCGCCTTGTCGCGCGGCGGCGGACTGCAGATGCATTTGGCGCCGTCGCCGTGGCCATGCGCAGAGTCCTCGGGCCCGAGGTCGTCCGCGGTCAGGAACAGGTATTGCGGACAGGTTTCGGCGTAGATCCGCAGCCCCTGGCCCTGCGCCCAGCGGATCTGTTCGACCGCTTCGCGCCCGGACACGTGCACGATCAGGATCGGCACGTCGACCAGTTCGGCATAGGCGATCGCGCGGTGCGTCGCCTCGCGTTCGACCAGCATCGGACGCGACGCTGCGTGGTAGCGTGGCGCGGTCTTGCCGGCCTTAAGCAGGCGCTCGGTCAGCCAGGCGATGCAGTCGGTGTTCTCGGCATGCACCATCACCATAGCGCCCTCGTCGCGTGCCACCGTCAGCACGTCGAGAATCTGGCGATCGGCCAGTTTCAGGTCGTCGTAGGTCATGTAGACCTTGAACGAGCTGTAGCCGGCGCGGATCAGTGCCGGCAATTCCTCGCTCAGCACCTCCGGCGTCGGGTCCGACACGATCATGTGAAACGCATAGTCGACGCTGGCTCGCCCTTCGGCGCGGCGATGGTAGTCCTCGACCGCGGCGCGCAGGCTCTGTCCCTTGAACTGGCAGGCGAACGGGATCACCGTGGTGGTGCCGCCGCAGGCCGCCGAGCGCGTGCCGCTCAGGAAGTCGTCGGCCATCTTCGAGCCGTCGGTCATCGGCTGATCGAAGTGGCAGTGGCCGTCGATGCCGCCCGGAAGCACCCAGCGGCCGGCGGCGTCGATTTCCTCGCGTCCCGGCGCGAGCGCCTTGCCGAGCGCGGCGATTTTTCCGTCGCGAATGCCGATGTCGGCATCGAATACGTCGGCTGCGGTCGCGCAGTGCGCGTTGCGGATCACCAGATCGAAGTCAGCCATGTCAGCTTCCCACCGCAAGCAGCCGACCGTAGCCGGCGATGTGGGCCGCCGGCGCCGTCATGCGCGGTTCGCGCGCGGTGTTCGGCAACGGTTTCGAGGAATCGACGGCAATTTTTTTGGGGATCATGGTGCGACTCCGGGTTAGTAGCCGAGCGCGCGCGGCAACGCGGTCACGAGCTTCGGGAACACGATGCACAGCGCGAGCACCGCAAATTGCAAGGCGATGAAAGGCAGCGCGGCGACTGTCAGGCGATTGATCGGCACCCGCGCGGCGCTGCTGACGACGAACAGCAGCACGCCGACCGGCGGCGTCAGCATGCCGATGACGAGGTTCAGCACGAACAGGAAGCCGAAATAGATCGGGTCGATGCCATAGGCGGTGGCAATCGGCGCCAGTAGCGGCACCAGCATGATGTAGGCGGCGTTCGATTCGAGGAACATGCCGACGATCACCAGCAGCACCATCACCAGCAGGATGAACATCATTGGGCTGCTGGTCAGTGCCTGGACGAACTGGGAAAGGTGCATCGGCACCATGTCGATCGTCAGCAGGTAGGTCACAGCCGAGGCGAACGCGATCAGGGCGCCGACGACGCCGGTGGTCAGCGCGGCGCGGAACAGGACTTGCGGCAGGTCGGCCAGCTTGATGCGCCTGGTCACGAACAGTCCGATTGCCAGCGCATAGACGACCGCGATCGCCGACCCTTCGGTGGCGGTGAAGGCGCCGCCGACGATGCCGCCGATGACCACGAACGGCATGGCCACGACCGCGAACGAGGATTTCAGCGTGGTCAGGAAGCGGCGCAGGCAGAAGGCCTCGCCGGTCAGCGGGTAATCCCTGCGCCGCGCATACCACGAGGCGTACATCATCATGGTCGCGGCCAGGATCAGCCCCGGCACCACGCCGGCCATGAACAGCGCGCCGACCGACACGCTCGGGCCGGCCATGTAGGCATACACGATCATCGCCGCGCTCGGCGGGATGATCGGTCCGAGGTTGGCGGCCGAGGCGATCAGCGCCGCGCCGAATTCGCGGTCGTAATACTTCTCCATGGTCGGCATCATCGTGCTCGACAGCGCGGTGGCGTCGGCGATCGCCGTCCCGGACACCGCGGCGAGCGACGCCGACGACAGCACCGTGACGTGCGCGAGGCCGCCGCGCACCCGCCCGACCAGGCTATTGGCCAGCGTGATCAGGCGCTCCATTATGCCGCCTTCCACCATCAGCTCGCCGGCGACCATGAAGCAGGGGATCGCCAGCAGCGGGAACGAATTCAGCGCGTACATCATGCGCTGCGGGAACACGATCCACTCGACGTCGCCCGCGGTCATGCCGGCCAGCGCGGCGAAGCCGAGCGCGAACGCGAGCGGCATGCCGAGCAGCGCCAGCAAGAAAAATCCGGAAACGGCGACGGCGGTCATTGGGCGGCCTCCGCCATCGCCGGCAGCGCGACATCGTCGCCGGCCAGCAACTGTTCGATCAGACGTAGCGCCGAGTGGACGGCGCCGACCGACACAGCGAGGTAGAACCAGCCGCTGGAGAGATCCACGGTCGGCATCAGCTGGTCCCAGCTATCCATCGCGGCAAGCGCGGCCTGGTACGCGACTACTCCCATCAGCACCACGCTCACCAGCTTGACCAGCCGTTGCAGCATCCGGTGGGCGCCGGGCGGAAAGTGTTTGACGACGGCATCGATGCCGACATGCGCCCCCGCTTTCACACCGTGCGGCACCGCCAGGAACACGGCCCACACGAACGCGAGCCGGGAAACCTCCTCCGCCCAGTCGAGGGAAGCCGAGAAGCCGTAGCGCAGAAACACCTGCGCCGAAACGACCGTGATCATCACCGCCATGCAGGCGACGATCGCCCAGCGTGAGAGGACGTCTGCCCTGTCGAGCGCGTCGCGCAATGTCTTACCCATGTTGTCGTCTCCTCCTTGTCGTGGTGTCAGCGCGCCTGGCCGAGCACTGAGTCGACCAACTCGGCACCGACTTTCGCCTTAACGGTATCGATCACCGGCGCCGAGACCTTCTTCATCTCGCTGCGCAGCGCATCGCTGACGGCGTCGAACTGCATGCCGCGGCTCTGCAGATCGGCCAGCGCCTTGCTGTCCTCGTCCGCGGCAATCGCGCGCTGCGTGGTGACCGCGCGGGCTGCGGCGTCAGTGACGATCTTGCGCATGGCGGGCTTGAGTGCCTCGAGTTTTTTCTTGTTGGCGACGACGACGACGAAGTCGAAAAAGTGACCGGTGTCGGAGATGTACTTCTGGACTTGGTTGAAATTGCGATCGCGCGTGACGGCGAACGGATTTTCCTGGCCGTCGAGCACACCCTGCTGGAGTGCCGAGTAGACCTCCTTGATATCCATCGTCGTCGGATTGGCACCGAGCGCGCGCAGCGTCGCGAGATGGGTTTCGTCGGGCTGCAACCGGATCTTCAGGCCCTTGAGGTCGGCGAGCGACTTGATCGGACGCACGTTGTTGGTCAGGTGGCGCGGGCCCAGTTCCATGTAACCCAGCGCGACGAAGCCTTTCGCTGCGAGCTTTTCCGAAAGCCGCTGGCCGACCGGGCCGTCGATCACGCGGAACGCGTGGCTGCGATCGGGAAAGGCGAAGGGCAGCGACAGCGCCGACAGTTCCGGGACGGTGCGCGACAGATATGCAGTCGAAATCCAGGTCAGGAATACCGCGCCGGAGCGTACCTGGTCGACGTTTTCCTGCGCGCCGCCGAGCTGCATCGCCGGGAAGACGTCCACCTTCAGTTCGCCGCCACTGGCCTTTTCAACCTCGGCCTTGAACTGTTCCATGACAATCGAGCTGGTATGGGACGCCGGGAAGTTGCCGACGATGCGCAGGGTTTCGGCGGCGACCGAAGCGGAAGTGGTGGTGGCGAGGCCGGCGGCGAACAGCGCCCCGCAGATCAGTGAACGGCAAGACTTCAACATGACAACTCCTTCGAAGGGATTCATGAAGCATGGATTGAGCGTGCCAACCATGCTGCGGCCGGCATAGAAATAATAGCAATGAAAAAAATAATTGTACACAACAATGAATACAATTTTCGTGGTTTTATTTGTGCGCGAAGACGTGTTGGATACTGGTAAACGTCCTGGATCCTGTGCAAACGCATGCGCTCACGGCAAGGCCGGCGGGGGGCGTGGACAAACACAAGCTTAAGTGCGGCAGCTACGACAGGCACGCCGGAGCCCACTGCATGGAGTCTGGCGACTCTGCCGAGAAAGGGTTCGTGGTTGGCCGCAGAGGACGAGCGGGCGCTCAGGCGAACAGCTGGTCCCAGTCGATATTGCGTTTGTCGTGGGTCGACAACTTCAATTCGCCCTCGACATGTGCGAGGTGATCCAGCATCAGCGCGATCGCGCGATCGGTATCCTTGCGCTCGATCGACTCGACGATTGCGCCATGCTCATCTTCTGGGCAGGCCGGCGTATGCGGCGAGTCGTAGAGCGCGATGATCAGGCAGGTTAGCGGACATAGCTCGCTCATGAGCTTGCTGATGAAACTATTGCCCGCCACTTCGGCCAGCAGCATGTGGAATTCGCCGGAAAGCTTGATGATCGCGCGGCGGTCCTGGCGCGCTCGGGCGTCGGCCTCCTGCGCCAGATGGGCACGCAAGCGCTTCAGGTCGGCTTTGCCGGCGCGCGCGACCGCATTGCGAATGATTTCCGGTTCGAGTAGGCGGCGTGTCGCAAAGAGGTCGATCGCCTCCTGTACCGACGGACTGGCGATGAAGGCGCCGCGGTTCGGATAGAGCTTCACCAGGCCGTCTTTCGCCAGCGTCGTCAGCGCTTGACGGATCTTCGTGCGGCTGACGCCGAAGGCTCCGGCGAGCTTCTCCTCCGCGAGCTTGATGCCGGGCGGCAGCCGATGCTCCATGATCGCGTGGATGATGCGATCGGCGATGTCGTTGGTCCCGGGTCGGGCGCGAGTTTCCACGGAAGCATTCTGCAAGTTGGTCGGTTGGATTGTACTCATCTTCTTCGCATTTCGCCCGACATTCGCGCCGGCGCCGAGCCGCAGGAGGAGCGGTTGAATCGCGCCTTCCCGCTGCGTTTCCGATTGACCGAGACTCGTCAAGGACCGCCTCTCAGCACAGGGGCAGGTCAGGATTGGAGAGACGGGCTTGCCGCCGACTGGAGATTCGGCCGCTTTTTGGCGACCCAAGAAGATATTACATTATGGATGATATTTTGTATACAAATTATAGAACAATTTGGCCGTGCCCTAAGCCGCTCCTCAGAGCCGACCGGGCCATACGGCGGTTCGGCGCCTCCCGCTTGCCCCTCCTTTGGATCGAGAGCACCAATCAACTGGACGGCCCCCAGTGTTCGAAATTGGGCTGAAGGAGAGGCTGGCAAACGAGCATTCGGCCGATGGCGCCAAGGACCCGTTGTGGGCCAGAGTGCTCAGGAGCCTTCCCGATATCGTCAGTGCGGACCGGGCCAAAGCGCGCTGCCGCCATGCGCAACAGTACCTACGGACCGCCCTCGCCTCACCACAGGCCGCCTTGAACCAGCATGGAGTCCGCCGCCACAACCAGGACGGCAATTCAAGCGACGACATGCGCCATGAGGCCCCTGCGCGGCAACCGGCGCAAATCGTCGAAGGCTTCGTGCAAACCGGATTCGCGCTGTGCGGCGTCGGCTCAGCCCGGCAACCCGATTCCCTGCTGATCGTCGCGCCGGCCCAGAGGCCGTCCTGCGTGCCGCTGGTGCAGCAGCTCGAGCATCTTGCGGTTGAAGGCCGGGATGTCGTCGGGTTTGCGGCTGCTCACCCAATTGCCGTCGACGACGGCCTCTTGATCGACCCAGTGGCCGCCGGCATTGCGGATGTCGTCCTGCAAGGTCGGCCAACTCGTCATCGTGCGGCCTTCCACCAAGCCAGCCGATACCAGCACCCAGCCGCCATGGCAAATGACGAAGACCGGCTTGCCCGCCTCATCGATTTGCTGCACGAAGCGCTGTGCCTCCGGAATTATTCGCATCTGATCGCCATTGACGACACCACCCGGCAACAGCACACCGTCGAAGTCCTTCGGATCGGCCTGCTCGAAGGTTAGGTCGACCTGAAACTGGTCGCCCTTGTCGTGATGCTTGAAGCCCTGGACCTTGCCTTGCTTTTGCGAAATCACCTGGGTGGCGACGCCTTCTTTTTCCAGGGCTTCCCTGGGACCGGTGAACTCGACCTGCTCGAACCCTTCCGTCACGAGAATGGCAATCCGCATGCCACGAAGACTCGTATCGTTCGTATCCATAACGTTCTCCTTACCAACACGTTGTTTGGCGCCCATTGAATCAAATGCCCGGCCGGGCGTTCGATGATTGAGTGAGGAAAGGAGCCGATGTTCCCGGATTCATCAGGAGAAAACGCGGTTGCGTCCGACGCCAAACGGCCTGCCGGCCGATGGCGGCTGGATGCGCTGGCCATCATTCGATCGCGCCCGGCACCGGCATGAGCGGCCTGGCCACGCTTACCCGACTAGCGGCCGTCAACAGCGGAATCAGGCGTCTGCCTGCGCCGTGGATTGCCTCGCGGCATCGACGATGGCCGCCGCGACCGAGCGAATGAACTGGGCGCTTGCTGCCGCATTCGTCAGCGGCAGCATATGGCCGCCGGGAATAATTTCCAGCTGCACGCCGCCTACCTTGTCGCGCATGGGCGCGCCATGTTTTTTCCAATCAAGGATGCGATCGCCGTTTCCGTACAAGATCCCGATCGGCATCGACAGCGAAGGATATCTTTCGATCATGGCAGACAGATCCACGGGGGATTCCAGCAAATTGTCGGAGGCCGCGCGGTAGGCTGCCGGCCGCAAGCTCAGCAAGCCACCACCAACTGTCGCGAAGTCTGGCGGCGCCGCCTCGGGCCCGAACACGGTCTCCAGCGTCTCGTCCTTCGTCAGAATGGCGAGCGGAATCAGCAAGCTGCGGCTGAATAGCCAGCGCAGCGGCTTTGAACGGATCGCCATGGCCGCGAATACGCTCGGCACTTTCTCTTCAGAGTGGGTCAGAGGCGCAATCAGCGCCAGGCCGCCGACTCGCTCAGGGTGATCCAGAGCCGCGGAAAGCGCCACCGCGCCACCCAGCGAATGACCCACCAGGATCGGGCGGCCGAGGTCCAATACCTCGATGAATCGGGCCACCAGATCGCCCTGCGCCTTGATGCCGGAAGAGCCGTTGGCCAAGCGGCTGGAATGGCCACAACCGGGACGGTCGATCAGGACGACGCGAAAATCGTCGGTCAGCCGCTCCATCAGCGAATGCGAGAAATGCCTCAATTGGCCGCCGAGTCCGTGGACCATGAGCAGTACCGGCCCCTGCCCCTGGTCGACGTAGTGGATGCGGGTGCCGTCGATCTCGATGAATTGGCCGTTCGGAGCGAAGCCCTTTTCTATTTTCGAAGCGACGAATGCGCTAAAAAATGCCAGGGCGAGGAAGACCAGCAAGACCGTAGCGAATACCGCCCAAAGCAATATGTTCATGAAAATCTCCTCAATTTGGCGCTCCCTTCGCGCCACGGGTCGTCCTACCCGCGAAGGGTGATGCGCCAATGGCCGCTTCACGCCTTGCCGGGTTTTGAGCCATGCCGCTCGAATTGCATGATCCCATCGTTCATGGAAGAAAATTTCATTGTAATGATATCCATGAAGTAATTCTGATAAACCCGCCAAGGCAGCCTCGCTCCTTGTTTGGGCAGCGCCTTGCTGGCTCTTTGCACATAGCCGGAACTGAAGTCCAGGGCCGGCATTGCGGCGATGTCGCCGGCTTGCCGCCTCGGCACGCACCAGCCAAAGTCATGGTCATCGAGGTACTGCAAGAGCCGGCAGACATACTTCACGCTCAATTCGCACTTCAAGGTCCAGGACGCGTTGGCGTAGCCGAACACCGAGGCGAAATTGGGGATATCGCTGAACATCAGTCCCTTGTAAGAAAGCGCTTCGGAAATGTCGATTTGGACGCCGTCCACCCGGATTTCCGTGCCGCCGAACAGCCGCACCCTCAGTCCCGTGGCGGCAACCACCAAATCGGCTTCCAGATGCCGACCCGAGCGCAGCCGCAAGCCGCTTCGGGTGAAGGTCGCGATTTCATCAGTGACGACCGCTACCTTTTCCGAGCGTATCGCCTTGAACAGATCGGCGTCCGGAACCAGGCAAAGACGCTGCTGCCACGGATTGTAGGCAGGCGTGAAATGAGGCGCGGCATCATAGGCTGGCCCCAGGGAGCGCTGCACACCCTTGAAGATCAGACGTTTGACCAGCGCGGGCCGGCGCCGCGCAAGGCTGAAAAAATACACTCCCAAAAAAATATTCTTCCAGCGCACGAGCGCGTGGGTGAGAGAATCGGGCAGGCACTTGCGAAGCCAATGCGCCATCTTGTCGCTCGATGGACGCGCAACGATATAGCTGGGCGAACGCTGCAGCAGCGTCACATGGGCAGCCTGTTCGGCCATCGCCGGCACCAGCGTGACGGCGGTCGCGCCGCTGCCGATCACCACCACGCGCTGATCCCGGTAGTCGAGCCCGGCCGGCCAATGCTGCGGATGAATCAGTTTCCCTCCATAGTCTTCCGTCCCTGGCCACGATGGCAGGTAGCCGCTTTCATAGTCGTAGTAGCCGCTGCACATGAACAGGAAGCGGGCGGTGAATCGCGTCGGCGACCTGTCGGCGCCAACCTCCACAGCCACCGACCACAGCGCTTCGGGAGTCGACCACGACGCCTCGGTGACGCGGTGGCGAAACCTGATCTGTCGGTCGATGCCGAATTCCTTGGCGGTGTCCCTGATGTAGTCGCGGATGGCAGCACCAGCGGCGATCGATTTTTCGCCCCGCCAGCGGCGGAAGCTGTAGCCAAGCGTGAACATGTCCGAATCCGAGCGTACACCCGGATATCGAAAAAGGTCCCAGGTGCCGCCGATGGCGTCGCGTCCTTCCAGTATCCCGATACGCTTCTGAGGAAAGCGGGCCTGGAGATGGCAGGCCGCACAAATCCCGGACAGGCCGGCGCCCACGATCAGCACGTCGAAATGTTCAGGCCTTGCCGGATCGGCTGCGTCAGCTCCGTTCGTATTTGCGGTTTGCGGCATCGACTTGCCCTCCCCTAAAAGCCCATTGACGTGCGCCCGTGGCCGAATCGGACGCTATGCTTGAACGCCGCCATGCGGTCCGGTGCACCGCTCCAGGCAAATGCCCTCGGTATCGGCAACGACGGCGTGTATTCCCGCCGCGTGCACACCCTCACATTCGCGGCAAGCCACACATCCAATCCAGGCCGTTAACATCAATGTTTCCGATGGAAAAGCGCAGAAACTGGCACGATCGGATTTGCACGACGGCGCGCCGATTTGTTGCAGCCGATATACAAAGCATCGCGCAGATTTCCGGCCGCGACAAGCGTAATGGCGGCAAATCAGCGGACAATCCAAAAAAACGCATCTCGTCCGCCGTCAATGCAAGCATCGGCAGCCCTGATCAAACGGCCGCCTCGAGGCCTGAGGTGAAAGGCAAGTTCAATGGAAATCGACTACTTCGACATTGCCGCGGTGTTCGCGCTGGTCGTCCTGGGCGTGCTGCTGTTCCTGGTCCTGTTCGAACCGGGGCTCGCCTATAAAATCGATTCCGAATTGCCCGCACCCGACTCGGAGAACTTTTCGCGCTTGCTGGCGGCGGTGATCGACGAGACGGTTCTGGAAATTCGCGACTTCGAGGTGTTGCGGGACGGCGTGGATTTCTATCCCGCGCAGCTGGCGGCGATCTCGAACGCCAAGACCTCGATTCACCTCGAGGCGTTCATCTTTCATGCGACGCCGATCGGCGAACGCTTTGTAAGCGCACTGGCCGAGCGCGCGCAGGCCGGCGTCAAGGTGCGCGTCATCGTCGACGCCGTCGGCAGCATGCTGACCCCGGCACGCTTCTTCGAGCGTTTGCGGGATGCGGGCGGGAATGTGGTGTGGTATCAGCCGCTGCGCTGGTATACGCTCAAGCGCTTCAACAATCGGACGCACCGCGAGTTGATGGTGATTGACGGCATGACCGCGTTCATCGGCGGCGCCGGCATCGCCTCCGCGTGGGATCAGGGCGACAAGGGGCGGCCACCCTGGCGCGACACGGTGGTGCGCGTCGCCGGCCCTACCGCGGCTGCGGTGCAGACGGTATTCATCGAAAACTGGCTGGAAAGCAGCGGCGAAGTCTTGGCCGACGAGGCGGTCTTTCCGATTGGGAATCAATTTGAACCGCTCACCGTGACCGGGGAGCGCCTGAGCCTGGTGGTCGGCAGCAGCCCGACAGCGGGGCGCGGAACCCGGGCACGCGTCTTGTTCCAGATGCTGATTGCGGCCGCACGCAGCGAAATCCGCATCAATTCCCCCTATTTCCTGCCGGACCGGGCTCTGCGGCGCCAGCTGCTGAATGCGGCCGCACGTGGCGTCAAGGTCAGCGTCATCGTCCCCGGCAAATACAACAATCACTTGATGGCGCGCTATGCGAGCCGGCGCCTGTATGGCGAACTGCTTTCCGGCGGCATCGACATTTACGAATACCAGCCGGGAATGATCCACGCCAAGATTCTCATCGTCGACCGCCTGTGGTCTGTGGTCGGTTCCACCAATTTCGACAGCCGTTCCTTCGAATTGAATGACGAAGTGAATCTGGCGGTCATGGACAAAAAAATTGCCGGCCGGCTGACGTCGGATTTTGAGCGGGACCTGCACGCCAGTCTTGCGGTCGAACTGCGGGAATGGGTGCGGCGGCCGGTTGCGGAGCGGATGCTGGCAACCATCGGCCGGATGATTGAACGGCAGGAATGATTTCAAGGTGCCCGTCCTTCTCCATGCGTCCCAGACAGCCTGCGCTGCGGCAATTGGATTCCATACGCCCTTGAGAAAGCTCAAGCCCATCCAAATGCCGAAGCGGCACGCGGTTGCATGTCAATTGCGGCTGCCTATAGTTACTGACTACCTTGCGTTTTTCATGCAGGGCCGGTTCATGAAAAGAGGGGGAATCATGCGGTGTGGCCAAGGTATGGAATCCAGAAACATGTCGTGGATGATTGCCCGGTTCTGCATGATCGCCTGCCTCGTCCCGCTGGCAGGCCAGGCCGCCGACACCGGATGGCCGATGTACAACGGCAGCTACAGCGGCTACCGTTTTTCCCCCTTAAAACAGATCACCACCAAGAACGTCGCTTCGCTGGCCCCGGTCGGCCAATACGTACTTCCGGAAACGACTTCGTTCCAGGCCGGCCCGGTCGTCGTCGGCAATATGATGTATGTCACGACCGCAACGGCAACCTATGCGCTCGATGCCCGTACCGGCGCACTGCGCTGGACGCAAAAATACGAACCCAAAAGCCTGGGGCTGGGTACCCCGGTACGGGGAGTGGCCTACGCCGACGGCCGCCTCTATCGGGGCACGCCGGACGCCCACGTTCTGGCATTGGACGCCCATAGCGGCCAAGTCATCTGGGATGTCGCCGCCGGCGATGCCGCCAAGGGCGAGTATTTCACCGCCGCGCCGATCGTATGGGAAGGCCGGATCTACCTCGGCACCTCCGGCAGTGACGTCGGCGTCGCGGCGCGCATGATGGCGCTCGATGCGAAAAACGGCGAGCGCATCTGGAACTTCGATATCGTTCCTACCTCCGGCCAGGCAGCGCAGACCTGGCCTTCCGATCCGAATAAAGTCAAAGCGGGCGGCGGCATGTACTCCACCGTCGCGCTCGACCCAAGCTCCGGCATGCTGTACATCCCGACCGGCAATCCCGGTCCCGATTTCGCCGCGGATTACCGGCCCGGCGACAATCTGTTTACCTGCTCGGTGGTGATGCTCGATGCCAGGACCGGTGAGCTCAAGGCCTATTACCAGACCGCGCCGCACGACTTCCATGACTGGGACGTCGCCGCCAGCCCGATCCTGTTCACCTCCAAGGCGGGCAAAAAAATGGTCGCTGCAGCCGGGAAAAACGGCTTTCTCTATGGTCTGAATCGCGATCTGAGTTCCGTGGCCTACAAAGTACCCATCACGACGATCGGCAATACCGATGCGCCGCTGAAACCCGAAGGAACCCATTTCCTTCCCGGCACGCAAGGCGGCGTCAACTGGAATGGCCCGGCCTATTCGCCGCCGCAAAATGCCTTGTTCGTCAATGCCATCGATTGGGGCACAACCATCAAGCTGGGCGGCCCCGAGTCGCTGCAGTACACGGCGGGCAAACCGTTTCTCGGATCTACGAACGCGTTCGGGGATTCCGACCCCAATAACAAATCCGGATGGTTGACCGCGGTGGATGCCGACAGCGGCAAGGTGCTCTGGAAATACCACGCGTCGCAGCCCTTGGTTGCGGCATTGACCCCGACCGCGGGTGGCCTGGTGTTCACCGGCGACTTTGACGGCAATCTGCTCGCCTTCGACGCCAAGACAGGGAAGCTGCTATCCCAACACAAGGCAGGCGGCCCCATCGGCGGCGGGATCGTTACCTATACGGTCGATGGCAAGCAGTATGTCGCCGTGGCGGCCGGCATGAAAAACGACATCATGCAGACCAAGAGCGGGCCGGCCTCGGTGGTCATCTTTGCGCTGGCAGCGAAAAAATGAGCAGCCCGAGATTGCTGCTTCGGCCGTATCTCAGGAATTCTTGTTGCCTGTCGTAACTCAACGCTGGGCAATGTTCAAAACATCCCGACGCATTCCCGGCCGGTGATGTAGCCTTGCAAAACGCCGCGGACAAGCGCGCGGGCCGCGAGCCGAGTGCGGCGCAGCGGCACGCGCAGGCGCCGGCGCAGCATCCATGGCCCGGGCTGGCGCCTCCGCCACCGGCCGCCACCGACTTACTCATGGAAAGGGCAATCCCGCATTATGAAGCTCCTGATCGATCGTTTTCCTTCGCCCATCGGCGAGGTGCTGCTGGTGTCGGATGGCCAGAACCTGCGGGCGCTGGATTTCTGGGATTACGAGCCGCGCATGCATCAACTGCTGCGTCTGCACTATGGCAGCTATGCATTGCAGCCGGCGCGCAATCCCGCCGGATTGAGCGCGCTGATCGAGCAGTACATGAACGGCGACCTGCAGGCCATCGCCGCCATTCCGGTCGAGACCGGCGGCACGCCGTTTCAAAAGGAAGTCTGGGCCGCCCTGCGCACGATCCCTTTGGGCCGGACCATCAGCTACGGCACGCTGGCCCTGCAAATCAAGCGGCCCAAGGCGGTGCGCGCGGTGGGTATGGCGAATGGCGCCAATCCGGTCAGCATCGTGGTGCCCTGCCATCGCGTGATCGGCAGCAACGGCGCGCTGACCGGTTACGGCGGCGGCCTGGAGCGCAAACGCTGGCTGCTGGATCACGAAAGCATGGAGATCCAGCCGCAGCTAGCGCTCGCCTAGCGCGCTTTCCACGGCAATGTCGCGCAGGTCCGCCACCTGCGCAAACACCCTGTCCGGCCTGTGCGCCTGGAGCGACTCGATGCTGGCGTAGCCCCAGGACACGGCGCCGAACGCGATGCCGGCGGCGCGCGCCGCTTCCAGATCGGCGATTTGGTCGCCAATATAGATCGCCTCCCGCGCGGCAATGCCGACCTCGGCCAATATCCGGCGCAGGCGCTTGGCCTTGCCGAACATCGACATGCCGCTTTCGAGATGACCGATCAAGGGCGTGAGGCGTGTGCCGAGAATCCGGCGCACGTTGTCGTCGGCGTTCGCGGTCACGATCGCCAGTCGTACCTGCCGGGCGGCCAGCTCCTGCAACACCGCCTCGACCTGGTCGAACAGCGCAATGCGCGCCGCATTCTGCCGCATCAATGCGGTAAAGCTCCTGGCAACCCAGGGCAGTTTCCAGGCCGGTAGCCCGACCCGCTGCATCATTTGGCGCGCGCTCAGGTGGCGCAATTCCGCGACCCGCGACACGTCGATCGGCTGGAAGCGATGTTTGGCGGCCACCTGATTGAAGACCTCGACGAAAAACGGAAAAGAATCGGCCAGAGTGCCGTCGAAGTCGAAGATCGCCAGGCGATAGGAAGCGGGCATAAGAGGAAAAGATGTCCGGATAAGCGGCGCATTTTGGCAAACGAGGGCTGGGCCTGCACGCTTTTTTACCGGCCCACTGGAGGGAGCGCCAACGGTCCGCACTATGAATTTGCGGTGCGCCTAGGAGTATGATGAAATTTCGACCGAAATACGCCGGACATAAGCCATCATCTAATGGAGTATATGTGATGTCTACAATGATTCCGTGGCAGCTGGGATAATGCGCTTAGGCTGGTTGCCGACGGCACCCCTTGTGGAAGCATTCCATTTCGGGCGCTTGCGTATCTTCGGCTGCTGCTTCATTTTCACCATTCATTTTTCATATTCACGCATGTCGACATTCTGGAATCCGGTCCTCCATACCCTCACCCCCTATGTGCCCGGAGAGCAGCCCAAGCTGAGCAACCTGGTCAAGCTGAACACCAACGAAAACCCGTTCGGCCCCTCGCCCAAGGTGCTGGCGGCTTTGCAGGACACGATCGGCGCCGCGCTGCGCCTGTACCCGGACCCGAACGCCAGCCAGCTCAAGGAGACGCTGGCGGCCTACCACCACGTGGCGCCCGATGAAGTGTTCGTCGGCAACGGTTCGGACGAAGTGCTGGCGCTGGCATTTCTGGCGCTGCTGAAGCACGAGGCGCCGTTGCTGTTCCCGGACATCACCTACAGCTTCTATCCGGTGTACTGCAAGCTGTACGGCATCGACTATGTGCGCATCCCCCTGGGCGAGCAGATGGAAATCCGCCCCGAGGACTATCGCCAGCCCTGCGGCGGCATCATCTTCCCCAATCCGAATGCGCCGACCGGCATCGGCCTGGCGTCCGCCGCCATCGAAACGCTGTTGCGCGATCACCCGCAGCAGGTAGTGGTGGTGGACGAGGCCTACATCGATTTTGGCGGCGAGTCGGTGATTCCGCTGGTGCGGCGCTATCCCAACCTGCTGGTGGTGCAGACGCTGTCCAAATCACGCTCGCTGGCCGGCTTGCGGGTCGGCTTCGCCATCGGCCAGCCGCATCTGATCGAGGCGCTGGAACGGGTCAAGAACAGTTTCAACTCATATCCGCTGGACCGCATGGCGCAAGTCGGTGCAGTGGTGGCGTTCGAGGACGAGGAATATTTCCAGCAAACCCGGCACGCCATCATCGACAGCCGTGAACAGCTGGCGCAGGCGCTGACGGCGCTCGGCTTCGCGGTCCTGCCGTCGCAGGCGAACTTCCTCTTCGCCCGCCACCCGCAGCACGACGCCGGCCAACTGGCCGCCGCGCTGCGCGCGCGCGCCATCATCGTGCGCCACTTCGATCTGCCGCGCATCGACCAATACCTGCGCATCAGTATCGGCACTGCGGAAGAATGCGCGACCCTGGTGCGGGCGCTGAACGAAATCCTCAAGAACCATCCATAGTCGAGCCATTTCCTTACCGGAACCCCATATACAACGCACCATGAGCGCAGCAACCATGACGGACAAGCACGAGATCCGGCCCGGCCAATCGATCGAGCTGCTGAAGGAATTGCACATCCTGACGCGCGACGGCAAGCTGAACCAGGACAGCCGGCGCAAGCTGAAGCAGGTCTATCACCTGTACCAGTTCATCGAGCCGCTATTGAATGACATCCGCCGCGATCACGCCGACATCCGGCTGGTCGACCACGGCGCCGGCAAGTCCTATCTCGGCTTCATCCTGTACGACCTGTTTTTCAAGACGCTGGCCGGCGACTCCCGCATCTACGGCATCGAGACGCGCGACGAACTGGTCGCCAAATCGCGCGAACTGGCGCAGCGGCTGGATTTCCCGCGCATGTCCTTCCTCAACCTGTCGGTCGCCGACTCGATCGAGTCCGACCAGTTGCCGGCCCGGATCGACATCGTCACCGCGCTGCACGCCTGCAATACCGCGACCGACGACGCGATCCGCTTCGCCCTGAAGAAGCAGGCGCAATTCGTGGTGCTGGTGCCCTGCTGCCAGGCCGAAGTCGCCTCGGTGCTGAAGAAGAACAAGGGCAAGACGCTGGCCAAGAATGCGCTGACCGAAATCTGGCGCCATCCGCTGCACACGCGCGAATTCGGCAGCCAGGTCACCAACGTCCTGCGCTGCCTGCAGCTGGAAGCGCACGGCTACCAGGTCAGCGTCACCGAACTGGTCGGCTGGGAGCATTCGATGAAGAACGAGCTGATCATCGCCCGCTACCAGGACTTGCCGCGCCGGCGTCCGGCCGAACGGCTGCAGGAAGTGCTGCGCGAGCTGGGACTGGAGGAAATGCAGGAGCGGTTCTTCACATCGGAGACGGCGCCAGTCGGTCTGCCATCCCTGAAAAGGAAATCCTGCCTCCGGCTACGCGCGCTCGTTTCGGTCCGCGCCAACTGCCGCGGCAGGCGCAGCTGATGCGCCTGTTGTCGCCACCGCTCACGCCCGAAGCATAGCGCCCATGCGGCAACCCAAACGGCGCGCGCCATGTCCCTAAACCCCCAGATACGCGCGCCGCACCTCCGGATCGTCGATCAGCTCCTTGGCCGGCCCCTGGTGGACGATGCGGCCGGTTTCCATCACATAGCCGCGATCGGCGCCGGACAGCGCCAGCTGCACATCCTGCTCGACCAGCAGGACCGTCACGCCCTCGCGCTGGATCGCCGCCAGGATCTCCATCAACTGCTCGACCACCACCGGCGCCAGGCCGAGGCTCATTTCGTCGACCGTCATCAGCACCGGCGCCGCCATCAGCGCGCGCGCCATCGCGCACATCTGCTGCTCGCCGCCCGACATGCTGCCGGCCAGCTGCCGCCGGCGCTCCGCCAGACGCGGGAACAGCGCGTACATGCGCTCCAGGTCGCGCGCGATGGCCGCCTGGTCGGTGCGCCGGTAGCCGCCCATCAGCAGGTTGTCCTGCACCGTCATGCGGTCGAACAGCTGGCGCCCCTCGGGCACCTGCACCAGCCCGAGGCCGAAGGCCTGGTCCGGCGTCATGCCGACCAGCTCGCGGCCGTCCAGCAGGATGCTGCCGCTGCTGCGCAGCACGCACGACAATGCGCGCAGCAGCGTGGTCTTGCCGGCGCCGTTGCTGCCGACCAGCGCCACCATTTCCGCCGGGTACACTTCCAGCGCGATCTCCTGCAGCACCGGCATTTCGCCATAGCCGGCGGACAGGCCCTGCACCTTCAGCAGCGGCTGCCGCGCCGTTGCGGCGCTGGCGGAATCCGGCGGCATGCCGCTCATTGGCGTGTCCATTGGCGTACTCATTTGCGTATTCATCCGCGTTTCTTGCCGAGATAAGCCTGGATCACGGCCGGGTCCGCCAGCACCGCGTCGGGCGTGCCTTCGGCGATCATTTCGCCGTGGTGCAACACCAGCAGCCGGTCCGACAGGCTCTTGATGGCCTTGATCACGTGCTCGATCACCAGCACGCTGATGCCCTGCGCGCGCACCTTGCGGATCACTTCGATCACCTCCTCGATCTCGACATGATTCAGGCCGGCCATCACTTCGTCGCACAGCAGCACCTTGGGCTGCATCGCCAGCGCCTTGGCCAGCTCCAGCCGCTTGCGTCCCGGGCCGCCCAGCTCGTCGGCACGCTGGTCGACGAAGCGCCCGAGGCCGACGAATTCGAGGCTGGCGCGCGCCTGTTCGCGCGCCTGCGCCAGCCTGGCATGGCCGCCGCCATGCCCGAACAGCGCGCCGACGGCGACGTTGTCCAGCACCGACAGGCCGGGGAACGGCCGCATGATCTGGAACGTGCGGCCGATGCCGAGCCGGGCGCGGCGGTACGCCGGCACCCGCGTGATCGATTCGCCCTCGAACAGCACCTCACCCTCGCTCGGCGCCAGCGTGCCGGAAATCAGGCTGATGACCGTGGTCTTGCCGGCGCCGTTGGGACCGATCAGGCCGAGGATTTCGCCCGGCGCCAGCGCAAAGCTGACGTCGTTGACCGCCACCAGTCCGGCAAAGCGCCGTGTCGCATGGCGCACTTCGAGCAGCGCGGTGGTAGCCGCGGTCGTCGCCGAGCTCATAGCCGATGCGCCCGGATGTTTTCGGCGAAATAGCGCCAGCCGGTACGGCGGAAGCGCCGCAGCATGTCGGCCAGGCCGCGCGGCATCAGCACCACGGCGGCGACGATGACCAGGCCGAAGAACAGGCCGGCGATGCTGGTGACCTGGCTCGCCAGCACTTCCGACACCGCCGACAGGCTCAAGGCGCCGACGATCGGTCCGAAGATCGTGCCGGCGCCGCCGAACACCGCCATGATGATCATCTTGACGTTCAAGCTGATGTCGAACGCGCTTTCCGGATCGAGGAAGGTGATCCAGTAGGCGTGGATGCCGCCGGCCAGGGCGCTGAAAACGCCCGACAGCGCAAACGCCAGCACCTTGTATAGCGTGGTGTTGACGCCCATCACCGCGGCCCCCTCCTCGTTCTCGCGGATCGCGATCAGGCCGAAGCCGAAGCGGCTGCGGGTCAGCCAAAAGATCGTCAGCGTCGCGATCACCAGCAGGCCCAGCGCCAGTTCGTAAAACAGCCGGTCGTTGTTCAGTGGCGGCAGCACCAGCCCGATGTTCTGGCCGGCCAGACCGATGTTGGAGACGATCGCCGCCATCACCTGCGACAGCGCCAGCGTCGCGATGGCGAAGTAATGGCCGCGCAGGCGCAGCACCGGCAAGCCCGAGCAGTAGCGCGAACGCCACCGCCAGCACCACACCGAACATCATGCCGACCCAGAACGGCAAATTCCACTGCACCATCGCAATCGCCACGCCATAGCTGCCGAGGCCGTAGAACACCGAATTGCCGAACGAGGCGTAGCCGGTATAGCCGCCGATGATGTTCCAGCCCTGCGCCAGCACCGCCAGCAGCAAGGCATTGATGCCGAACTGGATCAGGACGTCGGAGCCGAACCACGGCACGGCGGCCAGCACGATCAGCGCCGCCAGGATCAGGGCGATGCGCAGCGCGCTGTAGGTTTTCATGCGGTCTTCCCGAGCAGGCCGCTGGGCCGCACGATCAGCACCAGCACCAGGATGCCGAAACTGGCGACGTCGGCGAAGGTGGGGCCGATGTAGAGCGTGGTCAGAGATTCGACGATGCCGAGGAACAGGCCGCCGACGATCACGCCGAGCGGATTGTCGAGGCCGCCGATGATAGCGATCGCAAACGACTTGGCGGTCAGCGAGGCGCCGATATACGGATTGATCTGCGACACCGTGCCGTACAGGCCGCCGGCTGCGCCGGCCAGCGCCAGCCCCAGCGCGAAGGTGATGGCATACAGGTGGCGCGGCTCGACCCCGTACAGGCGCGCCGCCAGCAGGTTCTGCGCAGTGGCGCGAATCGCGCGGCCGAGCCGCGTATGCAGCAGGAACAGCCACATGCCGACCGTCAGCACGATGGCGACCGCGAACGCCGCCAGGCGCACCACCGGCAGCACCACCGGCCCCCATTTCAGGTTGCTGCCGGCATAGGGTGGATTGATGGTGCGGAAATCCGCCGAAAACGCCAGCTGCGCCAGATAGGTCAGCACCACTTCCAGCCCGAAAGTGATCAGCAAAGTATTGAACATCGGCGCCCGCACCACCAGGTTGAGCAGGCCGCGCTGCAGCGCATAGCCGACGATGAACAGCAGCAGCGCGGTGACCGGCAGGCCGAGGAAGGGGTCGATATGCAGATAGGTATACAGATGCCAGGAAGCGTAGGCGCCCAGCATGATGAAGGCGCCGTGCGCCAGGTTGACGATGTTCAGCACGCCCCACACCAGGGCGAGGCCGAGCGCCATCACGGCATACAGGCCGCCCAGCAAGATGCCGTTGACGAGGATTTGCGCGAGCAGGTCCACGGCGGCGTCCGGTCGATCCGCCTAGCGTGCGTTCCAGGCCGGCATCGGATATTTCGGCTGGTTGACGAAGCCCTTGGCGCCGTAGATTTCCACGAGTTGCATGCCCTGCACCTGGATCACCACTTGCGGCAGGTCGATCTGGCCGTTCGGACCGAACGCGATCGGGCCGTACAGGCTCTCGAAATTGACCTTGGCCAGCGCGTCGCGCACCTTCTGCGGATCGGTGCTGCCGGCGTCTTCCATCGCCTGTACCAGCGCCTCGACGTCGGCCACGCCGGACGCCGCGTGGTAATCGGGGTCATAGCCGAACTTGCGCCTTGAATTCCTTGGCGAACTGCGCGGCATCGCCGAACCAGCGGTCCTTGAGCGCCGGTGACGGCAGCCAGGCCGTCATGCCGAATGCGTAGTCGGCATCGGCGCCGAGCGCCTTGCGAAAGTCCTCGCTCGGCACGCCGACCGTGAACGAATACATCTTCGGCGCCACCGCCAGGCTCTTGGCCTGACGTACGAAGTTCAGGATCTCGGTTTCATGGCCGGCCACCAGCACGACGTCGACGTTCTTGCTCTTGATCTGCGACAGCAGCGAATTGAAGTCGGTGGCGTTGGTGCTGTAGCGCTCGTCCATCACGATGTCGAAGCCGCCCTGTTTCAGCTTCGGTCGCGTACCCTCGGCCACCGAGACGTCGAACGAGTCGTCGGCATACAGCAGCGCCACCGTCTTCGGCACCGGCTTCGAGCTTCGTCATCATGTCGATGGTGCTGCCGAAGTAATTGGATGCCGGCGCCAGCGTGCCGAAGATGTATTTGAATTTGCGTGAGAAAATCTGGTCGGAGGCGCCGCCGCCCTGCACCATCGGCACCCGGTATTTTTCCGAAACCGCGGAATCGGCCAGCGCGAAATTGCTGGCAAACGGCCCCAGCAGCAGATTGACCTTGTCCTGCGATACCAGCTGCGTGTACTGGCGCACGCTGAGGTTGACGTCGGACTGGTTGTCGTACAGTTTCAGCGCCAGCTTGTGCGACTGGCCGCCGATCTTGACGCCGCCGGCGGCATTGATCTTGTCGATCGCGATCTGGTAGGCATCGCGGTAATAGCGCCCGGTATTGGCGACCGGCCCGGTCAGTTGCACCGAGGCGCCGAGCACGATCTCCTGCGCCTGTACCGTCGCGGCCAGCCCGGCAAGCATGAAAAGCAACAGGGAGGGGAAAAATCGAAACAGGCGAAAAGAACGCTGCGACATGATGTTGCCTCCTTGCAGTTCTGGCATTCCCGCAAGAATGAGATTACTCGCGTGACAACATCAATACAAAGAAATCGGTCGACTATGCGACTTGCATCAATCCACGGCATTGGAGCCTGGCAACGGACTTGAGTCTGGGCAATGAAGATGGAACAGCGCCTGCGCCTTGCAGCCCTTTCAACGCCGGCAATTTCGGACCGTCGAGTCGCATGTGCCATCACCGGGCCACGGCATATCCTTATGAAACGGCGCTACGACGCGGCAATATGCCGGTGTGGCTTTTACATTCTCGATTTGCCAAATCTACGTAAAAATTTCATCCCTACAAAGCCGTGCCAAGTATTGCCCTTTGAATTCCGGAAATTCCGCCGGCGCGCCAAACATGGATCGCGCTTCTCCGGACGAAAAAAGACGCCCACCGAAATGGGCGTCTCCTGATCCGGGTTGCACCTTATTTTCCACCCGAGGAACTGCCGGTCCCTCCCTCGGAGCCGCCTCCCATGCTGCCGCCGGACGTGCCAGGATTGCTGGGCGCGCCGGAGGAATCCCGTGAGCCGGAAGTGCCACCGGTTCCCGATGTTCCGCCCGAACCGCCGGCGTTGCAGTTGGCGTCTGAACTGGAGGAGCCCTGAGGGCATTCGCCGCTCTTGCCGGACGGGTTGGACATCCCGCTCGACGAACCGGATGAAGTCGAGGGGTCCCCCATGCTGGAACCGCTGCTGGAGCCGCTACTGGTCCCCGAGGAAGTCCCGGAAGGAGTATCGGACCTCATGGAGCCGCCGGTTCCGTAGCCGGAGTCGGCGCCGCCCTGCGACGTTTGAGCGAATGCAACGCCGGCAACGGCCATGAGCGCCACCAGAAGAGTTGATGAAAATTTACGCATATTTCCTCCATTAGGAATGAAAGCAGAATGTCGGAAGCTGCAAAATCCATACCATTGATCGTTCGCGACGGCACGAAGAGCGCGCTTGGGGCGCCAGCAGCGGCGTGCTTCTGGCGCGAAAACAGGGCAGGCCTCCGCTGTCATTGCCGGCCGGATGCGTGCACGGAACAGCGGCGGGCAATGCTGAACATCATCGGTAAATTCCTACCGCCGTCCGAGTTCTTTGCGGATGCCGATGAGCGCGTCGATTGGCTGGCTTATGCAGGTATGGGGCAGGCTGCCGGTTTCATTCCCGGCCTCCTGTGCGGCGCGGCCTTCGAAAAAGGCAGCCGCTTTCGCACCGGACAGACCTAAGTTTCACACTTCATGCCGGAACTGCCGGGATGGATCGAAGAGGGGAAATTACAGCCTGAAGTCGCCATTTCCCACTGGCTGCCGCTGGAGCAGGCGACCGATGGTCCGCATCTTCGAGCGGAAGAAGGACAACTGCCGCAGGACGGCATTGCCGCCTTGAACGGACGGCCGCGATCGAGATCCGACGCCGGATACACACAAGCAGCGGCCGCTAGACGGCCGAAACAATGGCCCGCCGACACCCGCTTCAACGGCCGTGCCGCAAACGCTTCAGGCGCCCAGGCAGTGGCGGCCGGAACTCATGCCTGGCCGTTAAAATTTTTCCGTAACCCTTGCCAGCACTCCAGGTAGTTCTTCTGCAGTTGCGGCGCATCCAGCGCGGCGCGCGTCGGACGGATCACGTAACGGCTCTCGAACATGAAGGCCAGCGTGTTGTCGATGCGCTGCGGCGCCAGTTCTGCATTACTGGCGCGCTCGAAGGTGGCGGCGTCGGGGCCGTGGCCCGACATGCAGTTGTGCAGGCTGCCGCCGCCGGGCAGGAAGCCTTCGGCCTTGGCGTCGTAGGCGCCATGCACCAGCCCCATGTATTCGCTCATGACATTGCGATGGAACCAGGGCGGCCGGAAGGTGTTCTCGGCCACCATCCAGCGCGGCGGAAAGATCACGAAGTCGACATTGGCGGTGCCGGCGCTGTCCGACGGCGAGGTCAGCACGGTGAAGATCGAAGGATCGGGATGATCGAAGCTGACGGTGTTGACGGTGTTGAAGCGCGCCAGATCGTACTTGTAGGGCGCGTAGTTGCCATGCCAGGCGACCACGTCCAGAGGCGAATGGCCGATGTCGGCGCGCCATAGCTGGCCCATGAACTTCGACACCAGTTCGAATTCGCCTTCGCGCTCCTCGAAGGCAGCCACCGGCGCCAGGAAATCGCGCGCATTGGCCAGTCCGTTGGCACCGATCGGTCCCAGTTCCGGCAGCCGCAGCAGCGCGCCATAGTTTTCGCAGATATAGCCGCGCGCCGCCGCATCCTTCAGCTCGACCCGGAAGCGCAGGCCGCGCGGCAGCACCGCGATCTCGCCCGGCGCCACGTCGAGCAGCCCGAGTTCGGTGGCCAGGCGCAGCTGGCCCTGCTGCGGCACGATCAGGAACTCACCGTCGGCATTGGTGAAAAAGCGCCCCTGCATCGAGCGGTTGGCCGCGTACACATGGATGCCGATGCCAACCTGCTGCGCGCAGTCGCCGTTGCCGGCGATGGTGATCAAGCCGTCGATGAAGTCGGTGGCAGCCGCCGGGATCGGAAACGGATCCCAGCGCAGCTGGTTCGGCGACGCTTCGGCCTCGTTGAACGGCGCAGTGCGCAACAGGTGACGGTCCAGCGGCGTAAATGGTCCGTGTACCGAGGCCGGCCGCATGCGGTACAGCCACGAGCGGCGATTGTGGCTGCGCGGCGCAGTGAACGCGGTGCCCGAGAGCTGTTCCGCATACAGCCCGTAGCGCACCTTTTGCGGCGAATTGCGCCCCGGCGGCAAGGCGCCCGGCAGCGCCTCGCTGGCGAATTCGTTGCCGAAGCCGGACTGATACTGGAGAACGGAAGTATCGGCGGCCGACGGAATGCCGCGCTCGGTGGTGCTCATGGCAAGACTCCTTGAATGGTGCGGCAGTTAGGGGCGGGCCGCAATCGATGCAGCGGATATCACAGATCAACCCGGGCCAAGCGTATCGCTTCCTGCAAAACCTCGAGGTCGCCGATATGATTGGCCAACAGCAAAATCAGCTTGGCGTTGAGCATCTGGCTTTGCTGTTCGCTCAAACCCTGGTGCGATTCGATCAGCACCTGGTAAAAATCGTCGGGCTGGGAAAGATTCGGTTCGGTATTCAGTCTCGCGTTCATCGTCGTCGTACTCTCCCCTCACTCGTTGCAGGTGGCGCGTGCCGCTGCCCGCTGCAGGCGGGCAGCGTCGAGGCGGCGCCAGCGTGCGCACACGTGCTGGTCCGGCCGCAGCAGATAACAGGTGCCGGGCTGCGCATCGTAGCGTTGCGCCAGCAAGCCTTCGGCATCTTCCACCACCTTCATGCCGGGCGTCTCGTTCACGCCGCTGCCGGCTGCCGCCACCAGCACGGTCCGTATCGGATACGGCAACGCGGCCAGCGCATTCAGTTCATCCAGGATATCGGCGGCAGGCAGCTCGGTGCCGCTGAAATAGACGCAGCAGAAGTCGCCTCCGGTCTGCGCCAGGAACCAGTTGTCGGCGCCCCCTGCACGCACCGGCGCATCGGCGGCGGCGGCCCCCGGCGCCGGGCCGCCGGCAAAGGCGTCGGCATCCGGCGTATTCAGCGGCGAATCGAGGTAAACGGTGGGCGTCGAGAGCCGGCCGCTGTTGACCAGCCGCCGTGCAAACGCATGCTGTTTCGACAGCTTCAGCACCGCATCCCGGAACACGCGGCTGATCGGACTTTTCGGCGTGATGAAATCGGTCGAGCGGGTCGAGTGGCGGATGTTTTCATCGGCCGCGTATTCGCGCTCGCTGCAATAGCTGTCCAGCAGCCGCTGCGGCGCCGTGCCTTGCAGGACCAACTTCAGCTTCCAGGCCAGATTGTCGGCGTCCTGCACGCCGCTGTTGGCGCCGCGCGCGCCGAACGGCGAGACGACATGCGCGGCGTCGCCGACGAACAGCACGCGGCCATGGCGGAATTTGTCCATGCGCGAGCAGGCGAAGGTGTAGACGCTGACCCACTCCAATTCGAATTCGGCGTCCTTGCCGAGCAGCGCCCTGACACGCGGAATCAGGTTTTCCGGCAGCTTTTCGACCGCCGGATCGGCATCCCAGCCAAGCTGGAAGTCGATGCGCCAGACATTGTCGGGCTGACGGTGCAGCAGGACCGACTGGTTCGGATGGAAAGGCGGATCGAACCAGAACCAGCGCTCGGTCGGGAAGTCGGCCTTCATCCTGACGTCGGCGATCAGGAAACGGTCCTTGAACACGCGGCCGTGCGTTTCAAGTCCGAGCAAGGCGCGCAGCGGACTGCGCGAGCCGTCGGCCGCCACCAGATAATCGCAGGACAGACAGTAGGTGCCGTCAGGCGTTTCTATTTCCAGCTCGACCCGCTCGTCGTTCTGGGTAATTCCGACCACCTTGTTTTTCCAACGGATGTCGATGCCGGCACAAGCGCAGGCGCGCTGGTACAGGAAATCCTCGGCGTAATACTGCTGCAGGTTGATGAACGCCGGCCGCCGATGGCCGGCTTCCGGCAGCAGGTCGAAACTGTAGACCGGCTCGTTCTGGAAAAAGACCTTGCCGACATTCCAGCTCACGCCTTTTTCGACCATCGGCCGGCCGCAGCCGAGCCGGTCCCAGATATCCAGCGTGCGCTTGGCGAAGCAGATCGCGCGCGAGCCGGAGGACAGCGTATCGTCGTCATCCAGCAGAATGACCGGCACGCCCTGGCATGCGAGGTCGATCGCGGTGGTCATCCCGACCGGGCCGGCGCCGACCACGACCACCGGGTGATGTGGCATGTCCTGCGCCGCCTGATCGGCGCATTTCGCGTAGGGGAATACACGCTTCTGGTACGGAGTCTCCATGGTCGACATTGTAGCGGGCGAAAATTGCTGGCGCCATTTTGCCGCAAGTCCGATCCGTACGCGTAGCGCCGGCTGCGCCGGCGCCGCGGAACGTGTGACAGGCGTCCCTGCCCTGAAGTCGCCGAGACGCCGCTAAACGCCCTGTGCGGCGCTGCCGCCCTGCGGAGTTGCATGCGCGCCCAGCAGGCGCGTTTGCCGCAGCACCAACTCGCCCTGCAGCATCGATAGCGCCACATTGCTGCCGAAACGGAAGCCGCGCATCGCCGCGGCATCCATCAATGCCAGCACCTGCTCATGCGTCAACGATTGGTAATTTTTCTGGACATAAAGCACATTGCGGTTGGTGCGGCTGATTTCAGCCACGATTTCTTCCGGCGTCATGTTGTGCTCCTGATCGTCAACATGATTCATTATCGATTGCCGGAAGCGGCCGCGAACATCGCGCGGCGGCGGTTTATTGTCGGGCATCAGCATTTTGTCGGATTGCGGATACCGAAATTGCCGAGCAGAAAATCTCGCCGCTTCCATGCGCTGACCGCGCCTTACTGCGGCGGCCCGCCGGCACCCAGCAATCCGGCGTCTTGCGCACGCCGGTAATCCTGCGGCGTATCGATATCCCACAAAGGCGGCAGCTCGGCCCAGTGCCGGCCCCGCTGCCAGCCGAGCACGGCCAGACGGGCGCGCGTCTGCGCCATGACCTGCGACGTGCCCCAGGCTATGCCCGCGAATGCCTGGAGCGGCACCTGTTCACCATGCTCGCCGGCACGCAGGCGGCGCGCGCCGACCAGCACATAGCCGCCGTCTTCAGCCGGCGTGAACGCGAGTTGCGCGGCGCCTTCCAGCGCGCGCGCAGCGGCCTCGAGAGCCGCTGCACTCCATACCAGGCAATCGGTGCCGATCAGCACTACTCGTTCGTGCAGCGCCAGCTGCCGCCTCAGGCAATCCGCCATGCGGCGGCCGAGATCGCCTTCGCACTGCGCATGGCAAGTCACGCCGAAGCACTCGCCGCATTGGACGAAAAAGGGATCGTCGGGGGCGTCGGCCGCCCACAGCGAAACCTGTCCCGGCGCGGCGGCGCAGGCCACCTGCAGCGTGCGCCAGCTCATGGCGCGCTGGAGCGCCGCCGCCCCGTCCGCCCCGAGCAGGGGAATCAGCCGCGTCTTGGCAAACCCGGGCTGCGGCGCCCGGGCGAAGACGGCGATATGGAAGGGCGCGGTCGCGAGCGTCATGGCGGCCCGCCCGCCTTGCCGTGATAGGCGCGTGCCAGCGCACGCGGATCGGCACCGCAAAAATACGCCAGCCGCAGCCGCCACATGAGGAAGATGGTGCGCCAGACACCGGATTTTTCCCAGCGCCGGCCCGAAGTGACGGCACGCGCGCGCAGGTTCACGGGCGGCCCGATCCGCTTCAGCCGCTTGCAGAATTCGATATCCTCCATCAGCGGCAGCTCGGCGTATCCACCCAGCGCCGCAAAGGTGTCGCGCCGCACGAAAATTGCCTGGTCGCCGGTGGCGATGGCGGTCAGTCGCGAACGCAGGTTCATCAGCGCCGCGATCACGCGCAGCATCCAATGCCGGCCTTCGATGTCGACGTCGAAGCGGCCCCAGTGGCGCCGCGCCAGCGCTGCCGCCACCAATTGTTCGGCTGCGGGCGGCAGCCGGGTGTCGGCGTGCAGGAATAACAAGCCGGCACCGCTGGCCGCGCGCGCGCCGGCGTTCATCTGCGCCGCCCGGCCACGCGGCGCAAGAACCACACGGTCGACCAGCGGCCCGGCCAGCGCCGCCGTCGCATCGCTGCTGCCACCGTCGACCACGATCAGCTCGATGCCGCGCGCACGGTACGGCACCAACCGCTGCAGCGTCCGCTCGATCCCGGCCGCCTCGTTCAGGACCGGCACCACGATCGTCAGCGCCACCGCCCTATCCGCGACGCCAGCCATGATAACGCTCGACCCAGGCCAGCAGGCGCGCCGGCGCATGGGCGCGCTTCCATTCGCCGGCGGCATATTTGTTGGCTTCCGCCATGGTCGGATAAATATGCACGGTGCCGAGGATCTTGTTCAGCCCCAGTCCGTGCTTCATCGCCAGCACATATTCGGCGATCAGTTCGGCCGCGTGGGCGCCGACGATGGTGACGCCGAGAATGCGGTCGCCGCCCGGCACCGTCAGCACCTTGACCCAGCCGTAGGCGACCTCGTCGGCGATCGCCCGATCCAGCTCCTTCATTTTGTACAGCGTGACTTCATGGGCAATCTTGCGCGCCCGCGCTTCCTGTTCGTTGAGGCCGACCCGCGCCAGCTCCGGCTCGATGAAGACCGCCGACGGCATGACCGAGTAGTCGACGCGAAACTTCCGGAAACCGCCGAACAGCGCGTTCACCGCCGCATGCCAAGCCTGATGCGCCGCTGCATGCGTGTACTGGAACGGTCCGGCGACATCGCCGGCGGCATAGATATTCGGATACAGCGTCTGCAGATACTCGTCGGTTTCCAGCGTGCGCGCCGGCGTGGTGGCGATGCCCAGTTCTTCGAGCCCATAGCTGCTGGTATTGGCAACCCGACCCAGCGCGCACAGCAGCAGGTCGAAGCCGACTTCCAGCCGGGTGCCGCCCTGCTCGGCCAGCATGACTTTTTCGCCGCCGGCGCGCATGAAGCGGGTGGCGGTGCAGCCGGTCAGGACGCGCATGCCTTCGGCACTGAAGCGTGCCTCGAGCAGCGCTGAGACATCCGCATCCTCGCGTGGCAGCAGGCGCGGCGCCAGTTCGACCAGCGTCACTTGCGCGCCGAGCCGCGCGAAGGCCTGCGCCAGTTCGCAGCCGACCGCGCCGCCACCCAGCACCAATAGCCGCCGCGGCAATTCGCGCACTTCCCAGATCGTGTCCGAAGTAACGTAGCCGACCTCATCCAGGCCGTCGATCGCGGGCACGAAGGGACGGGCGCCGGCGGCGATCACGATGCTGCGGGTGCTCAAACGGCGCCGCGTGCCATCGGCGGCCGTGATCTCCACCACGAATGGCGACACGATGCGGGCAGTGCCAGCCACGCACTCGACGCCAAGGCCGGTATACCGGGCCACCGAATCGTGCGGCTCCACGGTTTTGATCACGCGCTGCACGCGCGCCATCACGGCGGCAAGGTCGACCACGGGCGGCGTAGCGTCCAGCCCGAATTCGCCGGCGCGGCGCATCTCGGCCGCCAGCCGGGCGCTGCGGATCAGCGCCTTGGACGGCACGCAGCCGGTATACAGACAGTCGCCGCCCATGCGCCCGGCTTCCACCAATGCCACCCTGGCCTTGACCGCCGCCCCGATATAGGCGCTCACCAGTCCGGCGGCACCGGCGCCGATCACCACCAGGTTGTAATCGACGCGCCGCGGCCGCGGCCAGCCGGCATACGCGCGATGCGCGCGCAGCCACGCGACCAGCCCGCGCGCCAGCAGCGGAAACATGCCGAGCAGTACGAAGGCCCACACCAGGCCCGGCGACAGGATGTCGTTCAGCGAGCCGATGTGCGCCAGCTGCGTGCCGGCGTAGACATACACCAGGGCGCCGGGCAGCATGCCGAGCTGGCTGGTCAGGTAGTAGGTGCGGAGTCGGATCGGCGTCAGCCCCATCAGCAGATTGATGAGGACGAACGGCACCACCGGCAGCAGCCGCAAACTCAGCAGGTAGAAGGCGCCGTCCTTGGCGATGCCCTCGTTGAAGGGTTTCAGGCGCTGGCCGTAACGGCGCTGCACCGCATCCCGCAGCAGGAAGCGCGCCGACAGGAAGGCCAGGGTGGCGCCGGCGGCAGCGCCGAACGAAGCGATCAGCGTGCCCTGCCAAAGGCCGAAAATCGCCCCCGCAGCCAGCGTCAGGATGGTGGCGCCGGGAATCGACAGCGCGGTAATCAGCGTGTAGCCGACGAAAAACAGCGCTGCGCTGCGCAGCGGATAGGCCTCGGCCAGCGCCTGCAGGGTCTGGTGCTGCGATTTCAATACCGAGAGGCTGAGGAAGCGCTGCAGGCCGAGCGCAAAGAAAGCGCCGATCGCCAGCGCCAGCAGCACGAGCAGGAGCCAGCGTTTCGTCGTCATGATCGGAATCCTGGGTCAGGTCGGCGGGTGCAGCGGGGTCGCAGCCTCGCGCCTGCCGCAGCCAGTTTATCGCGACTTCCGGCAAGGGCGGGAATCGGCAGCGGCGCCGGCCGGGCCGAGCGGCATGGGCGCGCGGCGCAGACGGTCACGCCTTGCCGCCAAACACCTTCCTCATGTTCTTTTCCACCTGCTCCGAAATTTTCGGGGCGAATGCCTTCAGCAGGAATCCCAGTGTGATATCCAGCTGGGCCGCCTTGTCGTGCAGCTCCAACGTGCCGGATACGCCGCTGCGCTTGAAAGTCAGCACATTGCCCTCCCACTGCGTGACCAGGTCGTATTCGGCGGCCAGCTGATCCGCCACCTTCTGCGCCGCCGCGCGGGCTTTTTTGTGGCTGAGCTTGTGGCTGTGGCTGATGGAAATATCGGGCACGGTCAAGCTTTCGGCAGGGCTTCGGGATTCAGCAGGTTCGGCGGCGTGGCGCCGGCGAGCGCGGCAATCAGGTTGTCGGCGGCGCAGGTGGCCATGGCGCGCCGGGTCGGCTCGGAGGCGCTGGCGATATGCGGCGTCAGCACCACGTTCGACAGGCTCAGGAAATCGGGATGCAAGGCTGGTTCGTTTTCGAACACGTCGAGGCCGGCGGCGGCGATCCGCCGCGCACGCAACGCCGCGATCAGCGCCGCATCGTCGACGATGCCGCCGCGCGCGATATTGACCAGCGTCGCGCCCGGCTTCATCAGCGCCAGTTCGGCGGCGCCGATCGTGTGGTGCGACTGCTGGCGAATACGGCAGCACCAGCATCAGGTGGTCGGCCTGGCGCAATACCTCTTCCTTGCTGGCGTATTGCGCGTGATTGGCGCGCGCCTCCAGTTCCTGCGGCAGGCGCGAGCGGTTGTGATAGAGCACCCGCATGTCGAAGCCGATCGAGCGGCGCGCGATGGCCTGGCCGATGCGGCCCATGCCGATGATGCCGAGCGTCGAACCGTGGACGTCGGCGCCGAGGAAGCCGTCGTAGCTCCATTTCTTCCAGTGGCCGGCGCGCAGCCAGTGCTCCGACTCGGTGACGCGGCGCGCGGCCGCCATCAGCAGCGCCCAGCCGAAATCGGCGGTGGTCTGGTTCAGCACGTCGGGCGTGTTGGTCACCAGGACGCCGGCGCGGCTGGCCGCCGCGACATCGATATTGTTGTAGCCGACCGCCATGTTGCAGACCGCCTTGCAGGCGCGGCGCGGCAGCGATCAGCGCGGCCGTGACGCGCTCGCTGCCGGTCGCCAGCAGCCCGTCCTTGTCGGCCAGTTTCTGCTGCAGTTCGGCGGCGGTGAAGACCTGGTCGTCCTGATTCGATTCCACCTCGAAATGCGTCGCCAGTCGCGCGACGACGTCGGGAAAGATGGCGCGTGCCACCAGGATTCGCGGTTTCATCGCAACTCCCTCCTTAGAAGAAAATGAAAGTCATGATCACGAACAATGGAATCAGGATCACGCACGACCAGCCCATGTAGCCAAAGAACGAGGGCATCTTGATGCCGCGGTCTTCGGCGATCGCCTTGACCATCAGGTTCGGCGCATTGCCGATATAGCTGTTGGCGCCCATGAACACCGCACCGCAGGAAATCGCCGCCAGCGTCGGCGCCAGCTTGGTCATCAGCGTCGCGGCGTCGCCGCCGGCGGTATTGAAGAACACCAGGTAGGTCGGCGCGTTGTCGAGGAACGATGAGAGGATGCCGGTGGCCCAGAAATACATGGCATTGATCGGCTGCCCATTGGAATCGGTGACGGCGCGCACGATCGGCGCAAAGGCGCCGGCCTCGCCGGCGCGCAGCATGGCGATCACCGGCACGATGGTGATGAAGATGCCGGCGAACAGCTTGGCCACTTCCTGGATCGGCCCCCAGGAAAACTCGTTGCCTTCATGCGCGCTCTTCGGGGTGATCCAGAGCGACACCAGGATCACGCCGATCAAGGCGACGTCGCGCACCAGGTTCTGCAATTCGACCGGCGTACCGAACGCCGTGAACACCACGCCGCGCCTTCCATATCCCGCTCATCAGCACCAGGCCGATGACGACCGCCAGCAAGGCGAAGTTGGCCTTGCCCTCGAAGCGCAGTCTGGAATCCGGCGTCGGATCCTGCGCTGCCGGCCGCTGCTCTTCCCTGCGATGGTAGTAGTGGCTATCCAGCAGATAGAAAATAAGCAGCAGCGTACAGCACAAAAACAACGTTTCCGGGAAAATGTTCTGCATGGTCCAGAAGAAATCGACGCCCTTCAGGAAGCCGAGGAACAGCGGCGGGTCGCCCAGCGGCGTCAGCGAACCGCCGGCATTGGCGACCAGGAAGATGAAGAACACCACGATGTGCGCGGCATGCTTGCGGTTGTCGTTGGCGCGGATCAGCGGCCGGATCATCAGCATCGCGGCGCCGGTGGTGCCCATGAAGCTGGCCAGCAGGGTACCGATCGCCAGGATGCCGGTGTTCAGGCCCGGCGTGCCGTGCAGATTGCCGCGCACGCAGATGCCGCCGGCCACCACGAACAGTGCGGTCACCAGCATGATGAAGGGGAAATATTCGGCGGCGAACGCGTGCATCGCGCCGCCGGCCGCCGTGCCGGCACCGAACAGCCAGGCGCACGGCAGCAGGAAGGCCAGCGCCCAGGCGGCGGTGATCTTGCCGAAATGGTGGTGCCAGAACGCCGGCGTCAGCAGCGGACACAGCGCGATCGACAGCAGCAGGCCGATGAACGGCAGCGCCCACCAAGCTGACAACTGGCTGCCGTCCAGATCCGCCGCCGCACACCAGACCGGCATTGCCGCCAACAGGCCGGCCAAAAATTTTGGCGCCACTTCCATCCTCCCCGAATATTCTAGTGGCGCGTATTTTAGCCCGTTTCGCGCTGGCTCAGGAATGCCGCGGCTGGCGCGCCTCAGCGCGGCTTGATGGCAAATACCTGGCGCAGGTAATTGACGTAGGCCGGATCGTCGCTCATATCCTTGGCCGGCGTATCCGACAGCTTGGCCACCGGCTGGCCGTTGCAGCGGACCATCTTCATCACGATCTGCAGCGGCTCGGGGCCGAGGTCGTTGGTCAGGTTGGTGCCGACTCCGAACGCGATCTGCACCCGTCCGCGAAAGCGCAGATAGAGCGCGATCACGCGCTCGAAATCGAGGCTGTCGGAAAATACCAGCGTCTTGGTGGCCGGATCGACCCGGTGGCTGCGGTAGTGCGCGATCAGGCGCTCGCCCCACTCGAACGGATCGCCCGAATCGTGGCGGGCGCCGTCGAACAGCTTGCAGAAATACAGGTCGAAGTCGCGCAGGAAGGCATCCAACCCGTAAATATCCGACAACGCAATGCCGAGATCGCCGCGATACTCGCGCGCCCAGACGTCGAATCCGTAGATCTGCGAATCGCGCAGGCGCGGCCCCAGCGCCTGGCACGCCTGCAGGTATTCATGCGCCATCGTGCCGAGCGGCGTCAGGTCGTGGTGCCACGCCGACAGCACGTTCGAGGTGCCGGCGAAATGGGTGCCGAACTGTCGCTTCAGCGTCGCGATCACTTCTTCGTGCCAGATCCGCGAAAAGCGCCGGCGCGTGCCGTAGTCGGCGATGCGGCAACCGGCCAGCTCGGGGTCGCCGGAAATCAGGCCGATCTTGTGCTGCAGGCGGCGCCGGCCCTCGGCGAAGTCCGGCCGCGGCTGCGTGGCGCGAAAATAAATTTCGTTGACGATCGCCAGCAGCGGCACCTCGAACAGGATCGTGTGCAGCCACGGCCCTTGCACCAGGATCTCGATTTCGCCGTTGCCGGCGGCGGCCGGTTCGACCGTCACGTACTTCTGGTTCAACTGGAACAGGTCGAGAAAGTCGATGAAGTCGCTCTTGATGAAGCGCAGGCCGCGCAAATAATCGAGTTCCTCGGCGCCAAACCGCAACTGGCACAAGGCGCCGATCTCGGCGCGAATCTGCGCCATGTACGGTCTCAGGTCGATGCCGGGCGTGCGGCACTTGAAACGGTAACTCACCTGGGCCGCCGGAAAATGGTGCAATACCACCTGCATCATGGTGAATTTGTACAGGTCGGTATCGAGCAGGGAAGCGATGATCATGCCGGTCGACGAACGAGGTTGAGAGAAGCTTGACCTGGATTATGGTGCGATCCGCGCTTGCCGGCCAAGCGCATTTGCTTATGCGTAATTTGTATCAACCCGGTTTGGCGGAAAGAGTATATTGCCTTAAAATACAAGGCTTTGCGGCGGGTTGCAGGCGCCGATCGCGCTGCCGTCGCGGGCGTCGCGCCGCGGCCCCGGATTTTTTTGTATAGGATTTTTATGACCCACGTTGTGACCGAATCGTGCATCCGCTGCCGTTATACCGACTGCGTCGATGTGTGTCCGGTGGACTGTTTTCGCGAAGGCCCGAATTTTCTGACGATCGACCCGGACGAATGCATCGACTGCGCGGTCTGCGTCGCCGAATGCCCGGTCAATGCCATTTTCGCCGAGGAAGACGTGCCGGCCGACCAGCAGCACTTCATCAAGCTGAACCTGGAGCTGGCGCGCAACTGGCCGGCCATCACCAAGACCCATGCGCCGCTGCCGGACGCCGAGGACTGGAAAGACGTGCAGCAGAAATTGCAGTACCTGGAGCGCTGACGCGGCGCCGAACGATCCGGCGCGCGGCCAGCCCGCTACCAGCCCGACACACCGTTGCCATCATCAATATCTTTGCCCCACCCCAATGAAACAGGAATTAGAGAGCCGTATGGATACCAGCGCCGGACTAGACGCCGCCCCCTTCACCCCGGAGCATGACCCTGCGCCGGCCGGCCAGCCGCCGATCGAAACCGATGCGCTGATCGTCGGCGCCGGCCCGGTCGGGCTGTTCCAGGTCTTCGAACTCGGACTGCTGGAGATCAAGGCGCACGTGATCGATTCCTTGCCGGTGGTGGGCGGCCAGTGCGTCGAGCTGTATCCGGACAAGCCGATCTACGACATCCCGGCGGTGCCGGTCTGCACCGGCCAGGAGCTGACCGACAACCTGCTGAAACAGATCGAGCCGTTCGGTCCGACCTTTCACCTGGGCCAGGAAGTCTCCGTGGTCGAGCGCCGCGACGACGGCCGTTTCAATGTCGAAACCTCGGCCGGCCTGCGCTTCATCAGCAAGACCATCTTCATCGCCGGCGGCGTCGGCTCGTTCCAGGCGCGGCCGCTGAAGGTGGAAGGCATCGACCAATTTGCGGACAAGCAATTGTTCTACAAGGTCAAGGACCCGGCGCGCTTCCACGGCAAGAACCTGGTGATCTGCGGCGGCGGCGATTCGGCGCTGGACTGGGTGCTGGACTTGGTCGGCAAGGCGGAATCGGTGGTGCTGGTGCACCGGCGCGAGGAATTCCGCGCGGCACCGGCTTCGGTCGCCAAGATGAAGGCGATGTGCGACAACTACGAGATGCAGCTGCTGATCGGCCAGGTCACCGGCTTCGAAGCGCAAGGCGAGCAACTGTCCGAAATCAAGGTCACCGGCGCCGACGGCGTCACGCGGCGCCTGCCGCTCGATCATCTGCTGGTGTTTTTCGGCCTGTCGCCGAAGCTCGGCCCGATCGCCGAATGGGGCCTGGACATCGAGCGGCGCCAGCTCAAGGTCGATACCGAGAAATTCGAAACCAATATTCCCGGCATCTTCGCCGTCGGCGACATCAACACCTACCCGGGCAAGAAAAAGCTGATCCTGTCCGGCTTCCACGAAGCGGCGCTGGCCGCGTTCGGCGCGGCGCCCTATATCTTCCCGGACAAGAAGATCCACATGCAGTACACCACCACTTCGCCCAAGCTGCACAAGATCCTCGGCGTCGAGAGTCCGGTGTTCGACTGAGGCGCTCCATACATGGGAGTATTTTTCAAATCGACCTAAATTCACCCGGAAATCGCGTTTTTTAAGGCATACTCCCCAATCTTCGATTTGAAATAGTTGACCGCCGGCACTGCCCGGCGGCTTTGCCTGTACAATACACAACACTCGCTAGGGGTCCTGCAACCGTAAGGTTGCGGGTGAGAAATACCCTCCGAACCTGATCTGGATAATGCCAGCGCAGGGAAGCGCAAGCGGTTCCCCTGTTTGTTGTTTCCCCACGCTTTTTTCGGGCGCCCGCGCCTTTCGGGACACAGCAAACCATGCCAAGCCAGTATTTCCCCCGCCGTTATCGCACGCTCGCCTTCGCCACCGCCCAGGCCTGCCTCTGCGCCACGTCCGCCCTCGCTCAGCAAGCCGAGCAGACGCTAGAAGCGGTCGTGGTCAGCGCCGCGCCGGCGGCGCCGGTGAAGGCCGAGAACGCCGGCGTCGGCGGCTTCGGCGAAGCGCCGTTGCTGCAGACGCCGGCCTCGATCCAGGTCTTCACGCATGAGCAGATCCAGGATCGCGCGATCCGCCAGACCACCGACGCGATGAAGTTCGACGCCAGCGTCAACGATTCCTATAACGCGATCGGCTACGCCGAGCAGTTTTCGATCCGCGGCTTCGCGCTCGACAACGCGTCGAGCTACCGCAAGGATGGCCTGGCGATTTCCGCCGACGCCGAGATTCCGCTGGAAAACAAGGAGCGCATCGAGGTGCTGAACGGCCTGGCCGGGTTGCAGGCCGGCGCCGCCACGCCGGGCGGCCTGATCAATTACGTCACCAAGCGCCCCACCGCCGTCCCGCTGCGTACGCTGACGCTGGAAGCGCGCGAGCGCGGCACGCTGTACGGCGCCGTCGATCTGGGCGGACGCTTCGCCGACGAGCGCTTCGGCTACCGCATCAACGCCGCCGCCGAAAAGCTGCGCTCCTATGTGCGCGGCGCCGACGGCGAGCGCCAGTTCGTGTCCGGCGCCTTCGACTGGCGCCTGAGTCCGCAGGCGCTGCTGCAGCTCGATCTCGACTATCAGCACAAGTCGCAGCTGACCGCGCCCGGCTTCCAGCTGTTCGACGGCGTCCGGCTGCCGGACGGCATCGACCCGACCACGATGCTCAACGACCAGCCGTGGGCAAAGCCGGTCAAGACCGACAGCAATAACCTCGGCTTGCGTTTCGAGTACCGCTTGAACGCCGACTGGCAGGCCACGCTGACGGCCAACCGCAACGCGTTCCGGCGCGACGACTACACCGCGTTTCCATACAGCTGCTCGGCGCTGGCCTATCCGGTGGTCGGCTTTTGCGCCAATGGCGACTACGACGTCTACGACTACCAAAGCACCGGCGAAACGAAAACCATCCTGGGCGCACAGGCGCTGCTGCAAGGAAAATTCAGCACCGGTGCGCTGCGCCATGCCTTGAGCGTGGGGATGGCCGCCTCGCGCCGGCGCGACGAATTCGGCGATCCGGTCTATGAATTCGTCGGCACCAGCAATATTTATCAGCCGCGCGCGGTGGCGCCGTCGGGACTGGTCACCGGTCCGGTCAGCCTGCGCCGCAGCGAGCATGAGCGCGCGCTGTTCGCGCAAGACATCCTGAGCCTGTCGGATGCGCTCAAGCTGCATGCCGGCGCTCGCTACACGCGCCTGCAGCGCGACCAGTTCGACGGCAGCGGCGCCGTCAGCGCACGCTACGAGCGCGGCTACCTGTTGCCGAACGTGGCGCTGGTATTCAATCCGGCGCCCAACTGGACCGTCTACGGCGCCTACGCCAAGGGACTGGAGCATGGCGGCATCGCGCCGCTGGCGACCACCAATGAAAACCAGATGCTGGACCCGAGCACCTCGCGCCAGCTCGAATTCGGCGTCAAGGCCGAACTGGCGCCCGACATCGCGCTGTCGGCGGCGCTGTTCCAGATCAGCAAGCCGCTGGAATTCACCGATGCCGGCAATACTTACGTGCGCCGCGGCGATGCCGTGCATCGCGGACTGGAGCTGACGGCGCAGGGCCAAGCCATGCGCAACCTGGTGCTGGGCGCCAGCCTGACCGTACTCGATGCCAGCCAGCAAAATACCGGCGAAGCGACGCTGGACGGCAAGCGCGTGACCAATGTGCCGCGCGTCAAATCGGTGCTGTATATGGATTACGCGGTGCCGCAGATAGTCGGCCTGAACCTGAACGGCAGTTGGCAATATGCGGGCAGCAAGGCATTCAATCCCGACAACAGCGTGACGGCGCCGGCTTACCACCTGTTCAACCTCGGCCTGCGCTACGCGACCCGGATGGCCGGCACCCGCACCACGCTGCGGCTGAACGTCGACAACCTGCTGGACCGCTTCTACTGGCGCGACGTCACCCAGGCGCTGGGCGGCTATCTGTTGCCGGGTGCCCCGCGCACCTTCCGGGCTTCGGTGCAATTCGATTTCTGAGCCGGCTTCGCTTCCCGCCCCGGCGGCGGGAAGCGGCGGCATGCCTGCGACGATGCCGGCGTGCCACCCTGGCAAAAGCTTGCCAGCCTGTCCAGTTCGGCACTGGAAAAATTGTGATCCGGCTCACAAATAGTTCTGCAATGCAGACGTCACCGCCGATTCCGTCACATTTCCCAAAATTTTCCTGTACTCGGAAAGCCGCCATTCGCTATGATGGAACGGTTCCGTACGGCAATGGACGGTCGCCATCCCACCGCGCCACCGCTATCGTCCGGAAGCGAGCTTGCGCATGCTGAAGTACCAGGAAGCGCAGCGCGCATCTCCCCCACCAACTTCTGATTACTCCATTTTGTCGAGCGCGCGTGCACATTTCCAATCAGCATCTTTGGCGATGTCTTCGGTAGCGTTTTAAAAAATGGTTTATGCTGCGATGCGGCAATGCAGGTTTTTCGAAATTGTGCATGGCCGCCCAAGCGAGGAAAGACGATGCTTTATCAATTGCACGAAATGAATCGGACTTTGCTGCATCCGCTGATGCAGTGGGCCGAGGTTTCATCCAAGCTGTTCTCGGATCCGGTGTCGCCGCTGGCGCACACGCCCTTTTCGCAACGGATTGCGGCCGGTTACGAACTGCTGTACCGGCTCGGCAAAGACTACGAAAAACCGCTGTTCAATATCGACTCGACCCTGATCGGCGACCAGACGGTCGGCATCGTCGAGGAAGTCATCGAGAAAAAGCCGTTCTGCACGCTGCTGCACTTCAAGAAGGATTTGAGCGCCAAGGCGTTTTCGGCACTGGCGCAGCCGACGGTGTTGCTGGTGGCGCCGCTGTCCGGGCATCACGCGACCCTGCTGCGCGATACCGTCAAGCGCGCTGCTGCCCAAGCATGACGTGTACATCACCGACTGGACCGATGCGCGCATGGTGCCCTTGTCGGACGGCCCGTTCCACCTGCACGACTATATCTACTACATCCAGGATTTCATCCGCGATCTGGGACCCGACCTGCACGTCATCTCGGTGTGCCAGCCGACAGTGCCGGTGCTGGCGGCGATTTCGCTGATGGCCAGCGCGAGCGACCCCAAGCTGCCGAAAACCATGATCATGATGGGCGGCCCGATCGATCCGCGCAAATCGCCGACCCAGGTCAACGACCTGGCCACCGAAAAGCCCTATTCGTGGTTCGAGAACACCGTGATCCATGGCGTGCCGCCGGGTTATCCGGGCAGCGGCCGCCAAGGTCTATCCGGGCTTCCTGCAGCACGCCGGTTTCGTGGCGATGAATCCGCGCCGCCATGCGCAGAGCCACTGGGATTTCTACGAGCACCTGCGGCGCGGCGACAACGCTTCGGCGGATGAGCATCGCAAGTTTTACGACGAATACAACGCGGTGCTCGACATGCCGGCCGAATACTATCTGGAGACGATCAAGATCGTGTTCCAGGAATTCCGCCTGCCGCTGGGCACCTGGGAAGTGGAAGGCAAGCTGGTGCGGCCGCAGGACATCAAGAACGTCGCCCTGTTCACCATCGAAGGCGAGCTGGACGACATTTCCGGTTCCGGCCAGACCCAGGCCGCGCAGGATCTGTGCAGCGGGATTCCGAAATCGCAGAAGAAACATTTCACCGCGCCCAAATGCGGCCACTACGGGATTTTTTCCGGCCGCCGCTGGCGCGAAGTCATCTGTCCGCAAATCGGCGAGTTCATCAGCGCCCATCGCTGATCCGCGCGCCGCATCGCTCCTTGAAACAGCCGTTTTCCGTCACCGGAAAACGGCTTTTCATTTGGCCCCGGCGGCATTTGCCGGGATAATCATGCCATGCCGTCGAATTCTCCAGCTCCCTCCTCCAGCACCGCCGCGCTCGCGGACCGCATCGAAGACCTGTTGCCGCAAACGCAATGCACCAAATGCGGTTATCCGGCCTGTCGCCCGTACGCGGAAGCGATGGCGGCCGGCAATGCCGGCTACAACCAGTGCCCGCCCGGCGGCGCCGCCGGTGTCGCACGGCTGGCGGCGTTGCTCGGCCAGCCGGTGATTCCGCTGAATCCGGCCAACGGCGTCGAGCGCCCGCGCCCGGTGGCGCTGATCGACGAAAGCCTGTGCATCGGCTGCACGCTGTGCATCCAGGCCTGCCCGGTCGACGCGATCGTCGGCGCCGCCAAGCAGATGCATACGGTGCTGCCCGATTTGTGCACCGGCTGCGACCTGTGCGTGGCGCCCTGCCCGGTCGATTGCATCGCCATGGTCGAAGCCACGCCCGGCCGCAGCGGATGGGAGGCATGGTCGCAGCCGCAGGCCGATGCGGCGCGCCAACGCTACAACCAGCGCCGCGCCCGGCTGCAGCGCGAGGCGCGGGAAAACGAGGCGCGGCTGGCCGCCAAGGCCGCCGCCAAGCTGCAGGAGCTGGCCGGCGAAACGCCGCAGACGCCGGAGCAGCAAGCCGAAGCCGCACGCAAAAAGGCGATCATCCAGGCGGCGATCGAGCGCGCCCGCCAGCGCCAGGAACAAACCGGCGCCGCGCCCGCCGACCACGACAAACTGGTATGAACAACGAAAAAAGACGCCAGATCTTCCTGCGCCTGCAGGCCGCCGATCCGCACCCGACCACCGAACTCGAATACACCACGCCCTTCGAATTGCTGATCTCGGTGATCCTGTCGGCGCAGGCCACCGACGTCTCGGTCAACAAGGCGACGCGGCGCCTGTATGCGGTCGCCAATACGCCGGCGGCGATGCTGGCGCTCGGCGTCGAGGGGCTGACGCCCTACATCCAGAGCATCGGCCTGTACCGCACCAAGGCCAAGAACGTGATCGAAACCTGCCGCCGCCTGCTGGCCGACTTCGACGGCCAGGTGCCGCGCTCGCGCGAAGCGCTGCAATCGCTGCCGGGCGTCGGGCGCAAGACCGCCAACGTGGTAATGAACACCGCCTTCGGCGAAGCGACGATCGCGGTCGACACGCATATCTTCCGCGTCGCCAACCGCACCGGCATCGCCCCCGGCAAGACCGTGGACGAAGTGGAGCACAAGCTGATGAAGGTGGTGGCGCCGGAATTCCGCCTCAACGCGCACCACTGGCTGATCCTGCACGGGCGCTATACCTGCATCGCGCGCAAGCCGCTATGCTGGAATTGCATGATCGCCGACCTGTGCGAATACAAGGCGAAAACGCCGCAACCGGCCAGCGGCGTCTGAGTCGCACTAACTCACTCGATCCGGCAAGCCTGCTCGAACGACAGCCGCGGCGAGCGCGCATGCAGGTGCTCGCCGTTGCCGTAACCGAGGCCGCAGACGAAATTGGCGCGCAGCGGGGTGCCGGCAAAAAACGCTTCGTTCACGCGCTGCGGATTGAAGCCGGACATCGGCCCGCAATCGAGGCCGAGCGCGCGCGCCGCCATGATCAGGTAGCCGCCCTGCAGCGAGGAATTGCGGAACGCGGTTTCCTCGATCTTGGCCGGATTGCCGGCAAACCACGAGCGCGCATCGGTATGCGGAAACAGCTGCGGCAGCCTTTCGTAGAACTCCATATCCATGCCGACGATCGCGATCACCGGCGCGCTGCGCGTCTTGTCCACATTGCCGGGGTCCATGCAGGCCACCAGCCGCTCCTTGGCTTCGGCCGACTTGACGAAAACGATGCGCGCCGGCGAGGTATTGGCCGAGGTCGGCCCCCATTTCATCAGCTCAAAAACCTGCATCAGCAAGGCGTCGTCCACCGGCCGATCGGACCAGCGGTTATGGCTGCGGGCGTGGCGAAAAAGCGTATCGAGTGCGGCGTCGTTCAACATGGCCATCCATCGTGAAATTAAAAAATCGCCGTCGGGCGGCGCGCAATGCCGGACATGGTAGCCCAATGCGCGCTCCCATGCGGCGGCGGGCCGGTACAATGGAGCTTCCCCGCTTTCATGCCAGCCGATGTTCAATCCTTCCCAGCACGAAGTCCGACGCTTTTTTTGCGAAGTCGAGCGCAAGCAGCGCGCCCATGAAATCCTGACCCCGCTCGAAGCGATCGCGCGCGACTGGATCGTGCAGCATCCCGAATACGCCGAGGCGCTCGCCGATGTCGAGCAGGCGCTGGCGGCCGACTACACGGTCGAGCACGGCCAGAGCAACCCGTTCCTGCACCTGGCCATGCATCTGTCGATCGCCGAACAACTGTCGATCGACCAGCCGCCCGGCATCCGCGCCGCCTTCCTGGCGCTGGCGCAGCGGCTCGGTTCCGAGCACGAGGCGCATCATCAAATCATGGAATGCCTGGGCGAGATGATCTGGACTTCGCAGCGCAGCGGCCTGCCGCCGGACGGCGCCGCCTACCTCGAATGCGTGCGGCGCCGCTGACGCCGTAGGGCGTGGCCGAGGCCGGCACAGCAAGTCCGAAAACTTGGGGATATATGGGGTATGTGATTAAAACGACCCCTGCATGACCGAAAAACGCGGCCGATGCGAGGAGTATGCAGATCCGGACGAGCAGGCGCTAGTCCGTGCTCGGCGCAGCGAAGCGATGCTGCAATTCCTCGCACATCTGGGCGGCCGCCGCGGCGGACAAGCCCAGCGCTTCGGCGGCGATGGCGCCGCCCTCGCGCCACTCGCGCGACTCGGCTTCGCCGCGGAAATCCTGAATCGCCTTTTCCACGATCAGATTGGACGCCACCAACGCCCGCACCGTGATCGGCACGCAGTCCTCGTACAAGACCTCGTAGCCATGGTGCATCCGGATCGCCTGCACCACTTCCGGCGACATGCCCCAATTTTCCGCCAGCAGCGCGCCCACCCGGGCGTGATCGATGCCGTGCCGCGCCTCTTCGATTGCGACGAAGCGCCCGGCGTCAGGGCGGTTGGCGATGGCAAGCGTTGCCAGGTAGGAGGGAAAATGCGCCTTCAGGAGAGGAATGCCGATGTCGCAAAACAGCCCGAAGGTATGGGCCAGTTCCGGCGCCACGGCGCCCGTGGCCGTGGCGACGTAGCTCATGCCGCGCGAGCGCTTTTCGGAAACATCCCAGAAGCGGGCCATCATGGTGCGGCCATTGGCCAGTACCCTTCGAGCGATCAGCCCCGTCATGACCGCGCCGCATTGATCCATGCCGATCAATGCCACGGCGTCTTCCACCGTTTCGACCCGCCGCCGCAAGCTGAAGAACGCCGAATTGGCGGTCTCCAGCAGATTGCCGGCCATGGCCACGTCGCGTTCGAGCAGTTGCGCAATTTTCTTGAGATGCGGATCGTCCTTGCGCATTTCGCGCTGCAAAGCCATGAGCAGCGCCGGCCGCGGCGGGATGTTGAGCGAGCGCGCGAGCTCGGAGGCGGTCGGGTGCGCGGCGGGATCGTTCTGGTCTTCGGACACGGCAAACTCCTGAAGGCAGGAAGCGAGCACGTCCGCCTCCTGGCATTGCCAAACAGAATCACGGTTCCAGCGCCTGCATCCATGGCCCACGGCAAGCCCCAGGGGCCTGTGCGCCGTCCCAGCTGCCGCCATAAAAAAACCACGGGAGAACCGTGGTTTTTTTATCCTGCGAAGGCGTGCCGCCTGCTTATTTGCGCAGCACCAGGGTGCCCGGCAAGCTGTGCAGATAGGCCGCGATGTTCTGGATGTCCTGACGCGACAGCGCCTTCGCCTGCGCGCCCATGATCGCATTGCCACGGCCATTGGCGCCGTTGGCGCCGCGCTGATATTCGATCAGCGCGTGCTGCAGGTAATCCTGATGCTGGCCGGCCAGTTTCGGATAGCTGGGATCAATCGGCGTGTTGTAGTCGGCACCGTGGCAGGCGGCGCAATTGAACTTGGTAGCGGCGGCCTTGCCGGCTTCGACATTGCCGCCCGCCAGTGCGCCGGCGGCGGCGGTTGCGCAAACTACGGCCACCAGCGAAGTGAGAACTTTATTCATGTGCGTTTCCGTTATTTTTGCTGTGCGTAATAGGCCGCCAGATCGGCCATGTCCTGATCCGAGAGGCTCTCTGCGATACCGCGCATGGAGGGATGCTTGCGGTCGCCTTTCTTGTAGGCTTGCAGTGCGCTCTCGATGTATTTGGCGCTTTGGCCGCCCAGCATCGGAACTTCGTAGACTTCAGGAAACGCGGTTTTATAACCTGGAATGCCGTGGCAGCCGATGCACATCGCGACTTTGTTTTCAGCTGCCTTGGCATTGCCGGTCACGTCTGCGGCAAGGCCAAGATTGGCAACCGCCGCAAGCGCGAGAAAGGCGAATATTTTTTTCATGTTAAGCGGAATAAATTAAAGCGACTCTGGTTGGTGCAAGAATTCAGCAGCACGGGTTGCGCGAAGCCTGTCACTCCGCGACACGAAAAGCGCTTAATTCTACCGCAAGAATATTGCTTAGTCCAAACATCGGAGACGCCGGCATTGCTAGGCGCGCCAGCGCTTGTTCGGAGGCGCGACGCCGGCCGCCGCTTGGGGCGCGCCCAGCTCGGCGCGGCCGGCCGCCGTCGCCGGCAACAGGAAAAAGCCGGGGGCCGCCAGCATGCGCCGCAGCAAGGCGCGCAGCACCAGGCGCCGCGTGCGTCCCGGCACTTCGCGCGCGCCGAGCGCCAAGGCCAGCGCGCAGCCGAAGGCCACGCCGATATTCAAGAGCCCGGTCACGGCAACGCCGCCCGCTCCCAGCCAGAATTCCGGCGTCGCCAGCACGCCCCAGCCGAGACTGGCACCGGCCGCGCTCAGCGCGCCGGCCGCCAGCGTCACGTGTCGCACGCCAAGCGGCACGCCGAAAAATTGCGCGACCACCGGCGCCATGCCCAGCAAAACCGCCAGCGCGACATAACCGGTGATGCGCGCCAGGTTGCGCTCCAGCCAGTGCGCCCAGCGTTCGGCCCGCCCCGGCCCCAGGATGTGCACCAGGCGCCGGTGCTGCGCCAGCGCCTGGCGCAGCCGGCGCAGCGCGAACCAGTTGTCGGCGAAGCCGGCGACCAGGCCGGCCAGCCACAGCAGCACACCGGTGAACGCGGCCAGCAACGGCGTCGGCCCGACCAGCGACAGATTTTTCAGCATCGCATGCGCCTGTTCGGCACTCAAAGGGGGGTTGCCGCGAATCCAGGCCAGCGCCAGCGCGAGCGCCGCCACCGCCGGTATCACCGCCAGCAGGTTGCCGACCAGCGCCGCGCTCTGGGCGCGCAGCAAAAACGCCGCTTCGGTCAACAGGCCGCGCAATCCCACCAGGGTATCCAGCGTGCCCATCCGCGCGGCCAGCGCGGGCGCCGTCACCGCCGGCTGGCATGCGGCCAGCACACCGCCGCCGGCGGCAAGCGCCAGGAACGCCGCGGCATAGCCGAGCGACATGAAGACACCTTCGAAAAACTGCGGGCCGCCGCCGGGCAGCAGGAATTTGCCCAGCACCGCGAACGAGACGACGCCGCCGCCGATGGCGGCCGCCCTCAGCAAGATCCGGTATTCGCCGCGATCGCGGGCGCGGTAATGCTCGCCGTGTTCGGTGTTGCGTTCGACCATCTTGCGCGCCAGCAGCGCGAAGCTGCGCCGCACCAGCCCTTTCACCGAGGAACGCCTATGATGCGCCGCGATCAGGTCGCCCAACAGCGCCTGCGCCTGTACTTGCGCCGTGTCATCGCTATCGCCGGAGGCCGCGCGCAAATCGATCAGGCAGCCGATGCGCGCCAGTTGCGCGCGCATGCGCTCGACCTTGTACACCAGGCTGACCGAGACGCCGTATTCATCCAGGTGGGCATAAATCTTGTCGGTCTGCGCCTGGCACACGGCCACCAGCATGCGCACGCTGCGCAATGCCGCCTCGTCATGCGCGGGCGCCACCAGAAATTTTTCCAGCTCGCGCCGCAGCGCCATGAACGGCGTCGCCTGCAGCGGTAATTTCGGGCCCAGCCGCTGGCGGAAGGCTGGGCTGATGCCGACCGAGATCACCACCGTCACCAGATAGGTCATGGCCTCGTCGATCTGCTGCCGGAAGCCGTGCGCGATGCCGTCGTCGGCCGCCAGCTTCCACAGCCGCCGCAGGATCGGGCGCTCCAGGCCGAGCAGCCACTCGGCGTCGGCCGGCTTCGGGAACATCGCGGTGAACAGGGCCGACAGGTCCATGTTGGCCGGCGCGCGCGGCAACAGTTTTTTCGCGAGGCGTTCGCCCAGTTCGCTGAAGAACGCCGGTTCGTGCGGCAAGCCGGTGGCGGAAAACAGTTCGGGGCCGCTGGCCTCGCGCAAGGTTTTTTGCAAGGTGGTCTGCACCAGGCGCCGCACGTCGCGGTGGCGGTCCAGCCAGTCCAGCAGGAAACGGGCACGCTGCTGGCGCGGACGCGGCGAGCGCGTCTGTTCGCGCCGTAGCCATTCGACGACGTCGAGCATCCAGTTGGCGCGCTCGTCCCAGGAGGCGAACGGATTGGCGCGGCCCATCAGCGCCGCCACCTGCGATTCGTAATGCAGGTGCGGCTGGCGCCGGGCGCGCGCGCCACGGCGGAACCGGCGCCAGAAGACGCAGATTTTCAGGAACAACATTTTCATGTGGGGAATCAGCATTTTTCCTCGTAAGGCATGGCAGTCCGCAGGCTGGCGCGGCGCACGGCGGCGATCGCGATCTCGCTTATACTTGGTCTTATTTTCTTCTTGATGACACCGGCTATGCGACAAGACACGCGTTTCGAAGGTTCCCAGACTTATGTTGCCACCGACGACCTGAAACTGGCCGTCAACGCCGCCTTGCGGCTGCAGCGGCCGCTGCTGATCAAGGGCGAACCGGGCACCGGCAAGACCATGCTGGCCGAGGAAGTGGCCGCCGCGCTCGACATGCCGCTGCTGCAATGGCACGTCAAGTCCACCACCAAGGCGCAGCAGGGACTGTACGAATACGACGCGGTGTCGCGCCTGCGCGATTCGCAGCTGGGCGACGAGCGCGTCAAGGACATCCACAACTACATCGTCAAGGGCGTGCTGTGGCAAGCCTTCACCGCCGGCGAACAGGTGGTGCTCCTGATCGACGAGATCGACAAGGCCGACATCGAGTTTCCGAACGACCTGCTTGCGCGAACTCGACCGCATGGAGTTCTACGTCTACGAGACGCGCGAAATGGTGACGGCCAAGCACCGGCCGCTGGTGATCATCACCTCCAACAATGAAAAGGAATTGCCGGACGCCTTCCTGCGCCGCTGCTTCTTCCACTACATCAAGTTTCCCGACAAGGACACGATGCAGGACATCGTCGACGTGCACTTCCCGAACCTGAAAAAGGACTTGCTGGCGCAGGCCCTGCACACCTTCTATGAAGTGCGCGAAGTGCCGGGCCTGAAGAAGAAGCCGTCGACCTCGGAACTGCTGGACTGGCTGAAACTGCTGCTGGCCGAAGACATCCCGCCGGAAGCGCTGCGCAGCAAGGACGCCAAGACCGTGGTGCCGCCGCTGCACGGCGCGCTGCTGAAGAACGAGCAGGACGTGCACCTGTTCGAACGCCTGGTATTCATGTCGCGCGCAAACCGATAAACAGGGAGTATGCCGTAAAATCGGCCATTTTCGGACGCATTACGGGCATCTTTAAAAATACTCCCGCACGCATAGGCATCGCCCCAGTACCGCAGCCATGATCGCGATCGAACCGCTCACCCTCGCCGGCCGCCATGTGGCGCTGGAGCCGCTGACGCTGGCGCACCGCGATGCGCTGGCTGCGGCCGCCGCCGACGGCGAACTGTGGAAGCTCTGGTACACCTCGGTGCCGGCGCCGGAACAGATGCAGGCCGAGATCGAGCGCCGCCTCGGCCTGCAGCAGCAAGGCAGCATGCTGCCGTTCGCGATCCGCCGCAGCGACACCGGCGCGCTGTGCGGCATGACCACCTACATGCACATCGACGCCGCCAACCACCGCCTCGAAATCGGCTCGACCTGGTACGCCCAAAGCGCGCAGCGCACCGCGATCAATACCGAAGCCAAGCTGCTGCTGCTTGACGCATGCGTTCGAGACCTGGGCCTGCATCGCGGTCGAATTCCGCACGCACTGGATGAACCAGCAATCGCGCGCGGCGATCGCCCGCCTCGGCGCCAAGCAGGACGGCATCCTGCGCAACCACCAGCGGCTGGCCGACGGCTCCTTGCGCGACACCGTGGTGTTCTCGCATCATCGCCTCGGAATGGCCGACGATCAGGCGCCATCTGCAATTCAAACTCGACCGCAAGGAAACGCCGTGCTGATCGATTTTTTCTTCACGCTGAAAGACGCCAAGATCCCGGTCTCGATCAAGGAATTCCTGATCCTGCTGGAGGCGATGCAAAAGAGCGTGATCCGCCCCTCGCTCGACGATTTCTATTACCTGTCGCGCATGACGCTGGTCAAGGACGAAGCGCACTACGACAAGTTCGACCAGGCCTTCGGCCAGTACTTCAAGGGCATCGAGGCGGTGTTCGACAAGAACGGCGAGATCCCGCTCGACTGGCTGGTGCAAGCGCATGAAGCGCGAGCTGACGCCGGAACAGATCGCCGCAGCTGGAGAAATTCGGCTACGACAAGCTGATGGACCGCCTGAAGCAGCTGCTGGAAGAACAGAAGGAGCGCCACGAAGGCGGCAGCAAGTGGATCGGCACCGGCGGCACTTCGCCCTTCGGCCACGGCGGCACCAACCCGGAAGGCATCCGCATCGGCGGCAAGGGCGGCAACCGCACCGCGGTCAAGGTGTGGGATGCGCGCGCCTACCGCGACTACGACGGCGAGCGCGAACTCGGCACGCGCAACATCAAGGTGGCGCTGCGCCGCCTGCGCAAGTTCGCGCGCGAAGGCGCCGAAGACGAGCTGGCGCTGGACGACACCATCCGCGCCACCGCCAACAATGCCGGCTACCTCGACATCAAGATGCAGCCGGAGCGCAAGAACAACATCAAGGTGCTGATGCTGTTCGACGTCGGCGGCACCATGGACGACCACATCGCGCGCACCGAGGAATTGTTCTCGGCCTCCAAGACCGAGTTCAAGAACATGGAGTTCTTCTACTTCCACAACTGCGTCTACGACTACCTGTGGAAGAACAACCGGCGCCGCCACGCCGAACGCTTCCCGACCTGGGACATCCTGCGCAAGTACACGCCGGACACCAAGCTGATCTTCGTCGGCGACGCCACCATGAGCCCGTATGAAATCCTGCAGCCGGGCGGCTCGGTCGAATACAACAACGAGGAAGCCGGCGCGGTCTGGCTGCAGCGCTTCACCAGCGCCTTCCCCAAGTTCATCTGGCTGAATCCCGAGCCGGAAGGCCTGTGGCAATACCGGCAGTCGATTTCGGTGATCCGCCAGATCATGAACAATCGCATGTTCCCGGTCACCATTGAAGGGCTGGAACGCGGCATGCGGCTGCTCAGCAAGTAGACCCTGGCAGACCGGTGCGAAGCCGCTCAGTGCGCCAGCGGCAGCAACTTGTTCAATAGCGGCAGCCAGTGCTGCGGCGGCAGCGGCAACGCCACGGTGCCGTCGCAACCGGCTGCACTGGCTTCGATGCGGTCGTAGCGGAATCCCTTGCCGGTCAGAAAAATCACCGTGATCCGGGTGGCGCCGGCGCGTTTCTTGATGGCGGCACACAGGTGATAGGGATTGGCCTCGGGGGCCAGGACATCGATCAGCACCAGCGTCGGGCGTTGCCGGGTGCAAGCTTCCAGTGCCGCCGCCGCGCTATCGACGTGTTCGACTGCAATGCTGTACGGCTGCAGGAAACGCGCCAGCATCTCCTGCAGCGGCGGCGCTCCCCCCACCAGCAGCACGCCGCCCTCGGGCGCGGCAGGGGCGCGCATGCGCAGGTACTCGGCCGGATCGGTCAGGTCGAAATCGACGCGGGGGCGGCGGCGCCGCTCCGGCACCGCGATGCGCTGGGCGGCATCCAGCTGCGCCCACAGTTGCCGCCGTTTTTCCATCAGCAAATTGAGCTCCTCGAACAAGCGGTTCCAGCGTATCGGTCTCGGTATGCACGGGTGCGGCAATGCCAGCGGCGGCGCACCGATCAGCAGCGCCGGCCGCAGTTCGCTCGGGCCGAGGGCGGATAGGGTCGTCAGCGCGGCCAGTTGGTCGGCATTGGCCAGAAACAGGTCGGCGTCCTGTAAGCTGTGCTCCGGCAAGCGGAAGTAGCGATAGCGCCGGCTTTGTTCGACCGGCAGCGTCGCTTCTAAAATGCTGGCTTCCTGCTCGGGAAAACCGATGAGGCGTACCGCCACGGGCGGCTGGGACTTGGTCATGGTGAATCGAACAGCATGGGTCTGTGCTCAGGATTTTGGAATGCAGGGATGTTTGCCGAGGTGAATTTGTTTGCAATTTCAATAACGAAACGATCGCATGGATTCTCCCGCTTTTTCCGCGGCAATACAAAATATTTCCGTAGCGTCGCAGCGGATAATTTTTTGCAGGCCGCTCACCCTCTTGCCGCGATGTCGGCAGTTTTTCATTAGAATGCAAATCTTTTGCATTCCCTTCGAGCGCTTTTAACAAAGCGCACTCTTCCATTACCTTGAATTGCATGGCCACCAAAAAAACCTCTGCGTCCGATTACAGCGAAGCTTCCATCCGCGTCCTCAAGGGGCTTGAACCGGTCAAACAGCGGCCGGGCATGTATACCCGCACCGAAAATCCGCTGCACATCCTGGCCGAAGTGATCGACAACGCCTCCGACGAGGCGCTCGGCGGTTACGGCAAGCAGATCACGGTGACGCTGAACGCCGACGGCAGCGTCAGCGTCGAGGACGACGGCCGCGGCATCCCGGTCGGCCTGCACCCCGAAGAAGGCGTGCCGACCGTCGAAATCGTCTTCACGCGGCTGCATGCCGGCGGCAAGTTCGACAAGGGAACCGGATGGCGCCTATGCGTTTTCCGGCGGCCTGCACGGCGTCGGCGTCTCGGTCACCAACGCGCTGTCGTCGCGCCTCGAAATCACGGTGTGGCGCAAGGACGAGCGCGGCAACGGCATGCATCGCATGGCGTTCGCCAACGGCGATGTGATCGAAGCGCTGAGTTCGGCGCCGGCCGCGCGCGCCGACAAAAAGTCCGGCACCCGCGTCACGGTCTGGCCGAATCCGAAATATTTCGACTCGGCCGTCATCCCGCAAGCCGAATTGCAGCGCCTGCTGCGCTCCAAGGCGGTGCTGCTGCCCGGCGTCACCGTCACGCTGGTGACCGCCAAGAGCGGCAAGAACGAAGAGCAGCGCCAGACCTGGCACTACGAGCACGGCCTGCGCGGCTACCTGGTCGAATCGCTGGCGCAGGCCGGGCATGGCGAACCGCTGATCCCGCTGTTCGAGGGCGAGCAGTACGCGCCGGCCGATGCCGACGGCTTCGCCGAGGGCGAAGGCGCGGCCTGGGTGGTAGCTTGGACCGAGGAAGGCAGCGTGGTGCGCGAATCCTACGTCAACCTGATTCCGACGCCGGCCGGCGGCACCCACGAATCGGGCTTGCGCGATGGCCTGTTCGGCGCGGTCAAGAGCTTCGTCGAAATGCATTCGCTGCTGCCGAAAGGCGTCAAGCTGCTGCCGGAAGACGTGTTCGCGCGCGTCTCCTTCGTGCTGTCGGCCAAGGTGCTCGATCCGCAGTTCCAGGGCCAGATCAAGGAGCGCCTGAATTCGCGCGATGCGGTGCGGCTGGTGTCCGGCTTCACGCGGCCGGCGCTGGAGCTGTGGCTGAACCAGCATGTCGAGCACGGCAAGAAGCTGGCGGATCTGGTGATCAAGCAGGCGCAGACGCGGCTGCGTTCGGCGCAGAAGGTCGAAAAGAAAAAATCCTCGGGCGTGGCGGTGCTGCCGGGCAAGCTGACCGATTGCGAATCGCACGACATTTCCCGCAACGAACTGTTCCTGGTCGAAGGCGATTCCGCCGGCGGCTCGGCCAAGATGGGCCGCGACAAGGAATTCCAGGCGATCCTGCCGCTGCGCGGCAAGGTGCTTGAATTCCTGGGAAACCGAGCGCGACCGCCTGTTCGCCAACAATGAGATCCACGACATGGCGGTGGCGATCGGCGTCGATCCGCATGGCCGCCACGACACGCCGGATTTCGGCAGCCTGCGCTACGGCAAGATCTGCATCCTTTCCGACGCCGACGTTGACGGATCGCATATCCAGGTACTGCTGCTGACGCTATTCTTCAGGCATTTTCCGCAATTGATCGAGCGCGGCCACGTCTGCGTCGCGCGCCCGCCGCTATACCGCGTCGATGCTCCGGCACGCGGCAAGAAGCCGGCCCAGAAGCTGTATGCGCTGGACGACGGCGAACTGACGGCGATCGAAGACAAGCTGAAGAAGGATGGCGTCAAGGACGGCGGCTGGAGCATCTCCCGCTTCAAGGGGCTGGGCGAAATGAATGCCGAACAGTTATGGGAAACCACGATGAATCCTGATACGCGGCGCCTGCTGCCGGTCACGCTCGGCGACTTCGGCGCCCAAGCTTCCGAAGCCCGCTTCAACATGCTGATGGGCAAGGGCGAAGCGGCGGCGCGCCGCGCCTGGCTCGAAGAGCACGGCAACGAAGCGGAAGCGGACATCTGATGCGGCCGTCGGCTACCATCGCGGCCGGCTTGTGGATCATGTGCGGCGCGCTGCCGCAGGCTGCGTTGGCCGACGTCTACGGCTATGTCGACGAACAGGGCATGGCGCATTTTTCCACCGTCAAGCTGGACAGCCGCTACCGGCTGTTCTTGCGCGGCGGCGACAAGCCTTTCGATGCGGCCGACCTGATGACGCCCGGCAAGCTGACGAAAAAGCCGGAATTGCCGGCATCGCAGGCATCGCCGCTGATGCAGGCACTGTCGCAACACCCCAACCTGAAGAAATACGAGGCGCTGTTGAATCAGGCGGCGCGCGAATTCGATCTCGAGCCGGCGCTGCTGAAAGCGGTGATGGCCGCCGAATCCGGCTTCAATCCGAGCGCCGTCTCGGCCAAAGGCGCGGTCGGCCTGATGCAGGTGCTGCCGGCCACCGCGGCGCGCTATGGATTGCAGGGCGACAAAAAGAAAAGCCTGGTGCAGAAACTGGCCGATCCGAAGGTCAACATCCACCTCGGCGCCCGCTATCTGCGCGACCTGCAGCAGCTGTTTCCGACGCGGCCGGACCTGGTATTGGCTTCCTACAATGCCGGCGAAGGCGCGGTGCAGAAATACGACAACAAGATTCCACCCTATCCGGAAACGCGCAACTACGTGAAACTGGTGACCGCGTTCTACCAGTTGTATCAGCCGCAGGAAACCGCGCTCCGCCACCAGCGCACCAATCGCATCCACATGACGCTGCCGGCACGCCAGAATCTGGCCGAGCTGTCCGAGTTGCCGGAACCGTCCGTTCTTCCCGCTTACGTACCCGATTCATTTGCAGAATAAGATGACCGAACAAGCCAATCTCTTCGAAGCCCCCGCCGCCGACGGCGAATCCCTGACCCTTGCCACCTTTGCCGAACGCGCCTATCTCGATTACGCGATTTCGGTGGTCAAGGGGCGCGCGCTGCCGGACGTTTGCGACGGCCAGAAACCGGTGCAGCGCCGCATCCTGTACGCGATGCACGAACTGGCGCTGAATGCCGCCGCCAAGCCGCGCAAGTCGGCAGCGGTGGTCGGCGACGTGCTGGGCAAGCTGCATCCGCACGGCGACCAGTCGGTGTACGACGCGCTGGTGCGCATGGCGCAGGACTTCTCGCTGCGCTACCCGCTGATCGACGGCCACGGCAACTTCGGTTCGCGCGACGGCGACGGCGCGGCGGCGATGCGCTACACCGAAGCGCGCCTGACGCCGATCGCCAAGCTGCTGCTGGACGAAATCGACATGGGCACGGTCGACTTCCAGCCCAACTACGACGGCTCGACCGAAGAGCCGAGGCTGCTGCCGGCGCGGCTGCCGTTCGTGCTCTTGAACGGCGCCTCCGGCATCGCGGTCGGCCTGGCCACCGAGATCCCGTCGCACAACCTGCAGGAAGTGGCGCAGGCGGCGGTAGCGCTGATCCGCAATCCGAAGCTGCCGCATGCGGAACTGATGGCGCTCGTGCCCGGCCCCGATTTTCCCGGCGGCGGCCAGATCATCACCTCGGCGACCGCGCTGGCCGAGATGTACCAGAGCGGGCGCGGCAGCCTCAAGGTGCGGGCGCGCTGGAAGATCGAAGACCTGGCGCGCGGCCAGTGGCAGCTGGTGGTGACCGAACTGCCGCCCGGCACCTCGTCGCAAAAGGTGCTGGAAGAAATCGAGGAGCTGACCAACCCGAAAATCCAGCTCGGCAAGAAATCGCTGAGCGCCGGACCAGCTGGCCAACAAGCAGACGCTGCTGGCGCAGCTCGACACCGTGCGCGACGAATCCGGGCGCGATGCGCCGGTGCGGCTGGTGTTCGAGCCGAAATCGAAGAACCTCGGACCAGGACGAATTCGCCAAGCTGCTGCTGGCGCATACCTCGCTCGAATCGAGCGCCTCGATCAACCTGGTGATGATCGGCGGCGACGGCCGTCCGCGGCAGAAGGGCCTGAGCCGAGATCCTGCAGGAATGGATCGATTTCCGCTTCGCCACGGTGACCCGCCGCACGCAGTTCCGGCTGCAAAAGATCGACGACCGCATCCATATCCTGGAAGGCCGCGAGGCGGTCCTGCTGAACATCGACGAAGTGATCCGCATCATCCGCCAGTCGGACGAGCCGAAGCCGGCGCTGATCGCGGCTTTCCGCCTGTCCGAGCGCCAGGCCGAGGACATCCTGGAAATCCGCCTGCGCCAGCTGGCGCGGCTGGAAGCGATCAAGATCGCAGCAGGAACTGGCGGAACTGCGCAGCGAAAAGGCGACGCTGCAGGACTTGCTGCACAACCCGGCCTCGCTGAAGCGGCGCGTGATCAAGGAAATCGAAGCCGACGCCAAGCAGTTCGGCGACGCCCGGCGCACGCTGATCGAGGAAGCGGAAAAGGCGGTGGTCGAGCAGAAGGTGGTCGACGAGCCGGTGACCGTGATCGTGTCGCACAACGGCTGGGTGCGCGCGCGCAGCGGCCACGGCCACGACGCCGGCCAGTTTTCGTTCAAGGCCGGCGACCGCATGTACGCGCGCGTTCGAGTGCCGCACGCGTCGACAGCCTGCTGGCCTTCGGCTCCAACGGCCGCATCTATTCGGTGCCGGTGGCGGCGCTGCCGAGCGGCCGCGGCGACGGCGTGCCGATCACGACCCTGATCGATCTGGCCGCCGGCGCCAGCCTGTTGCACTACTTCGCCGGCGCCGCCGAGCGCACGCTGCTGCTGGCGTCCAGCGCCGGCTACGGCTTTACCGCCCGGCTCGGCGACATGCTCAGCCGCACCCGGGGCGGCAAGGCCTTCATCACGCTCGACGACGGCGACCAGCCGCTGGCGCCGGCGCCGCTGGTCGAAAGCGCCAGCGCCGTCGCCTGCCTGTCGGCCAAGGGACGGCTGCTGGTGTTCGGCCTGCGAGGAACTCAAGGCGCTCGCCAGCGGCGGCCGCGGCGTCATCCTGATGGAGCTGGAAAAGGGCGAAACACTGCTGGCGGCGCAGCCGATCAGCCAGAAAGGCGTGCTGGTCGCCGGCAGCGGACGCGGCGGCAAGGCGCAGCAGATCGCGCTGTCGGCCGCGGCGCTGGCGCCGCATATCGGCAAGCGCGCGCGCAAAGGCAAGCTATTGGCGGCGAAGATCGCGCCGACCGCGCTGGCGCCGGCCGAACAGGCCGGCCCGGGCTAAGCGCCGGCCTGGCCGTCGCCGGCGAGCGGAATCGACACCGCCAGCGCGGTGCCGCGGCCAGGCGCGCTGTCGATCGCCAGTACTCCTTGCAGGGCGCTGATGCGCTCGCGGATGCCAACCAGGCCGAAGGAGTCGATCTTGCGCGCCGAACCGGTATCCATGCCGATGCCGTCGTCGCTGACTGTCATGAACAGGGCGGCGGCGTCGCGCCGCAATTCGATGCGGGCGCAGGTGGCCCGTGCGTGGCGCGCGATATTGGTCAGCGATTCCTGGAGGATACGGAAAACGGCAAGCGCACGGTGTTCATCCAGCCCTGCGTCAAAACCATCGTCATCGCCGACCAGTTCGCAGGCGATGCCGCTGCGGCGCCTGAAATCCTTGACCTGCCATTCGACCGCCGCATACAGCCCGAGGTCGAGCACCGCCGGCCGCAGATTGTTGACCACGCTGCGCACCGACTTGATGGTGCGGTCGAGCTGCTCCAGCGCCAGGCCGACCCGCTCGTTCAAGGCCGGATGCCGGCTGGCGCGCGTCTGCAGGCGCAGCACGTCGATGCGCAAGGCCAGCAGGTTCTGCCCTAGTTCGTCATGGATTTCGCGCGCGATACGCTTGCGCTCGTCTTCCTTCAGATGCTCCTGGTGGGCGGCCAGATGGCGCAGCAGCAGCTGCGATTCGAGCAGCATTTTTTCCGCCAGCGCGCGTTCGCCGATTTCCGCCTGCAAGCGCCGGTTGATTTCGAGCAGTTCGGCACTGCGCTGCCGCAGGCGGTCCTCGAGCTGTTCATGCACCAGCTGCCATTCCTGCTCGCGCTTCCTGTGCGGCCCCAGGTCGCGCGCCGAGCCGATCACCGCCGCGACTTCGCCGCCGTTGGCGACCAACGGCGTAAACAGATATTCGTAATGGCCGGCGCGGCCGTCCGGCACGGTAAACGGCGACTCGTAGCGCACGGACTGGCGGTGGCGGATGGCCTCGGCAATCTGCCGCTCCAGGGCCGCTGCCGCGTCGGGCGGATGGCCAAGTTCGCCAAAGCGCTTGCCGACGATTTCGGCCGCCGGCCGCTGCAGCGCCGCCGCCAGCGCCTGGTTGACATAGCAAAAGCGGCCTTGCAGGTCGAATGCGCAATGAAAATCCGGAGTCGAGGCAAGCAGCGTTTCGCCCCAGTGCGACCATGCATTCCTGTAGCCGGGCGCATCCGGGGGAAAGTGCGGGGCTTCGCCGCCGGTCGAAAGCCTCAGGTGCGGCCCGGCGCTCGCGCTCCCGAGAAACGAGGGCCCAGCATCCTCTTGCGGAAACCCAAAAACGGTCATGGCTCCCTTTCCGATTGACGGCTGGCCGTGGCCGGTTTGTGTCCAGCACGTTGGGCACGCCCTTCACGGCGCCGTTGATCTGCTCTACGGTACGGCGGAAACACTTAATCGAGTGTACGCCTGCATCATATGTTTTTATTAATATAACGGAAATTTAGCTCACGCCGGCCACAGCGCCGGGGGCGCAGCTCTGTGGGAGGAGCCAGAGATGGAAGCGCTCGGCGTAGCGCCGAAGATCTCGAAAAAACCCTGATGAAATATAAATTCCTGGAGTATGAGGAAAAATGTGCCATTTCCCCTTATAGAAAAACGGTCTTCAAATATACTGGATCCGGTATATTAAGACAGAGCGCGGTGCGGGATGGGCTCAGGCGGCTTCTGCGGCGCGCTGCACCAGCATGCCGAGATCCTCGATCGCCCGGGCAATTGCCGGGCTCCAGGCGTTGCCGTAATTCAACCTCATGTAGTTCTTTTGCTTGCCGCAGGCGGAAAACAGCTGGCCCGGCATGAACGCGATCCCCTTTTCGATCGCGCGCTTGTGCAGCACCAGGGAATCGACGTTCTTCGGCAACTGGATCCATAGCACGAAACCGCCCTGCGGCTCGGAAATCGCGCATTCGGCCGGAAACGCCTGCGCTACCGCGTCCGACATCTGTACCGCCCGCTGCATCAAGGTGCGGCGCATCTTGCGCAACTGGTTGTCATAGCTGCCGCCATCGAGAAACTCTGCGACCACGGCCTGGAAGAAATGGCTGGTAGCGCCGCTCGACAAGGTTTTCAGAAAAGCCACCTCCTGCGCGTAACGGCCTGCCACCACATAGCCGACCCGCACCGCCGGGCTGATCGCTTTCGAAAACGACGAGCACAGCATGACGTAGCCGCTGGTGTCGTAGGCCTTGACCGGCCACGGCCGCTCATTGGTAAAGCACAGGTCGCCGAACACGTCGTCCTCGATCAGCGGCACCTTGTAACGTGCCAGCAAGGCCGCCAGCCGCTTCTTGTTTTCTTCCGGCATCACGCAGCCGAGTGGATTGTTGGCATTCGGGATCAGCAGGCAAGCCTGTACCAACCCCTCGCCCAGCGCCAGTTCCAGCGCTTCGACCGACAAGCCGGTTTTCGGATGGGTGGGGATCTCGAGCGCCTTCATGCCCAGGCTTTCGATCAGCTGTAGCAGCACGAAATAGGTCGATGATTCGATCGCGATCGTGTCGCCGGGCTTGGCCACCGCGCGCAGACACAGGCCGATCGCCTCGGTGCAGGAATGGGTGACGACGATCTCGTGCGGGTCGAACTTGCCCCAGTCGAGCGCGCGGCGCATGATCTGGCGCACGAAACTCGGCTCGTTGATTGCGCTGCAGCTTTCCTTGGTCAGCAGGCTCGGCGCGCGGCGCGCGATATTGCTGACGATGCGCTGGATACGCTTGACCGGCAGCAACTCGTCGGGCGGCCAAGCCGAGCCGAGCTGGACCACGCCGGGCGATTCATTGGCGGCGAGTATCCGCATCAACAGATTGTTGATGCCGACGAAGATCGGCTCCTTCATCGCCGGCGCGCTGACGATGCTGTGCAAGGCCAGCGCGCGATGGCGCACGTAAAACCCGGCCTGCGGCCGCGCATCGATCAGGCCGCGATCCTCCAGCAGGCGCAATGCCTGCTGCACGGTGCTGATGGACAGCCGTTTCTGCTGCGCCAGATGGCGGATCGAAGGCAGGCGGTCGCCCGGCGCCAGGATGCGGCCGGCGATCAGGGCACCTAGTTCATCGGCCAGATTCTCGTAGAGGTTGGGCTGCGCGGACATAGCTGCAGTGTGTAACCAAGACCAGGGACGGCATAGATACAGCGCCCTACATTTTCGACCAGTACAGTTTAGTCGAATGCAAACTGTGATGGTCACAATTTCGTTTTGCTGCATCTGTTGCCATGCTCGCCGGACGCCTAATCTGAGACTACGTAGAATCACCTGGAGAGCGAGATGGAACCGAAAGTCATTGCCCGCAACAACACCCGACTCGACTTCGAGCTACACGAAAACTACCCGCTGCGCCTGCGCCACGCGCGCGGCCGCAAGATCGAGGCGCTGAACGGCACCCTGTGGATCACCGCCTACAATCAGCTGGCCGACATCGAACTCCTGCCCGGCCAGGAATTCGTGGTGCCAACCGATCGCCTGACGCTGGTGGAACCGGTCGGCCGCGGCGCGGTGCGCATCGAGCAGCCGGCATCGCTGGGAAGCACACTGCGGCGGCTGCTGGCATCGCTGACAGCGCCGCGCGCCGCGAAAAAGGAATGTGCGTCCCCTTGCCTGTCGGGATCCTGCCACTAAGGATGCCACCACGTCCTGGCATCGGCGGGTAGACGCGATGCCAGGACGTGGCTTGCCTTCTTTGCCGCACTTCTTCGCGCCGGCAAGAACCGCGCCCACGCGACTCTTGCCGGCGGCCCGTAACCCGGGACAACTTCCGCCGCTTCCTGCTTCGCCGTCGCCGCTACTGTGTTAGCGGCTGTTCTTGCCGCGCTGTCAGCCCCTCAGGGCTACTGCCCACCCTCCTCTTCCTCGTGGCCTCCCCCGAATCGGTTCCCACCGATTCTCCTTTCACCCCCGTTGTCGAGCCTGCCATGCAACTGTGAAAAGCTTGCGGCCGATGGTTGCGCGTTTTTTGACTTAAGACGAGATAATTTTTCTTTTAGGAAAGTTGCGTTCCTTTTCTTCATCACTGGCGCAGAATAATTTTTCCAAGTTGCATAATCGGGTATTGATATAGGGCAAAGCGGTCTTTAGGATAGGCAAAATTGCCTGGCCTAAATGCTGCCCATCGCCATTTATTTTTTCCAGCGAATCCTTCGGCATTTTCAACAGGCAAGTTCGGATCGGCGCAAGCCGCCCGACATTCGTTTTCGCAACCGAAGCCTGTGGTGATGTATGCCGAATTTCTCTTTACCCGCACACGCGGCAAGGACCGATTCCCAAGCCGCTCGCAAGCGCAGCGCGGCAAAGGCATTGCTTGCCGCCTGTGCTCTGATGGTCGCGCACGCCTGCCTCGCCGAACCGAAGCTGATCAGCGCGCCGCTGGATGAAAAAGTAGTGATGCTACCGGTCGTCGAAGGACCGGATAGCGTGCAACTCGAAACCACGATCTACAAGCCGCCCGGCGATGGTCCCTTTCCGCTGGTGGTCATGAATCATGGCAAGGCACTGGGCAATCCGACGCCTGCAGCCGCGTGATCGTTTCCTGTCGCTGAGCCGTGAATTCGTCAAGCGCGGCTATGCCGTCGTCATCCCGATGCGTAAGGGTTTTGCGCACTCGAGCGGAATCTATGTCGAATACGGCTGCAACATGTTCGGCAATGGAGACGTGCAAGCCAGCCGACGTGCAGGCGGCGCTCGAATTGCCGTCGGCCAACGCTGGGTCGACGGGACGGCATCCTGGTCGCCGGCCAATCGTATGGCGGACTGGCGACGCTGGCATTCGGCATGCGCGACTATCCCGGGGTCAAAGGCCTGATCAACTTCGCCGGCGGCTTGCGTACCCATAGCGGCGATTGCCCGTGGCAGGCATCGCTGGTCGATGCCTTCGCCCGCTTCGGCAGCACGCGACAGTGCCCAGCCTGTGGTTTTACGGCGCGAACGATAGCACTTCAATCCCGAACTCGCCACGCGCCTGCACGAGGCCTATGTGGCAGCGGCGGCAACGCGCGAGCTGGTCGCCTTTGGCACCTTCAAGAACGACGCGCACGGCATGATCGGCAGCTGCGACGGCGTGAAGGTCTGGTGGCCGGAAACCGAAAATTTCCTGAGCAGATCGGCATGCCGACCGAGCAAGTGGTCGCCCTGCTCGAAGAGCCGCGCATACCGAGCAGCGATTTCGCCGCGCTCGATAATATCGATGCCATTCCCTACCTGAAGGATCGCGGGCGCGAAGCCTATCGCGCCTTCCTGGGCAAGACGTTGCCGCGCGCCTTTGCGGTCGGACCGAATGGCGCCTGGAGTTGGGCCGAGGATGGAGACGACCCGGTGCAGCGCGTGCTGGCCTCGTGCCAGAAAAGCGCCGGCCAGCCCTGCAAGCTGTACGCGGTGGATGACTATGTAGTCTGGCCGGATGCTGCGCAAATGGCAGACGCGCCGGCGGACAAGGAGACCACCGGGGAGTGAGCGAGATCTGGCACGCCAAAAACGGTCCTGAAATCAGTCAGCCAAGACATGCCTCACACTTGGCGGCAGGAATCGTTCACGCCGTTTGGAAGTGATGCGAGCACTGCCCGGCAGGGGCTGCAAGTATTCGCCGGCGAGCAGCGTCAATCAGCCTTGTCCGGCTTCCCCAAGCCCAGATAGGTTTCAATCACCTGCGGATTAACCGCCAGTTCGGCAGCCGCGCCTTCCAGCGCCATGTCGCCGGTTTCCAGCACATAGCCGTAATCGGCGACCTGCACGGCGGCCGCGCATTCTGCTCGATCAGCAGCGTGGCGACGCCGGTTTAGCGCAGCTGCTGATGGTGCGAAAGATTTCCTTGGTGATCAGCGGCGCCAGGCCGAGGCTGGGCTCGTCCAGCATCAGCAGTTGCGGCTTGGCCATCAGGGCCCGGCCGACCGCCAGCATCTGCCGCTCGCCGCCGGACAGCGTGCCGGCTGCCTGCTTGCGCCGTTCGAGCAGGCGCGGGAACAGCTCGAACACGGTCGGCAGCTGGTCCATGTAGTTGCTGTCGCCTGCCTTTTTCCGGCGAAAGGCACCCAGTTGCAAGTTGTCCTCGATGCTCATCGAAGAAAACAGCTCGCGCGATTCCGGCACCGGCACATGCCGAGCGCGACCCGCTCCTCCGTGCTTCAGGTCGCCCACATCCTGGCCCAGGTAGTGGATGTCGCCGCTGACGCTGCCCGTGGTGGGCAGCGCGCCCATGATCGCGTTCAGCATCGTGCTCTTGCCAGCGCCGTTGGGGCCGATCACGGTCACGATCTGCCCCGCCTCCACCTTCAGGTTGCAGCCATGCAATGCCTCGACCTTGCCGTAGCGGACGTGCAGGTTTTTCAGTTCCAGAATCAGACTCATCGCAATCCCTTATTCGACGCCGCCCAGATAGGCTTCCAATACCGCCGGATCGTTTTGCACGTCTTGCGGCACGCCTTCGGAAATCTTGGTGCCGAATTCCATCACCACCAGGCGGTCGGTCAGGTTCATCACGAAATCCATGTCGTGCTCGACCAGCAGGATGCTCATGCCTTCGGCCTTCAGCTTGTGCAGCAATTCGGCCAGCGCCTGCTTTTCCTTGTAGCGCAGGCCGGCGGCCGGCTCGTCGAGCAACAGCAGGGTCGGGTCGCAGCACAGCGCGCGCGCGATTTCGACGATCCGCTGCTGGCCCAGCGCCAGGCTGCCCGCCTCTTCGTACAGCAGGTCGCCGAGGCCGACCCGCTCCAGTTGGCGCTTGGCCTCGAACAGCAGCTTGGCTTCCTCCGCGCCGTTGATGCCGAACACGCTGGCCAGCACCCCGCCCTGCGGCCGGAAGTCGCCGCGCAGATGGGCGCCGATGGCGACGTTCTCCAGTACGCTCATGGTGGGCAGCAGCTGCACGTGCTGGAAGGTGCGGGCGATGCCGCGCTGCACGATCCGGCGCGACGCCAGGCCCGAGATGCGCTCGCCGCGATAGCGCACCTCGCCCTTGGTGAGCGGCAGTACGCCGGTAACCAGATTGAAAGTGGTCGACTTGCCGGCGCCGTTGGGGCCGATCAGGCCGACGATCTCGCCGGCCTTGACGGCAAAGCTGACGTCGTTGACCGCGACCAGGCCGCCGAACTCCTTGCGCGCGCGGTCGACTTCCAGGATGACGTCGTTCGCGGCCGGCTTGGCGCGCTGCGGCAATGCCGGCGCCGTGGCCGGTGCCTTGACCGGCGGCGCCTGCGGCGCCAGACGCCGGATGAACGGCCAGATGCCATCGCGCGCGTATTGCAGCAACAGCAGCATCAGCACGCCAAAGACGATGATTTCGAAATTGCCGCTGGAGCCGAACAGCTTCGGCAACATCCCTTGCAGCGCATCCTTCAGTACGGTGAATATCGTGGCGCCGAAAATCGCGCCCCAGATATGGCCGGCGCCGCCGACCACCGCCATGAACAGGTATTCGATGCCGTTGTTGACGCCGAACGGGGTCGGATTCACCGCGCGCTGCAGGTGCGCATAGAGCCAGCCGGAGAAGCACGCCAGCAACGCCGCATAGATGAACATCACCACCTTCATCCAGGCGGTGTTCACGCCCATCGCCTCGGCCATCGTGCTGCCGCCCTTGATCGCCCGCATCGCCCGGCCCGGCCGCGATTGCAGCAGGTTGTGCAGCGACCACATGCACAGCAGCAGCCCGGCCCAGATCAGGTAATACATCGCGCGGCCATCGCGCAGTTCGAAGCCGAACAGGCTCAGCACCGGTATGTCGTTGATGCCGTCGTACTTGCCGAGGAATTCGAAATTGCCGAACGAAAAATACAGCGCCAGACCCCAGGCGATGGTGCCCAGCGGCAGGTAGTGGCCGGACAGCCGCATCGATACGATGCCCAACACGAACGCGGCCACCAGCGTCAGCGCCAGGCCGGCCAGCAGCGTCAGCCACGGCGACATCCCCATCTGCGTCGTCAGATACGCGGTCGCATAGGCGCCGAGGCCGACGAATGCCGCCTGCCCGAACGAGGTCAGGCCGCCGACGCCGGTCAGCAGCACCAAGCCGAGCGCGACGATGGCCGACAAGCCGATGTAGTTCAGCAGGGTCACCCAGAATTCCGGCACCGGCAGCAGCGGCAGCACGGCCACCAGCGCGACGAATCCAGTCAGGAAATATTTATTGCGATTCATTGCAGCCTCTTCAATGCTCGTCGTCGTCGGAATGCGGATTGAGCAGCGAGCGCCAGATCAGGATCGGGATGATCAGCGTGAACACGATCACTTCCTTGAAGGCGCTGGCCCAGAACGACGCATAGCTTTCCAGCAGGCCGACGACGATGGCGCCGACGGCCGCCAGCGGATAGCTGCCAAGCCCGCCGAAAATGGCGCCGACGAATCCCTTCAGGCCGATCAGGAAACCGGAGTCGTAGTAGATGGTGGTCAGCGGCGCGATCAGGATGCCGCACAATGCGCCGATCGCCGCCGCCAGCGTGATCGCCAGCTTGCCGGACTGGCTGGGACTGATGCCGACCAGCTGCGCGCCGAGGCTATTGACCGCCGTCGCACGCAGCGCCTTGCCCGATAGCGATTTGCCGAAATACAGGTAGAGACCGACGATCAGCGCCGCCGACACCGCCAGCACGATCAGGCTCTGGCCGGAGATCGACAGCCCGGCGAGATTGAACTGCGCATCCGAAAACGGCGTCGTGCGGAAACCGTCGGCACCGAACATCCACAGGCCGAGGCCGACCAGGATGAAATGCAGCGCCACCGAGGCGATCAGCAGGATCAGCACCGGCGCCTTTTCCAGCGGCTGGTAAGCCAGCCGGTACAGCAGCGGCCCCATCGGCACCACGATCGCCAGCGCCAGCGCCACCTGCAGCGTCATCGGCAATGCATGCGGCGCCAGCCATTGCGTCACAAAAGCAGGCACGAGCGGGAATGCCAGATATTTCCGGCCAGCGCCGGCAGCGCGCGCGCGGCAATCCGGCGCTGCTCCGGGCGGCGCAGCAGCGCGGCCAGTTCGGCGACGAACACCAGTGCGCCCAATGCCAGCAGCAGCCACGCGGTCGGCGGCAGCCGTTGCGCCTGCAAGGCGGCCAGCGTCAGCGCGCCGAAGGCGACGAACTCGCCCTGCGGAAAAAATATGATGCGGGTGACCGAAAACACCAGCACCAGGGCCAGTGCCAGCAGCGCATAAATCGCGCCGGAAGTGATGCCATCCTGCGCAAGAATGGCGACGATCGAGAAATCCATGGGTGCTTGCTCTCTTTTCTGGGGGCATGATCCGGGGCGGCGCCTGCATCGGCGCGACGCCGTATCGCACGCGGGCTACGGGCCACCGCAATCGCTGCTATGCCAGCGGGGGTGCCGGATCAGATAATCGCTATCCGGCTTCGCTCATGGTGGATTGACCGGCGGGGCGCCGCTGCTCGGCCTCTTTCAACATGTCGAGCGCGACGTCGACGATCATGTCTTCCTGGCCGCCGACCATCCGGCGCCGGCCGAGTTCGACCAGGATGTCGCGGGTCGTCGAGGCCGTATCTTGCGCGCCGCCGTTTCGGCATGGCGCAGGAAGCTCGAATAGACGCCGGCATAGCCCAGCGCCAGCGTCTCGCGGTCGACCCGCACCGGCCGGTCCTGCAGCGGGCGCACCAGATCCTCGGCCGCGTCCATCAGCTGCGTAACAGGTCGCAGCCGTGGTTCCAGCCCATGCGGTCGGCGGCGGCGATGAACACTTCCAGCGGCGCATTGCCGGCGCCCGCGCCCATGCCGGCCAGGCTGGCGTCGATGCGCATCGCGCCGTTCTGCACGCGCGACGATCGAATTGGCGACGCCGAGCGACAGATTGTGATGCGCATGCATGCCGCGCTCGGTCTCGGGCTTCAGCACGCGGTCATAGGCCTTGAAGCGCGTCGGCGATAGTCGTCCATGTTCAGCGCGCCGCCGCGAGTCGGTCACATAGACGCAGTGCGCGCCATAGCTTTCCATCAGCTTGGCCTGCTGCGCCAGCGCCTGCGGGCTCGATCATGTGGCTCATCATCAGGAAGCCGACCGCGTCCATGCCGAGCTTGCGCGCATGCTCGATATGCTGGCTGCGAGATGTCGGCCTCGGTGCAATGGGTGGCGACGCGCACCGATGCGCGCGCCGGCGTCGTAGGCGTGCTGCAGATCCTCGACCGTGCCGATGCCGGGCAGCAGCAGGGTCGTGACCTTGCGCGTGCTTGACGACTGTCGGCCACCGCCTCGATCCATTCCCAGATCGGTATGCGCGCCGAAGCCGTAGTTGAAGCTCGAGCCGCTGCAGGCCGTCGCCATGCGCGACCTCGATCGCATCGACCCGGCCTCGTCGAGCGCGCGGGCGATCGCGCCGCACATGCTCGATGCCATACTGATGGCGGATCGCGTGCATGCCGTCGCGCAGCGTGACGTCCTGGATGTAGAGTTTCTTGCCGTGTCGAACATGGTCGTCCATGTCGACGGCCTTCGGCCGCGCAGGCTGCGCCGGCGATCGTCTCGGCGGTGCGCCAGCGCGGCCGAGGTCATGATGTCGAGATTGCCGGCATAGGCGGGCAGGTAATGGGCGGCGCCTTCGACTTCGAGGAAGATCGATGACCTTGAGGCCGGCGAAGCTCGCCGATGCCCGGGCATGTTCAGCGGCGTTGTTCGGCGCCGAAGCGCTCGAACTGCACCTCCTGCTTCAGGCGATAGCCGGGCACGTAGGCCTGCGACCTCGGCCGACCATCGCCGCGACCGAGGCGCGCGATCGCGTCCTGCGTCGGCGTCCGCGCGGCCAGGCAATAGACGGTGTCGCGCATGATCATCGGCGGCTCGGCCGGATTGAGGATGATGATCGCCTTGCCGCGCTCGCGCGCCGCCGACCTCGTCGATCGCGCGCGACGTGGTCTCGGTGAATTCGTCGATATTGGCGCGCGTGCCGGGGCCCGGCCGACTTGCAGGCGATCGAGGCGACGATCTCGCGCGTAATGCACCGGCGCGACGCGCGACGACCGCCGCGACCATCGGGATCGTCGCCTGGCCGCCGCAGGTCACCATGTTGACGTTCGGCGCGTCGAGATGCGCGTCGCCGATTGACCACCGGCATGCACGTAGGGGCCGATCGCCGCCGGCGTCAGGTCGATCATCGCGCTTGCCGCGGCGCGCAGCAACTGCGTCGTGGCGCGCGTGCGCGCCGGCCGAGGTGGCGTCGAACACGATGTCGATCTCGGCGAACACCGGCAGCCGCGATCAGGCCGTCGATGCCTTCGTGCGGTCGATCGGCACGCCCAGGCGCGCGGCGCGCGCCAGGCCGTCGGATGCCGGATCGATGCCGACCAACGCGCCCATCTCGCAGATGCTTGCCGATGGCGCATGATCTTGATCATCAGGTCGGTGCCGATATTGCCCGAACCGATGATGGCGACCTGACTTTCTGTTGCTGTTCTGCTTCGACCTCATGCTGCTTCCGTTTCGTCGCTTTGCTCATTCGCCAAATACCGCGCGCACCTCGCCCAGGCCGTCGATGCGGGCGACGAAGCGGTCGCCCGGCGCCACCGCCACCATCGGGCCGAGCGCGCCGGTCAGCAGCACGTCGCCGGCTCGCAGCGGCGTGCCGACGCGCACCATCATGTCGGCCAGCCAGACCGCCGCATTCAGCGGATTGCCGAGGCAGGCGGCGCCGCTGCCGGCGGAAACCTGCTGCGCCGGCGCGTTCCATCGACATCGCGCAGTTGACCAGATCGAGCTGGTCCAGCCGCGCCGGGCGCGAGCCGAGCACGAACAGCGCCGCTGGAGGCGTTGTCGGCGATCGTGTCGACCAGCTTGATGTCCCAGTTGTCGATGCGGCTGCCGACCACCTCGATCGCCGGCAGCGCATAGGCGGTGGCGGAAATGAGGTCGGCGAAGGTATGTCGCTCGTGGTTCAGGTCGCGTTCCAGCACCAGCGCGATTTCCGCCTCCACTTTCGGCTGCAGCGTGCGCGACAGCGGAATTTCCTCGCCGTCGCCGAACGCCATGTCGGCAAACAGCATGCCGAAGTCGGGCGAATCGACGCCGAGCTGCTTCTGCACGGCGACCGAGGTCAGGCCGATCTTGCGCCCGACCAGGCGCTCGCCGGCCGCCAGCATGCGCTGGGTATTGCATTGCTGGACCGCGTAGGCGGCACGAATCGGATCCTGGTTGCCGGCCGCTTCCAGGATCAGCTCGCGCACCGGCGAGCACGGTGCGCGGGTTTCTTGCGCCATATGCAGCAGTTGCGCGATTTCGGCGATTTTTTGTTGGTTCACGTTGAGTTTCCGCTAGATGTCTTGCTGCACTCATCGAGCACAGCAAGAGGATTCGGCGCCGGACGGCAACCGCCCGGCGCGCCCATTACTTGACGTATTTCCAATGGCCGTTGTTGACTTCGATCAGCACGCGGGCGCGCAGGTCGAGACCGGTATGGTCGGTCGGCGTCATGTTGTACACGCCGTTGACGCCGACCAGTTCCTTGGTGCCTTCCAGGCTGTCACGCAAGGCCTGGCGGAACGCCGGCGTGCCCGGCTTGGCGGCCTTCAGCGCGGCCGGCAAAGCGTTTTGCAGCAACAGCCACGCATCCCAGGTCGAGCCGGCGAAAGTCGAGCGCGAGTCGGCGCCGTACATCTTTTCGTAGGCGGCATTCAATTCGACGCCGACCTTTTTGCTCGCCATGCTGTCCGGCAGTTGTTCCGCCACCAGGGTCGGTCCGACTGGAATCAAGGCGCCCTCCACGCTCTTGCCGCCGATGCGCAGGAAATCCTTGCTGGTGACGCCGTGCGACTGGTAGATTTTTCCGGTATAGCCGCGGTTGCGCAGCTCGATTTGCGGCAGCGCCGCCGGTGCGCCCGAGGCGCCGACAAAGATCACGTCCGGCTTGGCCGCGAGCAGCTTCAGCACTTGCCCGGTGACGCTGGTATCCGGCCGCTTGTAGCGTTCGGTGGCGACGATTTTCAGGTTCGCCGGCTGCGCGGAATTTTCCAGTTCCTTCAGCAGGATGTCGCCCCAGCTGTCGGCGAAACCGATGAAGCCGACCGTCTTGGCCTTGTTCTGCACCATATCGTCGACTACCCGCTGCACCATCAGATCGGCACCCTGCACCGAGCGGAATACCCAGGCCCGCTTGTCGGCCGGCGGATCGTAGGGCGTGATCACGATCATCGGCGTCTTGCCTTCGTCGACGACCGGCATCATCGCCGCCGCGTTGGGGTTGGTGTTGGGCCCGATCACCGCGTCGACCTTGTCTTCGGACACCAGCTTGCGGGTGCTCTTGACCGCCGTGGTCGGGTCGGTGGCGTCGTCCAGCAGGATGTAGTTGATCTTTTCGTTGCCGATCGAAGTCGGCATCAAGGCTACCGCCCGCTTGATGTCGCTGCCGAGCGCCGCCGCCGGACCGGTAAACGACGCCACCACGCCGATGTTGATGTCCGCTTGTGCCATCTGCGTCAAGCTGCCCAGAACTGCAACCGCGATCAGTTTTTTACAGGTATTCATTTTGTCCCTCCAGGATTAAAAACAGCGTTTTCATGCGTTGAATTGTTGTCACTCACGTCTACTGCATCTGCACTTCGGTGTTGCCGCGTCACTGCCGGGCATTGCCCTGCAAGGTCGCAAAGCCGGCGATCCATTCGTGGATCGGCTGGTAATAGCCGACTTCCACTTCGTAGTTGCCGCCCGTCGCGGCCGCCATCGCAGCGTTGGCGGCGACCCAGGTTTTCACCTCGTGTACCGAATCGCCGGCCGCTTCGCTCATGGCGGCGTTGCCGAGCGCGTCGAGCGCTGCGAAGTCATGCAGCTGCAGCAACTCCATGAAGCGCCGATCCCATTCCGGATTCAGCGGATGCATGGTCGAGGTACCGGCGGTAAACGCGTGCGCGGCGGCGACGGTTCTCTGCTCGCGCGCGCTGCGCGCCTCGGCGCTCGGGTTGCGGCCGGCAATCAGCCGCTCGGCCACGTCCGGGCTGGCGCCCTGCAGCAGCGGCACCGGCGGGTTGTGCGACAGGCCGCCGGAGCCGAGGAACAGCACGCGCTTGCCCAGCGTCGCGGCGAACCGGCCGACCGCGTCGCCCAGCAGCCGCGCCCGCTTCATGCTCGGCAAAGGCACGCCGACCGCGTTGATGAAGATCGGCACCACTGGATAGCGGTCGAGCGCGCCGGTCAGTAATTCCAGCGGTTGCGCAAAACCGTGGTCGACCTGCATCCGGTGCGACAGCGCGGTATCGACCTCGGCCGCCAGCACCGCTTCGACGCAGGCCAGCGCGATGTCGTACGGCACGTTCAGCGCGCCCGGCGCCGTGCTGAAATCGCCGATCGAGGTGGCGGCGGTGCCGATGCAGAACTGCGGCATCAGCTCGTAAAAAAAGCCGTTGTAGTGGTCCGGTGCGAACAGGAAAATCAGTTCCGGCTCAAACCGCTCGAGATCCTGCCTCAGGATTCCGAGCGCCTGCCGCGCTGCCTGCTCCGTCGCGTTGACCGGATCAACCAGCCCCATCAACGGCGAGTGCGACAGGCATTGCAACTTGGCTGCCATCATGGCGATTTCCTTTTTCAATATGCAGCACGGTGGCCAGCGACTGCGTGGTGGCATCGATCTGTTGCGGCGCGCACAGCGCCGCCACGAAGCGGTCCGGACGCAAAAATACGATCGCCGCCGGCTGGTTGCCGAACCATTCCTTGAGCCGGCCCTGTGCATCGCCGATCACGGTCACGCCATCCGGCCGGCGCTCGATTTCATACCCAAGCTGCGGCGTCGGCCGCACCGAAATGATTTTGGTGCCGAGCTTTTCCCAGAAATCGCGCGTTGCGTCCGACATCCAGTACGTCGGATCAACGCCCCAGGCAATGATCGAAAACGATGGTCCCAGGACATCATCGAGCCGCAATTCCTTGCCCTCCGGGGCGGTGACGACTCTGGGCTGGATGAACATGCGCCCGACCGGCGAATGGGCGTTGACGCTGCTGCCGTAGACCAGCGCACCGGTGCGATAGCGCGGCATCGGCTTGAAGCGCATTTCGACGAAATAGCGCTTGACCGGCGGCACGTAATTCAACAGCCAGGTCAGGCCGTCGCGCATCGCCGCCACCGCCCGGTTGGTCGGGGAAAACACCTTGCCGGCAGTCTGCGACAGCGCGATCATCGCGCCGGCGTGCTCGCGCCGCTCTTCGCCGTAGGTGTCGAGCAGTTTGTCGTCAGCGATGCCGTGCACCACCAGCGCCAGCTTCCAGGCCAGGTTGGTGGCGTCGCGGATGCCGCTGTTGTAGCCCTGCCCTTGCCAGACCGGCATGATGTGGGCGGCATCGCCGGCCAGCATCACGCGCCTATCGCGGAAACGCGCGGCCAGCCGCCCGTTGTGGGTATAGACCCGAGCCCGGATCATGTCGACCCGGTCCGGATTCGGCACCACCTTGGCCAGCATGCCGCGCAAGGTATCGGGCGCCACCACGTCGCCTTCGGCTTCGCCGGGAAACAGCATGAATTCGAAGCGGCGGATACCGTGCGGCAACGCGATCGACACATATGGCCGCGCCGGATCGCAGTGCATGTAGGCGTTGGGACTGCCCAGCGGATCGTTGTTGAGATCGATCACGACCCAGCGGTTGGAATCGGTCTCGCCGTCGAAGGAAATATTCAGGGTTTTGCGCACCGTGCTGCGGCCGCCGTCGCAACCGACCACGTATCTGGTACGAATCGACAGCGGCTCGCCGGCTGCGCCTTTCACCTGCAGGGTGACGCCGGCATCGTCCTGGGCGAAGGTATCCAGCGTGTGCGAATACCTGATTTCGACCTGCGGATAGCGCGCCAGCCCGTCCAGCAGGACGCGGTCGGCCAACGGCTGGATGAAGGCATTGCGGCGCGACCAGCCGAATTCGTCGGTGCGCGGCTCGATCGAGGCGAAGCAGCGTCCGCTGGCGGTGACGAAGCGCATCCAATGCGACGGCGTGGTATGCGGCAGCACCGCCTCCGCCAGACCGACCGCCTGGAACGAGCGCAGGCATTCGTCATCCATGCCGACGCCGCGCGGGTAGTCGATCAGTTCGGCACCGCTTTCGAGCACCAGCACCGAGACACCGGCGGCGCCCAGATAGTTGGCCGTCAGCAGACCGACCGGACCGGCGCCGACGATCACCACGTCCGGCTGTCTTTCCGAATTTGAAAATGGGGTATGCATGTGCATCTCTGCCAGTAGCCCTGTCCTGAAGCGGTCGCGCTCAGCCCTGAACCGGCGCCGCCCGGCTGACCGGTTTGCCCAGCAGGAAATCGACGTGCATCTGGTTAAACACTTCCGGATCTTCGAATTGCGGCCAATGTCCGCAACCTTCCATCACGGTGAACAGCGCACCCGGAATCATCGAGGCCATGCGGCGCCCTTCGGCAACGTCGGCGGTCGGGTCGTCCGAGGTCCAGATCACCAGGGTCGGTGCCTTGATGCGGCCGTAGTCGTCGGCGCGCAGGATATTGCGCTGGCGCACTTCCATTTCCTGCAGGATCATGTTGTGCCGCATCGCGTCGGCCATGCCCGGCTGGCTGTAGATCGCCTGGCGCGTCGCCACCAAGTCGTCGTAGGCCTTCGACTTGTCGGCCATCAGCCATTCCACGCGCGCCTTGATGAATTCCCAGCTGGGGTCGGTGGCCGCCCGCATCGACAGCGTTTTCAGCCGCTCCATCACTACCGGATCGGCTTGCGAGCCGCCGGCGGTATTCAGCACCAGACGGTCGATCCGGTCCGGATGGTCGATCGCCAAGCGCGCCGCTACCCAGCCGCCCAGCGATTCGCCGCTGAAGCTGGCTTTTTCGATGCCGGCGGCGTCCATGAACTTCAGCACATGGTCGATGTAGTTCTTGATTTCCAGATCGACGTTCGACTTGTCGGTCCAGCCGTGGCCGATCATGTCGATCGCCCAGGTGGAAAAGTGCGGACGCATGCGCCTGCAGGTTGCGGACGTAGGCTTCGGCATGGCCGCCGACACCGTGCAACAGAATCAATGCCGGCTTGGACTTGTCGCCCGCATGCAGGTAACGGGTCTGAATGCCCTTGGCGTCGATCCAGCCCTGTGAGAATGAAACGCCGCGCAAGTCGGCCCAGATGCTGCGGAATGGTTGCTGATCGGTTGTCATGTTCGTCCTTCGGTTGGTCTGTCGAATGCACGAGTTGAAGAGTAAGCAGGATCGGTGCATTCAACAAAACAACTGCAAGACTGTGCACCAGGTGCACAACCGCCTTATCATGCAGGCTTCATCTCGTGGGAAATCGCTATGCCTGCTGCCGACCAGAATCCCTCCTACAAGACGGTACGCGGCTTGACGCGCGGACTGGGCCTGCTGCGTGCGTTGAACATCGTGCCCAACGGCCGGGCCACCAGCAACCAGCTGAGCCAGATCACCGGGCTGCATCGCACCACGGTGCGACGCCTGCTGGAAACGCTGATCGATGACGGTTTTGTGCGGCGCAGCGAATCGGACGATAGCTACCGGTTGGCGCTGAAAGTGCGCGAACTGAGCGAAGGATTTACCGATTCCGAATGGATTTCGACGATCGCCGCGCCGGTGATGGGCGAACTGCTGCAAAAGGTGGTGTGGCCGTCGGACCTGAGCACGCCGGACGGCGAGGCGATGCAGGTTCGCGAAACCACGCATCGCTTCAGTCCGCTGTCGTTTCACCGCTCGATGGTCGGGCGGCGCCTGCCGATGCTGCTGACGGCCGCGGACGCGCCTATTTTTCCTACTGTGGAGAAGAGGAACGCGAGGGCATTCTGCAGATGATTGCCGCCAGCAACGATGCGCAAACCCCGCTCGCTCGCGATGCGCGCTACATCCGCAACCTGGTGCAGCGGGTACGCCTGGACGGTTTCGGCTCCAACAATGGCGACTGGGACAGCGAAAAGAAAATCGGCGCGATCGCGATGCCGATCATCCACGAGAAGAAGGTGTTGGCCAGCCTGAATATCGTCTACCTGACGCGGGCATTGAGCACGGATGAAGCGGCCAAAAAATATATCCCGGCGCTACGCTCCGCGGTCGAAAAAATTGCCGCGCTGATACAGGAGCAAAAGCCGTTCGAGACCGCTGCCTGAGAGCGCCGAACGATACGGGATATCGGCTGCCCTGGCTTGCTGGATTGTTGGCCGGCCCTCAAAACGCCGCCGAGCACACTGGATTTTTCCCCGCTTTTCAATACGATCGCGCCAAGGCGGTCAGCCGGTTTCCCCAAGTGTCGACGCCGCTCGCCCCGGCGTCCAACCGGACCGCGCAGCCGCTTCGTCCGGGATGGCGGTCCTCATCGGCGCCGCCCCGTCCGAAGCCGGTACGGGCTTTACTGCGCGGTCGCTCGAATCAGTTGGCCCAGCGTGCGAATGCCGTCCCGGATCTTTTCCGGCGGCACGGTCACGAAACTCAGGCGCAGGGTATTCGGCTCCGGCTCATTGGCGTAAAACGGCGCGCCCGGCACGAAGGCGACGTTCTGCGCGATCGCCTGGTCCAGCAGCTTCATGCTGTCGATATGCCTCGGCAGCGTGACCCAGATGAACATGCCGCCTTCGGGCCGGGTCCAGCTGACGCCGGCCGGAAAGTACTCCTCCAGCGCGTCCAGCATCGCCTGGCACTGGTTGGCGTACAGCGTGCGGATGGTCGGGATGTGCTGGTCGAGGAAGCCGTCCTTGACCACTTCATGCACCACCATCTGCGTCAGCTGCGCGGTGTGCAGGTCGGCGGCCTGCTTGGCCAGCTCCAGGCGGCGCACCAGCGGCAGCGGCGCCACCACGTAGCCGAGGCGGATGCCCGGCGTCAGCACCTTCGAGAACGAGCCCATGTAGATCACGCCGTCCGGATTCATGCCGAGCATCTTCGGCAGCGGCTTGCGGTAGCTCAGCGCGCCATAGGGATCGTCCTCGATCAGCGGCAGGCCGAGGCGGGCGCAGGTTTCCACCAGCTCGGCGCGGCGCTCGAGCGACAGCGTGCGGCCGGTCGGATTCTGGAAATTCGGCAGCGCGTACAGCATGCGCGCGCCCTGCCCGTGCCGCCACCGCTTCCGGCACCAGGCCGTCGTCGTCGGTCGCCACCGAGACGAATTCCGGTCGGTACACCGAAAATGCCTGCAGCGCGCCGAGGTAGCTCGGCGTTTCCACCAGCACCCGGTCGCCTTCGTCGATCAGCACCTTGCCCAGCAGGTCGAGCGCCTGCTGCGAGCCCGACACCATCAGCACCTGTTCCGGCGCGATGCGCGCGCCGCCGTTCGACAGCGAATCGGCAATCCATTCGCGCAGCGGCGCGTAGCCGTCGGTCGGGCCGTATTGCAGCGCCGTCTTGCCCTGCTGCGTCAGCACGCGCTCGTAGGCGGCGCGCATCTGCTCGACCGGGAAGGTCGCCGGCGACGGCAGGCCGCCGGCGAACGAAATGACTTCCGGACGCGCGGTGATTTTCAGGATGTCGCGAATCACCGAGCTTTGCAGCTGCTGTGCGCGCTCGGAAAAATGCCAGGCCATCGGCTGGGGGTTTTCCATTTTCATGTTTGTCTCACGTGTTATCGGCCATTGCCGGCCGGCTGGTGATCGGTCCGCTTGTGGCGGCCCGTTTCGGGGCGGCATCGGATAGAGGCCGTCCGGGCTGTC